>NZ_FQXM01000051.1 GCF_900129965.1 Clostridium grantii DSM 8605 | reverse complement strand
TATCTTCCAAGTGTCAATATGTTTTATTAATTAATATGCTCAAAATATAAAATATAATTTATTTCATTGATATCCAATACCTTGAAAATATTGAAACACAATAAAAAAACATATATTAAGTATTTTGGCGGAGAAAGAGGGATTTGAACCCTCGCACCGGTTTCCCGGTCTACACCCTTAGCAGGGGCGCCTCTTCAGCCACTTGAGTACTTCTCCGTGCCTTACAAAATATGGCGGAGAGATAGGGATTCGAACCCTAGGAACGCTCTCACGCTCGCCGGTTTTCAAGACCGGTGCCTTAAACCAACTCGACCATCTCTCCACATCAAGACGAGGATTAGTATATCAAACTTTTACCATAATGTCAATATGTAAATGTTTTTTTGTTTTAGCCTAAATATGTCTAAACAAAAATTTTCAAAAAATGTAGGCATGGAAAACCACACCTACAAGCTTTTGAGTTATAATTTTTCTATTTAATAATGGTATTTCCCATATAAGGAACTAAAGATTCTGGAATAGTAACAGATCCATCTTCATTTTGAAAATTTTCTAATATAGCCGCTACTGCTCTGCCTATTGCTACTCCTGAACCATTTAACGTATGCACAAACTGTGGTTTTCCCTTAGCATCTTCTTTATATCTAATATTAGATCTTCTAGCTTGGAAATCTTCGAAATTACTACAACTTGAAATTTCAACATATTTTCCATAGCTAGGCATCCAAACCTCTATATCATATTTTAATGCTGCTGTAAAACCTAAATCACCTTTACATATTCTAACTACTCTATATGGTAATCCTAATCCTTGAAGTACTTTTTCAGCATCTAATGTTAATTTTTCTAACTCTTCATATGATTGTTCTGGTTTCGCAAACTTAACTAATTCTACTTTGTTAAATTGATGTTGTCTAATAAGTCCTCTAGTATCTCTACCTGAAGAACCTGCCTCTGCTCTAAAACAAGCGCTATATGCAACATGTTTTATTGGAAGTTCATCCCCATTTAATATTTCATTTCTATACATATTAGTTACAGGAACTTCTGCTGTTGGTATCAAGAAAAATCCATTGTTATCTAATCTAAATGCATCTTCCTCAAATTTAGGTAATTGTCCTGTTCCTGTCATACTATCTCTATTAACCATAAATGGAGGGAAAATTTCTGTGTATCCATTGTCCTCTGTATGCGTATTTAAAAAATAATTTATAACAGCTCTTTCAAGTCTTGCACCTAAACCTTTCAATATAGTAAATCTAGATCCAGATACTTTTCCTGCTCTTTCAAAATCAAGTATATCTAAATCAACGCCTACATCCCAATGAGCTTTTGCTTCAAAATTAAAAGTTCTAGGTTCTCCCCATTTTCTTATTTCAACATTATCTTCATCAGTTTTCCCATCTGGAACATTTGGATTTGGTATATTAGGGATTCTTAACATAATATAATTTATCTTTTCATCTATTTCATTTACTTTAGTATCTTGATCTTTTATTTCATCAGAAATTCTTTTCATATCAGCCATTATTTCTGTTGCATCTTTACCTTCTCTTTTGAATATTCCTATTTTACTTGATTCTGTATTTCTTTTATTTTTTAAATTTTCAACTTCAACAAGTATTTCCCTTCTTGTTTTATCAAGTTGTATAACCTCATCAATAATACTAGAATCGAAATCTTCTCCTCTACCCTTCATAGCTGCTTTTATTTCTTCTGGATTACTTCTAATTTTCTTTAAATCTAACATATCTAATCCTCCTAATTTAATTTTTTTGTTCAAAAAAAAGTCTATCCGTCTCCCATTTAGGGACGAATAGACTCCGCGTTGCCACCCTAGTTAGCCACTAAGATATTATCTTAATAACTCACTTATAAAAATAACGGTTACCCGTATTGCTCATCACAATCCCTCAGAGGTGGATTCATAAAATAAGAAGTATCGATTTTCACCAACCATCGACTCTCTACAACTTCAAACTTAACTACTTTTCTCGTCATCAGATTTATCAATATTTATAATAATTTGCTATTATTATAATTTTTAAATTAGTAAATGTCAATAATATATTGATATTTACAGTAAAACAATAAATATTTACTTACTTTGAACCAAAAATTTAACTACTTAATCAATTATTGTTTTACAACTAAGTATATCAGCTCCAGTGTTTAATATATTACTACAAATAACTTCACCTACATTAACAGGTATATTTCCATGTATTCTTCCTAATGCTTTAGAACACTCTATAAATAAATCTACATCAATAGGTTTACTTGTTTTTACTGGTAACATTCTTCCTTTTCTATCCTTAAGCCTTATAATTGTTGTAAATACCTCTTTATTATTTTCCATATTATACCTCCACTAAATACTATCAAATTCCTTAATCCTATTAAGTATAATATTTGAACCCTTTTTGTTCTTTACTATAGTTGTCATCTTTTTATCTGTTTCTCTTGCTAAAATATTAGCTATCTTTGTATAGCAATTAGATCCTTTACATTCTCCATTACCTGCTCCAGTACGTCTCATTATAGCCTCTACTGTTCTTGCTCCTAATGGGCGCCTTATGGAATCTACAATCTCAGCTTCTGTAACTAAATTGCATGGACAAATAATTTTTCCAAAATTCTTATCCATAGCTATTAATTCATTTCTTTTTTCATTAGATAAAAATCTAAATATAAAGTTTTCTCTTCTTCTATCATTAAAATATGCAGTCTTCGTACAAGATAAATCTTCTACTATCAAAGAAGATATTTTTTTTGCGATTGCTGGTGCTTTAGTCGCCTCCGTAGAATTTTTACCCACAATTTTAATGTAGTTTTCATCTATGTTATTATATATTTTCATTACCTCATCATAATAATTATATTCTAACATATTTTTCACATCTGTTTTCTTAAAATTTATTCCCCAACTATTTAATTTATCTAATAGTTTATCATATGAAATATTTTCATTTGTTTTTATACCTATTATCAATTCCCCTTCCGTAGAAGGAATTAAATACAAAATATCTTCATCTAAAAACCTTATAACTACTTTATCAAGATAGGCCTTATATTCTTTCTCCATTATAAGGTATTTTATGAATCCCTTACTCACCTTTTGCTTCATAGTTTCTTTTTCATAGTTATAATAAGCAGATGTAGTATTTATTATCTTTCTACATGTGAATTTACCTTTATTAGTAGTGACTCTAAATCCATCATTTATTTTGTCAATATTAATAGGTTCCTCCTCAAGCCTAAAACTAACTCTATTATCATAAGCTATTTCTCCATAAGCTAAAGCTAAGTCATAAGGAGACAAAACTAATACTTTATTATTCAAACTATCAATTGCAGAATTATCTACATTTAATATATCAAGAATATTTTCTTTATATACAATATTGAATTTATCTACAATGTCTTTGATTAAATCATTACCCATACTTTGTAAATCCAGCATTTCATCATTTTTATCAAATATATCCTTATAAACTAAAGCTGAATCAACAAAAGCTATATCATTAGCTATATCATGTTCCTTTTCAATTAATGCAATATTTAGATTATATTTAGACAATTCATAAGCTGTAGCGCAACCAATAACTCCTCCACCTAAAATCAGTATATCGTAATCCATAATTCCTCCTATTTTACTCTGATAACTCTTTTAAAAGCACTCCTAATTGTTCTATATATTCTCCATATTTAGCCCAATCACCATTTTTTTGAGCTTCTATGGCTTTATCATATAAATCATTTGCTTCATTAACTGTCTTAATTACTTCTTCTGAAATTTCACTATCTTCAATTGATGGTTGATTTTCCACTTCTTCAATTATTTTATTATAGTCAAATAATTTACTTAAAGCTGCTTGAATATTATCTTCCATTATAATTTTTCCATCATAATATAAAATAATTTTTTTCATTTGAGGTATGCTTTTTTCTTCTTGAGATCTTAAATATAATGGTTGAACATATAATAATGAATTTTCTATAGGTATTATCATAGTATCCCCATACTGCACCTCTGAACCTTCTTTATTCCATAAAGACAATTCTTTTGATATTTCTGGTTGCTGATTTATTGATGACTTAAATAGACTCGGACTTATTACTTCTTGATTTGCTGTAGGGAATACATACAATACTAGTTTACCATAATTATCTCCATCCATCCTTGCTCCCATTAATGATATCATATTTTCTTTTGTATGCTGATTAAAGTAGTTAATAACAACCATCTCTTCCTTTTCTTCACCTGGAAGTTTCATTGTGACATAAGCTGCATTATTTATAGTATCTTCACCTTCAACAGCAGTTTTATTCTTTGCTATATCCCAAATATCTTCTCCTCTATAAAAAATAGCAGTATCGCTAACATGATATCTTTCCATAACTTTACACTGTTGACTAAATAAATCCTCAGGATATTTTAAATGTTCTTTAAATCCTTCTGGCAAATCATCAATATCTTTAAATAAATCTGAAAATATAGATTTATAGCATAAAGCAATAGGGTCTTTTTCATCAATTATATAAAAATCTGTAGTTCCATCTACTGCATCTATTATTACTTTTATTGAATTTCTCATATAATTTATACCCTCTATTGGTTCTGAAAAAGGGTATCTGTTTGATATAGTATAAGCATCAATTATCCAATATAGTTTATTATTATTAACAACTAAGTATGGATCACTATCATATGATAAAAAAGGTGCAATCTTGTTAACTCTATCTATAATATTCCTATTAATAAGTACCTTACTATCACTTTTTATAGCGCTTGATAGCAAGAAATTCATATCGCCATTTTTAATTGCAAACATTAATCTATTAATGAATGTCATATTTATACCGGCCTTGCCATCATAAAAATATTTTTCTTCTGTTCCTTCTCTATTTGGATAATCTAATTCTCCTAATTTATTATTAACAATGGCGTACTCACTAACTGTTTCTCCAAAATATATTCTAGGATTATCTAGACTTATATCTGTAATGTTTTGAAGAGGCATATCCTTCATCACAAAATCTGGTTTTCCATCTGAAGTAACAGAATTTACTTTGCTCATAACAACTCCATAACCGTGAGTATATGTAAGATATTTATTCTGCCACGTATCAGATTTATCTTGTAATTTAGAAAGATCTATTTCTCTAGGAGATATAAATACTTGATTATATGTTCCATTAATGTTGTATCTATCTATATCCACATCATTAAAACTATAATAATTTTTTATACTTTGAACACTATTATAAAATTCTAGAGATTGATCAACTGCATTAATTCTAATATTCTCAATTGTCGCTAGATTACTATTAATAGTCTCCGCATTAAGGTTGTTTTCTAATGAATAATTTTTAACTTCAATATCATCAATATTAAAAGCTTGTTTAGTTGCTTTTATATTATAATCTATATATTGACTCTCCAAAGTATTTTCATTCGGTTTTACAATAACTCCTTGAACCACACTTGAAACTATTCCTTCTACAATTGTTAATACAAATATTGCTGCTAAAGTTATTATTATAGGTTTAACTTTGGTCTTGATTATGCTAATGAATACTATAAATGAGCCTATTATTGAAGCAATTGAAATCCCATAATAAAATCGTAAGCTTATTTTGGTATCTGTATAGCTTGCACCGAAAACAACTCCGCGGGATGAATATACAAGATTCCAGGCTCTTATCATAAAACCTAAACTTATTAGCAATAAAAATAATGCTGCTACAACTGCAAATTGTTTTCCTGCAAACCTTACTATATCAGTCTTTATCCATTTTAAGTCAGTATTTTCATCTCTTCTAAATATAGATTTGTTTTCTTTTGCATTTATAAATATATATATAGCAAATGTTACAATTACTAAAAAGAATAAAAGTGACATAAATGTGCTATACAATGATTCTATCAACGGTAACTTGAATATGAAAAAAGAAATATCCATACTGAAAATAGGGTCTTTTACATTAAAATTTTTGGAGTTAGTAAATTGTAGAATACTATACCAATATTTCAAAGAAAAACTCAATGATATAAATAATGAAATTAATAAATCTGCTATTATAACAATTCTTTTTTCAATTTTATCTCTACTTAAATCTATCTTAATAACTTTTTTATATTTAACAATGCTTTTTCTAATTCCTTTATAATACAACCAAATAGATATACTACATATTATAAATATAGGTATAATTAATTTTAAAGTTGCTGTCAATTGAGTAAAGTAGACTGATAAATATCCTACCTCCTTAAACCATTTAATATTTATTACAAAATCAATTATGCTTTTAATAAATATAAAAGCAACTACTATTAACATAATTACAATCCCTAATACAGGTCTTTTTTTATTTTTCAATTAAATCACCTTTTATCCATTCCTAGTATTCTACTTAACGTAGTGTATTTTATATCTATAGCTCCCGCAGGACATAATTCTTGGCAACAAAAACATCTAATACATCTATTCATATCCCATTGTGGTATTTCTTTGTTCTTAACCTTTACCATACTTATTACTTTTCGATTCTCTGGACATACCTCCCTACATCTTCCACAACTAATACATTTACCTTCAATAAGATGAGGATTTGGAGCTATCATCCCTCTCAAAAATCTTGTAACAACTGGATTTATAAAATAAAAATTTCCTGCCTCTCTACAAAGCTTAAAATTATTTGATCTCATGTTACTTATAGTTTCACCCACTACCTCTATATGTTCTGGTAATACAAATCCCCAATTGCTATCAAAGGCTTCTTTTAATACTGGTGTATCTAACGGATTATCATATCCTATAATCCTAACAGCTGTTGAATCTACAGCTGTTATACTTTCGCCCATTATAATAGTATTCATATTATTAGGAGTACCACTTTTAGGCCCATTACCTTCCATTGCTACTATTCCATCCATTATGGCAAAATTAGTTTTAACCACAGAATTAAGATCTAAAAGCATCTTACAAAAATTATTTGCATCAGGCATTCTTGTATGCCATGTTGCTTTCTGCGTTCCTGGCACACATCCAAATTGATTTTTAACTGCACCTGTAAAGTAAGCCATTCCATGAGTCTTCATTTTTGGCAATGTTATTAAAACATCTGCTTCATAAGCGATTTTAGCCACATTCCATGATTTACATAATAATGACTCATTCAAATAAACATTTACACTTTCCTTAAAAGGATCAAATTTTACATCATATTTTCTAGCCACTTCCATTAACCCACATTTCTCAGCTGCTTTACATGAATCGCCAAATCCAGGGGAATCTCCAAAAAAAATATTACTTGAATAATCCTTTATAACTCTTATTACAGCTTCAAAAAAAACATAGTTTGTAACCACAATAGAGTCTTTTGATTCAACATCTAATAAATTTGGTTTAAGCAAAACTTTACTATTCCTTGGTATTAGCTTTTTTAGATATTTATCGCCTCCAAGCAAATCAAAGCCTTCTCTTATCTTAGCCTCAATTTTTTCAACATCATATTCCTCGCACTTAAGTAGGGCTACTCTTTCTTTAGCTATCATTTAGATTCTCCTTATAGCAGATTATTTTATTAGAAAACCGGCTTTATCCAACTCATCAACTATCTTCACTAAACTTTCTTCTTTTTCTGCTGCTATAGTATGTAAGTGAATCCCTTTTGTTAAAGTTAATAATGGTTTTGCTTTTTCATTTTGTAATTTATTCACAAAATTTTCAATGTCAAAATAACTTTTAATCATCAAATTTGCTTTTATCTCTCCATAAACTGAATGTTCAACTATTACATCTTTAATTATACCACCAAATTTAACAATTATTTTTAATTCATTCTCTATATCATTACTTCCATGTGATATGGCAATTATTTTTTCTATTGTATTATTTTTATCTGTGCTTATCATGTATCCTTCTGGCGTTGCAATAATACTTTTTCCTTCTGCTCTTAAAATAGCTATATCTTTTACTATTACTTGCCTTGTAACTTCGAAATTTGAAGCCAATTCATGTCCTTTTATAGGATTTTTTGATTCAACTAATATTTTTTCAATTTCAAATCTTCTTTCTCTTGAATTCATTTTTCCTCCAAAATTAATATATTAATTTTTATTATCACATTCCCTTAAAATTTCTAATTCTAACATATCTTTTATTATATCATTATTGTGATGATTTTTTATAGTATTAATAAATGATTCTTCATAATTGTATTGTTTTAATAAATCATAGCCTATAATAGGATGGTTATAATATATATTTATACATTTTACTTTCGTATATTTTTTTATTTTTCCTTTTGTTAATTTATTCAATATTACAATTAAAGATTTTTCTATTATGTTCATTTTATATTGTATTTTACCTATATCATGAAGTAATGCAATTTTTATCATCTTATTTTTATCTAAATTATTGTTTCTACCTTCACAAACCTTTTTAATATCCTTTGCTGTATTTAAAGAGTGTTTTTGGTCCATAATAGATAACTTAAAAAATAATTCTAATTCTTTATTATTTAAATATTTGTTGATAAATATTTCATCTTCATAATTTATTTCTGATTTCAATGCCCATATAAATTGTTTTATTCTATACATAAATTAATCACCTTTTTTAAGTTATTATATATTTTTATATGAAAAAAGAACAGTCTATAAGACTGTTCTTTTACGTGGTGGAGATAAAGAGACTCGAACTCTTGACCCCCTGCGTGCAAGGCAGGTGCTCTCCCAACTGAGCTATACCCCCACAAATGGTGGACCTTCAGGGACTCGAACCCCGGACCTACCGGTTATGAGCCGGTTGCTCTAACCAGCTGAGCTAAAGATCCCTAATAAAAAGACCTGGCAACGACTTACTCTCCCACACAGTCACCCATGCAGTACCATCAGCGTGTTGAAGCTTAACCATCGTGTTCGGAATGGGAACGGGTGTTGCCTTCAAGCTATAATCACCAGATTA
>NZ_FQXM01000009.1 GCF_900129965.1 Clostridium grantii DSM 8605 | reverse complement strand
TTGAATTGAATACAATCTTTCTTTTCTACAAAGTTCATATTCTCATCATAGAAATAAGAAGTGTATTCTTTATTTTTTAGATATGGATAACCCTGATATCCTAATGTGTATCCTAATTCAAACTGTTCACCACATTTACTTATATTGTAAACTTCTTTAGTTCTACTATTTTTATTGCTTTCTATCATAATACCACTTTCTGATATAGACCCTGAAACTACATTCTTAGTATATACTGCATCAAATCTGTTACTATTGGTTCCACTTTCTGTATATATTCCATATCCAGTAACATTAGTCACTGTTATATTATCCATTTCTAAGTCTTTACCACCTTTAAAAACAATTCCACATCCCCATTCATGAGGTGTCTTTATGGTTTTATAATCATGTGTATCTTTATCTCCTCTAATTATGCCATTTGTTAATCTAATATTTTCTGCGCCATCAACTATTTGAATTATGGAGTATTTTTCTAACCCATTTGTATTTATTTGAAAAGTAGCTTGATTTAAATCTATAACTACATTTTTCAAATCAATAACTACAGGATTTAATTCACTAATTAAATATTCCCCTTTAGGAAATACTATTTTCTCATAACCTTTTTCCTTAGCATATTGTAAAGCATCATTTATACCTTTTGAAGTTTCTACGGCAAATGTTGCATCATTCTTTATCCCAAATTTATCAAGTTCAATTGTATATTCATTCTCCACTGAATTATCCATTCCTTGGGATGTTTGCAAAGAATATTCTTTATCATTACTTTCAAAAAATATTATTCTGTTAATTAATATACAAATTAATATTAATGATATAACTCCCCATAGAAAAAATTTAATCCTTCTTGTATTATAATTGTTTAAATTATTCAAAATATGTCCTCCAACAATTTATATGACCAATCAAACTATTATTAAATAACATTAATTTTTCCCTTTTACAGCCTCATAAATATATTGCTAAATTACCACTCTTATATTAACTTGCACTGCTGCAAAAGTTTATTAAAGTGGCTTGTATCAAAATCGAAGTTATTTAATTCATCTATACTAAGTAAATAATCAATATTATACTTAATTTCATTGAAGTTTAATTCATCTATAAATCTAATATAGTTCAGATTGGCAATCCAACTATAACTTTCAACAACTTTATGATCTAAACTCCTAGTAACAATACATGGTGTCTTAGTAATTGCACAAAATATCATGCCATGGAGTCTATCTGTTATTACAACTTTGGATTCATAAAACGCTTTCCAAAGTTCTAATAATTTTCCTTCTCTTTCTTCTTTGCTTACTGTTTTATTTATAATAGTATCACTAACCAATACATCTTCATAATTCTTTATTAGTTGGTCTATTAAAATAGCTTTCTTATCCATAGATACATAAGTTTCTTTATCTTTTCTAAAACAAATCATTATTTTTTTTCTTTCATAACTATTGTTTTTTAATTTATTGTTTAGATAAAAAACAATATCTGGAGACTTAACAACATTGCAATTAGGAAAGTTCTCTTTCATAATTGCAAAAGATTTATCTTCTCTTGCTAAAAGTGATAAGTTTTTATGAGAATTATATATATGTTTAGTTTTATTAAACTCTTTTTTACCATTTTCATCATTAGAAAAAAATATAGTTTGAGGAAAAGATACTATTTGTATTTTTTTAAATTTCTCAATTATATGTCTTCTAGCTTCCTCTTCCCACAAATAATGATTTCCCATATTTCCACCACCGGGTAAAAATATCAAATCATCTTTTTTCATAATCTTTTCAAGGGCTTTCCCATATTTATATGTATCATTAAAATTAATTTGAATAACCTCATATTCAGGCAAATTATCATCTATATATCTTAATGATGCATAAACGATGGCTTGATCTCCTAAATTTCCATGTGTGGGGACTAATGCATATAAGATTTTTTTTTTATTTTTATAGTTTTTAAAGTATTTATAATATCTAAAGCTTAGCAAATAATCGATTTTATTCTTATTATTACCACCTAGAATATTATAAGCTAATGATTTTATTCTTCCCATATTGTTCTCCTTTTCTTCTTTTAGGTAATCATCTTTTATAAAATCAGTTTCCTTCTAGTCTAACTTTAATTTCTGGTAACTTTGTATGTCCCCACCAACGGTGTTGCCATTCAAGATTATTATTTTCATCATGTTTTGGTGTAATCTGAAAACTAAATGCGTTTTCAACAATATCAATATGTTCAAATGCTCCGTACTGATTTACTGAATACAATACAAGTTTAGTTATGTATTTCCCCGGAGCTAAACAAGATATATCTGATTCAAATATTGTATCAATAACACTATTTTTTGTTGTAATATTAATTGTTCTAGTTGTTGCCATACATGCTGGAGTACTATCTGAATATAATATTATCATTCTCATACACACGTTTGGAGAATCTTTAATTATATTCCATCTTATATTAAACTTTAAAGATTCATTACAATTAAATATACATTCTTCCTTATCTAATATTTCAACGCTCAACATTTTTGAATAGGCATTCATACTATTCTTTGGTCTATCTATTTCAGATAAATCATTAAATATTTGCATCTCTTTTGTGTTCTCCATATATACTTTAATTCCATCATCTACATTTCCATTAAATATAATTTTCCCATGGTCCATCACAATAACACGATTGCATAGTTGTTGGATTGTATTCATATTATGACTAACATATATTACTGTTCTACCTTCCCCTGAAACATCTTCCATCTTACCTAAACATTTTTGCTGAAATTTCATATCCCCTACTGCTAAAACTTCATCTACAATTAAAATATCTGGATCTAAATGTGATGCAACAGCGAAAGCAAGCCTTACATACATTCCACTTGAATATTTTTTAACTGGAGTATCCAAAAAATCGCCTATTTCCGAAAACTCTACAATTTCATCAAATTTCCTTTCTATTTCACTCCGAGACATTCCCAATATAGAACCATTTAAATATATATTTTCTCTTCCAGTAAGTTCTTGATGGAATCCTGTTCCTACTTCCAACAGTGAAGAGATTTTCCCTTTCACCTCTATTTGTCCTTCTGTAGGTACTGTTATTCTAGAAAAAACTTTTAATAAAGTTGATTTACCAGCTCCATTGTGACCTATTATTCCAATTCTATCCCCTTTATTTACCGTAAAATTTATATCTTTAAGTGCCCAAAATTCTTTTGATTTACACTTATTCTTTTTTTTACTTAATCCACTTTTAAAAGAATTAAAAAGTACTGATGCGAATGTATCATGTTTAGTATTATTTGATAGAAGTTTATACTTTTTGCTAATATTTGAAACTCTCATTATTTCTTCATTCATATGTATTTATCTTCCTTTCGTTATATTAAATCTGCAAAGGTATTTTCGAATTTAATAAAGAATTTAATTCCTAAAATCAAAAATATAATTCCTGCTAATATAGAAATTATAATTGCTGGCATATAAATTACTGAATTTGGTATAAGACACCATCTAAAACCTTCTATTACACCAACCATAGGATTAACGGAATAAATAAGTCTTAATCCTTCTGGAACTACTTCACTTGAATAGCCCACTGGTGACAAATACATTCCGAATTGAAGTATTAATGGAACTATATATCTTATATCCCTATATTTTACATTCATAGTGGAAAAAAATAATCCTGCTCCTAATGAAATTATAAATGTAATTAATATAAATAATGGAACCAATAGAATTCTTATTGGTGGAACATATTTATAGCCAATCATTATCACTACTAAAATTCCAAATGATATCAAGAAGTCTATAAATGAAGTTATTACAGACGCTATTGGTAACGCCAATCTTGGAAAATATATTTTTTTAAGTAAGTGTGCATTACTTACTAAACTATTAGATGTACCACTAAATGCACTGGAAAAAAAGTTCCATGGTAATATTGCTGAATATACTAATATAGGATATGGAATTCCTTCTGATGGCATTTTTGCTAGATTACCAAAAATAAAACTCATTACTATCATAGTAAATACCGGTTGAAGTATAGCCCACATAATGCCTAGTACTGTCTGCTTATATCTAACAATAATATCTTTCCAAGATAAAAAATATAAAACTTCTTTATATTTCCAAAGTTCTTTTATCTTTTGCTTTTTTGATGAATTACTTGTTATTAACATAATATCATTCATATTTATTGATCCTTTCTTCAAAATAATATAATAATTTTTCCATTATTTTTATATTCGCTTTTCTATAAAATTCATTCTAGTTTTATTATATAGATTGTACAAAACTGGATTTATTTTAAATAATAACAATTTTAATTTTTCTTTCCAAGTAAAATTATTATTATTTAATAAAAATCTTAAATTTAAAACTTTATTGAACATTTTTTTCATTTCTCTCAGTTCTTTATTAACATTTGTTAATTCTGATTTTGTTTTATAATACCTTCCAATCAACACCCATATATATGTTTTCTCTGCTTTATATTGAAGCTGTTCTTGTTTTATTGATTTGAAAAAATCTGTTCTTTCTTTTAGGGCATAAAGGAAATCCAATTTCTTTAGTCTGACTTGTGATCCCATAATGCTATTATTTCTTTGAAGATAATAGTATAAATAAATAGAAACATAGGTTATTTTTGTGCTCTTATATAAAATTTTATGTGCTATAAATTCATCCTCATGGATTCTTCCTTCAGCAAATCTTAAGTTTTTAAACAATTCTTTTCTATACAACTTATTCCAGGCTACAACAAAACCAACTCCATTCTTAGTAAATAATTGCTCTAAAGCCTGTGTATTTGTGAAATGTTCTATCTTACTATTTGTATTAAAATTAATCAGTTCTTTTACTTGTCCTTCACTTACTTTTGAATAATCACACATTATTATGTCTGACAAATACTCAACTGCGCTATTATATAACACCTCATACATCCTTGTATGAATATAATCATCACTATCTACAAATCCAATATATTTGCCTTGTGCAATATCAATCCCAGCGTTTCTTGCAGAACTAAGCCCTCCGTTTAGTTTGTGTATTACTTTTATTCTTTTATCTTTCTTAACATATTCATCACAAATTCTTCCACACTTATCAGGCGAACCATCATCTACTAGTATTAACTCGAAATCATTAAACGTTTGAACTAAAATGGAATCTATACATTTTTGCAAATAAGCTTCTACTTTGTAGATTGGAACAATTATACTTATTTTGGGATTCATAATTTAACTTCCTTTCAAACTTTTACTTCTTGAGGAACTACAATACTTTATTAAGGCTATTGCATAGCTTACTTTATAATTTTTTACTAATAAGAAATTTAGAAACATCAAAATGCTCTCACGATATTTTCTTTTTTTAATCTACTTTATTTGCAATATAGTAACCTAT
This sequence comes from Clostridium grantii DSM 8605, assembly GCF_900129965.1. Lineage (GTDB taxonomy): Bacteria > Bacillota > Clostridia > Clostridiales > Clostridiaceae > Clostridium_AF > Clostridium_AF grantii. The sequence goes on along the minus strand of NZ_FQXM01000009.1, from coordinate 159,045 downwards.
AGTATCTATTTGTTCTTGATATGATATTGCTACATACTAACGATTTTTTTAGATACTATGGTTGATATTTTTTTATTATAAATTTGTATATAGTAGGATGTATTTTATTAACTATCAATAATATCTTCACATTCCTAGGATAATCTTCTAATTTTACAGTTTTATCAAAATAACTATTAAGTATTTTCCCCACTTTATAATAATTTTTTTTATATTTTTCAAAATTGTTACTATTTAGTATTAAATTCAGAATGCGCATACAGTTATTAGCTAATTTTAATACTACCAAATCAATAAGGTAAGGGTAATTAAATTGTATAAATTTATACATATCTTCATACACATAAATAGCATCTAAGCTTATATTTTTTCTAGCCCTATCCATTGTACTGTTATCGTGTTTTAAATAATTGTATTTAGGAGCTCCTATGCAGCAAACTTTTCCAACCTTATGGATAACTTTATATGTAAATGCTGTATCTTCATACATTATTCCAACTGGAAATCTCATTCCCTCTAACAATTCCCTTTTAAATAACTTTGTCCATACTACTTCATCATATAGATCTCCCTTAATTATTGCTTCCATAGCTTGACTTTTATTATGGATTGTTAGTGGGTGCGTACCGTTAATTATCATTTTATCTTTATAGTATATATTCATCGTACAGCTTGAGATTTCACAATTGTTTTTTGTGCACATACCATATAACAATTCGTACATATCTGGTTCAATCCAATCATCACTATCAACAAAACCTATATAATCGCCTCTTGCTATATCTAAAGCTGCGTTTCTCGCCGTTGCTTGGCCACCATTTTCTTTATGTATTACTTTTACTCTACAATCCTTTTGTTCATAATCATCACAAATTTTACCACAATTATCAGGTGATCCATCATCTACTAGTATAAGTTCAAAATTTGTAAATGTTTGTGCTAATATCGAATCAACACATTTGTGAATATATGGTTCTACTTTATACACTGGAACAATTATACTTATTTTCGGGTTCATAATTTTAATTCCCTTCTATTTGGATATAATCAAATAATTTATATACTTCTTTTGTTATATCTACTTTAGTTTTTGATAGATTCTTGGTTAGTTTATCTCGTTGTATAGGGTTATCAATTAAATATTTAATCTTTTCATATAACTCTATTTCATTACATTCGACAATAAAACTATCATACCTATCTCTAAGTTGCTCATATGATCCTGCAAAACTTGTTGTCACAATAGGCTTATGTAAACACTTTGCTTCTACTAAGGTAAGACAGTACCCCTCATGTCTGGACGTTTGAACATAAAGATCTGCTTTTGCTATATAGGGATATGGGTTTGGTGTTGCTCCTAATAGTATGAAGTCATTTTTCAAATTATACTTACCTATTAATATCTCAAATTCTTTTCTATCATTACCATCACCAACGCAATACCATCTCACATTATATCTATCTTTTCGCAACTTAGATAAAACTTTAATAGCAAGATCTTGTCCTTTTTCTAAAGAAAGTCTTCCAACAGTTATAATCTTTATCCCTTTAAAATCCTTATCAAATTCAACTGACTTTTGTGACATTCCATTTATTAAATTTGATGATACTATATTCAAAAACACCTCAGCTTTGCTAGTAACTGTTGGTATTGTTTCAATTAAATGTTCTTTTGCTTGTTGAGAAACTACAAATACTTTATCGAACTTATTGTACAACCTACAATATAATTTTTTGTTAATCAAAAATTTGGAAACATAAAAATGCACCCATGATATTTTCTTTTTTGAATTAACTTTATTTATAATATAGTAGTCTATAATATCTGTTGGTCTTTAATATGCTATTGCTACATCATATGTATTAACGTTGTTTGACACACTTTTAAAACATGCTTGTAATAAATATATGTATTATCTAAATATTTAGATATGAAATATGAAATATGAAGATATAAAAGATAGTAGAGAAAGTAGTGATTTTTCTATCCCTCCAATATCCTACTACTGACCATAAATAATATTTTCTTCATTACTAACTTCCCTATGAGTTTTGTCTATACCATTCATTATTTGAAATAATTTTTCCATATTATTTGTAGTATTTACTATCTCATGTTGTAGATTTTTCCTTAACGTATCCATTAAATATTTATCATCTAATAGCTTTTTTATATCACTATATATTTGTTGTTCATTACACTCCACTATTAATCCTGTTTTTTCATGAATTATCTGCTCTCTTGCACCTGTAAAATTTGTAGTGATTATTGGGTTATCGAAACACCTTGCCTCTGCAAGAGTAATACAATACCCCTCGTGCCTAGATGATTGCACATAAATATCACACTGTTTCATATAGGGATATGGATTGGGATCTGAACCTAATAAAACAAATTTATCTTTTACATTGTATTTATCTATTAGCTCTTCATATTTTTTTCTTGCACTACCCTCGCCAACACAATACCATTTAACATTAAATCCATCTTCAACTAGCCTTGCTAATACAAGAATGGTTAAATCCTGCCCTTTTTCAGTGCATAGTCTCCCTACTGTTAGTATTCTAGTACCCTTAAAATCATCTGTAAATCCTACACCTTTTCCTGCACTGTCTCTGACTAATTTAGCTGATACAATATTAAAAAATGTTTTTGTTTTTTCTTTGAACTCTGGAAAAACTTCTAAAAATTTATCCTTTCCTTTTTCAGATACTATAAAAATATTATCAAACAGACCATATATCTTTCTTGTAAACTTATGATTTATATGGATTTTTGTTACATCAAAGTGAATCCACTGGACTTTCTTTTTTGCCTTTATCTTTCTTGCTACAAAATAACTAATGAAATCCATTGGACCATGGTAGGCTATTGCCAAATCATATTGATTCTCCATTTGATCATAATCTCTTAATACATATTTATAATAATGTTCTCTGTTATCTGTTATCTTTGAAAGTATATGATAAAATAAAGTCTTAAATGCTTTTATATACTTCTTATCCTTTAGAAGTTCTAATGCAACAATTTGTGGTGGTTCATTAACGTATTCTTTAATATTGTTATAACTTTCTAGTACTTGTACATTAACCCATTTTGGAATATGATCTAAGAATCCCCCATACTCTTCTAACATTAATATAGTTACTTCAAACTTGTCTTTTGGTATTTCAGATAACATGTTTAATAGTGCTTTTTCTACTCCACCAATGTTCATATTTATAACCATAAATAAAATCTTTTTCATGTACCCTCCAAAATTAATTTATCAAAAAAGTATTTAATTTATTAAACTGTTTCTCTGCCTTCTTTGATAAATCTCCTAAAAGTAAGTTGTTATCTAAAGCTCTTTTCAATACTTTATTATCATATAGTAAATGAAGTTCATTCATATTTATTAATATGTTATTAAAATTGATGTCTCTAAGCATATTAATAGTTTTTTTGCTATATATAATTGGCAATATAGAAGTACCTAATAATAGTCCAATAATATTAGCATGGAACCTTGCTGCAATAAACAATTGAAACGTTGAAATTAGTTCAATAACCTCAGTTAAGTTACCTTTATACTCATATATGGATATTTTCTTTAAACTTTCTAATGTAAGATTTGATTTTATGGCATTTATTACATCTAAATCTCCCTCTCTTTGACAGAAAGACATTAAGTAACAATCATACCCACTAGCTGTTAATAACTCTAAAGACTTAACTGAACTATTTATATACTCTTCATGATACATTGCCAATCCTTGCTTATGTCTCACGTCTATAATCGAAAACCCTATCCTTTTTTTATTTTTCTTATTTTTATATTTTTCTATATCCATTTGAAACACTATATCTGGTTCATATCTAACATTTAACATATCATTAAATAATTCATAGGAGTCTGTATCTCTAAAACAAACATCTTTACATAATTCAAAAAATCTCCTATAATCATTTATAAATCCTTGAGTCTCAAATGGTCCAAAATTTGCTCCTAGTACAAATATTGGCTTTTCTCTATTTTTGAATTCTTTTACCATGTTCATTCTATCTTTATATAGAGACTGATGATATTCTTCTTCTCTGAAAATAGAACCCCCAAGAAATATTAAAGCATCATGTTCTTCAGCAATCCTATTATACTCTGTTAAAGCATCCTTTATTTTAAGTCGTCGCATTATCTTATTAATTAAATTATAATTTCTTCTATTAACGTTATTGTATTGTGAAATAAACTTATCATAATCACCTCCTACGTAATTCACCGTAAATGAACAGTTTGGATATTTCTTAGCAATTATATCTAAAAACAAATCGTCTCCTAAATTAAAAGCTAAGTATACATCAATAAAAATTTTCTTCATTCTTAGTACCTCTTTAAATCATATTTTAGTAAATTCACTAATTAATTATTTCATAAAATTTTTCAAGTTCATTCACCGAACTATATGCTTTACAATTATTTAAATTACATATAACCCTCTTACGTTCATTTTCATTATCGATAAATTTTTTAATGGCACTGAAAATTTCATTTTCTTCCTTAGATACTATATAACCATCTACCTTATCATTAATCAGTTCATATGCAGTATCAAAATTAGTACAAACTATAGGCTTTTTTAGAATTTTAGCTTCAATTACCGTTAACCCAAACCCCTCTTTTCTAGATGTTTGAACATATATATCGCAATTATTTATATATGGATATGGATTTGATTTTTCACCTAATAGTATAAAATTATTTGATAGTTCATATTTATCTATAAGCCTTTCCATTTCTTTTCTTTCTGATCCTTCTCCTATAACATACCACTTGGCCTTATATCCACCTTTCTTTAATAAACTTGCCGCTTTAATTGCCAAGTCATATCCTTTAACTGTGGCTAATCTACCAACTGTTAGAATTTTAAGTACGTTTTGATGAAACTCTCTTGGTTCTTCCTCTAATGACATTTTAGTAATTATTTCAGGATTAACAATATCAAGTATTACTTTCAACTTATCTTTATAGTTATATTTCATTTTTGATATAGAATCATATGTATAAGAAGAAACTGTAACCATTGTATCTATACTCCTATAGAATACATTATCTAAGTCTTTATCATATAATGTATTTATATAATCACAATTAATCCATGCTATCTTCCTATCTGCCTCTACTTTATCAACAATAAAATATGTTGGCAACCCTTGACTATAGGCTATTGCTACATCGTATTTTTTACCAACATTATTTAAAATAGTCTTAATTGATGTATATACTATTTGTTCAGAATGTTTTTTCTTCCTAGTAATATTATTTAATCTTAATTTTAATGAGGTTTTCAGTCTATATAGATGATACTTTACTCTACTTTTAAAATTAATTGAAGTATCTCCTGAAACAAACCGAAAGTATTGAGGAACATTAAGTACTTTAACTTGAGATGGAAGAAACCTCTCAAATCCTCCTCCTCTTCTAAAAAGTAAAAGTTCTACTTGGTATTGTGAATAATCTATATTATTAAGTAACGAAATCAAACTTTTTTGTGCTCCTCCACAAGTTAGAGAATCTATAACAAATAATACATTAGTCATACTATATACTGCTCCTATCAATTAACCTTAGCTTTTATATTTTTAAACTTCTTAGCTGTTTCAATGGTAATAGAAATTAAAAATACCATAAAATATTTATTGTTTTTTACAAATGGCATTATCAACTTGTCCTTACCATCTTTAACCTCAAAACTTTTTTTATATGAGGATACATATTCGTTGCCAATGATACTCTCAATGTTTTTTATACAATAGTGAGATTTATTATTTAAAAATTTTTGAGCCTCGATAAAAATAAAACCCATAACTAGAGATTGAACCCTAGATATTACTATTTCTTCAATAACTGCTTCATATATACCTATATCTATTAATAAAGATTCCATATTTTGAATGACAGTAATATTATTTTTTAAATAACTTATGTTAATATTTGAAGTTATACTATAATTATTTAATCTGTTGTAGTGATATAGAAAATCTGGTATCGCGGCAAATGTATTACAATAAAGGCAGTAATTTAAAACAAATAACAAATCTTCACACATAAAAATTTTAGAGTCCATTCGAATATTATTTTCTACAATAATATTCCGCTTGAATATTTTTCCCCATATCGTCCCGCCAACACCACTACAAATATACTTTGCAAAATCATTACGCAAAACTTTTTCTTTATTAAACCAAAAATCATTATAACTTATCATCCCATTTTTACTTTCCTCATTATATCCGCAACAGACTATGTCATATCCTCCCTCTAGTGATTTATATAAAAGCTTTTCTATATAAATTTCATGTATTGTGTCATCAGAATCAACAAAAACTAGATATTCACCAGTTGCGTTTGTAAGTCCATTATTACGAGCTTCAGATGGTCCCTTATTTTCTTGATTCAACAATTTTATTCTCTTATCTATAAGTTCATAAGTTTTAATTATTTCTTGACTTCTATCTTTTGATCCATCATTTATAATCACTACTTCAATATTTGTGTAACTTTGATTCAATACACTCTCTAAACAATTAGCAATATATTTTTCACAATTGTAAACTGGTATTATAACACTTACCTTGGGTAACATACTGATATACCTCTCTAATCATCAATTATTATAAAATATCATATATTTTTTCTAATTCATTCTTATTACTATAATCATGCTTTTTACAATTTTCACTTAATTCGTATCTTAAATGTTCATCTTGATATAGTTTTTCTATTCCATCAGCTATCCCCTCTATAGATAATTCAGTTATATAACCATCTACTCTATTTTCAAGTTGACTTTTTGCTGTAGGGAAATTTGATATTACCACTGGCTTGTTCAATATCTGAGCCTCGCGTACTGTTACAGCTTTTCCTTCGTATCGTGATGGTTGACAATATATATCACATTTTTTGATATATGGATATGGGTTTACTTTTTTGCCTAACAATATAAACTCATTTTCCATACTATACTGCTTTATCAAAGATTTTATTTTTCCTTCTTCACAACCATGTCCTACAATATACCACTTTATATTATATCCTTTATCTACTAATAATTTACATGCTTGTACTGCCATATCAAATCCTTTTTGATGTGAAAGTCTTCCAACTGAACATACTTTAACTTTACAATTATCATATAGTTCATCACATACCTCTATTTTTGCTTGCTGTTTTATAAAATTAGTAGATAGAATATTTTCTATAACAATAGTTTTGTGCCGAAACTCTGGAAACACTTTCAAAAATGATTTTTCACACGCCTCAGAGACATTAACTATATAATCTAGCTTATTCCACATTTTTCGATCTATTTTTTTATCAGGATTAACAATTGTATAATAATCAGTATGAACCCATCCCATCTTAACTTCAGCCTTTACCTTATTGATTAAAAAATCATATGGTCCTAAAAAACCTATTGCTAGATTATATTGTTTTTTTAAAGTAGGTAAAAAAGGAATGGAATACCTCCAAATATATTGCATATATTTATAGGTACCTTCTTCATTTATTAAGCCTTTACTCTTAATTTTGCTTCTCACTTTTGCTAAAATTCTTGCAAAACCTAATAGTACATGTCCTTCTTTGATAACATTCTTTATAGGCCTCTCAAAAGTTGAATATTGTGGTATTTGTGAAAGCAAGTTAACTTCCTTCGGTATAAATTCCATAAATTCCCCTTCATGCCTATACAGAAACAAATCTATATCATACTTAGAATAATCAATAGTTTCCAAAAGTCCTATTAAGCTTCTCTCTACTCCACCAATATTCAATGAATACATACTAATAAATATTTTTTTTTTCATACTTGTATCCCCAATCTAATAATTAAACTATCTGTATAAAGATTTACATATTCTATTAGCAACATTGAATGGTAAATTATTATATAAAGAAGCAACAAACTTTTCTACTGCTTTTCTGCTGTCACTACGTAACTTAATATTTTTCCATGGTGTCATATCTAAATATTTTTCATAAAGTCCTCTTAATGGATGCTTGCACCCTTTTATCCAAGGTCTAGTTGTAAATGCTGGGGTGTAGTGTACAAATATTGGTTCTTCTATTGCTTCCTTTAAATGCACTTCATCATAATAATCACTCAACCCATAATATGTAATTATATCTGTTCTATTCATTGTGAAAAAAGTAGTCATAGCATTATACTTTGGATGTAATATGAGTATTTTCTTATTTAACACCCCATTTATTGTTCCTTGATCGTGATGAAATACTTTCCCATTATAAGTATCAATAAACTCAATAAACTTTTCCTCAATATTATCTTCTCTCCATTTTTTTAAATTTATCAATAACATACCTGCATTTACATAAGGAGATTTTAAGTCCATACCAACTTTTACTTTTGTTTCATTACTTACCGTATCCAAAACCCCAGCAATATAATATTGGTATATGTTCATAGTCCATAAATCCATTAAACTTTTATTTATAACAGAATCGCAATCCATATAAATAACTCTTTCAACGTTAGTTGAAATAATCCTTCCTAAAAATAATCTTGCATAAGAACTTAGTGAGATAGAATTTTTAATATCTAATTTCAAATTACCCTTAAACTTATTAAAATCTATAAACTTTATTTGTCTATTATATTTTTCCGATATTAACTTAATATTAACTTTACTTATTTCAGATATATTATTTTCAATAATATAAACTGTAATTTCATCAAACTCTTTATTATTTTCAAACAGAGAAATCAAAGATACGCCTACATGCTGAACATAATTATTATCAGTTGAATATGCTACATTTAAAATCATATTAACCTCCTTTTTATCTAGTAAATAAGCGATTTCTTAAAAGTGCAATATTCTTACCACCTATTACTTTTGCTAAATATACCTTTAAATAAGTCTTTACTCTATCACTAAAAGGAAGCCAACTTTTAAAAAAGTGATGTGTTGTAAAACTATTTGCATTAGCTTTACTATAGCAATTTATATAATCATAAGGCGAAAAATACGTTTGTGGATAAATAGTACATAACCCTTCTATTTCTTGATATTCTCCATTTAATTTTATTCCATATTCTTGAATCATCTCAGAAACAACCGATACATTAGTTAATGTATCTATTGATCCATTTTCTTTTACAAACCTTTTATTTTCATAAGTATCTAAAAATTCTTTTATTAATGGATTACCTTTTCTAGCTCCAATGGTGCTGGTTGCAATATAATTTTTTTCTTCAAAACCCCAAAAAGACTCATGTTCCAAAAATTTATTTAAGGATTGTAAAACTTCCACATCAGTATCCAAATAAATCCCACCATATTTATAGAGAACATAGACTCTTACATAATCACTAACAAATGCAAATTTTCCTGAATTATATGCTTGTCTCACAAACATATTGATATTTATATCAAAATTGTCTTCATTCCATTCTTTAATTTCATAATTAGGTAATTTTTCTTTCCAACTATAAATGCATTTTTTTACTATATTAGGTTTTTCTTTTCCACTAAACCAACAATAATGAATTATCTTGGGTATATTCTTATTATCCATTTTCACCTACTCACCTACTTATTAAAAGTTTAAATAATTACTTCTATATTGAATGCCAAGTGTTATTACGTGATCATAATAGAAAAAAACAAAGTAAAATATTACACATAAATAATATAAAAAGTTTTTTTCTTTATTTACAGAGCAATTTTTGATAATTATTGCCAATATTACAAATGTATATAATTGCGTATAATATATAAATCTTGCAAATATCCAATTGTATAATGAAAAACTCATTATTATAAAATTCACAAGGGTCATATTGACCAAAACATTACTTTCCGGCAACTTTTCTTTCAACTCATTTTTTCTCATATAAGCTAATATCACTGGCACTGCTGAAACTAGTACTCTAAGAACATTCGCTCCACCTTCATTAAAATCACTATACTGCCCATATTTCGTATTTTGTAATAAACCAAAAATTCTGTCCATAAGTGGCTGAAAAAATATCATGCCAATAGCAAATATAAATATTATCTTATATATCTTTGGTGACCATGCTTCTAATCTCACAATAAAATAAATGGGAATCATAATTAAAGCTGAGCAATGAAATGTAGACATTAACACCACTACTAGTAAATATATTTTAAATTTACCATCTATAATTAATTTTGTTGATGCAAATAATACTGCTGCTACTAATGATTGTCTTATGCCATTCATTGCTGCAATATAATATCCTGACGCAATGTATAAATAAGTGGCTAATTCTACACATGTAGAATATGCTTTCATGGTTAACATATTTAAGAAATGAGTTATGAAAGATGTCATAAAAATCATGAATTGAGGATTCATAGAAATACTCTTCAAAATTAATATAAATATTACAAAACCACTTTCGTAACCACCATCAAAAACTGCTGTACTATCAGCCAGATAATAAAAATGAGCATACATTCCAGTATCTCCAATATTTGTTCTAAGTCCTGCGACCGCCACTAACATTACTAACGCAAGAATATAATAAAACTTAGCTAAGCTCTTATATTTTTCACTAAATAATCTTGATAATGAAGCAAATATAAATACGGAAATTAATGTTATATATATAATTTTCATTATTAGTCTCCTATTTTCATAGTGTCATCTTAAAGTAAACCTAAGCTGTTTCAGTATTCTTCATGATATAACAATACAATAATATTCCAAAAGGTACTGCCAATGCTGTTATAACTTTGTATGGCGATTCCTTAATAAATCTTTTATTTCTAGAGATCAAACTACTTGACACATAATGTACAGCCTGTCTAAATTTAAATAATATATTTGTAAAAGATAATTTCATAAGCTCTATACGATAAAATGCAAAACCCTTTGGATTTTTACGATATTGCTTTAGCATATTCATAGAGGAACCATCGGGTAAATATTCTACAAAACAAAGTACTTCATTCATAAGTAACATTTCATACTGTTCATCAAGCTTATAGTATTTATAAGCTAATCCAACATATCTTTCATCTTTAAATAATGGATAAGGATATTTTTTTACTAACTCAGTACGGTAAACTAATTTTTTATCTCCTATAACACCATACTTATAATACAAATTAAAAAGTGTAGAAGTTTTTAATTGTTCTGGTAATTTACTCCCGATTATACAACCGTTAGTATAAGCATCTAATGCTATAATACCGCTAACATCATCATTGCCATATTTATGCCAAAATGAAATGATTTTTTCCACAGCATCCACTGGCATATAATCATCGGAATCAATACACACATTTAACTCAGTATCAATGAGTTCATAAGCAGTATTATGTGCTCCATGCATACCCATATTTTCTTGTTTATAATATCTTATTTGTATCTGATTTTCTAAAATCCAAGCATTTACCCATGCTTTTGTGTCATCAGTAGACCCATCGTCTATAATTAGCCAAACAAATTCCTTTGAGGTTTGTTCTTTTAAACTCTCATAACACTTACTAAGACAATATGCTCTGTTATAAGTTGGGGTAAAAACTGTCAGCTTTTTCATATAAATCACCTCACCCTTCTAAATAAAGTCTCTCAATGACTTTAGCTGTATTTTTTATATCGTATCCCTTTTTATTTAAAGCATGGTGTGCTATCTCACGAGGGAAATCTTTATCAATAGCATTTATTTTTTCAACCCACTGATATTTATCATTAATTGGCAAATAATTTATCAACCCAGTTTCCATATTTACTTCTGGTGTAATTGCCTCGGAAATAAAACAAGATAATCCTGATGCTTGTGCCTCAACTAGTGTCACTGGCAAACCCTCATGTAAGGATGGGAATATAAAGGAATCAAAAGCTTGCAATAATTCATTTACATTACCGCGAACCCCTAGAAACTTAACACTATTAGTTAATCCCATATCTGTGACCTTACTTTCAATTTTTGTTCGTAATGGTCCATCACCTACTAAAATAAGTACAGCATTGGGATTAATCTTTAAAAGCTCATCAAATATATCAATAATAAATGAATGGTTTTTCTGTTCGCAAAAACGTCCTACATGGCCAATAACTTGAGCTTTCTCATCCAACCCCATTTTTTCTCTTTCACTATTTCTAACTTTATGCGAAAATCCAAAATCATCTAACTCAATACCATTTTTAAGCACCAATGAACTTCTTGATTTTTTCCCAAATAACCATTTAGATGCCTCATTTGAACATGCTAAAAACTGCGTTGCATCCTTATTAATAGAAATTCCTGAGTACCATTTGTACATTTTCGCAGCTATGCTTCCCTCGCTACTAGTATTGTGACTATGGGCTATACGCATGGAAACTCCAGCTTTTTTTGCGGCTCGAAGTATAAAACCACTCATTTTATCCATATGTGAATGAACTATTTTATACTCTGGATGAGTAACAAAAAACTTATTTAGAGCCTTTATATATTCAAAATGACCCACATCTGTCACATAGGGGATTCTATTTATTGCTCCACCCATTTCTAATATTTCCTTATCAAAAACCCCTTCTTTACATGTTAAAAAATCAAACTGAATCTTAGAACGATCCATATTTCTATAAAGATTCATTATTAGTGTTTCGGCACCACCACGATTCATATTCACTACAACATGCAGAATTCTAAGAGGTTTATCCATTTTTCCCATCCTTTTTAAATACTTTGATAAATTTCAGTTAGTTGGTTTAAAACGTTTTTCAATGTGTACTTTTGCACTAATTCTCTTGACTTTTCTCCCATGCAAATTATATTTTCTTTGTTTTTATATAAATTTATGATTGCCTTATTAGTCATATTTACATCATCATTTTTTAACAAATAACCATTCTTGTTGGATATAACCAACTCTCTTGTGCCTCTATTATTAGAAGTAATTAATGGTTTACCACACATCATCCCTTCCATCAAACACCTTGGAAGTCCCTCTCTCTTAGAAAATAACCCTATAACATCTGAGTGTTTAATTATATCTGGTACATCATTTCTAAAACCTAATATATGAATATTATCTTCAAGACCATATTTACTTATAGTATTCCTTAAATGTCCTATTAATTTTCCGTCACCTACAAACAAAACCTTTATATTCTTATACTCATCCTTTATTTCTCTTATCGCATCAATTATTTGTATATGATTCTTATTTTTATTTAATTCCGCAACAACAGTAATTATAAAATCACTATCCTCTAAATTTAATTCTTCTCTAATATTACTTTCTTTCACAGTAAAAGCCAGTTCACCTACACCAACCCCATGGACTTTAAATACCTTATTAGCTTTAATTCCTAGTTTCAAAGCATTTTGATAATCTTCTTCATTAATAGTAATTAATGTGTCTGTCAATGTAGCAGCTAATTTTTCTGCTGGGTAGAATAATGCCCAATTAATGAGTGGCGCCCCTTTATAGAAATGAAACCCATGACAGGTATAAACCATTTTTACATTTTGGAATTTACGTTTTAATAATCTGGTGTAGAAAGATGCCACCGGTGTATGGACATGAATCATATCATATTGATTTTCTATCTGTAACTTTTGCAATTCCTTTAATGCTTTTAAATTTTTTATGTTAAAGGGAGTTCTTTGATAAGGAACATCAAATACCCTAACTCCACGATCTACCAACTTACTACTAAAAGGCTTGTCTATATTACAAGCACAATCAACCTGATACCCGTTATCTAGTAACATTTCTATATGCGGCACAAGGAAAGCATTTATTGTTCTACTTACTGTTGTGACATATAAGATTTTTTTCATTTTAATCGTCACCTACCCTAGCGCTGCTTTTGTTGTAGCAACTTCCTGTATATTATGTAGCTATATCTTGTGAATTATTAACCTAATATGTGCTAAATTATTTATACATTAATTTTCTTAATCACTTTACCAGGAACTCCAACTACAACACATTTTTCTTCTATATCCTTTAATACTACAGACCCAGCACCTATTATCGATTCTCTACAAATATTAATGTTTTGAAGAATAGTTGCTCCTGTTCCAATAAAACATCCTTCTTCAATTGTCACATTCCCTGAGATATTTACATTCCAAAGAATAGAGCTATAATCATTAATATTTGACTCATGTCCAATTCCACACTTAGGACTTATAATTATATGATTTCCAATAGAAATATTTGTTGTTAAAACAACTCCTGGATAAATAATGTTTCCTTGGCCTATATGATTAGATTTTAATATGTATACTGATGGATGAATTATATTCACAAACTCGTTTCCATAAATTTGTACTCTACTTACAATTTGTTTCTTTACTTTATAGTTAGCTATAGCGCATACTACCCTGGCTCCCTTATATCTTTTTACATCAACGCATCTTCCAACAACTTGGTATCCATTAATATTTTTGTGTTGAATTTCCTGATTGTCATCAATAAAACCTATAATATTCCACGTTTTCTTCGCTTCATTAATTTGTTCTATAATCCATGCTGTCTCTTTTCCAACTCCTCCTGCACCAATAATCAATATATCTTTCATTTAAATACCTCTTTTTAATTTACCCCATTAAATTTTTCCATTGTAACCCCATAACTTTGATCTATACCTTCTCTTATAAATACCTTTTTTATTGTTAACATCATAATCTTTAGATCCAATACGAATGATTGATTTTCAACATACCAAATATCAAGTTCAAATTTCTCCTTCCATGATATTGTGTTTCTACCATTAATTTGAGCCCACCCAGATAAACCTGGTAGCACATCATGTCTTTTAAATTGCTTTTCACTATACAATGGAATATATTCAACCAACAGTGGTCTAGGTCCTATCAAACTCATATCACCTTTTAATACATTTATCAGCTCTGGTAATTCATCAAGACTTGTACTTCTTAAAAATTTTCCAAAAGAAGTTAGCCTTTCTTCATCAGAAAGTAAATTCCCTTCACTATTCTTGGAATTTAACATAGTTCTAAATTTATACATTCTGAAAATATTTCCATTTTTCCCAACTCTATTTTGAGAGAATATAATTGGGGCTCCAAACTTTACATATACTAAAATTCCTACTATTATGAATAATGGAGAAAATGTAACTAGAGCTATAAAGCTAAACATTAAATCAACTAATCTCTTAATAATAAAGTTTCCTCCTCTCAATATTTTATTTACTTCTTAAAAAAAGATATAAAAATTATCTATTAAACTGATTCTTTATTACTTGAATTACTTTTAACAATATTTCTTCTGTCATTTTAGTGTCTGAAGGTAGACAAATTCCTCTATTAAAAATATCCTCTGCTATACTCTCATTGTGATTTTTAGTTGAATAAAACTTGTTTTTATAATAATACGGTTGTAAATGCATAGGTTTCCAAACTAATCTAGCTTCTATATTTTCTTTTTCTAGTTCCAAAATTATATCTATTGGTTTGACTTTACTCCATTCTTTTAATGTGATTACAGAAAGCCAGTAATTAGGTTCTCCATATTTTGCAATAGGCATCATTTCAATTTCTTCAATATCTGAAAATTGTTTTCTATAAGTTTCATATATGTGTTTCTTTTGACTTATTCTTTGATTTAAAACTTGAAGTTGGCCTCTTCCTATCCCTGCTAATACATTACTCAACCTATAATTATATCCAAGTTCACTATGTTGATAATATCTTTCACTATCCCTTGCTTGAGTTGACCAAAATTTTATCTTTTTAATAGCTACTTCATTGTTTGATACTATCATTCCACCTCCTGAGGTAGTTATTATTTTATTTCCATTAAAAGAATATACTCCAAATTCTCCAATTGTGCCGCTATATTTACCTTTATATTTTGCACCTAATGATTCAGCTGCATCTTCTATTATTGGTACTTTATACTTATTACAAATTTCTGTTATCTTATCAAAATCAGCACTTTGTCCATATAAATTAACTACAACAACCGCTTTTGGTAGAATATTGTTTTTCTCACATTCCTCAAAAGCTTGGCTTAAAGCTTCTGGACACATATTCCAACTATTTAATTCTGAGTCTATAAAAATTGGTATAGCCCCTTCATAAATAATAGGATTACAACTAGCAGAAAATGTTAAAGAGGAACAAAATACTATGTCTCCTTTTGAAACATTTAAGTATTTTAAAGCCATATGTATTGCAGCAGTACCAGAATATAACGCAGCTGCAGACTTTATTCCAACTAAACTCGCAACTTCTTTCTCAAAACCATCAACATGTGGCCCCAAAGGGGCAATCCAATTTGTTTCAAATGCATTTTTTACAAAACTTTCTTCACATCCGCCCATATGAGGGGAAGCTAAATAAATTCTTTTTTCTCCCATAACACCCACTCCAATCTCACATTATTCTAAAGTAACTGCTACATTACCTTCTTCTAAATCAAAATCAAATTCTTCATTATTACTATTTATCTGCATACATTTTGGATTAAATGTTGGAACTAAATCTTTCATAATAGCATATATGAGTTCATCATCCTCGTTGCTTATTATCAATCTAATCCTATTAAGTTTATTTCTTAATCTATAGAAATCAGTATTACTTACTTTACCTATATATATTTTGTTATGTTTAGTTTGTCCATTTAGTTCCCCATCCATTAATAATTCCTCATAAAGCTTTTCTCCAGGTCTTAATCCTGTAATTTCTATTTTTATATCTTTGTTTGGTTCAAGTCCTGATAGCTTGATAAGATCACATGCTAAATCATATATTTTAACTGCCGGACCCATATCTAAAACAAAGATTTCTCCCCCATTGGCATATGCTCCTGCTTGAAGTACTAGCTGTGCCGCTTCTGGTATAGTCATAAAGAATCTAATTATATCTTTGTGAGTTAAGGTTACTGGTCCTCCACTTCTAATTTGGTTTTTAAAAAGTGGTATTACTGAACCGTTACTTCCTAATACATTTCCAAAACGTACCGCCACAAAACTTGTTTCACTTATATTATTCATTGATTGTACTATCATTTCACAAACACGCTTTGTTGCCCCCATTATATTTGTAGGATTTACTGCTTTATCAGTAGATATCAAAACAAATTTTTTAACTCCAAATTTATCAGCACACTCTGCTGTATTCAATGTTCCAAAAATATTATTTTTGATAGCTTCACCTGGATTTTCTTCCATTAATGGCACATGTTTATGCGCTGCTGCATGAAAAACGACTTCTGGTCTATATTTGGCAAATATATTCTCCAACCTGTTTTTATCTCTAACTGATGCTATAATTACCTGCATATCTAGTTCTGAATAAGTTGTCTTTAATTCATTTTGAAGGTCATAAGCGTTGTTCTCGTATATGTCTAATACTAAAAGTTTTTTAGGTTTAAATTTAGAAACTTGTCTACATATTTCAGAACCTATGGAACCCCCGCCACCAGTAACCAATACTGTTTTATCCTTAATATAATCACTGATGTTTTCCATATCTAGTTGTACTGGATCTCTCCCCAATAAATCTTCAACATTTACATCTCTAATTTTGCTTAAAAATACTTTTTCATTTAAAATTTCATTATAGGAAGGTATTATCTTCAATTTACAACCAGTATTTTTGCAAATATTTATAATGCTTTTTTTATTAGTTTGTTGAATTTTAGCTATGGCAATTACAATAACATCGATATTTTCACTAATTGCTGTTGGAATAATTTTATTTCTGCCACCAACTATTTTTACTTTATTAATATAATTTCCCCATTTACTTTTATCATCATCTATAATAACTACAGGGTTATAACCATCTTGTTTGTTTGATAGCATTTCTTTTATAATCAAGCTGCCTGTATATCCTGCCCCTATTATCATTACTCTTTTTTCAACCTTGCAACAATTACTTGAATTGCCATAACTAAAAATCATATATCTTCTTAAGAATCTATAACATATTCTAAAAGAAAAAGTTAAACTCAAAGTAAAAATAAAGAATATAAAATATATAACAAAATCAAACTTTGAATTCATCATATAAAAATTTACACCGTAAAATATTCCCCATGATAATAAATTTGCTTTTATAACATTAAAGAACTCATAAGAACCTGCAACCTTCCATAAACTGTCGTATAATCTAAATAATGTGAATATGGATATATAAATACTAGTTACTAAAAATGCTGTTATAAAAATTCCTTTGTATCTTTCATTAAATAAAAATAGTACAAATAAATATCCAACGTTCACAAAAATAATGTCAGAAATCAACAATATAATTTTTTTCTGCCGGATTTTTATTTTATTAAATAATTTTTTCATATTTTGTCCACATCCCTCATTAATAAATTTTATATTTTATTCATTTTACTATTTGCTGACCTTAATAATTTTTTTATTTTTTCATACAAAAATACTATAGTTATCATATATATATATTATTTATTTTTTATTTACAAATCTCTTATTCCATATTTTAACATTAAGCAAAGTATAACATCATTGTATTTTTTTTACATTTATTGTATTGTTTTATTTTACCTCATATACGGTGTTTTTGGGGTATTCAGTTGAATTATTTTTTATATACTTATATATACTATCATTTGCTCATATTATCTTGTATTTGCTGTGTTTAATCCTATATTAAAACATATACTGATAAATCTTTACTTCATTCGTTGAACTTTTTTTCAAAAAATTTAATACTTACATTAAACTTTTTTCAGTAAAATAAAAATAGTAGTATAAATTGTTTTTATACTACTATTTTGTATATATTATATTGATTTTTGCTTTAATCTTTTAGATTTTGTATTTTTATGCTTATTACTACTACCATAGGAATAATAGTATTCATAATTATACCAATATCCTTTTCCTTTACTAAATTCAATCTTATTTAAAACTACACCTAGTATATTAGCTCTTACCTTTAATAATAGTTCTTTAGCTCTAACTACTGCATCCTTATCTGCTTCATTTGAGGCAACTACCAAAATAACTCCATCTGCTTCATTAGCTATAACCTGTGCATCTGTTACCGGAATAACTGGGGGGGTATCTAAAATTATATAGTCAAAATCATTTTTTAGTTTTTCAATAAAAAACTTCATTTTAATTGAATTTAACATTTCTGCGGGATTGGGGGGCATTGGTCCTGATGGAATCACACAAAGATGCTTATCATAGCTGTGCACAACCTCTTCAAACTCTGCTTGTTCACTTAATATATCTGATAATCCAATTTCATTAGAAATTCTAAATTTTCTATGCACATTAGGCCTTCTCATATCACAATCTATTATTATTGTTTTTTTTTCTAAATTTGCCATAGTCAACGCAAGATTTCCAGAAACTTGTGTTTTACCTTCTCCTTGACCTGCACTTGTAACTACTATTGTTCTTATCTTTTTATCAATTGAAGAATACTGAATGTTTGTCCTAAGTGTTCTAAACCCTTCAGCTGCTATACTACTAGGATTGCTTTTTACAATTAAATACACTTTTTCGGTTATTTTAGGTATTAATCCTATCACAGGTAAACCGATGAATTTTTCTACTTCTTCCTTAGTCTTGATAGTGTTATCTAAAAAATCCAAAAGAAATACTAATGTAATTGATATTAATAACCCTAATATAAAACTATATAAAATTATTTTAATTTTATTTACTGAATCTTGAAATGATCTTGGATTTTGAAAAATCTTTATGTTTCCATTTGGGATAAGTTTTTCAGCATTTTCTTTAAATGATTGAGTAATAGCAAGTACTATTTCTTTCGCTTCCTCTTCATTCCCAGCTTGAACTGTTATATTCATGATTTGAGTATTTGATTGTGCTCCCACAGATAACATCCCCATAAGTTGACCCGAAGAATATCTATCTCCTAAAATTCCCCTAGCTCCTTCTGCAACATCTTCTGATTTAGCAATTTGTATATAAGTTTCTAAAGCTTTAACATACATGGTTACATCATTTATATCCATAGATATATTACCGTCAACACTCACTGTTTTACCAATAATAACACTCATACTTGAATAATATGTAGGCTTTAAAACATAAAAACTATAAATACCCCCTATTAATGTTGTTAAAAATGTTATTGTGATAATTACCATTATTTTTTTCTTTATAATATGTAAATAGTCCCTTAAATCTAGTCTATCATCCTTTTGCATTAGTATCCCTCCATGATATTATATATATTTTTTATTACATTTTATTCCTTTTTATATTTGCAATTATACCATACTTTTCTAAAATTTGTAATATTTTTGATTTTATTATTGTTGTTTGTGTATTTTTTAAATGCCCTTATGCATATTTTTAATCATAGCTAAAAAAAGAGACTCCTTTTTATAGTTTTCAAACTGTAAAAAGGAATCTCTTTAATTTATTATTTTATAATTTTCAACATTCTTGCAATTCTCTCTGCTGTATTCTCTACCAATACATGAGAATTTAAAATGGCTTCCTCTAATGTCATAGGCCTGTCAGTAATAGAAAACACTGAATTAAATCCTTTATCTAATAATTCCATATAATCTTTTCCTAGCCCACCCGCTATTCCTATTACCGGAATATTATATTTTAAAGCAGTTTTAGCTACTCCGTAAGGTGTTTTACCAAATTGTGTTTGGAAATCCATCATTCCTTCTCCAGTAAACACATAATCCGCATCTTTTATAGCTGTATCTAAATTTACAGTTTTTATAACTATATCAATTCCCTTTTCTAATTTAGCATTGAAAAATGCCAATAATCCTCCACCAAGTCCACCTGCTGCTCCAGCCCCTGGATAATTTTTGATTTCTATTTCATTAAACTCCATAATCTTATCAGCATAATGTTCTAAGTTTTCATCTAACTTTTTAACCATCTCTTTATTAGCACCCTTTTGCGGTCCAAATACTACAGAGGCTCCTTTCTTACCAATCAAAGGATTATCCACATCACAAGCTACTGTAATTTTACACTCCTTTATTCTTTCATCAAAATTAGATAAATCTATAGAATCTATAAATTCCAAACCTTCTCCACCAAAGGGAATTTCATTGCCATCCTTTGTTTTAAAACTACCCCCTAGACATTGAACTATTCCAGCTCCTCCATCATTAGTAGCACTTCCCCCAATTCCTATTATAAAATCTCTGCACCCCATATCTAATGCATCTTTTATTATTTGTCCCGTTCCATAAGTTGTAGTTTTCATAGGATTTCTTTCTGCTTTTGTTAAAAGTGGAAGACCTGACCCCGCAGCCATTTCTATAACAGCAGTTTGTTTATCACCTAAAATCCCGTAAAATGCCTCCACATCTCTAAATAAAGGATCCTTAACTATAAGTTTTTTAATATGTCCTTTAGTATAATCCACCAAAGACTGCACAGTTCCCTCTCCACCGTCGGCCATAGGTATTGTTATAATTTCCGAATCTGGAAAAACCTTTTGTACTCCTTTTTTAATGGACTCTGCCACCTCTTCTGCTGTTAAACTTCCTTTAAATGAATCTGGTGCTATAACAAACTTCATTTATATCACTCCTCATATATTTTTAAGTTATTTTTATTCACACTTTGAGTTTTTATTCTTATCCTTTATTATGTTTTCAACCTTCATGTTTCAATTCAATATTAAAATTAAAATATAATACTTTATAATTATATTATACTCCCTAAGATTTGTTTATAAAATATATAAAACACACAAGAAATCCCTGTGTGTTTTAATATACTTTGTGCACCATAACTAATTTTGCTGTAATTGTTCAAGTTCATATATAATAATCCCAGTATAAAGTTTCATACACTCATACGAATTCGTTACATCTATATCATAATTATCTTTTAATTTTTTAAATCTGTATATTATAGTATTTCTATGTATAAACATTTTATCACTGGTTATTTTTATACTCATATCATTCAAAAAATATACTTTAACTGTGGCAAGTAATTCCTTTATGCTAGTATTATTGGTCATGTCATAGAATAATTTTCTATACTCTTTAAGATAAATATCTTTTGTTGTTTTTGCAATATTTTCATATAAAAGATACATACTGTAATCATTATAACCAAATATTTTTTTATCAAGTTTAAGACTAGATTCAAGGAAATAATCAGTACCTGTCCCTACTCTTAATAAGCTTATTCCCAGATTAAATGATTTATTATATTCATTAATATGGGAACATTTATCTCCTATACCCATAACCAAATCTAATTTTGTGTTTTTCATTACTTTATTTCTAATTCTTTCACAATATTCCAGTGGATTCTCCTTACTTGATGTTAAAATTACAAATCTATCTTGATATAAATTAAATACTAAATCAAATTTTCTATTACTTAAACTTTGAATTAACTCAATTACCTTTTGCTTTAGCTTTTGAATTTTTATCTCCAAAGTATCTTGTGGCATTACTAAAGTTTTTTTCTGTTCCTCTTTTATATCAATTTTAAAAGAATCCAAGGATTCCAATGAATCTTTGGATTTCAAGTCTTCTATAGCTTCTTTAAAATTTATTATATCGCATAATATTACTCTTCTTTCTTGCTTTAAATCAAAACCTACTAACTGAGCTCGCCACTTTAAAATCTCAACATCTTCTTCAGAATTCTCTTTTATTAATTCCTTTGCAAATTCTTCCATAGCCCTCACTTTAAATTGTTCTGTTTTCTTTTGCTCAATTTCACTTATCATTAATTCCACTAATTCTTTTACCAATTGTCCATACCCTTGTGTTTCAGCCTTTTCTCCAGTAATACCTACTACCCCTTGAACCTGATTATTGTGATAAATAGGAATATTTACTCCTGGTTGGCTCCCTTTGTATAAATTTTTATTTTCCTCAGTAACAATTATTTCTCTTTTTTCCTGAGCCGAAATTTTAGCAGCCTCATGATAATCATTTACTCTAAGCTCATCTCCTGACCCAATAATTATGCCATTTTGATCCATTATATTAATATTTTTTCCTAGAATACTAACTACCCGATTAACAATCTTTTGAACATCATTTCTATTTAATAGCATAGTATGCTCCTTTAAACATTTGTAAATTATTATATCTATCATACTATATTCTTCTTAAAAATACCATTTCCTTTCTCTCTCATATATATTAATTCTGTTCAGTATCTAAAACAAGTTGTCTTCTACTTCACTCTTAGTTGTATGCTTTTTTCTAATAATTTTTGTTAAAGAAGACCCTACCGTTCCTGCCAAAGTCCCTCCCATAATAGCAAACCCCATTGCAATTATGACATCTACATGATTATTAGATGCAAAAGCGTTAATAATCATGGTATTGGACAACCTGCCCCTAGTGCTTTGTTAATAACTCAACTTTCACACGGACACTTTATAAAATACCTATACATATTTTATAATTTCACTATCCAAATATGGTTCTATATGAATTGTTACAATACTTAATCTCCCAAAAATATCTTTTATCTTATTTTCCACTTTGGTAGCAATTCCATGAGCCTCTGCAATATTAATATTTGCATTAACTAAAATATGAAATTCTATAGCCACCTTGCAACCTATTTTTCTCGTCCTTAACTGATGATAGCTTTCAATTTCGTCACATTCACTAATAATTTCTATAATCTGTTTTTTCTCATCTTCTTCCAAAGATTTCTCCATAAGTTCATTCATAGCCGGTGCAAATATCTCAGCAGCTACTTTAAAAATAAATAAACTAACAATAATCGAAGCCAAAGGGTCTAGTATGATCCATTTGTGTCCTAAAATCAGTGCACCACCTATTCCCAAAAGTGTTCCTACGGAAGAAAATGCATCCGATCTATGATGCCAACCATTTGCAATAACAGCGGAACTATTAATATCTTTACCTATTCTAATTGTATATCGATATAATAATTCTTTACTTATAATTGATATCATTGCTGCAAATAAAGCCCTAACCCCTGGTCTAGATAATTCACTACCATTTATTATGCTTATTATTTTCTCAAAACCTGTCTTAAATATACCTACACCTACTATTAATAAGAATATACTTATTATTATTGTTGCAAAAGTCTCATATTTGCCATGACCATAATTATGGTCCTCATCCTCTGGTTTCTCTATAAAGTTAAAACCCACCAACACTACTATATCCGTAAGAAAATCTGATAATGAATGAACACCATCAGCAATCATTGCCCCACTATTACCTGTAAATCCAGCAAATAGTTTTAAAGCTGTCAAAAATGAATTTACTAAAAATCCTACCCATGTAACTTTTTTTGCTTGTGAACACCTCAATAATTCATTATCCACAATAAACCCTCCTCAAAAATTGTAAAATAATTTTTTTTTTTAATATTCTTCGGTTTATTAATATAAAATTTTTATAAAAAAATACCTGTGGCACCATAATTTTTTAGATTATAGTCCCACAGGTATTTTCCCTGCTGCCAGTAATTGCTGGCCCAGCCCCACACATTAAATATAAATGTATCGCCTGCTCTATTTGTTAAATATTAATATTTTATATTATTATACTATTTTTTAAATGAATTGTAAATTATTATTTATATTTTCTTTTCGCTTTATTCTATTAAATTTTTCCCTTTTTCTTGTCATTTTTTATTTCTAACTCTTGTTGATTAGTAACCAACAATCCCAATAATATTGACGAATATATTCTATATGGTCCCTCCAATGAAACTCCTAGCAAATAACTAATTAACATACCAACTAAAAATAGCACTATTATAACTATTGCATTAAAGTTTAAAACTTTAAAAGAAGTATCTAATTTTATCTTTTTATTTATTCTTTCTTTAACCCTAAACTTTCTATATATACTTCTAAATGTAAAGAATGATACTATCATTATTACTATACTTATTAAATTGTCTCTCATAATTTATTCTCCTTTGTGTGAATTTATTTAAATTTATTAAAATTTATTTAAGTATCTTAAACACCATATTTCATTATGACTATAATAACATAATAACATAAAAATTGTTAGTTACTAGGTAAATTTCTAATGAATTTAGTGGGGACAGGACCTATCATTCTATGAAATGATAGGTCCTGTCCCCGGTTATTTTAAATTTCTAAAATATACACTCTTGCCTCATAAGGTTTAAGTTCAAATTTTTCTATACAATCTTGATTTTCACCATTACCATTATCTTTATCTTTTTCTTTTTCTTTTTCTTTGTTTGCATTATAATTTTGTATTAATAAATTCTTTTCTTTATAATTAATATTTTCTGGTAATTCAAATTCCACTTGCTCACATGAAAAATTGCAAACAACAACAAGTTTTTGGTTTTCAAAAGTTCTTGTAAATGCAAAAATCTTCTCGTGTTCTGGTAAAATCAAATCATAACTCCCATATACAATTATTTTATTTTCTTTTCTTAATTTGATAAGTTTTTGATAATAATAATATATAGAATCTTGATTATTTAATGATTCTTTACTATTAATTTCTTTATAATTTTCATTAATATTAATCCAAGGATTTCCCTTAGTAAACCCTGCATTTTCACTATCATCCCACTGCATTGGAGTACGCGCATTATCACGTCCTCTAGCATATATAGACTTTAAAATATCTTTAGCATCCGATCCATAATTATTAATTTCTTCATTATAATAATTAATAATTTCGATGTCTTTATAATCTTCAATAGATTCAAAAGCTACATTTGTCATTCCCAATTCTTCTCCTTGATAAATATAAGGAGTTCCCTGCATCATGTGAAGACATGTCCCTAACATTTTTGCACTTTCTATTCTAAATTCTTTATCATTACCAAACCTTGAAACTGCACGTGGTTGATCATGATTGTTCCAGTACAAGCTATTCCAACCTTTATTCTCTAAGCCCTTTTGCCACTTTGTAAGAATTCCTTTTAATTCACTTAGTTTCCAAGGTTTATTGCTCCATTTACCTTTTTCACCACCGCCAATTTCCACATGCTCAAACTGAAAAAGCATATTTAATTCTTCTCTATCTTCTCCAACATAATTGTATGCATCCTCTACACCCACTCCTGGAGCTTCCCCTACTGTTACCAAATTGTATTTACTTAGGACTTCTTCATTCATTTCTCTTAAGAATTCATGCACCCTTGGTCCTGATACATAAAACCGGGACCCGTCCCCGTATTTTTTCCCTTCTCTAATAATTCCTTCTCCATAAGATTGGTCTTTTGAAATAAAAGTTATTACATCCATCCTAAATCCATCAACACCTTTTTTTAACCAAAAGTGCATCATATCATAAACTTCTTTTCTTAATTTTTCATTCTCCCAATTTAAATCTGGTTGCTTTTTTGAAAATAAGTGCAAATAATATTCTTTTGTTGCTTCATCGTACTGCCATGCGGAACCACTAAAACAAGCTTCCCAATTAGTTGGTGGCTCAAGCTCTATCCCCTTACTTAACTGTTTTTCTTCATATATATATTCTTTTTGATATAATTCATCTATTAAACTGTCTTTACCTTTTTTCCAAATATAATAATCTCTATATGGATTATCTTTTGATTTTCTACTTTCTTTAAACCAATAATGCTCGTCCGAACTATGATTTACAACTAGATCCATCATTATTTTTAAACCTCTATCATGAGCTTCTTTAAGTAACTGATGAAAATCATCCATAGTTCCAAAATCATCCATTATATCTCTATAATCACTTATATCATACCCATTATCGTCATTTGGTGATTTATAAATAGGGCTTATCCATATAATATCAATCCCTAAATTTTTTAAATAATCTAATTTTTGAATTATTCCTTTTAAATCTCCAACTCCATCACCATTTGAATCCATAAAACTTCTTGGATAAATTTGATATACCACACTTTCTTTCCACCAGGCCTTTTTCATTTCTACTCTCTCCTTTTATTAATGTTAATTAATTCCTTGATTAATTTCTTAATTTACTTCTTCAGTTTACTTTCGCAATTGACTTATTAATTAATTGATTTACTAATTAATTGATTTACTAATTAATTGATTTACTAATTAATTGCTTATTTATTTACTTATTTGCTTATTCGAGTCTATCTTTTATTATCCAGAGTAAGCGCTTACGTTAAATTCAAAACAAAAGTTAAAAAGCTATATTAACTTTTCAACTGACTCTCTTTCAATAATTTCATGCTTTAAAATAGTGTTTTTAACTACATTACTTTTCTCTATAATTTTAATCAAATTACTAGCTGCAACTTTACCCATTTCCTCAAAGGGTTGAGAAATCACTGTTAATGCTGGTGTTACCATCTCAGAAATTTGAGTATTATCATATCCCATAATTGAAACATCTTCAGGTACTTTAATATTATTATAGTACGCCGCCTTCAATGCACCAATAGCCATATCATCACTTGCTGCAAAAACAGCAGTAAAATTATTTCTTTCTTGTGAAATTAGCTCTTCCATGCATGTTTTGCCACTTTTGTAGGAAAAATCTCCATACTTTATCAATCTTTTATTTATATTAATATTATTTTCAGTCAAAGCATTAATATATCCTTCAAGTCTTGGTTTTCCAGCTATTAAATCATCCTCACAACCACTTATCATTGCAATGTTTCGATGATTTTTACTAATCAAATATTGTACAGCATCATAAGCCGCTTTTTCATCATTTACCTTTACAAATGGCACTTCATATTTATATGAAAGAGTTGATACTAGTATTGCAGGTATATTCATTAATTCTAAAATTTTATAGTATTCATCATGAATAGGCTCACTAACTATAATTATGCCATCAACTCTTTTTTCACTCATAAGCCCCAAACATTTACCTGTTCTTTCACCATCAATCCCAGTATTAGAAATTATAATACTATATCCTTTGTCGCTAGCCGAAGTTTCTAATCCTTTTATAATAGTTGAAACAATATTTGTTGGTATATATGGTACTAATACTCCTATTGTAGAACTGCTATTACTAGCAAGTCCCCTTGCAATTGCATTAGGCGTATAATTTAACTCTTCTATTACTTTAAGAACTTTTTCTTTAGTTTTCTCTGAATATCCTACTTGATTATTCACAACTCTTGATACCGTAGCTACTGATACCCCTGCCTTTAATGCAACATCGCTAATTGTTATCTTCATGGAGATCTCTCCTAATATATATTAACTCTAGCTTAACTCTTACAAATTAATCTTATAATTAAGAGTAAGCGCTTACGTTATTTTAATTTTATCACATTTTATATATTTTATCATCACACATTTCAATTATTTTTAAAACTAACTATCAAATGAATGAATAAATAATAGGTATAAGTTAATTTTTAAGATGGAATCCTATATATCAAAAATCAAGTTGGGTAATATATTTATAACCGGTGTTTCATAAGGATGTACTCTTTTAATTACTTTAATCGCCTCTTTACTAATTTCATATCTACAAGTAAACTCTACCTTACATTCTTCTTCTTCCGAAATCTCACCAATTACACCCTCATAAGGATTAGCATTTTCTAAAGGTCTCCAAGATCCTTTTACTTTAGAAACCGCCATACAATTATCATATATTCCATCTACAGTTAAAGCATGCACTTTATTTAATTCATTTCTAAGTTCTTCCACAAATTCTTCTGGTATAAATACTTCAAATTTAACTACTTTATAATCCATACATGTCCTCCATATTATTTTATCTTAGTATAGTTTTATCAAACTTATATTTGAAATTTAAAATAATAACTACTTTTTAAGGTTATTATGTATAACTTTCACAAAATATACTTGTATATTTTCACATATTTGATTCATATTTTTTATGTTTTTTGACGATTTTTTTTAATTAGATTAAATTTTCTCAATGTATACGTAGCCAAAGCTCGAATTATTCCTGATTTTATTATATAATAGCATTATCTAATTAATATATTAATTAGACAATAAGAGTTTTGATTCCCCCCATAATGAATCGAAACATATACTAGGACTGAAAATAGCTTATACTATATTCAGTCCTTATTGCTTGCAAAAAAAGTTGTATACATCTTATATTTATTATGATAATTAAACAGATTTTTTTATTTATTTCGACGCTTTACCTGTCATATGATCTACACTTATTCTTATCACTTCTGTAACATTACTATCTTTAAGTATATATTTATCTCCTTCAATCAAGTAATCATTTGAATATTTTTTAATTAAAGCAAGTAAGGCATCAACCTTTTCTTTCCCCTTAATTACAGTTGCTTCCCCAAATATAACAACACTTTCATACTTAGTTGTAAATTTTTCTGGTATTAGCTCTACATCCCCCACAACCGAAAAACAAATCTTGTTGTTTTCTTTAATATTCTCTAATTTATGACCATCTATTGCACTATGAAAATAAATATTTCCTTCAAAATAAACATAATTAAGTGGTGTTCCATAAGGATACCCATTCAATCCAATAGTTGATAAAACACCATATTCACCTTTATATAATATTTCTTCACATTTATCTTTGGTAATTTCTTTTTCTTTTCTTCTCATTTCTAAGAACATACTTACTTTTCCCCCTCTACTTGTAGTATATCTCTAAAAATGCTTATTATTTTTGTCACTTATTATAATACTCCTGATTACATATAAATGCAAATTAGCCACTATTATATAATCTAAAACAATAAAAGCCCTATATAATAGGACTTTTACATACTTATCAAAATATTAATGAAAAAATGTACATATATTTCACTGGATTTTGTATGTGCCATTAAAATAGCATATAAATATTAATGCATCACTTAATTGTCAACTATCCTATAATTAATACACTATCAAATGAAATAAATAAGTTTTTAAATAAATAAGTATCACCAACAATTTTATATACATCATGTTTGTCTTTGCCTCTGTTGATCACATTTGTTATTTAGATTTTATGCTTTGACTAACAATGAACTTTTTTCTAAATTTATAACAAATACTTTTAAACTAATTATTTTTAATATTTCCCAATAAGAACTTATAATATATTGTGTCATTTCCTATAGTTATAGTAACAGTGTGGTTTACAAATATGATTCATTCATCATATAGAGGTTACATTAACTTGTAAAAATACATTTCCAATAATAAGTTCAAATTTCTTAAGTAATTATTTCTAGCACTTAACAACTTATTATTATATGTCTTCTTTTTTATACTTCAATGATTGTCTATTTTAACAAGTTAAAACATCAATAATTAACACAAGCATTTTTGAACACTTAAAAGATATAAATTTAAAATCAATCCCCGGAAGATAAAATTTTAAATACACCTTTTCTACTTCTATATATATTATATATCAATTTTGAGTTTTTTCAAACTATATTTTGTATTTTTGTATTTTTTTTACATATGCGTATTGTTTATAGCTTTTTAAGAGCTACTGTTTTTTAAATCCTTTAAAGGACTATTTTAAAGAACTGTCCCTTCATATTAATTGAATCAATATCAATTCAATCAATATGAATCTAAATTTATTTATTCTAGTATCAAATAGATTATCATATAAATAATTTTAAGTAGAATTTATAATTGGAGGCCTATTAATGAAAGTTATATCTATAATAAATTATAAAGGTGGTGTTGGTAAAACAACTATAACCTCTAACTTAGCTGCCGAATTATCTAAAAACAAGAATAAGGTTTTAGCAATTGACTTGGATCCTCAATCAAACCTAACTTTTTCATTTTTAGATGTTTCCAAATGGCATCAAAAATATGAATCTAAAAAAACCATAAAAACCTGGTTTAACAAATGCATAGATGAAAATGATCCTATAGAATTATCAAAATTTATAATAAAACCATATGAAGTAAACAAGCATGTCAGCAAAAACTTAGACTTAATTTCTTCACATTTAGCACTTATTAATATTGATCTTGAACTAGCTGTCATGTTAGGAGGTGCATCTGAACGCCAACAAAGAAATAATTTCTTGAAAGTTCATTCAATGTTGAAAAATGGTATTAAATCTTTAGAGGGAAAATATGATTTTATTTTAATAGACTGTCCCCCGAATTTTAATATTGTAACAAAAAATTCTTTGATTTGTAGCGATTATTTTTTAGTTCCTGCAAAACCGGATTTTCTTTCAACTCTTGGTATTGAACAATTAAAAAAACATACAGATAATTTGTTAAGCACCTATAATAATTATGCATCCTTTACTGATAATAATTATACTAGTGTAAATCCAAGCTTTTTAGGTGTAATTTTTAACATGGTCACAATAAAAAAAAATGATTTAATATCAGCACAAAAACAGTTTGAAGATCAAATTCGTTCAAAAGCTATTCCTGTTTTTAACAGTAAAATAAGGGAAAGTAATACCCTGTTTTGTATGGCTCCTAGCGAAAAAATACCTGTTATATTAGTAAAACCAACAAATGCAACATCACGTTCTGTTAATAAAGAGCTAACAAATTTTGTAAAAGAATTTATAGAAAAAGTAGGTGATTAATTTGAGTAATAAAACAGATTTATCGTGTATATTTAAGATATTAGAAGAATTCCTTGATAATATTTCTGATGAAGAATTTAAACTCTTACTACAAAATAAATGCACTCTATCACTAACTAAAACATTTGATTCTCACAAAACTATATCCAAAAATTCCAAAAAATTTAATGCAACAAGCTCAAAAAAATCATTATCATCAGATAATATAAATAAAAACTTATCGCCAAACCCATCAAAAAACTTATCTTTCATAAATGATTTAAAGAAATGTGAAAATCTAAGTGAGGCATATAAATTATTCAATGAGAATTCATTTTTGAAAAAAGATTTATTATTTATATCAAAAAATTTAAACGTTCATATACTATCTAAGGATAAAAAAGAAGAAATAATAAAAAAAATAATTAATTTTACTATAGGGTCAAAACTTAATAGCAATGCCCTTCAAAACTTAGATTTAACTATAACCCCTAAACAAT
This sequence comes from Clostridium grantii DSM 8605, assembly GCF_900129965.1. GTDB lineage: Bacteria > Bacillota > Clostridia > Clostridiales > Clostridiaceae > Clostridium_AF > Clostridium_AF grantii. The sequence continues at coordinate 127,112 of NZ_FQXM01000009.1, read as the reverse complement.
ACCCATAATACTTATACTATCCCTATTTTCTATACCATGACAACTATAAATCTTATCACGGGACAAGTTTCTTTTATTATACCTGTCCCTTAAACTTGTCCTTTAAACTTTTAACTGATTGCTTATCCCATTTAACTATACCTGTCCCCTCATTTTTTGTCCCCTCATTTTTAATTTTAATACTTTCTTTAACACTATTTCTTAATAACAATAATATGTTAAAATATTATAGTATTGTATACATATATAATTCCCACCCAAAAAAATAAAAATGAAGGAGATACTAATGAATACAATTTTATTTGATTTAGATGGAACTTTACTTCCTATGAATACTGATGTTTTTATGGAAATATATTTTAAAGAAATTAAGGCTTATTTTAATGAATTTACCGATGGGGATATTTTTATTCAAAATTTATTATCATCTACAAAAGCTATTTTAGAAAATACTGAAACTAAAACTAATAAAGAAGTTTTTATGTGTGATTTTTCCAATAGAATTTCAGAAGATTTAGAATTTTACAATGAAAAATTTGATTCTTTCTACGATTCAGCATTTCTAAAAACAAAAGCTTCGATTTTTGATAATAAATTAGTACCTGAAATGATAAAAATATTAAAAGAAAAAGGATATACCTTAGCCATAGCAACTAACCCACTCTTCCCCTTAAAAGCTATCCTTCATAGAATTAATTGGGCTAAACTTGACCCCAATGACTTTATGTACATATCTTCTTATGAAAAAAATTGTTTTACTAAACCAAGTTTAAATTTTTACAAAGAAATTTTGAACGATTTACACAAATCTCCAAAAGAATGTTTAATGGTTGGAAATGATGTTCAAGAAGACCTCATAGCCAGTGAACTAGGTATTAAAACCTATCTAATTGAAAATCATATAATTAACAGAGATACTAGTGAAATAAAATTCGATTACAAAGGTAATTATGAAGATTTTTATAACTTTGTAAAGAACCTTCCTTACCTGTAAATATTTCTTTAAATAATAAAATCTCAATTGAAAATAAACCTTCAATCCATAAAATATTAGATGTTCTTTTACACCCGTGAATGATCAATTATTTAATTTAATCTAATTAACTTTGATTTATGCTTATCTTATAAAGATCCCTATAACCGATAAAGATCCCTATAACCGGGGACAGGTACAAAAGATTTGTCTTCTGTACCTGTCCCCACCAAAACGCTAAAAAACAAAAATATTAATTATTAAATGATATACTTTATTAATTATGTGGTATAATAATCTATATGATTACAAAATTTATTGCTAATAATACTAAACTCAACTTTAGAATTCTATAATATTACACTGCTAAAATTTAGCTGCTTTATTTTGTACAATATTGTTGTCACATTATCATCAAATTGTTCCAACCTACTTATGAAAGGAGAATTTTTATGTTTGCAACAAACGTTTCTTTTTGGGTAGCTTTTGGTGCTGGTATCTTGTCTTTTTTTTCTCCCTGTATACTTCCCTTGATTCCAGTTTATTTCATGTATATTACTGAAAGCACTATAGAAAGCCAGTTATTGAACCAAAAAAAAATAGTTTTAACTAGAACAATAGGATTTGTTATCGGTTTTACAATTATATTTATATTAATGGGCGCCACTGCAACTTTTATTGGAAAGATATTTGTACAAAACAAATCAATTTTTTCAAAAATAAGTGGTCTATTAATTATAATTTTTGGATTAAATATGATGGGCATTATCAAATTTAATTTTCTACAAATTGAAAAAAAAGTATCTGAACCAAGAGTAGCTACTAGTTGGTTTAGTTCAATTTTAGTTGGAATGGCTTTTGCTGCTGGTTGGACCCCTTGTTTTGGGCCAATTCTTGCATCTATATTAATATTTGCTGGAAGTTCTGAAACTATGTTAAAAGGAATATTGTTACTTCTAATTTACTCTATAGGGATGGCTATTCCATTTATTGTTACAGCCTTATTTATTAATTATTTTAGAAAATTTATAAAAAAATCCAGAAAATTTCTCATCTTTATTCCTAAAATAAGTGGAGCTATAATGGTGATTTTTGGTTTTCTTGTTTTCTTTAATAAAATAATAAACCTTAGTAGGCTTTTTGTTTAACTTTTAGCTACTTCTACTTACTTTATATAACAAGATTTAATGATATTTCAAAGTTAAGTATTAAAAATTTTATAAATAATATTTTTATTTTTGCTTATGTTCAAAAATAATTAATTGGAGGCTCAAGAATGAAAAAAGATAATTTTGTAGTTTTAATAGTATCAATACTTTTTATAGGTGCTCTATCTTATTTTGTGGTAGAAAATCTTTCTTCAAAATCTTCAAATACAAATGATTCTTCTTCAAATGAAGTTAACGAAATTGTTATAGAAAATAAAACCAATGAAAAAGACAATCAATCAACTGTTGAAAATCAGCCATCAGCAACAATCCCTGAAGTTGGAAAAGAAGTTCCTGATTTTACTCTTAAAAATTTAAATGGTGAGGAAGTTTCTTTAAGTGATTACAAAGGTAAAATTGTTATTGTGAATTTTTGGGCTACATGGTGTAAATACTGTGTTAAAGAAATGCCCGACCTCCAAAAATTTGATGATGAAAATGATGAAATTGTTGTTCTTGCTGTAAATGTTCAAGAAGACTATGATATTGTCAAAAATTATATAGATAATAGTGCTTATTCTTTTCCTGTACTATTGGATGAAACTGGCAACATATCTTCTACTTATTTAGTCAGTTCTTTTCCAACTTCCTTTTTCATTAATGAAGAAGGTATTTTATTAGGATCTGTCCCTGGAATGATGACTTATATCCAGATGAATGATATATTAGTTAAAATAAAAGAAGTCAATTAATTCAAATATTTCAACTCAAACTTAAAAGTCCGCTCCTTTCTTGTAAAGTTTTGGTACCAAGTTTCGGTACCTGTCCCTACTAAATTCCTATAATTGTACAGAAATTTTTAAACTTTTGTCTTTTAAATTACAAGAATATAAAAGATATGCTCATATTTTACCTGAGCATGTCTTTTATAATTTATATATAAAGTTACACATTCCTTCAAAACTTGATTTACTAATGAATAAATAATAGATATAAGTTAATTTTTAAGATGCGAACCCTATAATTTAACATATAAAAAATTAATTATTTTATCCATTTTAACCGAAAAAACTGCCCATAAGGCAGTTATTTAAATAATAATCTATTTTTATATTCATTCCAAAGTGGCTTATTCATCATTTGAATTTTGAAATACATATCTTCATAACTGTATATACTATTATTTAGGATATGTTTTTCCTCTTTTGACTCTATATCTAAATCATAATTTAAATTATATTCCAAATCATTTTGACTGTCTTTTAAACTATATTGTCTCAGAACAGAATTAAAAAAATTCACTTCTTCATTTGTAAGTAAAATCCCTTTTTCCCAAGCTGCATGGATAATTTCTTTCGTGTTTTCTCCACTAAAAATGCTATCTGCAAATCTTTTGTTTTCACAAACGTTAGTAATTAATTTAATTATCATATCCTGATTCATACAATTTCCCCCTTATTTACTGATAATTCACCCACCATTTACATATATGGTAAAATACATATTTTTTAGTTAATTTGTATTTTATTATAATAATAATACCATATCAAAATACAAATATAAACAATATTTATCTTCTAAAAACAAATTATTTAATTATTTTTTAAATATTATTAAATGTACTATTCATATAACCTTGTTTTTTAGTTTTTACTTAACTCAAATATATATATCATAATACTTATTTAAATATGATATAATTAATCTTGTTAAAATATTTTTTAATTTGTTCTGGAGGATTATATTATGAAAATAGCTGTTGTAGATTGTCAAGGTGGAGGAATCGGGAAAAAAATCATTGAGAAATTAAAAGAAAATTTGAGTGAAAAATCCATTGAAAATTCATCAATAAAAATTGATATTATAGCATTGGGCACTAATTCTATTGCTACAATGGAAATGCTAAAAGCAGGTGCTACGTCTGGTGCTACCGGAGAGAATGCTATAAAAGTAATGAGTCAGAAAGTAGATATTATATCTGGTCCCATAGCCATTTGCGTTCCAAATTCTATGTTGGGGGAAATTTCTTCTGAAATTGCTTTTTCAATTGGAACTAGTGATGCAAAAAAGATATTACTACCTTTAAACAGATGTGGTTTACTAGTGGCCGGTGTAAAAGATTGTAAAATTGTTGAACTTATAGATGATTTAGTTGATTTGATTATAAAAGAAATATACTAATCAAATTAATAATTTTAAACATAAGACATGCTTCATGTTTAAAATTATTGATTCATTGGGGACAGGTATCGTTGAATACCTTATATAAAAGGTTTCACTATACAAATATTTAACTCGCTATATCCTCCAAAAACAATAAAACGCCATATAAAAACTTTAGGACAGGATATAAATTTGTGTAATTACAAATCTATATCCTGTCCATTGTAAAATTTTTAATAATACTTAAAATTGTTCACTCAACCAAATTCTCATTTAAACAGCTTTAGTTAATTCACAGAATTTCTAATATCTTCATCAATAGCTTTAGCTGCTTCTTTTCCTGCACCCATAGCTAATATTACTGTAGCTGCTCCAATTACAGCATCCCCACCTGCATAAACTCTTGGCTTTGCTGTTCTTCCTGTTTCATCAGCACATATACATCTATATTTATTCAAATCAAGTCCAACAGTTGTAGAACAAATTAATGGATTTGGTGAAGTTCCAAGTGCCATTATTACAGTATCTACATCCATTACAAACTCAGAACCTTCAATAATTTGTGGTCTTCTTCTTCCAGATGCATCCGCCTCACCTAGTTCCATTTTCACACATTTCATTCCATTAACCCAGCCATTTTCATCTATCAAAATCTCCACTGGATTTGTAAGAAGATCAAATATTACACCTTCTTCTTTAGCATGATGAACCTCTTCTAATCTTGCTGGAAGTTCAGCTTCAGATCTACGATAAATTATATGAGCTTCGGAACCTAATCTCAATGAAGTTCTAACTGCATCCATTGCTACGTTTCCTCCACCTATTACTGCTACTTTTTTACCGATTTTCACTGGTGTTGAATATTCTTTTTTATAAGCTTTCATTAAGTTAACCCTTGTTAAGAATTCATTAGAAGAAAATACCCCATTTGCATTCTCTCCAGGTATGCCCATGAAAATTGGAAGACCTGCCCCTGAACCTATGAATACAGCTTCAAAACCTTCTTCTTCTAATAATTCATCTATAGTAACTGTTTTACCTATAATTACATTAGTTTCAATCTTAACGCCAAGCTTTTCAATATTATCAATTTCAGTTTTTACAACAGTATCTTTTGGAAGTCTAAATTCTGGTATACCATAAACTAAAACTCCACCTGTTTCATGTAAAGCTTCAAATATAGTTACATCATAACCCATTTTAGCTAAATCTCCTGCACATGTTAATCCCGCTGGGCCACTTCCTATTATGGCAACTTTTTTGCCATTTTTCTCTGCTGTAACAGATAGGTCTATGTTATTTTCTCTTGACCAGTCCCCCACAAATCTTTCTAACTTACCAATAGCAACAGCTTCTCCCTTTATATCCAATACGCATTTTTGTTCACATTGAGTTTCTTGGGGACAGACTCTACCACAAACCGCTGGAAGAGCACTATATTTAGCTATAACTTTTGCAGCTTCTTCAAATTCTTTATTTTTAACACATTGAATAAACCCTGGAATATCAATACTTACTGGGCATCCTGCAACACATAATGGTTTTTTACAATTAAGACATCTTGCTGCTTCCGCTACTGCCTCTTCTTCATTGTATCCATAACAAACTTCTTCAAAATTTTTATTTCTTATATCTGCTTCTTGTTCTCTAACTGGAACTTTTTTCATTCTATCCATTAGTGATCACCTCCGCATGAGCCTTCACCTTTATGATGATGAGTATCTCCCTCTTCTGTTTTAAGTTGTGCTTTCCCTTCTTCTGTTTTATACATTCTGCTTCTTCTCATAGCTTCATCAAAATTTACTAAATGTCCATCAAACTCTGGCCCATCCACACAAGCAAATTTAACTTCATCCCCTACAGTAACTCTGCATGCTCCACACATACCAGTCCCATCAACCATTATAGGATTCAAACTAACTGTTGTAGGAATATTATATGCTTTTGTAGCTAAAGCTGCGAACTTCATCATTATCATTGGTCCGATAGCAACTACATGGTCATATTTTTTACCTTTGTTATCTAATAAATCTTTAAATACATCTGTTACTAAACCTTTAAATCCATAAGAACCATCATCAGTAGCCACATATAATTCTCCTGCAACTGCTTTCATCTCTTCTTCTAATATTAATGTAGATTTTGATCTTGTTCCAATAATAACATCTGCTTTAATTCCATTTTGATTTAACCATTTTACCTGAGGATATACAGGTGCTGTCCCTACTCCTCCAGCTATAAACAAAAATCTTTTATTTTTTAACTCTTCAATATTTTCATAAATAAATTCAGAAGGTTGTCCTAACGGTCCAACAAAGTCCTTAAAAGAATCACCTACTTCATAATTAGTCATTTCCAAAGTTGAATTACCTATTTTTTGAAATACAATGGTTACTGACCCCTTATCAGCATCATAATCACAGATAGTAAGTGGAATTCTTTCACCTCTTTCGTCAGTTTTTACAATAATAAACTGACCTGGTTTTGCTGATTTAGCAACCCTTGGAGCCTCAATATCCATTAAATAGATATCTTCTGTTAAAAGTTCCTTCTTTAAAATTTTAAACATTTTTTTCCTCCTCTTCCTACTACCTCACTTCATATTTTTCTTAAAAACTCACAAATGACAATACCTCAAAGTGTAAACTTTGTCCCCAAGCTAAAATCATTTTTACTTATTTTTAAGATTAAGCGAGTTAATAATTTATAATTACTAACCCATTTCTAACACATTAATTTTTCACAAACCTTAAATTTGATTTTAACACAAAGTTTATTCTATTCCAATAATTAATCTAGAATTATTTTAATCTTATTATATGTTGAATTATTTTGATCTTAACTTATATCAAATTCTCAACTTTTAAAAAATCTCACATTTTTATTGCAATGTATGTATTGTCACAAAATTGCTTATTATATGATTTTTTCATCCTTTGTTTTTATTCTTACTTAATACTTATGACTCAAAGCTTTAATTGTCTATTTGGTTAATTAATTTGATTTTTGCTATATGGTTATCATTGTCAGTTTTTCATGTTTTATTTGATAATACTTCCCCATTATTACTATCCATAAAAATAAAGAAATTAATACAAATAACACCTAAAAAGTTTACCTTACCTCATGTATATAGTCAAAAAAAACAAAACAAAGCCTCCAAATTACTAAGAAAACTTTGTTTTGTTAATGTACCTGTCCCCGTACTTATACGGGGACAGGTACATTATATATTTTTTTTAACCAACATGTATTTTATTAATTAATTGCTTATTTTACAACCTCAATAGAAACATCTCCATCAATCTGGCATTCACAAGCAAGTCTATAACCCTTTTCCAATTTTTTATCTCCTATAATTTTTTTCTCTGCTTTAGTAGGTTCTGATACTTTTCCCTCCAAAACTTTTACTAAGCATTTTCCACACTTACCTTTACCACCACATGAATCTTTTATTTTTACTTTAGATTCTTCTGCTACACTTAGAATAGTTTTACCTTTTTTACTTTCAACTTCTTTTACGAATTTAACTAAATTGCTCATATAAGTACCCCCTTAGGTTGATTTTTAATACATCTTTGCTAATAAATAATAATTATTATTATATACTATTATTTATCTGTTTTCTTTTATTATACTATAAAATTATAAAAATTGATACTTTGAATTATACTTTATAATTATTCTTTTAATATACCTTATAAATATTTTCAATATACATTCTACCTGTCTCAGTTTTAAAATATTTATCATATACGGTTTTTATTGATCCTTTATCAAACTCATCTTCATAAATGTTAACTAAAAAATCTGCTTCTATAAGAATTTGATAGTCCTGTCCCTGTATATTGCTATAGTCATGATGATGCGCAATAAGATAGCAAACTCTTTCTACTACCTTATCCATCACATTATATTTTTGCAGAATTTCTTTAGCAACAGGTGGTCCTTCTATTTGTTGCCATTTACCATTAGATGAATTATATTTAATTTCACTATTTTTTATACCTATATCATGCAAAATAGCAGCAATTTCTAATATTATTCTATCATCGTAATTCAACTTTTCATTTTCCCCAATAAATTTTGAAAAACTATGTACCTTCAACGCATGATTAATACGTTTTATATCTCCATCAAAATAGGTTATCATTTCTGTAATCAATTTCTCAATCATTTAATTTCACTCCTTTTGATATCTCGTGTATATGTCAACACAAGCCTTTGTTTTACTTGTTTTATACATAGACTACATATATTTTATGTAGTCTATAATTTTTCATATAACTTACCTCTAAGGCTTCCTAATCGCTCCTTGAATTTTTTATTACCTGTCCCTTAAAACTTCTTTTTGTTTATTCTTCGTTAAAGAATTAAATACTATATCATATGATACATCAATAAATTTCTTAATAATATTATCGTCTAATTTTCCATCTAAATAAATTGTATTCCAGTGTACTTTATTCATATGATATCCTGGAATAACTTCTTGGAACATTTCCCTTAATATTAAATTTTCTTCTTTATAATTTTTCAAGTTAATACTTGGCCTATTCTCATGAATATTAGCAAGTCCAAAAATCTTCCCCCCAACTTTATATACGGGGACAGGTACCTTAAAAGGCATTCCTTTTTCAGCACCTAATTTAGATAAACAATACTTTTCTATATCTTCAATATTCATTTGCTATTCCTCCTAAAAAATATTTAATCCACTTTTATATATTCTAACTATTTAACCTTAATGGCATATTATCATACTATTATTAAATTATTAAGCATTATTATTCAATAAAATTATTTTATCATATCTATCATTAATCAAAATATTATTTTCCTATAATTTGCAAATTAAATAATTAATTGTTTTTTATGAAATTATGATTATTTTTAATATTATTGGTGATAATTAAGCTAACGAATATATTCAAAACAAATAACAACTAAAAATCAAAAACTAAGGAGGCTCTTCTAATGTCAAGAAAAAATAGAATTAAACTTCCAAATGGAATTTATCATATATCACTTAAAGGCTTTAGTGATTCATGGTTATTTAGAAATGATGAAGATAGAAACAAGTTTTTAAAAATCCTAAAAAAATATCAATTAATTTATTTATTTACAGTTTATGAATACTGTATATTAGGTACTCATTGTCATTTATTAATATATTCAAACGGAGCTGATATAAGTAAGTTTATGCATGGAATAAATCAATCCTATGCAATTTATTACAATAAACAATATAATCGCAAAGGTCATGTATTTGGCGACCGTTTTTACAGTAGAATAACTAAGGATAATTATGATTTACTCAATGTTGCAGCATATATACATAATAATCCTAAAGATATAAAGGGTTACAACGATTGTGTGGAAAAATATCAATTCTCCAGTTTCGGCATATATACTGGTATATTCGAAGATAAGTATTTATTGATAGACTGTGATTTTATTCTAAAAATTTGGGGTAATGATATTATCCAGTCTAGAATAAAATTCATTAATTTTGTTAAATCAAAGCTTTGTATTGAAGACTTTGATGGAAATTTAGATATAGTTCAATTAGAATATCTAAATAATAAAATTAATTCCCCTAATCTCAATAATTCTTTCCCTGCTTTCGAAAGATCTGTTGATACTGAAAAAATACTAGCATTTTTAATTAATCAATCTAATATACCTGAAACTGAATTTTTGAAAAAATATAATACAAAAGTTAATGAACACATATCCTTTTGTATATTACTATTACATGGTTTCAAAGGCCTAAAATATTCTGAAATTATTGATATTTTTAAAACTTATAACCTTGATTCTATGTCCCTTAAATTTTCGAGAGGATATGATTTAATCTGCAAAGAACCATATTTCAAACAACTATACTACTGCTTTCTCAAAAAATTTTCTATCCCTATAAGTGATGAGTTAAGTGATGAGTGAAAATTGAAAAACTATTATTTAGCTCACCAACTCAATATATATTTTTATCGCTAATCTTTCTTTAGATTTTGGCCCAATTTTCATTTAAATTATCTTTATATTCTATATCTCTTGATGTTTTCCAAGTATAACTGCCTATTTTTGTTTTTAGTTATTTTTATGCCATTAAATGAATTTATTTCTTATTTGTCATTGACAAATTATTAAAAAAGAATTATTATTAATTATAAAATAGTATTACTTTTCTACTATACTATCCAATAACTAAACTAGGTTTATATATTTTTTATGGTGGACATGCTTAAAGTTTAGTCATGTTTAATTAAGAGCAATATATACTATATAATGTTCTTAATATTGATACTTTGTTATAAATATTATATGTATGTTTTAATAACCAAAATAAGCATTACATTAATAAGTTATTAGTAAGTATATATACTTAGCCTCCTATAACTACCCCTTACTTTAGCTGCTGGATGCCCCTCCAACAGCTAAGTATTAAAAAAGCATGTAATAAAGATTTGCTTTATGCTTATCTTTGTTTACATGCTTTTTTTGTTTAATATTGGTTCACATTATAAAACGCAAATAGATGTCTTAATCTAAATTAGATGATCTTTCTTTAGAGTCTTTATAATAAATGTTAAGTTTTCTTAAATTAGCTACCCATAAATATATTATAAATGGAAAAAACACCAAAAATACAAATCCATTGCCATACATTAGAATAAAATCAAAAATACCATGAAGAACCAAAGGTACTGTTAACGCTTTTCTGTAATATACCCTACTCAATTTTGGATAAATGCAAAATTTAGATAGGGACAGGTAATATCCCATTGTAACTGCAAAAAGCATATGAGCTGGCACTGAAAAAATTCCTCTTGATAAACCCACATAGGGATTTGTTGCAAATCTGAATACTACATATATAATATTTTCGGCTGTTGCAAATCCTAATGATGCAAATACAGCATAAATTATTCCATCTAATTTCTCATTAAATGCCGGATTCTTAAATGCAAATTTCATAACAACAAATCTTTTTATTAGCTCTTCTGTAAATCCAGCTACAATAAAAGCAGTATAAGCAATTCCAATTACTCCAATAAATATATTAAATCTAGATAAAATTCCTTCAACTAAAGCTGTTGGTATTACTGATAATGCTCCAAACAAAAACACTTTTCCTAACAAACTAAGTGGTTCCCTATCAAACCTATCAGTTAAATATGCTGCTAACGCCAAAGCAATCCCTGGAAGGACCGCAATTACGAATAATTGTAAATACATTTGCTCAACTCACTTTCTTTTTATATTTGTTTATTTATGCTAAGAGTTACTTATACTTCTCAATATAAATAAATAACTTCTTAAATCTTTATAGCTAAAAAAACAAGTTTACAAAATATACGAATGTTATTTGAATATTTAAACCACTATATCTTTAATAATATTACTACATTTCAAATTTCAAATAACTATAACTTCATTGTATTTCATTATTTTAATGATTATTTAATAATTATTTTATGTAAAACTCTTTTCTTTTACATTTTGATTTTACTTTTCTTTTGTATTATACCATATTAATTAATACACTGTTATTTACAAAATAAATAAAACAAAGTAAGTATTACCTGTCCCCATACTTGCTTTGTTCATCTTTATGTATATAATACTCTAATAGTACCTGTCCCCCACATCAGTCCCCCACATCAGTCAATCATTTCTTTGTTAATTTTTTAACTATATCTGAGTAAACATTTACATTTTTTTTGATTTTACTCCTTTTTTAATCCTTTACTTAAGCTAGACTAAATATTTTTAGGATAATATATAACATCTTATTTGATTTATAATTTTACATTTAATCCTTATTATTACAAAATCATTAAGCTATCTAACAACGTTTACAATGATTTTACGCAAATATTTAATTTTTTACATAAAAAAAGCTAAATCTATATGCCTCTTTTTTTGAGAAATAGTATTGACAAAATTTTAACGATGTCATATAATTAAATTGTTAAATGGTTAACAAACTTTAACTAAATTTCAATAGTAAATCAGTACTAAATATTACAATAAACAATACTGAATCAAAAATGTTAGTATGATTTAATATTTTAAAACAAAAACTAGTAGTATGCTTTAAGTAAATTAAGTAAATTAAGATAATAAAAATAATATCTGAGGAGTGGTTTTATGAAAGTTACAAATATGGATGAACTATTATTAAAAATTGCTGAGGTTAAAGCAGCACAAAAAGAATTCTCTACTTTTTCACAAGAACAAGTAGATAAAATTTTCAGACAAGCTGCAATGGCTGCTAATGATGCAAGAATTAGACTTGCAAAAATGGCTGTTGAAGAAACAGGTATGGGTATTGTTGAAGACAAGGTTATAAAAAATCATTTTGCTTCTGAGTATATTTATAATCAATATAAAGATGAAAAAACATGTGGAGTTATCGAAAGAGACGCTTCCTTCGGAATAGAAAAAGTTGCTGAGCCAATCGGAGTAGTTGCTGCTATAGTACCAACTACAAATCCTACTTCTACTGCTATATTCAAAGCTTTAATATCATTAAAAACTAGAAACGGTATTATCTTCTCACCTCATCCAAGAGCTAAGAATTCTACTATAGCTGCTGCAAAAATTATTTTAGATGCTGCTATAGAAGCTGGTGCTCCTAAAAATATTATTGGCTGGATAGATGAACCATCTGTTGAACTTTCAAGTGCTGTTATGAAAAATTGTGATATAACACTTGCAACTGGTGGTCCTGGAATGGTTAAAGCTGCTTATTCATCTGGTAAACCTGCAATCGGTGTTGGTGCTGGTAATACGCCTGCAATCATAGACGAATTTGCTCACATTAAAATGGCTGTTAACTCAATACTTCTTTCAAAAACTTTTGACAATGGTGTAATTTGTGCATCAGAACAATCTATAGTAGTAATGGATTCAGTTTATGAAGAAGTTAAAAAAGAATTTGCTGACAGAGGCGCTTATATACTAAAAGGTGATGAAATTGAAAAAGTTAGAAAAACTATTATTATCAATGGTGGATTGAATGCTAAAATTGTTGGTCAATCTGCTTACCAAATAGCTAAATTAGCTGGTATAGAAGTACCTGAATTTGCTAAAGTATTAATCGGAGAAGTTGAATCTGTAGAATTAGAAGAAGAATTTTCTCATGAAAAATTATCTCCAGTATTAGCTATGTATAAAGTTAAGAGCTTTGATGAAGCATTAACAAAAGCTGCTAGACTTGTTGAACTTGGTGGATTTGGCCATACTTCAGTATTATATACTGATCAAGTAAAATGCAGAGATAGAGTTGAAAAATTTGGTGCTAAAATGAAAACTGGTAGAACAATAATTAATATGCCATCTGCTCAAGGTGCTATCGGCGATATATATAACTTCAAACTTGCTCCATCATTAACACTTGGTTGTGGTTCATGGGGTGGAAACTCTATATCTGAAAATGTAGGAGTAAAACATCTATTAAACATTAAAAGTGTTGCTGAGAGGAGAGAAAATATGCTTTGGTTTAGAGTTCCTGAAAAAGTTTATTTTAAATTTGGTTGCCTACCTATAGCTCTTAAAGAATTAAAAGATTTAGGTAAGAAAAAAGCATTCATTGTTACAGACAAAGTTTTATATGATTTAGGATATGTTGATTCAGTAGTTAAAGTTCTTGAAGAAAATGAAATTGATTGTAAGGTTTTCTTTGATGTTCAACCTGATCCTACTTTAGCAACTGCTAAAAAAGGTGCTGCTGAAATGACAAGTTTCCAACCTGATACAATAATTGCTTTAGGTGGCGGTTCTCCAATGGATGCTGCTAAAATCATGTGGGTTATGTATGAACACCCTGAAGTTCATTTTGAAGATTTAGCTATGAGATTTATGGATATTAGAAAAAGAGTATATAAATTCCCTCATCTTGGAGATAAAGCAATGATGGTTGCTATCCCTACTTCAGCAGGGACAGGTTCAGAGGTTACACCTTTCGCTGTAATTACAGATGAAAAAACTGGTGCTAAATACCCTCTTGCTGATTATGAATTAACTCCAGATATGGCTATTGTTGATGCAGAGCTTATGATGAATATGCCAAGAGGATTAACTTCTGCTTCAGGTATAGATGCTCTTACACATGCAATCGAAGCTTATGTTTCTGTATTAGCTTCTGAATATACAAATGGTCTTGCACTAGAAGCTATTAGATTGATATTTAAATATCTTCCAGATGCATATAATAATGGAACAACTGATGTAAAAGCTAGAGAAAAAATGGCTCATGCTTCAACAATGGCTGGTATGGCTTTTGCAAATGCCTTCTTAGGAGTTTGCCACTCAATGGCACACAAATTAGGCGCTGAACACCATGTACCACACGGTGTAGCAAATGCTTTATTAATTAACGAAGTAATCAAGTTCAATGCTGTAGAAAACCCAAGAAAACAAGCTGCTTTTGCTCAATACAAATATCCAAATGCAAAATGGAGATATGCTAAAATTGCAGATTACTTAAATCTTGGTGGAAGTAATGATGATGAAAAAGTTGAACTATTGATAAAAGCTATAGATGAATTAAAAGCAAAAGTAGGAATTCCTAAATCTATAAAAGCTTTCGGTGTATCTGAAGAAAAATTCTATGCAACTTTAGATGAATTATGCGAAAATGCATTTGATGATCAATGTACTGGAGCTAACCCTAGATACCCATTAATTAGTGAAATAAAAGAACTTTATATCAATGCTTTTAACGGTTCAGAAGTAAAAGAAGAAAAAAAAGAAACTAAAAAAGTTTCAAACAAAAAAGCTAACTAATTATATACTTTCAATAAATTAATAAAACCCAATAAAAGGAACAAGGTAGAATGCTCTCTACCTTGTTCCTTTTTAACAGTCTTTTTATATTCCTTTGCTTTTGCTGCGTTTTATGATTTTCCAAATTACCTTATCAGAATTCAGTTCTATTTCTTCCTAAATCTTTTGCTTTATATAAAAGCTCATCACATCTATCTATTATATCGGAAACATTTGAATTTACAGTGCACTCACATATGCCAGCACTTATTGTTACTTTATCTTTTATACCTTCTATTTTCAAATTTTCTACGTTAACTCTTATCTTTTCTATTAATTTAAAAGCTTCATAAATACCTAATCTTGGCATCACTATTAAAAATTCTTCTCCTCCATATCTACCAACTATACCTTTTTTATTTAAAGTATTTTTGATTAGTTCTACAATTTTTTCTAATACCCTGTCCCCCATTTGATGTCCATAACTATCGTTAATTCTTTTAAAATAATCTATATCCATCATTGATACCGATAAAAATTTATATTCATCTATATTATCTATACTCGTTTGTAGATAATTCACAATATTTCTATGATTTAAAATTCCTGTAAGACTATCTATACAAGCCAATTCTTTTAATTCCATATTTTTATTCTTCAGCTCATTAGTTCTTTCTTTTACTTTTAACTCAAGAGTTTCATTTAAATTTTTAATTTCTACATACATTTTTCTATTTTCATTAGCATAAATTTCAAGATTTTTAAATGCATTTGTAAACAATCTTCCAGTAGCAATTGATTGTATAACGATAAAAATAAATACTCCTATTGGCACTAAAAAAGATGTTTCTAAAACTTCAATAGTTACTAAAGCATCATTTATAAAACATAAGAAAATAATGAACATGCCTACTATAAAAGTAAAAGCACCTTCCTTTTGATTTTTATAAGTCTTAAATAATACATTTAATATATATAGACATAAGAGGGCTGACATTATCAAGAAAACATTCAAATATTTTTGTGTTATACTTGTTGGCAGAAAAAGGTGCAATAATATAGCTAAAATAAATAATATTTTAATAACTTTATAAATCCGCCTATTATAAACTTCTTTATAAATATGATATACGTACATATTACAAAATAAGAAAGCTAAATATATAGTTAAATACTCTAATTTAGTTACAAAAATCCACTTTATATTAGGAAATATCAAATAAATACTCCTACTTCTTGTTACAATATTACGCAAAGCAATTGTAATTGCGAACAAAGAAAAAAACAAATATTCTTTCCATTGATTCTTAAAAATAAAATATACCAAGTGATAAATACCCATCAAAACAAGTCCACCTATTATAAAATAATCTAAAATATGATCTTTTAAAGCTTTATTAATTATATTATAACTTGTCCCTATATAAATAGAATCCCAAATTCCTCCATCGAGTTGAGAAAAATTAGCTACTTGGATTATAATATTAATTTCAGTTTCATTTGTATAGAAATTTATTAAATTAGGCTTATATGATGCTATGAATTCTTCTTTTGATGTGGTGACTTTGCCATTTTCAATCATTAAATCATCATCTATATATAGTTTGTACGCCGAACAAATATCCCTAATTTCCAGGGACAGGTCCTTGTTTCCTTCTGGAAGCTGAACCTTTAATACATACGTTCCAAATGCTCTTCCCTCCATAATAGAAGACCCATATTCCACGCCTGTCCATAAAGAAGGAACTTTTATATTAATACCTTCATAATCATCTATATTAATGATTTCCTCATAACTAAGCAACTTGTAAGGATATAATTTCCATTGTCCATTGAGTTTAACATTGTTTTTAAAATCAAAAGAACTAAGGTCTATGTTGCCATTAACTACTGTTAGGCGGGTTTTACTTTTTATAGGATAGGCAGCTAATATAAATACCAAAAAAACAATTAATACAGCCGTCAATGAAATTTTTAACTTATGTCTCTTTATTAATCCACTTAATGTATTCATTGTGTACTTCTCCCATTTAAACAATTTTGTGTACTCTTATATATTTAACTAATCTTATTTAAATTATATCACAAATAGTTACATATCTAACATTTTTATTGTTAGATGACTTATATTTTTCTCCTTAATATATTCAATAAGTTTCAATAAATGAAATATCAACATTTAAGCTAGATTCATAGTTTCATAGCTACTTTTATTTTCTCACCTTATATACTTAAGATCTACACACTTTATGGATCATATATATTATTTTAACATGATAATAAACACATCTGATTTACCTATATGAAAACTCTTAGAATACTTCTACAAAAATGTATAAATAAAAACTAGCTTAATATTACCATGAAAAAAACACTATACATTAATATAGTGTTTTTTTCATTTATTCAAAAAAATTTATTCAGTAATAATTTTTTTCAATTTATCTAATGGTAATATAGCTAAAATAACTATTACTATTATTGAATCAAATACTAGATATGATCCATTATATAGTAAGGAATATAAATAAGGTGACATTCCCTCCGGTGCATAACTTCCCCAGAAAACCACTCCTGCAAAGTAATGACACATAAATCTAGCTGAGACTGCTACCAAGGTTCCTAAAAATACAAATTTTTTATCTCTTCCTTTAAATAATCCAATAAGTCCTAACATCATAAATGGAAGTGGATAGTCAAATAATACTTGTACAGGATGCAAAATATAAGGACCTAAAATTAAATCTACAATTCCATAAACAAATCCTGTAAGTAGTCCAACCTCTGTTCCATAAAAATATCCCACCAAAAGAATAGGAATCATACTTCCAAAAGTTACACTTCCTCCAAATGGTGCTTGGTAAACCTTGAACATTTTTAAAACTGCTGTTAATGCAATCGCAAGTCCCATAAATGTCAACATTTTGGTTGTAAATTGAATTTTTTTCATCTTATTCAACCCAATTAAAAGAATCAACACTCCTAACAATGTTATGTAGGTCGTTGGATAAGAAAAGATTTCTGTTAAATTTTCTCCTATAGATGCGCTTAAAAACATAAAAAAATACCTCCCTTATTGCGCGAGAAGTTTCTTGTTAGAAAATATTAATATTTTCTGCTTTCCTACGCTGGTATAACCCAGATCAGGTAATGAGGGTAATAACTCAATTCACATTGATTTATTTCTCAGTCAAAACAAGACACCCCTAGCTACTATAATCTTTATATTATTTACTGTCCTTAGTATACTTGATTTTCCTATACTTGTAAAGCCAAATTGTTCTTATAATTCGCTTTTATTGTAAACTATCATCTAAATAGACCCATTATCTATCACAGTTAATTTAATTCCAATAACTCCAATAACTTCAAATTAATCACCATGCCCATCAAATAACAAATTCCTCGTAATCCTTAGTTTTAAGAATTGAAAAAAAGTTGCAGTATGTTTAGTACGCAACTTTTTTGAATTGTATAATCATTAAAATCTAATTAACATCTTAATCTAAATTTTCTCCATTACTTTCAATAACTGTTTTATACCAATATGCTGAATCTTTAATCGTTCTCTCTTGAGTAGCATAATCCACATATACTAAACCAAATCTATGTTTATATCCATGAGCCCACTCAAAATTATCCATTATTGACCATTGGAAATAAGCTTCTACTGGTATTTCCTTTGATACTTTTCTAAGTTCCAATAAATATCTATTAAGAAAATCAATTCTATTTGCATCATGAACTTTTCCATCTAAACTTATTACATCTCTTGAAGATAATCCGTTCTCAGTTATCATAACTGGTTTCTTATATCTTTCATAAAAAAATCTCGGTCCCCAGTACAATGATTTTGGTGTTATTGGCCATTCGAAAGCTGTTATAGTATATCCATATGGACGTTTTGCGGGGACAGGTACTGAATTTTTCATTTCCACTTCCCTACCATTATAAATATTGCATCCGAAATAATCCAACTCCTCACTAATTATTTTTAAATCTTCCTCAAGAGTATCTGGAAGATAAGCTTTATATCTTCTAATAATTTCGTCTGGATATTTTCCCAAGAATACAGGATCATTCCATAATGAGTTGGACCAAAAAATACTCCCCACTGGTGTATGTTCATCCATATGAAACATTGCTATTTCTGCCGCTTTTACATCTTCTTCTCTATCTGAATTTGGAATTGCTACTACACCCACTGGTGCATAACCAATTTTAGCCGGCAATTTACTGTTTTCTCTTATTATTTTCACTGCCTTACCATGGGCAAGCAATGTATTATGAGCCATTAAAATCAAATCATATTCACTTAATTTCAACCCTGGCGCGTGTTCTCCTTGTCCATAACCCAATCCAATAAAACATTGTGGTTCATTTAAAGTAAACCAATTTTTAACTCTATCAGAAAATCTATCTACTGCTACTTTAGTATACTCTTCAAACCAAGCTGAGGAATCAGTATTCAACCAATGTCCTTTTTTATAAAGCTCATAAGGGTAATCCCAATGAAAAATTGTTACATAAGGTTCAATATCGTTGGCAATCAATTCGTCAATCAATTCATTATAAAATTCTATGCCTTTTTCATTTACCTCACCAATTCCTTTTGGCATAATTCTAGGCCAACTTAATGACAATCTGTAAGCTTTTACTCCAAGTTCTTTCATAATAGCTATATCTTCTTTAAATTTATGATAATGATCACAAGCCATATCGCCCGTATTCTTTTCCCATACATTTCCCTGTGTTTTACAGAACATATCCCATATAGATAATCCTTTTCCATCTTCATAAGCAGCACCTTCTATTTGATAAGATGCAGCCGCCACACCCCATGTAAAATCATCTTTAAACTTCATTATTAAACTCCTTTCAATTGCACATTATTTACCATTTAATTATTTGATTTAATTTCTTTTCTTGTTATAACTATACCACTTAAATTGTTTTATTTTAATATAATAAACTGTGATTATTTATATATTCTTGTCATTTTTATAAATTGTTTTATAATAATATTATGCTCACTATGTATAAATATATGTACAAACCATATGTAGCATCAATTTATACATAAACTTTATCTATATATAGGAATCCCAGTTCAACTATTAATTTTCATTTTTAATAAATTAAAAGGAGTGACCTTATGCACAAAAAAATATCTACTGATAAAATCCATATTAATGAAATTTCACCCAGATTATTGACTTGTTATTTAATTAATCTTAAAAACAAATCAGAAGAATCTGATCCAAGATATGTTTTTGACTACGAAATTGAGTTTATCATTGAAAGCGAAGGTATGATGTACATCAATGGTGATTTTGTTGATATACCTGCTAATTCAATTGTATTTAGAAGGCCAGGCGACTATACCTATGGTATCTATCCTTATAAGTGCTATATGATAGCAATTGATTTAAAAAATAATACTAATAAAAGTAGTACTGATTACAATATCTATAACCCTCAAAGTTTTCAACCAATTTATCAACATGAATTTTTAGATTCAATTCCACGTGTTTTAAAATGTTCAAACCCTAAACTCTTTGAACATTATTTTTCCGAAATTTTAGATGCTTTTATAAAAAACGATTTATATTCAGAAATACAAATAAAAGCTATTATTATACAAATTTTATATAATTTATTTAAAGAAAGTAAATCTTCCTTATACAATAACTTTAACACAATTAATTCTCCTTATAATTTAAAACTCAAAAAAGTACTTAATTACATAGAAAATAACTTAGATCAACCCTTACCCTTATTAGAATTAAGTAATTTAATCAATTTAAGTCCATGGTATTTTCAAAAAATATTCAAAAAATACCTTGGTATTAGTCCTAATAAATATATTTTGAATAAAAAAATATCTTTAGCAAAGAATCTTTTGATACATACTGATAACTCTATAGAAAATATTGCTTTAAAATGTGGGTTTAAAAATGCACCCCACTTTTCTACTTCTTTCAAAAAAAATGTAACCTTAACTCCTAGTGAATTTAGAAATAAGATTACACAATATTTTTAGATTTTTTCGATTTTGCTTACCCCTTTAATTTTGCTAACTTCACTTAAAATATAAGATGTTTGTATGTGTCTTGGAATAAGTATTGTATAAAAAACTATTTTATCATTTTGCAATACTTTTTCCTTTTTTGATGATTTTTCTATTTTTTCTACTTCTTCATTTTCTTCAATATCAAATTCAATATTTTTAATTTTAATACCATTTTCATCAAAAATAATTTCTGCATCTCTTATAAAATTTTTATCATAATATTCAATTTCAAATTTAACTAATTTGCTTTTGTCTATTAATCTAATTTCTATTTTTTTCAAGGAAACTAAAGCTATAAATACAGTTAAAGTTGATACTATACTCAAAAAATAATATCCCATACCTACTGCTAGTCCAATGCATGCAACAACCCATAAACTAGCTGCTGTAGTTAGTCCTTTAACTGCTCCTTTGTCTCTTATGATAGTTCCAGCCCCTAAAAACCCTACCCCTGTTATCACTTGGGCTCCAAGTCTTCCAATATCAGTTTTTAACGACCCTACCAAACTAGGATTTTGCTCTAATAAAGTCATTACTCGCTGCAAATCATATATTTGTATCATAGACACCACTGTTGCGCCAACACAAACTAATATATGTGTACGAAACCCTGCTGGTCTATGCTTATATTCTCTTTCATATCCAACTAAACCACCTATAAATATGGCTAATAACAACCTAATTATTATTTCATAATATAACAATCTTCTTCCTCCATTTCATAAGTGTATTAAAAAAGCTTATAGTCATTTAATTTAAAAATCTCCATAATTATTAATTATATATACTATCTATTAATACATTATACATTAAATAATTATTTCAAACAAAAAGAAATACCACACTAATAGTTTATTTTATTAATGTAATATTTCTTCTATTTCTTCTATTTCTTATATTACTTTTTATTTTTTATATTTTTCTTGTAATTTTATTAAATACTCTGTAAATGGTTCTTTTAAGTCTTCTCTTTTAAGAGCAAATTCTATTGTTGCTTCTAAAAAACCTAATTTATCTCCTACGTCATATCTTCTTCCTACAAAATTATAAGCATACATAGCTTCCTGTGATGCCAAAGTTAAAAGTGCATCAGTTAATTGAATTTCTCCACCTTTTCCTGGCTTAGTATTTTCTAAAATTTCGAAAATTTTAGGCGTAATTATATATCTACCAAGAATTGCAACATTGGAAGGTGCTTCTTCTTTTGAAGGTTTTTCAACTAATCCTTTAACTTTATAGACTCTATCTTCTATGTGCGTTCCTTTTACAATACCATACTTGCATACATCTTCATCTGGAACTTCTTGCACTCCTAATATACTTGTTTTATATTCATTAAAGCAGTCTATCATTTGTTTTAAACAAGGAACTTCACTATCAACTACATCATCCCCTAGTAAAACCGCAAAAGGTTCATTGCCAACAAATGCTTTTGCACAACTTATAGCATGCCCAAGACCTTTAGGTTCTTTTTGTCTTATATAATGAATATCTACCATATTAGTAATATCCCTTACCATTTGAAGCATATCAGTTTTATTATTGCTTTCAAGCTGAAGTTCTAACTCTACTGATTTATCAAAATGGTCTTCAATAGCTCTTTTATTTCTTCCTGTTATTATTAATATTTCTTCAATACCTGATGCCACTGCTTCTTCTATTATGTATTGAATTGTAGGTTTATCTACTATTGGTAACATTTCTTTTGGTTGTGCTTTTGTTGCTGGTAAAAATCTAGTTCCCAATCCTGCTGCTGGAATTATTGCTTTTCTCACTTTCATAAAAACACTCCTTCATAGTTGGCTATGATTCTATTTGAATAGCCTTATATTTTATATTTGATTTATACCCATTCGAAAATATTATACCATAACTTTACTATTTTTTTGTATTAATCTGTAATTAATTTCAAATAAAATAATTATAGTCATTATAATTATTTTCCTGAATCTATTTTTTAAACATTTTTTTTATTTTCACCTTTCCTACAATAAAAAAGCCCCTTTTTATTTAAAAAGAGACTTTTTTATTCATACTATATTATAAGGTTATATTAGGGTGCTAATTTTTGGTCTTCAGGTCTATATATGAAGTGAAGTATATTTCCTTCTATATCTCTGAAGAAAACTGTTGAAACGCCTTTGTCGCTTGTAGTCAAATCAGTTACAATTTCAACATTATTATCTACAAGATTCTTATATTCTTTTTCTATATCATCAGTACTAAAAGCAATATGTCTAATTCCTTGTTTTCTATTATTAAAAGTATCAATATTATCTTCCGATGCATAAATCTCAATCATGCTACCATCTTCCATCAATAAAAAATAAGTAGGTCTTTCCTTTTGGCTATCATAAACAATTTTAAAATCAAATAATTTAACATACCAATCTTTCAAAGCTTTAGTATCTTTTCCACAAATTCCAACATGCTCCATTCCTATCATAAGAACACCCCTTTTAATTTGATATATTTATTTTATTGTTCACTCATATACATACTACTTAAATCTATCTATCAACACTCTCTGTGATACCAATAAAACTTTCTAATTGCTCTATATCTGGATAGCCTTCCATGTCTCCTCTTACTAAAACTGCCATTGCACCTACTCCATTAGCATACTTAGCACAATCTTCTAAACTTAATTCTTTCAAATATCCTGATAGAAAACCTGCTGCAAATCCATCTCCTGCACCAACGGTATCTTCTACCCTTTTTATCGGATATCCTTCTACATATATTTTTTCATCTTTTGATTGAACATAACATCCTTTTTCTCCAAGTTTAACAACTACCAATTTACAACCAAGTTTTATAAACTCGTCAGCAATCAATTCTGGATTATCTGTTCCTAAAAGCTTTTTACCTTCATCTTCTCCTGGGAAAATTATATCTGCTTTCTCTGCTATTTTTAAAATAACTTCCTTAGCTTCATTAAGTTTCCACAATTTCAATCTTATATTTGGATCAAAAGATACAATAACATTGTTTTCTTTTGCTATCTCTACTGCTTTAAAAACTGCTTCTCTCGCACTTTCAGAAATTGCTGGAGTAATACCTGTTATATGCAGAATCTTAGCTGATTTAAGATAATCTTCATCCAAATCTTTTACACCTATATGGCTTGCTGCAGAATTTTGTCTATAATAATACACATTAGGATTAGTATGTTGAAACCTTTCTTTGAATATAATTCCAGTTTTTCTTTCTTCATCAAAGCCAACTCTAGATACGTCTACTCCCTCTCCCATAATTACCGATTTAATATACATTCCAAAAGCATCATTGCCTAGCTTTGAAAACCAACCAACATTGTGCCCTAACTTAGCAAGTGCAATAGCA
Source organism: Clostridium grantii DSM 8605 (assembly GCF_900129965.1). Taxonomy (GTDB): domain Bacteria; phylum Bacillota; class Clostridia; order Clostridiales; family Clostridiaceae; genus Clostridium_AF; species Clostridium_AF grantii. The sequence continues at coordinate 102,634 of NZ_FQXM01000009.1, read as the reverse complement.
ACATTGGACTCAGCCCCACCTATTGATTTACTAAAATTATTTGCATATCTTAGTGGACCTATATTATCTGGATTAAATAAAACCATTGTTTCACCAAAAGTAACTACTTCTAAAGTTTTTTCCACGTTAATTCCTCCACTTTACTGCTAATATAAATAATTATGAGTTTCTAATAATTTATTTGTTGTTTCTTATTATGAAACCAAGTTTTAAACTAATTTTATAAATAAAAGCTATGCTTCAAATATAGTTTTTATAACTTGCAATAAAAATTTATCATTACTTCATTGTGGTTTCGTAATATAAAACATAGTTTCATTTCTTTTTTAAGTTTAACATATTTCTTTTTTAATGTCTATATTTTTTTGATTTTTTTATACTTTTTATGCATATTTCATGGGTTTTATGCTTAAATTAGTATTTTGTTTGATTCTATACTTATATTTTACGTTTATATTTATATTTTATATTTATATTCTATGTTTATATTTATAATTTTTTATACTTATTTTACTTATTTTTGTAAAATATTTTATAGGTATCACAATTCAACTATAAATTACATCCATTTTCTTTTCTTAAAAATATAAAGCATACTAATTGATATAATAAAACATAATAAAATAAATATTGGATATCCATATTTATAAGATAACTCTGGCATATAATTAAAGTTCATTCCATATATTCCTGCTAAAAAAGTTATAGGAATAAATATAGCTGAAAATATAGTTAAAGTTGTCATAACTTTATTCATTCTATTGCTCATATTTGATAAATGAGTATCAAACATAGTTGAAATCATTTCTCTATAAACCACAATATAATCCATTATTTGATTAACATGATCATTTAAATCAGATAAATAAATTCTTGTTGGTTCAGTAAGCAGTGAATAATCCTTTTGAAGTTCATTTACTATTTCTTTTATAGGCCAAACTGCTGTTTTTAATAAAAGTAATTCTTTTCTTAATTTATATATCTCTGGCAAAGGATTAGATTCATTATCATTTATAAGAATATCCTCTTCTAATTCATCAATTTTATCTTCTATCTCATCTAGCAAAATATAATAATTATCTACAATTGAATCAATTAAGCAATATAATAAATAATCCATATGTCTTTTGTTGATTGAGCCTAATTTATTCGCTATTCTTTTTCTTATAGGGTCAAAAACATCTTTCTCTATTTCTTGAAAGGTAATTAAAGTATTTCCATGCAGAATCATAGATACTTGTTCACTATTAATTCTTAAATTATTTTCTTCAAATGTAAGCATTTTTATTACAATAAAAATATAATCATCATAAATTTCTATTTTGGGTCTGTGACCAATATGAAGAATATCTTCCACAACTAACGAATTTAAATTCACATATTCCATTACTTCTTCTACAACCTCTGATTCATTTATTCCAACTATATTTATCCATGTATTTTCTTCAGCTTTCCAATCTATTTCTTTTAGATTATTTACTGATTCTCTTTTATAATCACTTTCGTTATACATTATATACTCTATCTTTGTTTCAAAAGATTCTTTATTTCCAGTATAAATAGCACTACCAGGTGCTTTACCTATTTTTGATATATTTCTTTTCATTTGTCCCATATATAATTTCCCCTTTAACTATTATAACAATTTCTTCTATTTTATCATTAATTCATTATTATTTCTTCATTTCTGAAAATGTACTCAAAAGCAAATTTTCAAACTTTATAATATTTATTATTTTCCATTGAAGTGTTTTAAGAATTTTGCTATACTTATTAAGGTTGTAAATTCGACTTTGTTCGACTCATTTAGGAGGGTTTTATTAATGGAAGAAAGAAAAATTGTTGTTGCTGATCCTACTGCTTTAGGATTATTTGGATTAGCTATGGTTACTTTAGTTGCCTCTTCACAAAAACTTGGTTTAACTACAGGTGTTTCACTTATTTTACCATGGGCAATATTTTTAGGAGCTGCGGCTCAATTATATGCTTCAATTCAAGATGCAAAAAAAAATAATGTATTTGGTGCTACTGCTTTTGGTGGATTTGCATTCTTTTGGTTTGGTGTTGCTTTAACTTGGTTAATACAAAATGGAGTTTTTGGTGCTAAACTTGCTGAAACTGCTGATGTAAGACAATTAGGTTTTGCTTTTGTTGGTTATCTTATTTTCTCAGTTTATATGACAATAGGTGCTATGGAAGTACACAAGGTATTATTCTTAATATTTTTATTTATTGATTTCTTATTTATAGGTTTATCATTAAGTACTTTAGGAATTGCTCCTGAATTTGGACATGCTTTTGCTGCTTACTCTGAATTTATAATAGCTATGCTATCATTCTATGGTTCAGCTGCTGCAGTTTTAAATTCACACTTTGGAAAAATATTTTTACCTGTTGGAAAACCATTCGGGATATTCAAATAAAATATGTGTATATAAAAAAAAGATGCTCTGCATCTTTTTTTTATATGTAAATTCTTACAAAATATTCATCTTATAGATATCCCAGTTCAACTATTAATTTATACATGTCCAAAACTCCTAGAAGTGTGGAGATTTTGTACAAGTATAAATTAAGTTTCACAATGGGATTCCTATAATATATTGACCTTCATAATCTTATTAATTATAATTTTAATAAGAATTTTTTTATTCTTATGGGAATATTAATTCTATAATCAATTTAAAAGGAGATTTACATTGAAAAATTTTTTTTTACAAGCAGCAGCGGATTTATCTAATGTTTCCATATTAACAAAAGTTATAGCTACCTTAGCAATACTTTTCTTTTCAAATATATTAATAAAATTTTGGAACAGAAACTTAGATAAAAGTGCTTTAAAACCCTCTACAATTATGAAAACCAAACAGAATTATTCATTAGTTGTGAAGACAATAACTGGAGTTATTCTATTGACCATCTGGTATAACTCAAAAGACATATTAACCTTTTTAGGACTATTTTCAGCCGGCTTAGCTTTTGCCTTAAGAGATGTTGTTGCCAATTTTCTTGGATGGACAGTAATAAATTCTAAAAAAGTATTCAAAGTTGGAGATAGAATTAAAATAGAAGATAATGTAGGTGATGTTCTCAAAATTGATTGGTTTCACACTACAATTCTAGAGTCAAAAAAAGAACATAGTTACTACGGACAAAGCACTGGTAGATATATTCATATTCCTAATGTGAAAATACTTACTCAAGATGTTGTTAATGAAAACACAACTTTTCCCTATACTTGGAATGAGATTCCCTTTAGCTTATCTTCAGAATCAGATTGGAAAAAATCAAAAGAAATTATTCAAGAAGCTGCTGATAAAATATTAGGTAACAAAGTAGCCGAAGTTACTGAAGCTTTAGAAAATGCATCAAAAGAGTACCCTATATACTATACAAATTTAGGACATACCATTTACACTTCAATGGATAAGGATACAATTACATTGACCTTAAGATTTATGTGTAAATCTAAAAATTTTAGAAATATTGAACATTCTATTGTTGAATACTATTTACAAATGACCAAATAATACTCAGCTTGGCTGTTCCACGTAGATTTATCTGCACCTCATAGCCAAGCTATCCAACTCTTTAACCTTATAATAATCGCAATTACCTGCCCTCTCCCCTATACCATTCAAAGTACAGTTCACATAACCTGCCCCCGCTTTAACAGCTGCTATAGAGTTTGCCACTGCCATACCAAAATCGTTATGGGCATGAATTTCAATTCCTAGATTAAATTTATTTTTTATTCTACTTACTATTTCAAAAGTTTTACTAGGCGTCATAATACCTACAGTATCTGCAAGTCTTATTCTAGATACTTGATTTTCTTCACATACTAAACATAATTCTTCTAAAAAATTAATATCTGCTCTAGTTGCATCTTCAAAACCAACTGTTATTTTTCTTTTTTTACTATCAACAAACTCTAAACATTGAATTAAATTGTCTATTACCCATTGCTTATCTTTTTTTAATTTACTATTTATTTGAATATCGGAGCTTGGAGCTGATATATGAATTATATCCACTCCACAATCAAGAGAATGTTTAATATCCTCAATATTCATTCTATTCCATGATGAAATCTTAGCTTTTAAACCAAGTTTCATAATTTCACAAATACTTTCCTTTTCTTCGCCCTTCATAGCTGGAATGCCTGCTTCAATTTGATAAATACCCATTGAATCTAATTTAGTTGCCATTTTTATTTTTTCTATTTTACTATAAGCAATCCCTGCTTTCTGCTCTCCGTCTCTCATTGTTGTATCAACAACTCTATAACTTAAAATTCCCATGAAATCACCCTCTTGTATTATATTTTAATTTACAATTCACATTCACTAACCAAATTAAAAATAATTTGATTATCCATTACTCCACTATTTAAAATACTTTTTTCTCTTATTCTATCCAACAAATTTGAAAGTTCCTCTTTCTTAAAATTAATACCTAGCTCTTTTAATTTTATTTCTAAGCCTTTAGACCCTGAATGTTTTCCTAATATAAATTCTCTTTTTTGCCCTATAATTTCTGGATTAAAAGGTTCATAAGTAGATGAATCCTTATTAATTCCATCAACATGTATTCCTGATTCGCATTTAAATATCCCGCTGCCTATAACCGGTTTATTATCTTCAATTATAAAATCTGTTAGTTTTTCAAACAAACCTTTAACCTGTGGAAATAAATTTGTTGTGCTTTTTATTTCTTTTTTATAAATAATATTTAAAGCCATTACTACTTCTTCAAAACAAGCCCAATTGTTAATGCTTTCTGACTTGAACCCATTAAAACTCAAATTTATATAGTCCACACCTTCATCATATAATTCAACAGCCAAAGCAGTTGCTGAAAAAGATTTATTATCAGGACAAATCCAAATATCAATATTTTCGCCCATACAAACAAGTTTATTTTTAAACTTCTTAATATTAACTCCTATTTCATGGGGATATTCTTCGCTCAATCCAAAAATCTTTATGCCTTTAAAATCACATAAATCTATTTTACCCTTTAGTTCTTCAATTTGTAATAAAGCCTTTTCCAGATTATTAGCATAAATTTCTAATATAATTTTAATATTCTTTTTTTTGATTTTATCCAAATCATATTCAACACTTGAGTTTTCTACAATATTTTTATTGATAACTACAGTATCAAACCCATATTTTTGTATATAAAAAAAATCTTCTTTTTTTTCTAAATTAAAAATATATTTAATATCTCTAGGCAGATTTTTCAGCAATTCAATAGTTATACTATTAATTTCTTGGAGGTCTGCACCTAAAATTTTCATTAACTCAATCAAATCAGTTATGTCTTCCCTTATGTCTTCCTTTTTTTTATGAGTCCTGTCCCCGACCCCATTAAGTATTCTTCGGTACCTGTCCCCGTCAAATTCTCTAAATTCTCTTGATTTAATATAACTTGAAATTTCTAAAACGCTTCGATCTATTATTCTAGTTTTATTCACATGAATACCCCCTTTTTTTATAATTCATATTAGATTCACTAAAATCATCCTTGTTTTTTCATCAAATGCTCTATTAAATCCTCAATAAACCTTCTTTAAATACTTAATATAAAGGAGAAAAGACTAAAGAGTGTGTAACATATTCTTTAGTCTAAAAAAATATTTTAAAAAAGCAGGAGTACCAAAATAAATTCAACATTAAAGATAACAGGGACGTCTTATCCTTAATTTAAGAGAATAAACTTCTTTACCGACAAGTTAAAAAAATTTATTTGCTCCTGCATAGTAATTAGCAATTAATTTCCTAGGTAATAATCAATAATTTAATAAAATAAACTTATCTATTAAATCATTAGTCTTCCAACAGGTTCATCATTCTCAATATAAGATTCTATTATTTCTTCTATATCATCTTCAGTAACATTTCCATACCAAACACCCTCTGGATAAACTACCATAACAGGTCCTTTTTCACATATTCCAAAGCATCCTGTATTAGTAACCATTACGTCTGATAAATCTCTGTCTCTAATTTCCTCATTTAACATTTCTACTAAATCCACAGCACCCTTTTGGTGACAAAAACCTTTTTGAACACCATTTATTCTACAGCTAGTACACACAAAAATATGCTTCTTAATATTCATCATTTCTATATTCCTCCCTTATTTTGTTTTTAACTTGCCAATAGATTTTCTTTAGCCGCTTTTATTGCTTTATGAATTCCATCATACATTTGGAAAACTTTTATTCCTTTTTTAGATAATTCTTGTACTGGTTTTTCTCCCGCTCTTAAAGTTAATACTGCTTGACAATCCTCAACAGATTTATATATCTTATCTAATTTAGAGGTTTTATCTTCTTTTACACTTTCATCTAAATATTCATTATTCTCAACACAAGTTTTTCCATTACAATATTTTTCAACATTTCTTTTTTCAATGAAAGTAATATTCCCATCTATCTCATCATAAATATAAAATTCACTTACTTGCCCGAAATGTTGATCTACATTAATTCCAGTGCTTGATGCTATAGCAAATCTATATTTAGGAGTTTTAGAGGTTTTGTTACTAAAATCGCCTATACTAACAACCTTATCCTTGCTCTCACTTGAACATCCCCCACCAGAACATCTAAATTCTATGGATCTATCCTGTTCTAAAGTTCCTATTGCATCAGCTCTACATTGTTTACAATGATACATTTGCTTCATATCTACTTCACAGGTTTTTCTCATTTTATCAAGTTCAAGTTTGCTAGTTAAAGGTTGGTTTTCAAATACACTTCCTGGTGCAGGTATCATTTGCATTATATTTGTTATATAAGCACCCATTTCCTTAACTTTTTTAACCACATCAGGTATATGTTCAGCATTAACACCTTTTACCATAACTATATTCACCTTACAAATTATTCCTTTAGAAGCCAAATACTGAAGTCCAGATAATTGATTTTGTAGAATTATTGTTGCACCCTCTACCCCTGAGAGTTTTCTTCCTAAATAATTCACATTTTTATAAATTTTAGCTCCAATTTCTGGGTCAACTGTATTAATTGTTATGGTAACATGACTTATTCCAAGTCTAATAATTTCTTCTGCATAAAAAGGAAGCATTAACCCATTGGTTGAAAGACAGAATGTAATAGTAGGATCTTCTGCTTTAATTAATTCTATAGCTTTTCTTGTTTCATCAAAATTAGCTAAAGCATCTCCTGGACCAGCTATCCCTATAACTTTTAAATTTGGCATTTTCGATTTCACCAACTTAAATTTTTCTAAAGCTTGCTCTGGATTCAATACTTCACTTGTAACCCCTGGTCTACTTTCATTTGGACAATCATATTTTCTGCTACAATAATTACAACTTACATTACATTTTGGTGCTATTGGAAGATGCATTCTTGCATAGTCATGAGCTCCTTGGTTATAACAAGGATGTTTTTCTGTTTTTTCTTTTATTGTTTCAAGTTCAATAGACTTCTTCAATATATCCTTGTTTTCTATTTCCATATCCATTTCTACTGCACCCCCTATATTTGAAAGCTTTTTATCTAACCTGTCCCCGAATTTTGCCGATATTTTTCTTGTTTCACATGTCCTGTCCCCAACTTTTTCAGCTTTTTTATAATATTTATTGTACATTTCTTCTCTAAAAGATGTTTCTTTCTTAGATAACATCACATTTGCTGTTTCTTCTATTAAATCCATAGTTCCTTTATAACCTGTGATACATTTTCTTTGAGCTCCAATCCTATCATGTATTGGAAATCCTACTCTAACTAAAGCAATCCCATGATTTTCTTCTATCCTTCGCCCATCTGAATTTCCTATCATAATATTAGCTTTTTCTTTTAATGCCACCTGTTCTATAGTTTCAAAGTCAGTATCATCAAGAATTATAGCTCTTTCATCTAAATTATTTAAAAAATAAATATTTTCAATTAATTCTTTTAATTTTTTATTTACAGAACCTGTAGCAACAGATATAGGTTTTATTCCATTTTCTAAACAAAGTTTTGTAATGCCATAAGCAAGTTCTGGTTCTCCATAAATTATTGCTCTTGCTTCTGAGTTATATTTATGAGCATCAATCATTGCATCCAATAATAATCCTCTTTGTTTTTTATATTTTGCTGGCATTGGTTTTTTAGTTATAGAAGATAAAATTTCAAAGAAAATATCAGTATTTTCAAGTCCTATAGGAATAGCACATTTATACAAAGGAACCCCATATTCTTCTTTTAAGTATTCTCCTGGAGAATAGGCTTTTTCTATAGTAGCTCCCATTTCTATGGTTGCAATAGATCCCCCCATAATTTCTATATCTTCTATTTTAGTTCCTCCATCAGGAAGTCTTTTAAATTCTGTAGTAAAAGGAGCATCTAATGTATCTGAAACATCTGGAAGTAGAACATATTCTACAGAAAAATCTTCTAATATTTCTTTTAAAGCTTTAATGTCCCCAGGATTTAAATTTCCAGCGATTATATTAATCTTGCTATTTTTCTTTGTTTTCTTAGTTAAATTTACAACCATTGATTTAAGTGCTCTGTAATAACCCTCTGCTTGAGTGCCTTCATACCCTGGCGTTGGTACTGGAACTATTTTCACATTATTTAATTCAGGTTTTTCTTCTCTTAGTTCAAGAATTATTCTTTCTATATCCTCTCCAATAGTTTCTGCTAAACAAGTAGTTTGAACTCCAATCACACTAGGTTCATAGGAAGAAAGTACATTCATAATTCCCTTCTTTAAATTATCTGCTCCGCCATAAACCGTTCCTTGTTCCGTTAAAGATGAAGAAGCTATATCAATAGGTTCATTATAATGAGTAGCCATATGTCTTCTAATATAAGTACTACATCCTTGGGACCCATGAAGAATTACCATAGCTTTTTCGATTCCTTTAAAAGCCATGACCCCTCCCATAGGCATACACATCTTACATGGATTCACATTCAAGTTCACATAGTTCCTTGACATAGTTATCATCTCCCTTCATCTTTTCTTGTTTTATAAATTTCCACACAGGATTATTTACACTTTCATGTACTTCCCTAGCAAAATTGATAGCTCCCTCAAATCCAGTTAAAGGGTGTTTTCTTTCATGATTATGATCAACAAAAGCTAATCCCAATTTATAAGCTAAAGGTCTTTCTTTAACTCCTCCAACTAAAATATCTGCTTCAGTTTGCTTTACGAATTTTTCAATTTCATAAGGATTGGTATCATCTAAAATTATTGTTCCTTCATCTGAAATACTTCTTATTATTTCATAATCATCTTTTTTACCTGTTTGAGTTCCAACCATTACAGTTTGAATTCCAAGATCATTGAATTGCTTTATTAATGATATTGCTTTAAAAGCTCCCCCAACATTAATAGCTGCTTTTTTACCTTTTAATTTTTCTCTATAATAAGCTAATTCTTTATCTGTTTTAGCGAACATTTCTTCTATGAACTTCTCTGCTTTCTCTTTCATTTCTTCATCGCCAATTACATCAACAATAGTTCTAATAGATTGAATAGTATCCTCTACCCCTATAAAACTAATTTTTACAAAAGGAATATCATACAATTCCTCCATTTTTTTAGCAAGAAATGTCATTGACCCCGCACATTGAACAATATTTAAAGTAGCCGATGGTGCTTTAATTATCTCGTCATAACTGGCATCTCCAGTTATTTTAGATATAATATTAATACCCAGATTCTTTAAATAGTTCGTCAACATCCACATTTCTCCTGAAAGATTGAAATCTCCCAAGAAATTTATACCTTCAACTTTTTCTTGTTTTTCTTCACCCATTAATGATATTAATGCGTTGCACGCTGCTTTATATCCCATGGATTTGTTACCCGCAAAACCTGGAGAAAAAACTGGAATTACTCTAATACCGTAATCTTTCTCCGCTTGTCTACAAACTGCTTGAGTATCATCCCCAATTACACCTACAATACAAGTTGAATAAACAAAAATTAATTTAGGATTATTTTGTTCAACTATCTCTTTTATAGCTTCTGTTAATTTCTTTTCTCCTCCAAAGATTATATCTTTTTCCCTTAAATCTGTAGAAAAACTATTTCTATAAATTTCTTCTCCACTACTCAAACTTCCTCTAATATCCCAAGTATAGCTTGCACATCCAATAGGTCCATGCACAATATGATAAGCGTCTGTAATAGGATTCAAAACTACCCTTGCCCCGCAATAAACACATGCTCTTTGGCTAACGGATCCAGATACACTATTCCCATCACAATTCATATTCATACCACATTCTCCAGAATTAACATGAATAGATTTTTCTCTTTCCTTTATTGGTGTAACATTGATCTCAGTCCCGTGAGAATCTAAGTTTTTTCCATCTTTCATATTAAAGCCCCCCTTTTTAAATAATCCCCCTACCAGTTTTTATTTACCTATGTCAAAGTCCCTAGCTATTTATAAATATATATTATCTATTTTTTTATATTTATAATTGTATAATGTAAATTTTCAAGTAATTAAAAACTTGCATTATATAATTATTTATATAATTATTTATATAATTATTTGTATAATTATTTGAATAATAGGGGCGGCGTGGAAACCGCCCCCTACATCCTGATTTATTTTATCTTTACGATACATTATAAAAATTACATTTTGTATTACATCATAATTAGTATTACATTACCATTTCAAAATCTTCTTCTGCACAATCACGATCTTGTCTATCTAAGATTGCGTTTGTAAACATTTCTATTATTCTTATAGCTCCTTTGTATCCTGTAGTTGGCATATAAGCATGAGCATATCTATCAATTATTGGGAAACCAAATCTGATCAGTGGAATGTCTTCCGCTCTTGATATAAATTTAGAGTGAGTTGTTCCTACCAATAAATCTACTGGCTCATTCTTAATCCATTGATGCAATTCAAATAAATCTCCTGATGCTTTATATTTACATTCTTCTTCTATTCCTGCTTTAACTAAAATAGCTTTGATTTGTTTCTCAAAACTTGCTCCTGGAGTTCCTGTTACTATATATTTAGGGATCATTCCCAAACTTACTACAAATTCAGTCATACTTATTACAGTATCTGGATCTCCAGATATGGCAACTTTTTTTCCATATAAATATTGATGAGAATCAAGCATTAAATCTACTAATTGTGTTCTTTCTTCTTCAATTTCATAAGGAACTTCTTTATCTGTTAATTTGCAAACAGTCATTAAAAATCTATCTACTGCTTCTATTCCTATTGGCATAGTCAAAGTATCCATAGGTACTTTACATTTTTTATCTAACTCAGCTGCACCTGCTTCTGAAGAGAAAGATCCTAATGCTAAAGTATGTTTTGAATTTCCTGTATCTTTTACATCTTCTAATTTTGTTCCACCAGCTGGATACATATCATAGTGTCCAGTCATTCCAGCATCTACAACTCCAGAAGTATCAGGCATCATTATAAAAGGAACCCCTAAAAGTTGTAACAATTTTTTAATTTCTCTTATATCACCGGGACTAACAAATCCAGGTATAATATTTATTTTTTCATTAGGAGTTTCTGTATTCTCTGCTAAATAAGTTACTATTGCTTTTACCATATTTGAATACCCTGTTACATGAGAACCAACATAACTTGGAGTACTAGCATGAATAACATGTTTTCCCTCTGGAACTATTGATTGAGATTGAGCTATAATAGTTTTTAAATCATCACCAATTGTTTCTGATAAACAAGTTGTGTGAACTGCAATAATATCTGGCTCATATATTTCAAATATATTTTTTACAGCAGTTTTCATATTAGATCCACCGCCAAATACACATGCTCCCTCTGTAAATGAACTAGTAGATGCCATTATTGGATCCTTAAAATGTCTAGTAAGTTGCATTCTATGATAAGAGCAACATCCTTGAGAACCATGACTATGGGGTAAACACTTATGGATTCCTAATGCAGCATACATTGCACCTATAGGTTGGCAAGTTTTCGCTGGATTTATTCTTAAAGCTTTTCTTTCATATAATTCTTTTGGCGTTTTATCTAACATGATGCCACCTCCTCCTCAACATTTCCTACTATCATTGGTTCCGTTTTCCAAGGTGCTGTTACATATTTCCAACTTGGAGTATAAACACCCATATCTGTATCTCTTGCAAAATTTATTGCTCCTCTAAATCCAGCATAAGGACCAGAGTAATCATAGGAATGAAGCTGTTTTGCCATAACTCCCATTTTCTTAGCTACAAATACATCTTTGATTCCCGAGAAAAACATATCTGGTTTTAAAATCTTAATAAATGTTTCTGTTTCATAATGATTTAAATCATCGATGATTATAGATCCTTCTGGAGAATCTTTTATTAATCCTTTATATTCATTAAGAGGTATTACTTTCTTTAACTCTTCAAGTTTTTCTGGAGAAATAATTACTCTATAATTCTTTTCATCCTTTTGAACCTTTAATTCTTCAATATTTTTACTATCAGCATCAGGCTTTATAAAAGGAATAACTTCTCTTCCTTCATAGTCATCTCTATGAGCAAATTCATATCCCGAAAGAATTGTTTCAACACCAAAAGTACTTAATAAATTTTGATAATGATGTGATCTAGAACCTCCTACATATAAGAAAGCTGTTCTTCCTGATAATCTTTCAGAATAATATTCAACTTCACCTTCAATAGCTTCCAATTCTTCTGCTATAACTGCTTCTGTTCTTGCTGTTAATTCTTCATCATCAAAGAATATAGCCATATCTCTTAGGGTTTGACTAAAAGCATCTATACCAATGAAATTAGTTTTTAACCATGGCGTACCATATTTTTCTTCTAACATTTCAGCAATGTAGTTTATTGATCTATGACATTGAACTAAATTCAAATCTGCTTTATGAGCATTTTTTATTCTTTCAATAGACCCGTCCCCAGTTAATGTAGCTATTACATTGTATCCAATTTTATTAAGAACCCTTTCAACTTCCCAAGCATCTCCACCAATGTTGTATTCTCCAAGAATATTGATGTTGAATTTCTTATCTGAGAAATCTTTATTTCCTTTACCTATTACATCTTTAATAAACTTATTGTTTGCAATATGGTGTCCTGCTGATTGACTAACCCCTTTATATCCTTCACAATTAAAGGCTAAAACTTGTATCCCATACTCTTTTTCAGCTTGAACAGCTACAGCATTAATATCATCACCAATAAGTCCAACAGGACAAGTAGCAGATATAGAAATAGCTTTAGGATTAAATAACTCCATAGCCTCTTTAATAGCTAATTTCAATTTTTTCTCTCCACCGAAAACTATATCACTTTCTTGCATATCTGTAGAAAAACAATATTCAATAAAGTTTTCTCCAGCTGTATCTCCCTCTTTTTCTGCTGTTGCTTTATTTCTTCTTGTACCCCATGCATAGTATGAACATCCTATTGGTCCATGAACTATATGCACCATATCTTTTATAGGTCCAACTACAACACCTTTACATCCTGCATAACAACAACCTCTGTTAGTAATTATACCTGGAACTGTTCTAGTGTTAGCTGCTATATCTTGTGATTCATTTTCGCTGTCTTTAACAATAATATGCTTTTTCCTTTGCTTAAAGGTTTTAGCAGGGTATTTTTCTAGCGCCTTATCTACAATATTCTTCACTATAATCCACCTCACTTTAATTTTCTGTTCTAAATTGCTAACTCGTTTGATTCACCCGTTCTGATCCTTACTGTTTCTGGAATATTCACAACAAATATTTTTCCATCTCCAGCATTACCTGTCATATTTGCATCTGTTATTATACTAACTACTTTTTTAACATCCTCGTCTTTTACAACTAAAGAAACCATTCTTTTTGGTATAAGTCTATACGATTCAACTAAACTACTAGCCCATGAGCTTTTAGCTAATGCTTCAGCATCAATTCCATCTAGCATTGAAAAATCAACCTTTTGCTTACCTCTACCAAGAACTTTTACACAGTTGAAAGATGGAAATCCATTATTTAATAAAGCATGTTTAGTATCATTTATTTTATTCATTCTTATTATGGCTAGGACTTCTTTCATTTTTTCTGCCCCCTTATAAAGCTTTTGTATTAGAACTTATTGTATATGCTTCTTCAACTTCAGTGATGAAAATTTTACCATCACCAAAAGCACCTTTTTCACCTGTTTTAGCATTTTTCATTATTATTTTAACTACATCATCTTTATCTTCATCATTTACAACTAACATCAACATTTCTTTTTGAATCTCATCGTAGTGAACATCTCCTACTTTAACTCCTCTTTGTTTACCTCTTCCCACTACATCCATTTTAGTAACTGCTGGGAAATTTGCATCAGATAATTCTGAAAGTACATTCGTAACTTTTTCTGGTCTTATAATAGCTCTAATCATAAACATAATATTGACCCTCCCATTATTTTTTGATATAATATTGATGATACTGACTTTCTACATAATTCGACATCACTTTTAACATTCATTGATTTTAAGAGAGCTTAAGAGATATTTCAAATAAGTGAAAATATGGGTATGGCAATTAAGCTATATCTCATTTTCAATAGTCAAGGTGCACCCCTCGTCTCGCCAAATTCGTAGGGTGTATCTTTTTTTATAAACTAATAAGCTCATTTTAATGAAACCTCCATTTATAACACTCAATTCTCTACAACACTCAATTCTCAACTCTCAACCTTTAATTAAACTAAATATCCATTAATCCAAATTCCATTAATATTTCTTCTAATCTATCTTGTGCCATTGGTTTTGGTATAACAAATAATTTATTATTATCAATAGCTTTAGCTAAAGTTCTATATTCGTCTGCTTGTGCTTCTTCCGGTGAAAATTCAATAACTGTTTGCTTATGAATTTCAGCCTTTTGTACTTGATTATCTCTAGGAACAAAATGAATTAATTGACTTCCTAATTCTTTTGCAAAAGCTTCTAACAATTCTCTTTCATTATCAACTTTTCTTGAATTACAAATTATTCCGCCTAATCTAACTCCACCAGTATTTGCATATTTTTGAATACCTTTTGCTATATTGTTAGCTGCATAAAGTGCCATCATTTCACCACTTGCAACAATATATATTTCTTGTGCTTTACCTTCACGTATAGGCATTGCAAAACCACCACATACAACGTCTCCTAATACATCATAAAAAACATAATCAAGTTCTTCTTCTTTTGTATCAGCTTCATATGCTCCAAGATTTTCTAGCATGTTTATTGAAGTTATAATTCCTCTACCTGCACAACCTACCCCTGGTTCTGGTCCACCTGACTCTACACATCTAATATCTCCATACCCTGGTTTTAAGATAGCATCTAATTCAATATCTTCCCCTTCATCTCTTAAAGTATCCAATACTGTTTTTTGTGCAAGCCCACCTAATAGTAATCTTGTTGAATCTGCTTTAGGATCGCATCCAACTACCATTATTTTTTTACCCATTTCTGCTAAACCTGCTGTTAAATTTTGTGTTGTTGTAGATTTCCCGATTCCACCTTTTCCATAAATAGCTACTTGTCTCATTTTAACTCCTCCTTACACCTATTTTATTTTTATTTAACCATAAAAATTGCAATTAATTTTTATGGTTATTAAACCAATTTAAATAAGAATCTTTTATAAAGTCATAACCTATTGCCAATTTAATAATTTTTTTTATTGCCTTATTGTTAAACTGTTAATTATTATATTGAATATATCATTTATTATTAACAAAATCAAGCTTTTTTTGATTAATAATCATATTTTTGGTATTTTTTTTATTAATTTATCAATGTATTCCTTTTCAAATTATACTTATCATAATCATTATGTTTCCAAAGATAATTTTCATTAATTTATCAATTTATATTCTAAGCTACTATAGTTATTATAGTTATTACGAATAGATTTACTCTCAAAAGGAAATTTGTGATATTATTATACTGAAATATAGATTAATTTTTTAAGACAATTTTAAATAGGAGGGAACTATGAACCATACAAAAAAGCATATATTTATTTTATTAGTAACTTTAATACTCATATTTTCATTATCAAGTTGCTCTAATAATATTGAAGAAAATAATTCCACTAATACCACAACTAATTCTGAAAATGTACAAACAGAAAAAAATAATAAAACAAATATTATAAGTGAGGATAATGCAGAAATGAAAATACTAGAAAAATCTGTTATTGATGAAAAAGAAGTTACATCGAAAATTACACCTATAGAAGATTCTATTGTAATTGAACAACAAAAACCTGAAAAATCATATGAACTTCCAGAAGGATTTGTTTATGTAGATGATATTATTCCTAATATTGTTGTAGATGCAAAGTATTCTTCAAAAGATAATTTTGTTGGAAAGATCATTGATGGATATAGTTCTAATTTAGCTATTTTAAGCAAAGAATCAGCTATTGCTTTATCATTAGTTCAAAATGATTTAAATGAAAAATCTCTTGGCCTTAAAATTTTCGACGGATATAGGCCTCAAAAGGCAGTAAATAATTTTGTTCAATGGGCTTCTGATGAAAGCGATCTTGCTACAAAAGAAATTCATTATCCAGATTTAGATAAATCCACTTTAATTCCAAGTGGGTATATTGCTAGTAAATCAGGTCATTCAAGAGGTAGTACTGTAGATTTAACTATCATAAGTCTTGAAAATTGTGAAGAACTGGATATGGGTACGGAATTTGATTTTTTTGGTGTACAAGCTCACTTTTATTATGAAAATCTTTCTGCAATACAAAAAGAGAATCGTGCTTTATTAAAATCTACAATGGAGAAACATGGATTTAAGTACTATAAAAATGAATGGTGGCACTACACTTTAGTAAATGAACCTTATAAAGATACTTATTTTGACTTTGATATAAAATAATTTTATGTAAAATAATTTAACCTAAAATAAAAAGTTGCGATTTCCACATATATGCTTTTTCATAAAAACATATCCTATGTAGATCACAACTTTTTTCTATTAATCAAAAAAATAATATCTATTACCACCTTTTGCTTTTGCTTTATACATTGTATTATCCGCTATCATTATTGTTTCTTGAAAATCTACTCCTATATTGTTTGATCCCACTATTCCTATACTCAGACCAACACTAAATTTATTATTTTCATTTAATATTATATTTATTTTTTCTTCAAATTCCAGTAATATTTTATCAAAATAATGTTCAACTTCTTTTTTATCAGCTTCTTTAATAAGAATCATAAACTCATCTCCACCATATCTTGATGGTATATAATTTTCTTTACTGTTCTTTAAAAGTATTTCTCCAAATTCTTTCAGTATTTTATCCCCAACTACATGTCCATAAAAATCATTTATTTTTTTGAAATTATCTATGTCCATAAATGCAACCCAATGATTTTTTTTTAAATCATTATCATTTTTATTTTTAAAGCTGTACTCATTAAACATATCACGCACATAACTTCTTGAGTAAACACCAGTCAACGAACTTCTAGTTACTTTTTCATAAAGATCCTCTTTATCCTTTATTGATTGTTGTAACTCTTTAGAAAGTTTATTTTGGTTTTTAATAATTGCTATGATAATTATAACAACTAAAGCTATCAAAAAAAACCAAAGCAAATTTTGTAATTCATTAATTTTGATTGATATCAATGAAATCATAAGATTAATCACTATTAATATATCAAAAATTTTAATTATAGACAAATTCCTATCTTTAATCGTAATATTTTTTCTTGCAGTCTTATAATTATTAATAATTACGCTTATAGGTATTATATAAGCAAATATATAATAGAATTTTCCTGAACTTAAATGAGGATATTTATCAAAAATTACTTCCTGTCCTAAAATATAGCCTTTATCCAAAAATAATAAAATAGTAACTAATACTATTACTATCTTCATTACTTTTTTATATATTTTAAAATCATTTAAAGTAATCAATTCATTTATTTGTATTATGGTGTAGTATAGCATATAACTTGAAATAAAACAGATTTTATGCCAATAAGTTACCCCCATAATGGATCTACTATTTGTGAAAAATCCAAATGAAAGTGTTATTAAAAAAATAAAGAATGAGAATTTTGACATGAAATATATTAATTTATTTTTGAACACAAAAAAATAGCTACAAAAAAATACTATAAAGAAAACCATCGCAAGAACTGCATTTATAAATGCACCTAAAGATAGTTTATTTAAAGTAAAATATTCATTAACATTAATGGCAAAATCATAATTCAAATTAAATCACCTCTTTATTTAATTTATTATATTTTAATATCTATTAAAATATAATAAATTTTTAGATTAAAAGAATCCAACAATTACTATTATATATAATACTGGTTTAATTTACAATATATAAAAATAAATAGTCCTACTATGTGATTTTAAAAATTCATTATTCTATTGCCATATATGTATTTATTAGTTGAATATAAACTTTTTCATATCTGTATTCATCTCTTCTATATCTGTAACAAGATAATACACTCCTTTAATCTTTTTATCTTCTCCTTCTAGGGGAAATCTTTTTTCTTCAATAGATGTAATTTTATTAGAAATAACTGAAGAAGCTAATTTTAAAATAAAATCATTATCCATACTAGTTTCAATATTTAATGTTATTTGAGACAGTAAATTATACTTATCCTTATCCTCTAAATTCATTATTTTATTATACATAGTTGTTAAAATCTTTCTCTGCCTATCCGTTCTTACATAATCTCCTCCTTCTGCATATCTAATTCTAGAGTAATCCAAAGCTTGACTTCCGTTCAAATTATAATTTCCTACTTTATCTATACCATGAACATGCTTAACTTCATCTTCATGAATGTCTACATTAACCCCACCTATTAAATCAACAATTTCTATAACATCCCAAAAATTAACCGCTACATATTCTTGTATATTTAATTCAAAATTTTTATTTATTGTTTTTATTGCTAATTCTGGTCCTCCATAAGCATAAGCGTGATTAATTTTACTTTTGCCATGTCCCTTAATAGATACATAAGTATCCCTCATAATAGAGGAAAGTTTGATTTTATTATTTTTTTCATCTATAGTAACTATAATAATACTATCCGAACGTGCATCTTCACTTTTTTCTCTTCTATCTAATCCAAATAACACAAAATTATATATAGATAACTTTTTTGATTCTTTATTAGTTTCTTCATTTATCTCTAAAATTTCACTTGAATGATTTATCTCTACTTTATTAATTATTTTATTAATTCTTTTATATTGATAAAAAATATATCCACCTGTAGATGTAATAAATATTAATATTAATATAGTAATCACCCTATTTTTTCTCATAAACTATCCTCCATATATAATTTGTCATCAAGTGGATTTTTTTATTAAAGCTACTTTCAATAATTATCTTAATATTATTTTTAACAATTATATATTTAATATACTAATTAGGAGTTATCCAATATCAGAAACCCAATTTCCTGTTTCCTTTCAAAAAAAAGCTCCTTAATTCTTTTTATTAACGAATTAAGGATTTTTTAGCTGTTTAAAAAAATTGCTTTAATTTAAGTACAATATAATTTCCATTACAAGTTTAATACTATCCTATAAAATAGTTTATTCCATTTCAATATCTTCAAATATGCCCTTTGATGCAAATAATAGTATTCCTGAAACAATCAAATTATAAACTATCATAGCTAGATATGCTAAATATCTAACAAAAACTAATTCTTTAAAAATAATCAATATAGCAATATTTACTGCAATACCTGGAATTATAATAATAATAATTAAAATAAATTTAAGAAAGAAAGATAAATTTTTACTGTGAGTTCCCCCTAAAATTCTTCTTGAAAGCACGTCTCCATATGTAAAAACAGATCCATAAGTTGTAAATACAAGAATACATAGAATTATAGTAAGTAAATCTGATTTTTGCATAATGCCCGCTAATGTAAATAATACTATTCCATCTACTAGATGTTTTATATTATCGGCTAAAGTAGCATAAAACACTTTATTAAAAGATGTTGCTGGTATCAAATATATATAAGGCTTACTACTCTCATAAATCCACTTTCCCTGAAAAGAAAAAATAAGTAACATATAAATAGAAAAATACATTACACTATCCATTCCTCCAATTTGCATAAAAGAAGAAAAAACAATAGAGGACCCTACAATAATTAAAGTAAATATATCAACAAACAAAAATCCTGCTTTTCTATATTCTAGCATATGCCTTTGAAAAATAACCTTTGCACCTACAAAAGTAAAATTAGACTTTACTTTTCTCAACTTTTTGTTTTTCATTGTCCCATACATTGTTTTGCCTTCTTTTTTCATAGTAATTGCTTCTTCATAATTTTCAGTAGCTTGCAAGACATCTTCGTAATAATCCGTATTTGTCATAATTAATAAAGCAACCATTAAGCCATAAAATAGAATCAATAAAGCTCCATTCATCAATATAGATGTATTCCCCACTCCAACCGCATACATAAACAAACTCTTTATCCATCCAAAGAAAGGTAAATACGTAATAAATTGAGAATTCAGTACGATTTTTGCTGATAATAAAATATCATTAGTTTTTAGAAACTCCATAATAAAAGCAACTGCTAATATAACCCATATAATAAGAATTATTTTATTAACTAAATTGGTGGATTTTTTGCTTTTAGATGAAAAAGAATAAATCAATATAGATATAACCCCAATTGTCATAAAGTACATGAACATAGCGAATAAAATAATACCAATTCCTTTATTTGTTAAAGAAAAATTATTTTTTAAATTAGGAATTTGAAACATAATAATAAACAGAAAAAATACTATCTTATACAATTGCTTAATAAATCCATAGACAAGCACTTTTTTTTCAGATATTGGAGATGTAAAAACCATATTTACATCTGATTGTCTAAAGAAAGTTCCCCCACTTTTTACAGCTGTTTTTACAGCTATTAATGTAAAACTAATTATGATACCCGTTATAATCATACCAAAAATTTCTGGTGAGGCATTAGCTATTGCGTTTGAAGGCATAATAAAACTTAGCACTACCATACCTATAAAAATTACTGCTGCTAAAATATAAGCAATCAAAGCTAGTGGTTTTTTCTTTAAACTTAATAAAGTATTTTTAAAACTTTTCCTCATTATATAAAATAATGGACCCATTTAAAATTCCTCCTTATTGAATGTTCGGTGAAGTGTTTTCCGTATTTTCAGTCACTTCAAAAAATCTTTCTTCTAAAGATTCTCCTGTTTCTTCAATTTCTTTCCTTGTTCTTAATAAAACAATTTTTCCTTCATTCATAATAAGGGCTTTGTCCCAAATTTCTTCAATAGAATCTATTATATGAGTACTTATTAAAACTGCAGAACCTTCTTCTTTTAATTCAAGAAAAACCTTTTTTAATTCTTTTATAGCTTTAGGGTCTAACCCTATCATTGGTTCATCAAAAAGTATTACTTTAGGTTTTATCAATAATCCACAACAAATGCTTACCTTTTGTTGCATACCTTTAGATAATTCTTTTCCTAATTTATCTCTTTTATCCATTAAATCAAATCTAGTTAATAATTTTTCAGCTTGCTGCTTATAATTATCCACTTCATATGCATGAGCAATATACTCTAAGTGTTCTTCAACTGTTAGCATATCAAAAAGTGCTGGAGTTTCAGGAATATAAGCAAAAATTTTCTTTGCATTAACGCTTTTATTGTTTTCCCCGTTAATTTTTATACTCCCTGTATATTTAAGTAATCCTGCAATTGATTTGATAGTGGTACTTTTCCCTGCACCATTTGGGCCAAGTAACACAGCAACTTCCCCACTATTCACTTGAAAAGTAAGTTGATCCACAGCTAATACCTTATCGAACTTTTTGGTTAAATCTTTAACTAATAACAATAAAATTCCCCCTTCTATTTAGCTAACCATAGCTTTTATTATCTTTTAACTTATTCACATTTAATTATACACTTTATTGTATATATAAAGGTTTCATTTTTATTACAATTATAGGAAACCTAATGTAAAACTTCATTTACACTTGTTCTAAAAATTAGACGCACCAACTAGTTTTCCAAAAGCTACGACTTTTGGGAGTTTTGGATACGTATAAATTAATAGTTGAACTGAAAATACCTATATAAAAAGCAATGGTAATATCCATTGCTTTTTATTTTACTATTTAATTTTCAATAATATACTTTAATTCTTCTTCTTCACTATCCACCTTTATAGTGCATCCATCGTAAATTTCACCTTTTATAAGCATTTTAGCAATGGAAGTTTCTAATACATTTTGAATAAATCTTTTTAATGGTCTTGCTCCATAAATAGGGTCATATCCCTCTCTTGCTAAATATTCTTTTGCATTTTCTGAAACTATTATTTCAATATTTTTTTCTTTTAATCTTTTTTTTAGTCCTTCTAAGAAAATATCAATTATTTTTTCTATTTCATAAATAGATAATGGTTTGAACATAATTATATCATCTACTCTATTTAAAAACTCTGGCTTAAATCTTTTTTTTAAATTATCCATTACTCTTTTAACCACAGTTTCATCAATGCTTTTTTTACCTTCATTTTCTAATAAAAATGATGAACCAATATTTGAAGTCATAATAATTATAGTATTTTTAAAATCAACTGTTTTCCCTTTATTATCTGTTAATCTTCCATCATCCAGAATTTGCAGGAAGATATTAAATACATCATCATGGGCTTTTTCGATTTCATCAAATAAAATGACGCTATATGGCTTTCTTCTCACCGCTTCTGTTAATTGTCCCCCTTCTTCATACCCAACATATCCTGGAGGTGCTCCAATCAATCTAGATACTGAAAATTTCTCCATGTACTCAGACATATCAATTCTAATCATACTATCTTCGCCGTCAAATAAAGTTCTAGCTAAAGTTTTTGCCAGTTCAGTTTTACCAACTCCTGTTGGTCCTAAAAATATAAAAGACCCTATAGGCTTATTAGCATCCTTTAAACCCACTCTTGCTCTTATTACTGCATTGGCAGTTGAAATAACCGCTTCTTCTTGACCTATTACTCTTTTATGAAGTTCTTCTTCTAATCTAAGTAGTTTATCTCTTTCTTTTTCTAATAAACTTGTAATAGGAATTCCAGTCCATTTAGAAACTATTTGGGAGATTTCACTTTCAGTTACTTCTTCTTTTAAAAGAGAATTTTCACCTTTTTCTTTTATCTTAGTTTCATTATTTTTTATTTCTCCCTCAATTTGTGGAATCACTCCATATTTAAGCTCTGCCACTTTATTTAAATCATATTCTCTTTCAGCTTTTTCTAATTTACCTCTTGCCTCATCTAATTGCTCTTTTAAATTACGTATTAAAGTTATATCTTTCTTTTCATTTTCATATTTTGCTGTCATAGCATTATCTTTATCTTTAAGATTTGAAAGTTCTTGCTGCAATGATTCTAATCTGGTTACTGAGGCTTTATCTTTTTCATGTGAAAGAGCTTCTTTCTCAATTTCTAATTGAAATACTTTTCTTCTCACTTCATCTAATTCTGCTGGCAAACTATCTATTTCTGTTCTAATCATGGCTCCAGCTTCATCAATCAAATCAATAGCTTTGTCTGGAAGAAATCTATCATTAATATATCTATGAGACATTTTTGCTGCTGCAATTATTGCTGAATCATGAATTCTAATTCCATGGTGAATTTCAAATCTTTCCTTTAGTCCTCTTAAAATAGATATACTATCCTCTACAGTAGGCTCTTCAATTACCACTGGTTGAAATCTTCTCTCTAATGCTTTATCCTTTTCAATATATTTTCTATACTCATCAAAAGTAGTTGCACCAATACAATGAAGTTCTCCTCTAGCAAGTAATGGTTTTATAAGATTACCTGCATCCATAGCTCCTTCTGTTTTTCCCGCTCCTACAATAGTATGAATTTCATCAATAAAGAGAATAATTTTGCCCTCACTTCTTTGCACTTCTTTAAGAACTGCTTTTAATCTTTCTTCAAATTCTCCTCTATATTTTGCCCCTGCAATTAAAGCTCCCATATCCAAAGAAAAAATTGTTTTATTTTTTAACCCCTCTGGTATATCCCCTGAAACAATTCTTTCTGCCAGCCCTTCAACTATTGCAGTTTTACCAACCCCTGGTTCCCCTATTAACACTGGATTATTTTTTGTTCTTCGAGATAAAATTCTAACAACCCTTCTTATCTCTTCATCCCTTCCAATGACTGGGTCTAATTTATGTTTTTTAGCATCCTCCACTAAATTTATTCCATATTTTGAAAGTGCTTCATAAGTTCCTTCTGGATCTTGAGTTTCTACCCTTTGATTTCCTCTTACTGAAGATAAAGCATTTAGGAATTCAATTTCAGTTACATTAACTTTTTTTAGTATATTACCTACAGATCCTTTAGACTCCATCTTCATAATAGCCAATAAAACATGCTCAACACTAACAAAGGAATCCTTATATCTTTCAGAAATTTTTTCCGCTTCAATAAAAATTTCTTCTAATTTTCTAGATGCATAAACATTGGAATTTCCAGTTTCACCAAGAATTTTAGGCATTTTATTTAACTCTTTTTGGGTTTCCTCTCTTATAATAGTAAGATTTTTTCCCATCTTTTCAAAAATATTAGGGATAAGCCCATCATTATCATCAATCAAAGCTGCAAACCAGTGAATTGTGTCTACTTGCTGATGATTGTTTTTTATTGCCACCCCTTGAGCATCTGATAAGGATTTTTGTACTCTCATGGTCATTTTTTCAACATTCATGTGTAAACCTCCGGCTTTAATTTGTAATTGGTATTTATTTAATTATTATTATAATAATAACCAATATAAGTTGCAATATTCTTAAAGAACTAATTTAATTTTTATTATAAAAAAAAAGCCCCTTAGGCTTTTTTAATAAATTATATGAATTATATGTATTCCGTTTTTAATTATTTATTTTTAAAGGCGGTTTTTCATAGACCTTGCCGAAGTAAAACATTTAACAGCGTCTTCCACGTTTTTAATATCATAATAAAATTTACCCATTTCCATATATCTCTGATATAGTTCTTTAGGTTTCCCAAACTTCAATAAAAATTCTAAAGATAAAGTTAAATACATCTCAGCTGAAAAAAAGTTTTCCTGTGTAATTAATTGTTTTGTTTTATAATAATATGCTTTTTCCATCAATTTTGCTTTATTAAGTATTATAGATAAGTCCAAAGCTGCATCTATATATTCATCTACCATATTGTATATTCCTTGATTATATAAAGCCTCTATTGCTTTTAATAAAAATACTGCATACTCTTCTTTATCTCTTTTATCAAATTCTTTTAAAGCTTCTTCAATTAAAATCTTTCCTTTTTCAATTTCTTCATTCTTCAAAAATTCTAAACCAAAATCCAGCTTAGCCTGAACTTTTTTTATATTATTATCTTCATAATATGTATAAGCTTTATCCATATATATTGAATAATTATCATCATTATTTATAATAGCTAAAATAGCCATTATATGATATAAATTTGATTTTGAATTATTAAAATTTGTTTCATAGAAATATTCTTCTAGTTGTTTTGCTAGCTCATAGGCTTTTTTATACTCCTTCATACCATGAAAACATAAAATTTCATAATAAGCAGCTTTTGAAATTAATTCTTTATTATCTGGGTCTACTTTTAATAATTCTTCTTTTATAGAATAATAATAATGTTTTGCTTGTAAATACTCTTCACTCTGAAAAAAATAAGTAGCTGCATCAAAATAATACGTTAACTTATTCTCTGGTTTTGTTTTATTACTTAATTCATAATGAAGGCCAAGAAGATTAAGAACTTTTTTGAAATTCTTTTTTTCTATCATGAAAAGAAAAATTTTGTGAGTTAATGAAAAGGCAAGTTCATAATATTTGCTTTCATTGGCTAATTTTGCATATTCATACAAATGCTCAATATAATCCTCTTCATTTTTATGCTTATCCGATTCTATTTGTTTTATGCTTTCCACTATTTGTTGATCAATCTCTTTCTTTAATTCCTCATAATCAACTCCTAGTTTTTCAGATAAAGCTTTCAAAATCCATTTTTCTGGCTTAACTTTACCATTTTCTATGCAACTTAATTTTGATACTGATATATCTTTTCCACACAGATTTTTCAAAGTGAAACCTTTATAAATACGTGCTCTTTTTATTTTTTCACCTACAGTTATAACTTCCATATATTATCACAACCTCAACTAAACTTAGACTTATTATTATCTCTATAATGATTATTAAAATATTACTTGATACTTAGTATTTTATATATTCTACAATCTAGTTTTATATCAGTCCCAAATTTTCAAACAATTCTACTCCTGAACTTAAATATTTAGCTGCTGCTTCATTATTTCCAGTACTTATATAAAATCTACCTATCATGATAGCTAAATCAGCATACTCTTCTTTTAAATCTTTCTCTTTTGCAAAACTCAAAGCTTTTTCTAAGGTATATTCAGCTTCTACACTATCCCCTTCAATAATATCAACTCTATATTTTAATACATAATATTTTATCAAATACTTCTCATTGATTTTTTCTGCTGATTTTTTAATAGATTCTAATATATTCTTTGCATTCTTAATATCTTTTAGCTTTATATGATTTTCACATATATTCACTAAAGTATCAATATATTGTTCATCCTGAAACTCTTCTCTTATTTTTTTTGCCATATTAAAGTGAATAAACGATTCTTCTACATTGTCGAATTCGTAAAATAATTTTCCCAAATTATTTTCAATTTCTGAAATATACATTAACTCATCAATTTCTTTAAACAATTCTAATGCTTTTTTTGAATGCTTAATAGCTGCATCGATATCCCCTGATTTATTAGCTCCTTGTGCAAAAAGCAAAAGAGATTTAGCATATTCCTTTTTGTTTCCAACTTGCTGAAATTTTTGTTTTGCTAAATATGAATAATTTACTGATTGTTCTATATCCTCTAATTTATAATAAGTATTCGCTATATAATAAAAAATTTGACCTAATGTTAGCTCATCAGACAAACTATTGTCTACAAATACATTCTCCGCTTGTTTAAAATAACTACAGGCTGAATGATACGCTTTCATTTCCAATGCTATTCTACCCAGTTTTATGTATGTTTTAACAATATCTCCATGATAATTATATTTTATAAATATTACATTAGAAGACAACAATAATTGTTGTGCTTGAGCATAGTCTTCTAATAATAAAGCAATTTTTCCTTCTAAATATAAAGCTCTCGCTTTTTTATATTCTAAATCATATTTATTTGCATAATACAAAGAACTTTTTATATATTGTTGTGCCAAATCAAACGTTCTAGTAAAAATGTGTGAGTCAGCTATGTTTTCAAAATAACCACAAATTTTTTCAGCTTGACTTTCTTCTGTTTCCATCAAATATTCAATAGATACATTCAAAATTCCCGCAAGGTACTCTAAAAGATCCATACTTGGATTGGATTTTCCGCTTTCTACTAAACTAATTTGACCTGGAGTTATTCTGTCTCCAGCTAAGTCTTTTAAAGTCATATTTTGTTCTTTTCTACTTCTTTTAATTTTTTCACCTAAAGACAGTATTTCCATGCTTTTATTCCACTTCCTATTCATTTATTTAAATTATTTTTGTTTATTATACAAAACACTATAATTTTAACTGTGTATTAGATACTACTTTACCTAATATACCTTTTGAGGATTCTTAAAAGAATCTTATTGTATTTTTTTTAATGATATTGAAAGAAGATGTTAAACTTATTTAATTATAACATAAGAATGAACCATTGTGCTACAAAAACTAAATTACAACAAAAAAGAGCCTAAGGCTCTTTTTTATTTCATATAATGCATTATACTCTCATATGCTTCTCCAGCAGTGTCTATAAAATGTCTACTTCCTCGAATAATTTTTCGTCTAGTTGATTTCTTCATATTTGGAGCCACCATGAATCCAGCCGCCGCTCCAATCATAGCTCCTGTAGTAATACCCTTTATGAATTTAGCACGCATTTTTTTCACTCCCTATCTTTATTTTAAGATTATTTAAACTTATCAATAATCTTTCCATCATAAATAGCTTGTGCAATTTCCTTAAAAAAATACTGTTTCTACTCTAAAAGTTCTATTATTATTTTTGTCAATTCATTCTTTTCTAATGTATCTAGTATATGTTTTATTTCATTTTTTTTTGAGGATTTCAGCAAATCAATTAATCCATTAGTACTTTCTTTTTCAGCTTTTGCTGAATTCATATCAGCAGAAAAATTGCTGTTAACTAGTTTGATTTTATTACTTCTTTTTAGTCCAGCCACTTTCTCTAACTCTAATTTTAAATCTTCACTTACTACATCTATTCCATCTTTTTCAATTATTTTTTTTAATTCTCCAGTAGATTTATTTCCAACAGCATGCTTTGCTAATTCATCAGCAATTTCATTAAACTTATCACCCGTATGACTATCCACTTTAACAAAAGATACATTAATATAGTTTTCTTTCATTAGGTTATTCATTTTTTCATAATATTCTATTGAAGAAGGTTCTTTACGTTCCCAAAATCCAGTAGCATGATATGCCACTCCTACATAATCATGAAAAATAGCAATATCATTTATATTGTTATCTTTTGCAAACTCTATTGCTTTTATTGCTCCCATTAATTCGCCTGCTACCTGCCTTACATTGTTTTCTTCATCACTTTTAAATGCCCCCATATCTAAATAATGAACAATTCCATTTAAAGTAATAACTATTCCGTATGAAAATTCTTTAGTTGTATTCAAATAGCTTCCATCAACATAAGCATGGAATATATTCTCATCAAAAGAATCCTCCCCTTTTTTTAAAAGTTTATCGCCTAATTCTAAAAACTCTATAGCTTCTTTTTCAGTTGAAAAACTTTTATATTTAGCTCCCTTAACTTTTTTTACTACTAAAGAGCACTTGTCCCAGCTTTCAAAAATCTTATCTCTCACTTCATTTTTTGTACTAGGATCAATTCCATACTTCACAGCATAAAATTTTTTTGGCATACTATCTTCTCCTTTTTTTCTTGCTCACTGAGAATATTCCTTTTATAATCTTAAGAATTTTTTCCTTACTAACAAAGGCTAAAACAAATTCACTTCCTTCTTTCACCTTAGCTATTATATCACCATCACCCTGCCAGTTGTCAAAGACTATATTTTTATCTAGATCTTTTAATATTTTTTCCACCATAATAAATACTATAGCCACATCATCTAATTGACCTAGAATTGGTATAGTATCTGGTATAATGTCAAAAGGCATAGCTAAATAAGCTATTAATCCACCTATCATGCAACGTGTTTTTATATTAACTCTTTTATCTTTTAATAAATTATATAAAAGTACAACTATATCTGGAATTATTAAAGCATATTTTACTATGTTTTTATACTTTTCAGGTGTTCTATTTTTAGCTTCTTTTCTTAAAACTTCATAAGTATCACTTTTATTGTCATTATTTTTTTCTTGAAAAGTTTTTTCTTTATGCTCAGATTCACTTAAATCTTGAACTTCTCCACTAAGAAGTTGAGTTTTTAGCTCGTCCAATGTAAGTACTTTCTTTTCTTCATTATAAATTATTTTTTCTAATTCAACTTCCATTTCATTGTTAAAAAGAAAAATCTTTTTTATAGTAAAGTCCACTTGAGGTATTATTTTGCCCATCTTCTTAAAATCAACTTTTAATAACCCTTCTTCAAAATATATTCCTATATTCTTAGTTTTATTAGATATTTTATTAAGAATAAAATTAATCAAAGGCATAAATACAGGTATAATCCCTACCCCTGCTGAAAGAATTTTCAAACTAATTACATTATCTATGGCTCCAGCAAAAGCTACAGCGCCTTTAAATCCAATTTTTATTTTTTTCTTATACCACCCTTTAATATTAAAACTATTATCAATAACTATTTTTTCAAAGTGTAGACTCTCATCTTCTACATATTCTTTTAAAATACCAAGTAAATCTGATTCTGTTAATTTAACTGATACATTAGATATATTCATAATGATTCCTCCTATTATTCTAGTTTTTGTTATATTTTAATCATTAGCTTGTACAGCCTTGAGAAAAACTTTCACTATCTTTTGTGATATTTTACATATATTCCATATAAAAAATCTACTTTATAAATAAAATAACTACTTTTAGCTTTTATCTAAATTTTTACCATTAAAATGGTTTATTAATCAAACTTAACAATCATTTACCTTATATTATAGATAATATAAGTTTTATATGCAAATACTTTATTACAAGATAAAAAACTGGGAAATATAGTTCCAATATTTACTTTAGTAAATGTTAGGATTTTGATTGGACAAGTGTTTTTAAATATTATAATATAGTTACAAATGGAGAATACTTATGGGCATAAAATCCTATAGTATTATTTATTCTTTTCTTATCATCTAATATCACAAGTTCCTTAATTCTTTAACATCTTAATCTTTCAATCCCTTTGCCATATATAAATTTTTAATATCCACATGATGAATTTTTCCTGCAAAAATCATCATTTTTAAGGTTGAATATTTTACTTGTCTCAATTTAAAGTTTTTACCGCAAAGTATATAGATAAAATTTTATATAATAATAATTCAAAAATTCAGGGGGTCAATTAATGAATAAACTAAAGAAAAAAATTCTGATTTTACCTATTGTAGTTGCTTTGATATCTATTTTATCTTTGGTTGCTTTTTCTTTTATCTATGAACCTATAAGTTATAAACCTTATAATACTTTTCTTAATGATTTAGCCAGTAATTCTGTAGAAAGTGTTTATTATACCACTTCTCCTAAAATAACTGTTAAAATTGCAAATAATGTTTATTACGAAACTGATAATCCACGTGTAGATACTTTTAAGGAGTCTATACTAACTCAAGGTGTTGAAGTTTTAGAACAATCTTATATGTCTCCATTAAAAATAATTCCAATAGTGTTATTAGGCTCTTCTGTAGGGTTTATATTGATTTTTATGATTAAAGGTTCCAACTTATCTAAAGGTAAGCTTAAATCAGTTGATTCTCTTCATGCAGAGGCTGTAGAAGAAATGACTTTAAATTTCGAAAGTGTAGCTGGAAATGAAGAAGCTAAGGAAAGTGTTATGGATGTTGTTGACTTTCTTAAAAATCCTGAAAAATATTCATCTTACGGGGCAAAAATGCCAAGAGGTGTAATTCTTTATGGGGAACCTGGTACCGGAAAAACTTTGCTAGCAAAAGCAGTAGCTGGAGAGGCAAATGTTCCTTTTTATGCTGTTTCTGGTTCTGACTTTATTCAAGTTTATGTAGGTGTAGGTGCTTCAAGAATTAGACAATTATTTAAAAAAGCAAAATCTCATGGAAAAGCTGTTATTTTTATAGATGAAATTGATGCTATAGGTAAAAAAAGAAGCGGTAACGCTTCTGGTGGTTCTGATGAAAGAGATCAAACTCTTAATGCTCTTTTAACTGAAATGTCTGGATTTGCAGAAAAAGAAGGTATTGTAGTAATGGCAGCTACAAATAGATTAGATATGTTAGACGACGCTTTACTAAGACCTGGTAGATTTGATAGACATATAGAAGTATCCTTACCTGATGTGCAAGCAAGAGAAAAAATTCTTAATCTTCATATGAAGAATAAACCTTTTGATAAAATTAATATTAATGATTGGGCTAAAAAAACCTCTTATTTTTCCGGGGCAAAACTTGAGCACCTCGTGAATGAAGCCGCTATTTTTGCTTGTAAAGATGAAAGTCCTTTAATAGAAGATATTCATTTAGATTCTGCTTTTAACGTAGTTGTAGCTGGTCATGAAAAAAAGAATAGATCTCATATAAGAGAAGAGGATAGAAAAATTACTGCTTATCACGAAGCAGGTCATGCTTTGATATCCTTAATTGTACTACCTGAAGAAAAAGTTTCAAAAGTTACAATCATACCAACAACTAAAGGTGCTGGTGGATATACCATGAGCATTCCTGAGGATAAATTGTATCAAAACAAAGAATACATTTTAAATCGAATAATGGTTTTATTAGGTGGTCGTGCAGCTGAAGAAATACTTTTCGGAAAAGAAAAAATAACTACAGGTGCCTCTAGTGACTTAAAAAGAACAACTAATACCATAAGAAATATGATTACAACTTATGGAATGGGTGATTCTCTTGGGCTTTTAACTGAAGAAGAACTAGGAGATCTATCCCATCACCATAAAATGGCCATTCTAGATGAGTGTAAAAACACTGTGGACACCCTATATGCTTCAGTTAAAGATATTTTAAAAGAAAATATGGAAAGTCTTCATTGTATATCAAACAACTTACTTGAATATGAAACTCTTGATGAAGAAAAACTGATTAATTGCACAATCAAAAATAGTGAAAACAAAAAACTAAAAGAAATTTAATAAGAACAAAAAAAGTTTTTTCTTTGAAAAATATCAAAGAGCTTATCATCCAAGATGATCAGCTCTTTATCTTTTAACAACTTAAGATTTTCGGAGAAAATCCTACTTGTTATATAATACCTATTGTCTTAAACACAAATATAAATATAGTCATAGAAATTGTAGATAAAATTGTTGTAATCATAATTATATTGGCAGCCAGGTCTTTATCCCCATTCATAGCTGCTGTCATAATATAAGAAACAGTAGCACTTGGAACCCCAAATAGTAAATAAATTAGTAAAACATCTTCATTAGAAAAATTCATAGCCATAGTGAAAAAAACTACTATTACTGGCATAAAAAATAATTTTATAATACTTGCTATAATTGCTGGTTTTAAATTTCTAGAAATATTCATAAAATTAAATGAAGCTCCTATTGTAATCAACGCCAGAGGTGTTACTAGTGATCCAAAATAACTCATTGTTCTAGTTGCTATCATTGGTAATTCTAATCCTGTTAAAGAAAAAATTATTCCTAGTAGTATAGCTTTAATTAGCGGGTTTTTACCTATACTAAGAATAGTGTCTTTAAAACTTATTTTAGAGCTTCTACTTTGATCTGTATAAGTAAGTATGATAATGGCTAATATGTTGTATAAAGGGATTATAATTGCAATAATTAAAGGAGCTTTTATTCCTATTGACCCTGTTATATTTTCCATAAGTGTTAATCCAATATACAAAAAATTTCCCCTGAAAGAACCATGAATAAAAGCGCCTACTTGAGTCTTGTCTTTTATAAAAAGTGAAGCTATTATCCAAATTATCAAAACACTTGTTATAGTCCCTACCATAGTAAAAGCAATAAATTTTGCATCAAAGTATTCTCCGAATGAAGTTTTTGATACATCATTAAAAAGTTTAATTGGCAAAGCTACATTAAAAATAATGAAATTTGCAGTTTTTATAAATTCCTCATTAATTACTTCTTTTCTTTTTAAAAAGTATCCAATGCACATCACAAAAAATATAGGCATTGCAATACTAATGCTAAATATAAAATTTTCTAACATTAACCATACCCCTTTATTATGCTTATTATAATCTTTAACTATAAAACTATCGTTGTTTTTAATAGTGCCCCGAAAATCCAAGTTTTCTTGAAATAGTTTCAGCAGTTTTCTGCAACATTTGAACCTCTTCCTTAAAATCCATACCCTCAACATACAAACCTGATATACTTATAGCTGCATGAAATTCTCCTTTATGATCAAATAGAGGTGCTGCTAAACATAACATATGCTCCTCATATTCTCTAAAATCAACAGAAAATTTTTGTTTTTTAATTTGCTCTACATTTTCAGTTAATTTATCTTTATCAACTATAGTAAATTCAGTTCTTTTTCTTAACTCTAATTTATCAATTATTTCTTTATAGTCCTCTGAAAAAGCAAGTGCACATTTTCCTAATCCAGTACAATGTAACTCGTTTTGATTTCCTATTTTACAGGTTGTAATAATAGCTCTCTCTGGTTCATATTTATACAAATATATAACTTTTCCTTTGCTTTCTTTACCTAGAAACACAGTTTTACCTGCTTGTTCTCCTAATTTTTCTAAGTAAGGTTTGGCTATATTAACTAAATCCGCATTATCAATATAAGCATTACCTATAATAAACGAACGTACTCCAATTGAATATAACTTTGATCTAGCATCTATTAATTCAACCATCTCAAGCTCTTCTAGTGTATGTAAAATATCAAAAGCACTCGTTTTAGGTATATCCATCATATTCACAATTTCATTTAAGGATAACCCTTTAGGATTCTTAGAAATGAGTTCAAGCATTTCTATAGTTCTTTTAGAAGTTCTATTTACTTTCATGCATACTCCTCCAATAATTTTTAATCAAATTTTATTTTATTCGTAATTACGAAACCAATTTAATTTTATCATAAAAAAAAAATTTTGTATCTATTATTTGTATAGTTTTTTAATACATTTTTTTGCCTATAAGTTCATTTTAATAAAATATTTATTAATATCTGGTTTTCCATTATCTATTTTGGAGGATAGCAACAAATAATTTCCAAATCACATTCTCCTATATTTTTATAAGTTATCTCTTTTACTTCATAAGGAAGAAAAAACATATCTCCTTGTTTAATATCAACTTCCCCATCTGTATATATTACTTTTCCTGTACCTTTCAAAGCAATAATTACTCTAAAAGATGAATCGTCATTAATTTCAAAGCTATCTCTTATTGTAAACTTTTTCATAGAGAAACATTTTGTATCTTTATCTCCAATAAGACTTACTTCTTTTCCACCAACTTGTTCTCTTATTAAAGTTGACGCCTTATACCATCTTTCCAAGGTTTCTTTTCTTGAAACACTTTCATAATTAAAGCATTGAAGCATTTTATCGAATCCTACGCCTTGATGACACAACATATCTGGTAACATACCACCATCAAAAGTCCCTCTTTCTACTCTCATGGTATAATCTGTTGGTTCTTGTACTTCAATTAAAAAACATCCACTACCAATAGCATGGGGAATAGATCCTTCTATAAGAAATACATCTCCTTCTTTAACATAGAATTTATGAAGAGAATCAACCATAGCATTAATATCTTGTTTTCTAAAATATTCTCCCCACATTTCTTTTGTAACTTCTTCTTTAAATCCCAACAAAACATATGGTGGCTCACCGTCGACTTCCCTACCCCCAAGAATATACCATGCCTCTGTTTTACCAAAGTCAGATTTAAAATAATCTTTTGCATACTTCTTATTTGGATGAACCTGTATAGAAAGTCGTATAGAAGCATCTAGTACCTTTGTAAGTACCGCCATATTAGTCCCATATTTCTCAACGTGACTGTCACCTAAGAACTTCTTGCTATTTAAATTTATAAGATCAATTAACTTAATAGTTTCATTATTATCAATCTCAACAAAACTCAAACCTTCATCTTTAATATAATTTTTATTTCTAGCTTCTACCGTAGACGCTACCCATTCTTCTGGTTTGTCATTATCTTGTGGAGTATCTTTACCTTGCCATTGTTCAATAAGCTTTCCTCCAGTATATGTTCTCCAAACTCTATTATTTAACAATTTTAATGGTTTTCTTGAAAATTTAATTAATTCAGAATTCATAAAATCACCTTCTTATTTTTCTAATAATTTTTTGTATTAATGAATCAAACACTTTATAAAGCAATCCAAAAGATATTGGTTCAATTAGTATAGGCATTACATACTGATAAAGTAACATTATAAGAGAAGAAATTATTAAAGCATATAAAAGATTTTTTAAAAACCTAAACTTAGATTTTGGACCTTCATCTGCTTTATTACCATGTGTGATAGCTCTTAATAAAGGTTCATTTACAAATGTTTTCAATATTGCTACCACTATTGCAATTTCTAGGTAACTTTGAGCAAGCAGTATTCCTCCCACAAAGAAAGCCATTCCAGCCATATAAGCCTCAAATATCCATTTTTTCTGTTCAAAAGTTATTTTTTTTAAAAATTTCATCCTATTCACCCACTATTTTTTTATTTGTTTTTATCCAATTTGATTTAAAGTAAAGAATTACCGCGAATATTGCGAAAATAATCAACTAAAAATAGCCCAACCAATTATTGAAGAAGAAACCTCAGTCTTAGCCTTTAGTTTATATTTCAACATTATTATATCATTTTTTGTAAATAAAGTAGATATCCGCACCTTAAATAATACTAATAATGTAATTTAACTATTGTATCAACGTTCACTAAAACAATCATGTTTTTTTCACTGTTTCTTTTGCTCTATAGATCTGGTTTGCTCCCAAATTTTGACCTACAATGGTGACAAGTTCAGCACCAAAGCCACTTATACTACTAAAAGTGAAAGCATTAATTTTATTTGTAATTCCATATGCCGCCAAAACTTTTTTACCATATCCAATAACATACTGATTAATCATCAAAAAACATAAGCAATAGATGATTTTTCTATTATAATTGGTAATGAAACAATTAATAGTGCATATAGATCCTTATTTTCCAATTTAAAATTTTTAAAAGAATATGCCAAACTTTTTATTCCAAAATTTAATTTAAATATAAAAATATAATTTCTAGTAAATTTACATTTATGATTTTTTCTATTTTATGAATTACTTTGTTCAAATAAATTCCTCTTAATAAAGTGAAACAGTATATATATACTGTTTCACTTAAACTAACTATTTTTTTAACAAACTATTTATCCCCTATAAATCTTATAGGAAATCTTGGCCACCATTTATTTGGATAACTTCTCCTGTTAAATAAGATGCTTTATCTGAAACTAAGAATTCTATAACTGAAGCTACTTCTGATGCTTCTCCAAATCTTTTCATTAAAATTCCATTTTTCCAGCCTTCCATGATATCTCTATTTGTAGCAGCATGGAATGCAGTATCTATAGTTCCTGGAGAAACAGCATTTACTCTTATGCCATACTCAACTAAATCTTTAGCTAAAGCACGAGTGATTGTTAAAACTCCAGCTTTTGAAGTACCATATATTCCAGCACCAGGACCACCTGCATTGTAAGAAGCAATTGATGCAAAGTTAACGATTGAAGGGTTTTCACCTTTCTTTAAGAAAGGAATAGCTGCTCTAGATACAAAGAATACGCTATCTAAATTTAAAGCCATAACTTTTCTGTAGAATTCAGTAGTCATATCTTCGAAACGAGATCTTCCACCTAATCCACCAGCACAATTAATTAATGCATCGATTTTATCATATTTTGCTCCAATAGCTACAAACATAGCATTTACTGCATCTTCATTTGTAATATCAGCTTCAAAATATTCTGCATTTATACCTGCTTCTTTTAAAGTTACTAATGCTTCATCAGCTTGATCTTGAAAAATACCATTAATAATTATATCATATCCACCTTTTCCTAATTCCATAGCTGTTGCTAAACCAATACCTGCTGTTGCTCCTGTAATTAACGCGATTTTTGACATTTTATGTCCTCCTCAAATTTTCATAATTTTTAAGTTCTTTATTACTTTCCACTAGAAAGAAAATCTTCTCTTTGTGGTGTAAAAATATCTAATAAAACTGTGTCATCTTCTAAAACAACGCATCCATGCAATATGTCTGGTGGCATATAAATTGAGTCTCCTGCATTAATAATTGTTTTTTCATCTCCTACAGTAAACTCTAGCTTACCTTTTATACAATAAGTTACTTGTTCATGAAAATGTTCATGTAGAGTTCCTATTGCGCCCTCTTTAAAATGAACTTCAACAATCATCATATCTCCACCATGAGCTACGATTTTTCTTTGAATTTTATCATTTATTTTTTCAAACTTTATTTCTTTGTTGTAGAAAAAATATTTTTCTGCCATTCATTTCGCCTCCTAGTATTTTATTCTAACTTAACACTTCTAAATTACACTAATGTCCAATTTACTTTAAATGTAGCTTTATTATTTTTTTCTCTCAAAATAATAGATGTACGTAATGATGAAACTGGATTATCAAATGTATCACATATAAACATTTCTTTATCTGTAATATCTATTTTGCTTTCAATAATCTTTCCATCTAACTCCCATTCTAAAGAAATAATAGTGCTATCAGTAACCACTTTTCTAACATTACTAATATGTTGGTATCCATTTTCATTGAATTCTAAAGAAGCTGACTCATAACTCAATTCTGATAAAAGTTTAGCTTCACTATGGAAGAACCAATCATAAGTATGTTGTTCTGAAGAGCTTACTATAAACTCATCATTAAATCCTGATGGAAGTAAATCAATTTTTCTTTCATAATCTACTTTTTCATAAACATCCTCAACTTTTGCATGTAGACTTTCTTCTGTAAATTTTAAAATTATACCGCCTTCAGTTGAAACATGATTTTTTCCATCTACAACTACAGTGTTATGAGATGCAGACATACGATGCCATTCATTACATAAACGAGAAGCATATCCTGCATTTGATAAATCTCTCGTTAATATTGACTCTCCAAGCATAACTTCAATATTCATTTTGTCTGGATGAGCATGAGACGGTCCTCTATGTCCATATTTGTAGAATACATTTATTTTGTCATTTCTTAATGTACCATAATATGATGATGCAAAATTATTTGATTCACGATTAATTACTTCCATAGTACTAAAATCTAATTCTGGATTAAAAGTTAATCTTTCTAAAGGAATTTCATTTTGATAATAATATGGTCTTGATAGAGGGATAGTTGCACGATCTAAACTTCCCTTCTCAATGTTTTTCAAGAAATTACCTACTTCACTGTTTTCTCCAAAGATTTTAGTTGCTACATGATAAATATAACTATAAGTCTTCAAATTAACATTTGGCCATCCATCATTAGGATTAGGTAAAATATCATTATCAAAAGCATAGTAAAATGCTGATTTAAACATTTTTCTTATAATAGCTTCTTCTTCACCAAAATCATAATCATAAAGTTTAGTGAATAAAAGTAAATTTGTTAC
The DNA here is from genome assembly GCF_900129965.1 of Clostridium grantii DSM 8605. Classification (GTDB taxonomy): domain Bacteria; phylum Bacillota; class Clostridia; order Clostridiales; family Clostridiaceae; genus Clostridium_AF; species Clostridium_AF grantii. Next base: position 63,640 of record NZ_FQXM01000009.1, on the reverse strand, counting down.
TCCTTCTAATAAAAAGAAATTGTAGTGAACAGATCCTTCATACCAGAATCCTTCGTCTGTAACTCCTTCTTTTAATTGATTTCTAACACCAAATTCACTATTAAATACTTTATCTAGTAATTCTTTATTATCAGTAAATAAAGCTACTATTCCTAAAGCACTATTTATCCAACAAGGAATATTATGAATTCTTATTAATTGTGGTGTTAATAAATTTGTTGCTGGAATAAATAATTTTTTATTTATTTCATCTAAATATTCTTTTCCAATTTCATTCTTTACCATTTCTAAAGCACTAATAATACGAACTAAAATTATTGCTTCATTTAAAGCTTGAGGCATTATTTTTGCAGCACCACCAACATCATAAGTTAAATCATCTATTACTTTGTTTTTAGCATGAATAACAAACTCACTGTAATGATCTGCATAGAAAGATAATATATTTTTTATATATGCTAAATATCTTTCATCTCCCCTTACTTTATAAAGCGTTGCAGCTTTTACTAATGTTATAATAGCAGTGTTTCTATAAAAATATACCCACACATTATCAAACATTTGGCCTTTAAATTCTCTACCACATATTTCGCATACATGAGAATGTGGTTTTTCAAGGTCAAATATAAGTCTTCCCCCATCTTCTTCACAGAAGTAGTTATGCCCCCACTCACTCATTTTGCTTGAATCATCTTTAAAGCTTTCAGCAAAAGAAGTAACTTCTTTATCCATTTCATTTAGCATATCATGGTATATTTTTTTATCTTTATCTAGTTCTTTTACTAAGTTTAAATCACTAAAATAATTCATTCTATACCTCCTGAATAATTGTTAAAGGATAACTATTCTCAAATATTTTTATCTCACCACATGTAAATTGTGTGCAATCTGAAGCCATAACCTTTATCAATTTTTCATTTTTATATTGTAGTAGTACAATCTTTGCATGAACTTTTATATCTTCAAATTCAATTTTTCCTGATTTTGAGAAAAGGAATATTTCTTTTTCGCTATTGTCTTCAATAACAAACCCTCTTGCCCCATCAACATTAATTTCCTTCACTTTTCTTCCTTCATCGTCAAAAGCACTTCTAGTTGAAAGAATATTTAAGAAGTATGTGTCTTTTGATTTGACTTTGTTCTCAATAACCATTGTCTTCATTCTTGTTTCTCTAAATTTGTCTGGTTCTTGAGTCGTCATTACAGCTCTTACATTTGTGTTTTTGAAATTATAGCTACACTCATCTGACTCAATTGAATATAATCTCATTTTTGCTGGTCCATTTTCATATTCAAAAACATTGTCTTTTATCTTATTTGGGAAAGTATCCGAATGCATATTCCAAGTATAAGTATGTTCTAAATCACTCATTAACTCATCCAATATAATAAAATATCCTTTTTCAGTGTAGATAACATTTCTAGCAAACCGAGTTAATTGTAAACTAGGGTCATACATCTTATGGGCTTCCCCAACAAAATAAGTTATACCTTTCTCGCTTTTAAATGTTTCTATTTCAGCTACTACATCTTTTGGTGTTTCTTTCCAAATATTGTTTCCACCTTCATTTGTGTAACCTTTCCCATCTATTGTAACTACATTATGTTCTGATGCTTTAACAGTTCTATTATAGCCTTCATCTACAGCTAAATATGCATCAAAAGCATGAAGAATAAAGCTATTATTATCTGGATGTTGATGAGATAATCCTCTAGTTTTCCATCCTTTTTCTCTAAACATATCCCAAGACTGTTTCCATTGTTTCTTTCCGCCTGGATGACCTGACTTAAAGGAAAAATGAATAGCATCTTTTTCCCAACTTGAACGAACTACAACTAAGCCTAAATCTTCAAAGTGTTTTACTAAAGGCAAATCTTCAAAGTTTTTTTCTTGAACTTCTGGATTGAACCAAAGTAATTCTAATGCTGCTTCTGGTAAAATTCCAGGTTTTACTCCACTTTCATATTGTTCTCTAAAAAGGTAGTTATTGCGAACATCGTTCGCCAAAAATTGTGCATGTTCATTACCATACTCAGAAGCAACTTTATAGTATACTGCTGAAGAATGGCCACTTCTTCTATCATGACAATCCCCAAAATTAATAATTTCTTCTAAATTAGGTGCTGCTTGATATAATCTATAATAGAAAGTATTTTTCAAAAAACCACAAGATTTAAAGTAATCTATGTTCTCTGTATCTTTCAATAAATGAGCATATACAAATAACCACATGGCACCATAACGCCAATACACTACACCTTCGTAGTCACTTCCGTCATCTGCCATACCATTGTATACTATCTCAAAATTTTCTTTTGCATTGTCAATCCATAATTGAGCATTTTCGTATTCCTCTTTTAAGGCATACCCTGCTGTAGCTAACCCATTTAGATTGATCCAATTATGATTCTGCCAATATGCTGTAGACCAACCTTCACCTTCTGTATTAATTTTAAATTCATACATTCTTTCTGCTTGTAGTATCAATTTTTCCTTAAATAGTACTTTTTCTTCTTCACTTAATCCATCCTTTAACCAATCATAAGATAAACTAAGTCCAAATAATAACCAAGATGCACTTAAATCAACATCTACTAAATGAGCGTTACCCCAATGTGGGTAATTTACTGCAGTAAAAATCCATCTTTTAGCTTCTTCAAGATAATGTTTTTGTTTAGTCAAAAGATATGCTAAACTTAAATTAACAGATGCAATTCCCATAAAAGTTGTACTTTTAGGTGGATGTACCTCTGGTAATTGCTCAGTTGAATATAAACGACACATGTCGTATAAACGTTTGAAAAATGGTTTACGTACGTTTTTAATTTCTTCTCTTAGTACATCAATATCCTGTGAAATAAATAAATATTTTTTTTCATTCATATATAATACCTCGATTTTATATAATATATCATAGGTGTAAAATACTTTACACCTATGATTTTATTAATTTTTATTCAGCTATCTTTAAGTAATTATCATAACCTTCTTGATATGCTGCTTGTAATTCTTGAAGTCCCATTTCATCTAAAGTAGCTACATATTTATCCCATTGAGCATCTATATCTTTGTAATCACCTAAGATCCAAGATTGAATTGTTTCTTCCATATAAGCATTTATATTACTTAAATACTTATCTACAATCGCTTGACCTTCTGTAGTAAATTGGAATGGAGGTAATTGTTTTACTGAATATTTTCCGCCAGTATATTTTGAAACTACATCTTGACCTATAGCATTTGTCCATTGTAACTCATAGTTATAATCTTGCCAATATCCACCTTTTAACTGAGCTCCCATATCTTCTTCAAGATAAGCGTTTACTGCTTTTTCACCATTTAATACTTCATCAGTAAATACAGGTTTTCCATCAACCATTGTGTAAGAAACACCTTCTACACCAAAGTTAGTTAATATTCTTCCTTCTTCTGTCCACATATAATCTAAGTAAGCAATAGCAGTTGCTACATCATCACAATTTGATGAAATAGCCCATCCATCTGGTTTAACAGGAATACGTTCATGTTCTTCCCATTTCTCGCCATTAGTTCCTGTAGGAGGAATTATTCCTTCAAACTTAAATCCTTCAACATCTACTTTATCATTATAACCTGAAGTTGATGCAACCCATTCATGTGTCATACCACCAACGTTTGTTGGAAGATATTCTTTACGTGATGAACTTCCTTTTGTAAATATTTCTTGATCTATTAAACCTTCATCATACCAACGTGAAATATTTTCAACTGCAACTTTAAATTCTGGTTGAACTAAAGAATTATACAGCTTGTCATTATCATCTGGTATGAAGTGCTCATCGTAAGAGTCGTTTCCATATACACGTGCTCCCCATAAGTTTGATAAACGAAGCATTTCTTGCCATTTATCATTGAAATATGGTATTTCATCTTTTTCTCCATTACCATTAGGATCTTCATCTCTAAAAGCAATTAATACTTTTTCTAAATCTTCAACTGTATCTGGAACTTCTAAACCTAACTTGTCTAACCAATCTGTACGCATAAAGTATGTTCTTGATACATCACCATCAACAACATATGGTATGTAGTATATGTTACCATCTGGTGCAGTAATAGCTGCCTCAATATCCTTGTGTTCATCTAAAAACTTTCTGAAATTAGGAGCGTAATCCCAATATTCATTTATAGCTTTAAATGCGCCTTCTTGTCCATATTGTATAAAGTATTGTGCAAGACTGTTTCCTCCATATATATCAGCGGGGAAACCATCTACTGCTTGTAATTGAAACTGTTCTGTTGAGTTTGTAGCAACTTCGTTAGCAGTATTTTTTAAATATACGTTTGTAAGTTCTCCAAGCTTTTGGAACACTGGCCATGACTCATTAAATACATATTTATCTCTTGCATGATAGTGAACATCAAACTCTGTTTTTGCTGCTAATGGAAATGTTACCGCAGCTTTTTCTGCCTCGTTTGCTGTTCCTTCTGAATTATTTGCGTTACTACCACAACCTGATAGTAAAGACAAACTCAACATTGCTGTTAATACTGTAGCTATAACCTTTTTCATTATGTTACCTCCCTAAAATATTATTAATTTAATAAATTATATATTTTATATCAAGTTAGATTTGTAAATTATTCTTTTACTCCTCCAACCATAATACCTTTGGTAAAATATTTCTGTATATAAGGATAAACAAGTATTACTGGAATCATAGAACATACTATGATTGCATAAATTAATGTATCATATGAATAACTTAAAGATAATAAATTATTAGCAATTTCTTCTGCTGCATTAGCTTTATCTATAATTAAAGTACGAAGATAAACTTGCAGTGATATTTTATTTGTATCTCTTATCAAAATCATTGTCCAAAAGAAACCATTCCATCTACCTATTGCATAGAATAATGCAACAGTTACTAAAGCCGGTTTAGATAAAGGAAGATATATTTTAAAGAATTTTTTGAATTCATTTGCTCCATCAATTGTAGCTGCTTCATCAATTGCTTCTGGAACCCCTTCAAAATAGTTTCTTAAAAGAATTATATTAAAAGCTTGCATTCCGAAGGCCATAATGATACCAAGTCTAGAATCAATAAATCCTAAATCACGTAAGTTTAAATAAGTAGGAATCATACCCGCATTAAACCACATTGTAAATGCTACAAACAAGTTTAATTCTCTTCTAAACATTAGCTTTTTCTTTGATAAAGCATAAGCACCCATAGAAGTAAGAACCATACTATATAAAGTACCTACAAAAGTATAAAACAAAGTATTTGCATATGATATCCAAAATTGATTATCTTTAAATACATGTATATAAGCATCAATAGTGAACTCTACTGGAAACAATGTTACTCTACCTGTATCTACTGCACGTCCTGAACTTAATGAAGCACCTAGAACATAAAGAAAAGGATACAGTGCCATAATACCTAAAAGTGTTAATATTAAATAATTTATAAAAACAAATATCTTTTCATCATTAAAAAATTTATTTTTTCTCAAAATCATATCCTCCTATGCTTAATTACCATAACGCAGTTTCTGATACTTTTCTGCTGATTGAATTGGCTGTTCTAACTAATACAAAGCCGATGATTGCATTAAAAAATACTGCTGCAGTTGCTAGTGAAAAATCTGTTGAGCCCGTTAATCCTAACCTATATATATATGTGTTTAAAATATCAGCTGTCTCATAAGTAACTGGTTGATACAATAACAGAACTCTTTCATATCCAACTGATAAAAGTTGCCCAATTCTTATTATTAGCATAATGATAATTGTAGGAGCAATTCCTGGTATACTAACATTTAACATTTGTTGTATCCTAGTTGCACCATCAACTTTTGCAGCTTCATAAAGTGCTGGAGATATCCCGCTTAAAGCAGCAAAGAAAACTATTGAAGCGAAACCTGTTTCTTTCCACATTCCTGATAAAATATATATTGATCTGAAATATTCTGGTTTAACCAAGAAATAAATACCTTGCTCTAAAATACCTACTTTTACCAAAAGAATATTTATTATTCCAGTTTGTGGTTGTAAGAATGCAATAACAATACCTGCAATTATTACCTCTGAAATAAAATGTGGTAAATAAAGGAGTGTTTGAATTCCTCTTCTATAAATACCATCTTTAACTTCATTAAACATTAATGCTAAAATTATAGGAGCTGGAAAACCAAAAATTAATCCATAGAAACTAATTAAAAATGTATTTTTAAAAGCTCTCCAGAAATAAGTGGATCCTGCACCAAATAATAATTCCTTAAAGTTATCTAATCCTACCCATGGGCTAGCCTCAATACCCTTAAATAAACTATAGTCTTTAAAAGAGATAATTAATCCATACATTGGTTTGTACATAAACAATAAAAACCAAATTACAAGTGGCAGTAGTAGAACATAAATTTGCCAATCTGCTTTTAATGCGCTTATAGCATCTTTAAATCCAAGTTTTGTTTTTTGTTTTTGTTTATCTTTTTTCATAAAAAAATCATACCCTCCATTCAGTGAATAATTGCTACACATTTTATAACTATTTCATACTTGTTTACTGACTATTCTAAATATACCAACACAAATTTATTATTGCTCCTTAATGTGTTCCATATGCTTATTTTTTTTAAATTTTATTATTTTTTTAAATATATTTCTCCTTTCTTTTCATGTTATTCTTATATACGAATAGAATTCTTTTATTGTTGTAAAAAAATAACTTTCTTGCTTTTACGCATATGCGAATTCAATACTCATATTCGTACTATATTTATAGTATAACTACTATTTGAATTGTTGTAAAGGTTTTTTTATATTAATTTTGAATATTTATATACTAAATTAATAATTCAAAATTAAAAGTACGACTTTTTCAAAGTCGTACTTTTATAATTACTTATTGTTTATTGTTTTAAATCCTAGTGCAAGAGAAATAAGCATTCCCCCAACTAGTCCACCCAGGTGTCCAAAATTATCAATGTTAGGTAAAGTAACTCCTATAATTACATTTAAAACAATCACTGAAAATACATTAGATACCATTCTCGTTCCAATTTTGCTTCTCATTTTATAAGCAAAGGCTAAAGTCGCACCTAAAAGTCCAAAAATTGCTCCTGAGGCTCCTATAGACACACTACTAGAAAACAAAAAACTAAAATATGATGACATAATTGCCGCTACAAAATAGATTATTAAAAATTTTGTTCTTCCATATACTTTTTCAACTAAAGGTCCTAACGCATTTAGCGCATACATATTAACCGCTAAATGTATAAAGCCACCGTGTAAAAAAGCCGCAGTTATTAATCTATAATATTCACCACTACTTATAAGTGAGTTTACTTTAGCTCCTAATTTAATTAAAACATCTGTATCACTGTTTATAAAATTCTTAGACATAAAAGCTGTTATTATAAACATCAATATATTTAAAGACATTAAAATATATGTAGCTTTTGCTGATGAATCAAAAACCACTGTATTCTTTCTTTTATATTTTTTCTTTTTCTGAAGAATCTCATTTATTTGAAGAGCTAAAGATTCTTCTCCATAAGTAAAAAATAGCACTCTTTCATTTCTTCCACTAATTACAATAACTTTTTCATTTAATTCATCTGTAAAACCCTTGTCCATCCAAATGCTATCATCTGAAATTATGATTTTTATAAATTCCAAACTATTGTATTCCCAATAGTTTCTATAAATATAAGTTTCCTTATCTATTCTAGAGAAATTCTGCTGTGCCAGAAATACCATAGCAACTCTATTATAACCCTCTTGCCTAGAAATTCCCCAAAAATGTTCTTCTCCATCTTTTGATAAAAATTTTTCTACCTTATAATTATAGTTTTCAGATAATATTTTGATTAAATGTTTCATTATTTCAAAATTATCCATTTTTCCTCCATTATTAATTTCCAAATTTTATATTATTAACCACTTGTACCTAAAAGATACTGTTATTATACAGTATCTTTTTTACCAAATAGTGGCTATATATAAGTTTCACAATGGTATCACTATACTATAATTAATACTCTTCAAGTATATCTAATAACTCATTAAATCTTTTTATAGTATCTTCTATTGGTTTTGGAGAAGTCATATCTACTCCTGCTTTTTGTAGTAGATTAATTGGATAATCCGACCCTCCACTTTTCAGAAAGCTTAAATATTTTTCTAAAGCTTTTTCTTCGCATACATTGATTTTATTAACAAAAGCATTAGCTGCAGAGTATCCAGTAGCATATTGGTAAACATAAAAATCTCTATAAAAATGAGGTATTCTAGCCCATTCTATATCTATTTCCTCATCCATTATCATATCTTCACCAAAATATTTAATGTTCAGCTTTCTATAAATGGCACATAAATCATCCGCCGTTAAAGGCATCCCTTCATCTATTTTTTCATGAGTTATTTTTTCAAACTCTGCAAACATGATTTGTCTAAAAACAGTGGTTCTAATCTGTTCAAGTTGTTGATTTACCAAGAACAATTTTTTATTCTTATCTTTTTCTTTATTAATCAAATAATTTATTAATAAACATTCATTAACTGTAGAAGCCACTTCTGCACAAAATAAAGTGTAGTTAGCATAAACATAGGGCTGATTTTTTCTTGAATAATAGGAATGCATTGAATGACCCATTTCATGAGCAAAGGTAGATACATCATTTAATGTATAATTGTAATTCAATAAAACATAAGGCATTGTATCATATGAACCCCAAGAATAAGCCCCGCTTCTTTTATTCTTATTTTCATACTTATCTATCCATCCATTTTGTACCCCTTTATTAAATTCCTGAAGGTAATTTTCACCCAATGGAGCCAAAGCATCTGATACCAACTTTACTGCATCATCAAATTCAATATGATCTTTAGGCAAATCAATTAAGGGAACATATAAGTCATACATATGCATAGTATCTAATTTTAAAAGTTTTTTCTTTATTCTTACATACCTATGAAGGCTATCTAAATTGTTATTAATAGTTTCTATAGCGTTTTCATACACTTGTATTGGAATATTATTAGGCTTCAAAGAAGCCTCCATAGAATTTTCATATTTTCTTGTTTTTGCATTAAAAGAGAAATTCTTTATGGATGAAGTAAGTGTTGTGGCCATTGTATTCCTGAAAACATTATATGCACCAAAAAGAGCTTTATAAGCATTCTCCCTAACTTCCCTATCTTTAGATTTTATGTAGATAGAGTAATTCCCTTCTGTAAGCTCTACTTCTTCTTTTTCCTCATTTTTTATTTTAGGAAGTTTTAAATCTGCATTTGAAAACATATTATAAATATTTGATGGTGCAGATAAGCAATCTGATACAGACGCCAAAAGTTCTTCCATTTCAGAGCTTAATGTATGAGGCTTTCTTTTTAAAATTTCCTCAAACATAAATTTATATAATTGTAACCCCTGGTTTTTTTCTATTTCACTATTCAACTTTTCTTCATCTATAGAAAGAATTTCTGGAATAAAGAAAGCTCCCTTGGCCATAAGCTCTGCTAAATAAGTTTGAATTTTATTCTTGTAACTTTGATAAGTTGTATTAGCAGTATCTTCATCTGATTTTAAAAAAGCATAAACCAAAAGATTTTCAGCTAATCTGGATATTTTTTCATCTAATTTTAAATATTCAAGTAACTTATCACCCTCTGATAATTTTTCCATAAAAGAAGGGATTTCATTAGCCATTTTTTTCAGTAAATCAAAATCTTTTTCCCATTCTTCTAAATCCTTATATATTTTCTCAATCTTCCATTTATCTTTAGCATTAATATCTTCTCTTTTTTTAATTTCCAACTTATTCTATCACTCCTTTTCTAACTTAAGTTTTCATAATTAAAACCATACTTTTTAAGCAAATTTTGTTTTTGATTTATTAATTCTATTCTTCTATTTCTACTCCATTTTCCTCTAAATATTCTTCCTTATTTTCATTTGACTCTTCAAAAGCTAATTCTATTTGTTTTTTAAATAAAATACTTACTTCTGATAATTTTTCTGATAATTTTGTTCTATCTTCTAAATATTTTATACTCACTACCCAAATAGGATTATATTCATCATCCTTTTCTTCTATAATATATCCTTTTTCTTCAAATATATCTAAATCAAAAAAATCAAACAATGCTGAATATTCCCAATCTTCTACATCTCTTCCTGGATAATATTGAATGAAAACTTTATCTTCTTTATAAAAAAGCTTTCTTATTAACTCCCCACCATCTTCAATTCTATAACTTCCTAATTCTTTTACAAATTTATTTTCACTATCAACTTCCATCAAAACTATTGAAGAAAATTCCATAATAAACCTCCTGAAGTAAATTATTATATATATTTTAAGAGTACCTTAAACACAATGTTTTTTCAAGTTAAAAAGATGCGTTTTAAACGCATCTTTTCCTATATTATTTGATTTAAAGATGTATTTTCACTTTTCTTATAATCCAAGAACTGAATTCTTTCCGCCCTCACTTCAGGGATATACCTTGTTTGCCCTTCTGCATTTTTATAACTCCTACTTTTCAAGCTTCCTATTATACTTACCAAATGCCCCTTACCAGAATATCTAAATAAATTTTCTGCATTTTTATTCCAAGCTGAAACAGATAAAAAATCAACTATTCTTTCTTTTGTAATACTATTGAAACCATTATTAACTTCAAGCGTAAAATTAACTAAAGGTATTTTATCCTCTCCAACTTCTTTTAATTCTAATTCCGTCATAATTGTTCCAACTAATAATATTTTATTCATATTCAATTGACCTCCAAAACAAAGTATTTTATTTGAATTATTGCCAACTGAAAAAGTTTTAAACATCTATTTTAAAAAAATATCATTTTTAGTCCAAATAAAATTAAAATTACCCCACCTAAGTAATCAGCATATTTAGCAATCAAATCTATAGTTCTCAAATATTTAGATAACAATAATGCAAAAGTACACATTATTAATGTAATAATTCCTATAAATATAGTTTCTAATAAAATATATGAGTGAACAGTTATATTGTTTAAAATTGTAAATCCAATAACCGCTGCATCGATGCTCACTGAAATACCAAGAATGTAATACATTTTAGAATCATTAAACACCTTACATTCATCATGTTCTAGTCCTTCCTTTATCATAAGTATTCCTACTATTGCTATGATTATGCCTCCTACGATTGTTGGAACAGATACTACATACTCATTAAAAAAAGAACCTGCATATGCCCCTATGTAAGAAAACAAAAATTGGAAAAATCCAAACGAACTTATAAATACAAATTTATTTTTTAATGGTAAACTTCTGTTTAATCCAATACATAGCATAACTCCGAAAGCATCTAATGATAAAGCCAATGCTATAATAAATAACGAATAAATACTCACCTTTTGCACCACCTTTTCTTGTCATAATAATAAACAACCATATTATATACATTATATCAGAAATCACCTAAAAGTATTATTATATATTTTAATTTCATGATTTTTTATATGATTTTTATAATTAGAATAATTTTGCTATTTTATTATTTTTTTAATAAGCAATATTTTCTTGACAGTAATTGCATGATAACTTATAATTATGTGAAAAAGAGATATTATATAGGCTGTGAAGGAGAGTATTAGCATTTTTTCATTTATTTAAGAGAGCTGTCGGTTGGTGTAAGACAGTACTGAAAAATGTGAACTTGTTCTGGAGCTGAGTCGGTTAAAATCCGTTAAAATGAAAAAGTGAGGCTTATGTCTAACGAGAGTGGTACCGCGGAATTTTTTTCGTCTCTTGTTTTAGGATAAGCTTTTTTATTTTTTGAGATAAAATTTAATTTAGGAGGAATAATACCATGGCAAAATACGGAACAAACGTAGATAAGAAATGGCAAGAAAAATGGGAATCAACTGGTTTTCATAAATTTGATGAGAATGCACCTGGTGAAAAATTATATACTTTAGAAATGTTTTCATATCCTTCTGGGGCAAAACTTCATGCTGGTCACTGGTTTAATTATGGACCAACTGATTCCTGGGCAAGATTTAAAAAAATGCAGGGTTACAATGTTTTTCAACCTATGGGTTTTGATGCCTTTGGTCTTCCCGCTGAAAACTATGCAATAAAAACAGGAGTTCATCCTAAAGATTCTACTGAACAAAATATCGAAAATATGGAAACTCAATTAAAAGCTATGGGCGCTATGTTTAATTGGGACCATGAAGTAGTTACTTGTAGGCCTGATTATTATAAATGGACTCAATGGATATTTGCTTTATTGTACAAAAATAACCTTGCTTATAGAAAAAAAGCACCTGTTAACTGGTGTCCTAGTTGTAATACTGTTCTTGCTAATGAGCAAGTTAAAGAAGGTTTATGTGAAAGATGTGATACTGAGGTAACAAAAAAAGATCTTACTCAATGGTTTTTGAAAATCACTGATTATGCTGAAGAACTATTACAAGATTTAGATAAATTAGATTGGCCTGAAAAAACAAAAGCAATGCAAAAACACTGGATTGGAAAATCTAAAGGAGCAGAAGCTACCTTTAAAATAGATAATAGTGATTTGACTTTTGATGTATTCACAACAAGAGTTGATACTTTAAATGGTGTTACTTATGTGGTTCTAGCACCAGAAAGCCCAATGGTTCAAGATGTTACTCTTCCTGAATTTAAAGCTGCAGTAGAAAACTATAGAATAGAAGCTGCTAAACAAACAGATATAGAAAGACAATCCATATCAAGAGAAAAAACTGGTGTATTTACAGGTTCATATGCTATCAATCCTATAAACGGCAAAAAAGTCCCTATATGGGTAGCTGACTATGTACTTGCAACTTATGGTACTGGTTGTGTTATGGCAGTACCAGCTCATGATGACCGTGATTTTGAATTTGCTACAAAATTTAAACTTCCAATAGATAGAGTTATCAAAGGAAAAGAAAATGTAGATGACGCTCTTCCTTTCACTGAACATGGAATTCTTGTAAATAGTGGTGAATTTGATAATTTAACAACTGCAGCAGCTAAAGAAGCTATTGTTAATAAATTAAGTGAAAATAATCTTGGAAGATGGAAAATAAATTACAGACTACGTGATTGGCTTGTATCTCGTCAAAGATACTGGGGTGCTCCTATTCCAATAATTCATTGTGATAAATGTGGCACTGTAGTTGTTCCAGATGAACAATTACCTGTAAAACTTCCCTATGATGTTGCTTTTGCTCCTGATGGAAAATCTCCTCTTGCTAAATGTGATGAATTTATTAATACTACATGCCCGACCTGTGGCGGACCGGCAAAAAGAGAAGCAGATACATTAGATACATTTGTATGTTCCTCTTGGTATCAAATGAGATATGTAGATAATAATAATTCTGAAATTATATTTGACAAAGACAAGGTTAACAAAATGCTCCCAGTAGATAAATATGTTGGTGGCCCTGAGCATGCATGTATGCACTTACTTTATGCTAGATTTATCACTAAAGCTCTTAGAGATTTAGGTTATTTAGATTTCGATGAACCTTTTAAATCTTTGACTCATCAAGGTTTAATTTTAGGACCAGATGGTCAAAAGATGAGTAAATCTAAAGGAAATACAATTTCTCCTGATGATTACATCATAGACTTCGGTGCTGACGTATTCAGAATGTATTTGATGTTTGGTTTTTCTTATGTTGAGGGTGGTGCTTGGAGTGATGATGGTATCAAATCTATGCATAAATTTGTTGAAAGAATTGAAAGAACCATTGAAACTTTAAGAGATGAATTATCTAATGATCAAAACACAAAAACTACGATGGAAAAAGAAGAAAAAGAATTAAATTATGCTAGACACTATGCTATTAAAAATATTACTATTGATACTGATAAATTCCAATTCAACACAGCTATAGCTAGAATTATGGAATTTGTAAATGCTTTAGTTAAATATTCAGCCGTTGAAAACAAAAATACTTCTTTCTTAAAAGAAACATTAAAAGATTTTATAATGATAATTGCTCCTTTTGCTCCTCATTTTGGAGAAGAACAATGGGAACTATTAGAAGGAGATTTCTCTGTTTTCAATAGTAATTGGCCTGAAGTTGATGAAAAAGCATTAATAAAAGAAGAAATAGAAATAGCTATTCAAATAAACGGAAAGATAAAAGAGCGTATAGAAATTCCTGCAACTCTTACTGAAGATGAGATAAAAGTTGAAGCATTAAACAATACAAAAATAAAAGAGTCACTTGAAGGAATGGATGTTAAAAAAGTTATTATTATAAAAGGTAGACTTGTAAATATAGTTGCAAAATAGTTTCATAAAAAAAGAGATGATATCATCTCTTTTTTTTTACACATCAATTAAATGCTTTTCCTCTATAAAGTACTACTGCATTCTCTATTTTTTCTTTTAAAGTTGCTAATTCTAATATATCTCCATCACTTATTATAGCCTCTAAATCAGATTGAAATCCTGTAGCTTCTTTCATTCTTCCTAAAGATATAAGTGTCAAAATATGATTAGTTATATCTGTTACTAAACTAGACTTAACTTCAAATAATTTTTGTGCATCCATTATTTCATCTTTTATGTCTAGCACTAGTTGATCTAGTGTAAAAGCAGCGTCTGCAGCAGCTTTAAGTCTACTTTGGATTTCCACTGGAATTCCCTGTTTATATTTATAATTTAATGAGTGCTCAATAGTTGCCCAAAAATTCATAGCTAATGTTCTAATCTGAAGTTCAGCTAAAATATATTGTTCCCCAAAAGCAGTATAAACTGGATACTTTATAATCATATGATAACTTCTATATCCGCTTTCTTTGACATTAAAAATATAGTCTTTTTCATACATTATCTGCATGTCTTTTCTATTTCTTATGATTTCTACAACTTTATATATATCATTAACAAATTGACACATTATTCTTATTCCAGCTATATCTTCAAGTTCGTATTCAATTCTATTTAAAGGTATATCAAATTTTTTAGCTTTTTCCAATATGCTAGATATTTCTTTCACTCTTCCTGTTACAAATTCGATAGGAGAAATATCATTTCTTTTTCTATATTCTCTTCTAATACTTTTAAACTTTACTTTTAATTCCTCTACTGCTTGTTGATAAGGTATTAATATCCTTTTCCATTCTCTAGTTTGCATTTTTTTCTCCTTTTATTAAAGAATCTTTAAGGGATCAAAATCTATGTAATCACATGATGTCATTATATATTCCACACCATTATGAACTCCTTCGAAAATATTTGATAAAGATTTTCCATGTAAATGTCCATAAATAACTTTTTCTACTGGGTAATTATTAAATACCTCCGTAAAAATAGACTCTTGAAAATTCTCATTAACTGGAGGATAATGCATCATAACAATAATTTTTTCAAATCCATCCTTTACCGCTGCGTCTAATGATAATTTTAATCTTATTTTTTCTCTACTTATTATTTTCTTATCATGTTCTGATTGACTTGAAAATAATGACCATCCTCTAGAACCACAAATAGCATATTCTTCATATGCATAGTAATTATTTTGTACAAACCTCATATCATCATATAATTTATTTAATTTAGATATACTACTCCACCAATAATCATGGTTCCCCTTGCAAATTATTTTCCTACCTGGCAGTTTATGAATCCATTCTAAATCTTCCATTCCTTCTTGGATATTCATGGACCAAGAAATATCTCCAGCAATTAAAATTGTATCTTCATCTTTAACTTTTTTCAACCAATTTTCCATTATTTTATTAGGGTGGTTTTCCCATTGTGCTCCAAAAATATCCATAGGTTTGTCGGATGTTAAAGCTAAATGAAGATCAGATATGGCAAAAAGTGCCATAATATCCCCCCTTCTTTTACTTTAAAAATTATATAAAATCGGGTTCTAAATATGTGCAATATAGACGCACTTATCTAAAACCCATATCCTTACATCATTATACTATACTTTTTACTATTTCACTACAATTTTAAAATGTTTTTTCTTTCCTTTTTGAATCATAGCAATGCCATCTTTAAAGTTTTCTTCTGTTAAAAGGAATTCCACATCTACAATTTTTTCATCGTTAAGTTTAAGTCCACCTTGTTCTATAAGTCTTCTACATTCTTTTTTAGATGGAAATATTTTCGCTGCAGTTAGTACATTTATTAATGTGTCTCCTAAATTTTCTTTTTCAATTTCCACAGTAGGAACATTATCCAAATTTTTTCCCGCTCCAAATAATGCTTCTGTTGCCCCTTCCGCTTCTTTTGCTTTTTCTTCTCCATGAACAAGCGTTGTTACCTCATAAGCCAAAACTTTTTTTGCTTGGTTTATTTCTGCACCTTCTAATGAAGATAACCTTCTAACTTCATCCATTGGAAGAAAAGTTAAAAGTGATAAACATTTTTCCACATCCGCATCAGCAATATTTCTCCAGTATTGGTAAAAATCATAAGGTGAAGTTTTTTCTGGATCTAGCCACAAAGCTCCTTTTTCAGTTTTACCCATTTTCTTGCCTTCACTATTTGTCAGCAATGTACAAGTCATAGCAAAAGCTGGTTTTCTTTCTTTTCTTCTAATAAGTTCCATGCCTGCTATCATATTTGACCATTGGTCATCTCCACCAAGCTGCATTGTACAATTATATTTTTGATTTAAAACCAAGAAATCATACCCTTGCATTAACATGTAGTTAAATTCTAGAAAAGATAATCCTTTTTCTAATCTTTGCTTAAAACACTCTGCTGAAAGCATTCTATTTACAGAAAAATGTACTCCTACATCTCTTAAAAAATCCACATAATTTAAACCTAATAACCAATTTGCATTATTATCTAAAATAGCTTTATCATCCGAAAAATCTATGAATCTAGATAATTGGCCTTTAATTTTATTCACATTACTATCTATTTCTTCTTTAGTCATCATTTTTCTCATGTCTGTTTTACCTGATGGATCACCAACCATTACAGTTCCACCACCAACTAAAGCAATAGGTCTATGTCCAGCTTTTTGCATATGAGACATAAACATAATAGCAATAAAATGTCCCACATGTAAACTATCAGCTGTTGGATCAAAGCCTATATAAAAAGTCACTTTTTCCTTTTCAAGTAACTCTTTTATTTCCTCTTCATGTGTAGTTTGTTTGATGTAACCTCTTTCAGTTAGTGTATCGAATACGTTCATTGTTATACCTCCAATTTTTATATGATTAATTATTTTTTATACACCCTTGAGAAAAAATTCCCAATAAAAAAAACGCCCCTTAAAACTAAGGGACGAAAATATTCGTGGTACCACCCAAATTGATATATTCTATCAAATATATCCACTCAGTTCTTTAACGCAGAATCACGTAACAACCTACTAATTCTATAGTTAATGAAATCAATTCATTTCACTAGGAAGTTTCAGAATAAAGCTCAAGAATGTATTTCCTTTTATTTCATAATCGACTCACAGCAACCGTCGACTCTCTTAATAATTCATAAAAGTACTTGTTTCCATCACAGCTTTTCAGCTATATTTTAAGATTTTTTAAATATAATACTTTTTAATCTCTGCATAAATAATACAAAGCCTTATTTTATATAATATATATTCATATAGCATTTGTCAATCTATTTTATTTTTTATTAATAAAAAACTAACCCTATTTTACGCCACATACTTCTTTAAATATTCTGGTAATTCAAGACTATTCAAATTCATATTTATATAAAAATCCAATTTATACTTTTGAACTAGTTTTTCCATATTATAAAACAAAAGCGCTGCATCTTTCTCTTCTCCTTCAACAATGTTGAATAAGCCATCTATGAACATAGCTTCTATGTCATAGTCTTCTGAAAGAATACCGCACAAAAATCCGTAAAAATTCTTATAATCTTTTAACTCAAAATCATCTGTAGCAATAAATCTAATTTTTCTATTTAACTCCAACATAGGTCTTTTATCATCATCGATATAAACAACATTACCTTTAGCTTCATCAATTCTTTGGTTAGCTAGATTCAATAGCGACTTACTTTTGCCTGCACCTTTTTGGCCATAAAATACATTTATCATTTTAAACACCCCTTCAGATTTTTTTGGCTTTATTTTCTGCTATCATATTTTAATTATATAATAGTCTGAATTTTTTTTCAATAAACGATTACAAGTATTTATTGTAATTTCATAATGTTACCCAATATACCATTTTTCGTTACGCTACTTAAAATTATTTATGCTTGGATAAATAACCTTAAAAGTATTTTGAGTAGTATCATTTAAAAACTTTACTTTTCCATAATCTTTAAAAGCTTTTTTCATTCTAGTAAAACCTCTACCTGACTTGTAAAATCTATCTTTTGTATCTAAAGTAATCATCTTTTCATATATCCACATATTTCTTTTTATATAATTATGAGTATTGATAAAAGCTCCTTTGGAATTCTTTAATAAAATTCCTGGACTCATAACAGATATATTCTTATAATCCAAAATAACTTCAATTTCCTTATTATATAAAGTGTAATCTCTATAAATTACTGCATTTTTCACTCCTTCAAAAACTGCATCTATAGGATAATTTTGTGGTAACATAGCATTTAATTTTTCTTCACATTGATCCATAATACTTAATAAGTCACCACTAATTGTAGTTACTTCCTCATATTTTGAATTAATTTTATTAACAATCCTAACTATATTATGTGGCAATTGAAGATAATTTATACATGAAAATACTAATAGCCCTCCCAACGTGCATTTATATTCTTTATCTTCACTTTCTCTTGTAATAATACCAGTCGAACTCATTAATATTTCTTTATTATTATCATTAATCTCAATATTATGCAATGTAAAATATTTCTTAACTAATTCCATATTTATAAAATCTATATTACTTTTAATTATTGGACAAAGCTCTGTATCTAAACTCAAATTATCCTGAAGTGATGAAATTATTTCTTCTTTTCTCATAGTATCCGTAGTAGATCCTCTTCTAATATAAAATGCTCCATTCTCTTTAAACTGGTAAGGTTTTTGTTCGCTTTGGTAAATAGTAACCACTCCCACATCTTTACCTTCAATTTCAATTATGTCGTAACTAATTGGCACTGGTGGCTCTATCCTTGTAGCGATAACTTGTTGGATTTGTTCTTCTTTTATTTCATCCTGATTTATACCAACTATTTTTCTTGTTTTATCTTCTATTCCTATAATAAGGTATCCTCTTCCCCCTCTTGAATTAGCAAGGGCACTTACATCTTTTGCAAACTCTTTTTTTCCGCTCTCAGTGGTGAAATCTAATTTTAGTTTGTAATCCTGTTTTATGCTTTCATCGTTCTTTAATAATTTTTTTAGTTTTTTCACATCCACTTCATTCACCACCCTTTTAATGTATATGCTTATACTTACAGTTTTTTGCTAAAAAATCCTTATTTAATAATTTTAAAAGAAAAAGTTTTTATTGTAAAGAAAAATGATTTTTTAAATTTATACCTAATTAATTATTACTTTTTTAAGTAAAATATAAAATAAATTCTTGAAAACAATGTGCTTTGTTGATATACTTTATTTATTATGTTTACAATTAATCAAATAATTGGTTATTAAAGAAGATTTATAAAAAAATTTTAAATCTTAGAACTACTAAATAATAATATAAGGAGCTTTTTAATGAATAAAATTTTAATTTATTTCAGAACATCATTGATTTTAACAATATTATTAATGCCCGTATTATTTTTCACTGTAGGGTTCGCAAGCGAAATCACTACTTTTCAATCCCAAACATCAATTTCAACATTAAAATCTTGGACTGTAAAATTAAATAATGAAATTGATTCAACTTCTATTTCATCAAATTCAGTACTAATAAAAGACTCCAAGGGAACTATTATAAATACAACAGTTACTCTTGGTGAAGATAAAAAATCTTTAATTATAGATCCTCCTATAGATGGATTTATTCCAAATCAGAATTATTACATAACCATCAATGAAAATTTAAAATCAGCTACTGGAGAAGCTTTAAGTAACTCTGCAACAATGCAATTTACTACAATTAACAAGTATGAAGACACTTCCTCTTTTTCAGAGTTGCCTCAAGTAAAAGATTTAAAAATTTTAGAACAACCTTTAGTAAAAAATGACTCTCTTCGTATGGAATTAACCTCAAATACTGACTCGTTTGTGCAGTATAGAATCTTTCTATATGCTTATCCAAATGGTTTTTTTGATTCTACTTATAAATATGGAAATGTTAACTATACAGAATTAACAAATGGATTTACCGCTCCCGTGCAAGGGACAACTCCTTATACATTTTCCTCTACAAAAAACCTTATTGCTGGGAAATATAGAATATTAGTTTACGTGAAAAAAGCAAATGTACAAGGAATCCATTCAAGTATATATACTGACTATGATAATTTTTATACTGATTATGTTAGAGTTTTAGAAAAAAACGCCATGGAAAATTCATCAATAAATGAAACATACACTTATGTGAATTCAAATAAGACTTTATCTGAAGCTGTTAATATTCAATATACAAAAGGTGCACCTAATCATGATGAAGCTTCTTCATTATGGGTTCCAGTAACGTCTCATATTATTTCTTACTATATGAATCCCTATAATTTTTTAGATGATTATGGGAAATATATGTTTTTAGATTTGCATTACATGGAAGGTGTTTTACCCGAAGATTTAAACAAAGTTCTTTTAGGTAAAGGTATATTAGAAGGTATCGGTGAAGAATTTATTAATGCTGGTAAAAAAAATAATATAAACCCTATTTATTTAGTATCTCATTCTTTACTTGAAACAAGCAACGGAACTTCTTCACTATCAAATGGAGTTTTAGTTAGCGAAGTAGATGGACAAGCTGTCCAGCCCAAAATAGTTTACAATCTGTTTGGTGTTAATGCCAAAAATACTGATGCTATAAAATACGGTTCAGAGTATGCTTATAAAAAAGGTTGGTTTTCTATTGAAGAAGCTTTATCTGGAGGTGCATACTATATTGGAAGTTCATATATAAATAATACATTATATAATCGAAATACCTTATATAAAATAAGATGGTTTACAGAAAATGATTGGGCTTATCCTCAATATTCTACTGATATAGCTTGGGCTTATAAACAAATAACAAATATAAAAACATTATTTGATAAAATAGATAGTGGTAACCCAGTTTTTCAAATTCCAGTTTATAAATAGCAATATTACACAAAAGTATATATAACTTAATGATTCTATTTTTAAAGTCAGCCTTATAAAAGATAAAACCAGGAATTTATTATCCCTGTTTTATCTTATTTTTTAATATTTTACTTAATGGTAGTGCAATAATTATTGCTGCTGTACCTTGTCCTATATTTCCCACTATATCTTTTGACGATAATACTAAAGCCGCAAATAATGTTGGTGCTTCCATTGTTAGTTTTGCAATTATGCCACCTGTTAAAAAATATCCAAATATCATAAATAAAGCAGCAAATACAAAAGCAAAAATATTATTAATAATATTTTCTCCATTATAATCTTTTCTAAAAGCAATTGATGCTGCAATATATGCCATACAACCTTTTATAACAAAAGTAAATGGAGCCCACATGTTATACCCAAGTAATAAATCAAATAAGGTCATCCCTATTGCTGCTGATACTGCTCCTTTTTTCTTCCCTAGTAATATAGCTCCAAGCAATACCATACTATCCCCTAAATGTACTACCCCAATAAAAGTGTTAAAATGTATTGCATAAGCTACTACAAAAGTAATAGCTGTCATCATACCTACATAAGTTATACTCCTTATATTCACCCCTGCTGATTTATTAATTTTTCTTTCCACGAAAATCCCCTCCTTATTCTTATATATAATTATATTAATAAAGTTCATTAAGTCAAATGTATCCATACAATTTTACTATTTTTAATATAAAATCACTTATATAGACAAACCACTTCAACTATAAATCTATTCAAGTCCAAAACTCCCAAAAATCGGAGATTTTGAAAACTAGTTGATACGTCTAGTTTTTAAAAGAAATCTAAATTAAGTTTCACAATTGTATCCCTATATATTACGTTGTTTATCAAACATTATAAAAAACATTTTCCAAGTATACGATTACTGTTAAATAGTGTTATTGAAATAGTTCTTACATTAATGTAAATTAATATTAAGATGTAAATTAGTGTTTAATAATTAATGATACGCTTTTGAGTTAGAAGGCGAAATAACTATTTGTAGGGGCGGGTTTCCATGCCCGCCCGCTGTTTCCCAATAAAATTACAATTACAGTAAAATCGTAATGAAAATATTATACTACTTTCTGTATTTTGTATTTTTTATCAATATTATATATGTAATTATTATATATATGCAATTATTATATATGTAATTTATAGGCATAGCGGGGCGGCGTGGAAACCGCCCCCTACGAGTTAGTTCATCTTTTTTCTCTATTGCGCATCAAAAAATAAGTATACAAAAAAAATAGGTTGGTGATTAAATGTATAAATTAATAGCTCTAGATATGGATGGTACATTACTAAATGAGGACAAGCAGATTTCTGTGGAAAATCATAAATCTTTAAAAGAAGCAAAAGAACAAGGCGTTAAAGTTGTTTTGGCTACTGGAAGACCTTTAGTTGGAATTGAAAATTATTTAAAAGAACTAGATCTTGTTACTACTGAAAATTATTCTGTATCCTTTAATGGAGCCTTAGTTCAAAACAATAATACTGGTGAAATAATTAGTAAGAATATATTAAATGATGATGATGTTAAATATTTATATGACTTAAGTTTAAAATTGAATGTTAATAGACATGCTAACACTACTGATTCAGTAATTACAACTGTTAACAACAAATATACAGAAATCGAATCTACTATAAACAAAATTCCAACACATATTATGGATTTATCAAATCTTCCTAGTGATACTGAAGTAATTAAATTTATGTTTGTGGATGATCCTAGCATTTTAGACCAGGTTATTAATAATCTTCCATCAACTGTTTATGATAAATATACAGTTGTAAGAAGTGCTCCTTATTTCTTAGAATTTCTTCACCCTATGGCAAATAAAGGTGCTGGTGTAAAAGCCATAGCTGAAAGATTTGAAATTAACCAAGAAGAAGTTATTTGTGTTGGTGATGCTGGAAATGATGTTCATATGGTTGAATATGCTGGCCTTGGCGTGGCTATGGATAATGCTTTTGATGAATTAAAAGCAATAGCAAATTATATTACGAAATCTAATGCAGAAGATGGAGTAGCTCACGTAGTTAATAAATTTATTTTGAAAAAGAAAACTGCTTAAAGCCTTATTAAGGCTTTTTTTTATTTCTATAATATTTTCCTGTATTTTGCTAATACTAATATAAGAAATTAAATGGAGGTGAGTATAGTGACCATTTTAAGATGGATTGGTGGATTTGTTGTTTTGTTTTGGTTATTAGGGCTTATATTTAGAATAGGTGGCGGCCTTATCAATATTCTACTAATTGTTGCTGCTGTAGTATTTATTATAGACGCTTTATTCGGTAATAGAAAATCAATGTGACATGCTCATGAAATTTTTTTCATGAGTTTCTCTAATTTTTAAGGGAAGGGTGAACATATTTATGCAAGCAGATTTAATTTTAACTAAAGGAAAAACATTTTGGAACAATAATAATAAAAACTTCAAAAGATATCCTTCTCTTAATGAAAATATCAATTGTGAAGTAGTTGTTGTAGGCGGAGGAATAACAGGTTGCTTAACTTCTTACTATCTTACGCAGTTTAATATAGATACTGTTTTAATTGAAAAAAATCAGATAGGAACTGGAAGCACCTCTGCAAGCACTTGTCTTTTGCAATATGAAATTGACACTGATTTAAACAAACTTATACATTTAATTGGTGAAAAGAAAGCCGTTAGAGCTTTTAAACTCTGTCAAAAATCTATAGACAATATTGAAAATATAGTTTTAAATATTAATCAACGCTGTGATTTTGAAAGAAAAGATAGCTTATATTTATGCTCTTCTACAAAAGATATTAAAAATATGAAAAAAGAATTTCTTTGCAGAAAAAAATACGGTTTCGATGTGAATTTTTTAGAAAAACAGGAAATTGAAAATATGTTTTCATTTTCTGCTTCTTGCGGTATCATTTCACATAATTGTGGTGAAATTGATCCCTTGCAATTTTCTCATGCTTTATTAAAAAGTTCTTTAAAAAATACTGGTAGAGTATATGAAAATACTACTGCCGTATCCTTTGATTATTATAATAATAGTATCAAAGTAAATACTGGATTAGGTTATAGCATAAATTGCCGAAAATTAGTTATTGCTAGTGGATACTCCTCAATAGATTTTTTAAATTTAAATGACAGAGTACACTTAAATACTACTTATTCTATTGCAACTAATAAGCTAGATTCCTTTAAAGGTTGGAAAGATACGTGTATAATTTGGGAAAGTAATAGACCCTATAGTTATTTAAGAACTACCTCCGATAATAGAATTCTTATAGGGGGGTTAGATGAACCTTATACAATATCATCCCCAAATGATCCTTTATTGACTTCTAAATCTGATGCTTTATTGAAAAAGTTAAAAGAAATGTTTCCCCATTTACCTTCTACTTATATTGACTACGCTTGGTCAGGAGTATTTGCAGAAACTAAAACTGGGTTAGGCTTTATTGGAAAACATCCTAAGTTACCAAATACTTACGTTAATATGGGTTTTGGTGGTAATGGAACTACCTATAGTGTCATAGGTGCAGAAATAATTAAAGATTTAATCTTATATGATAACAATCCTGATGCAAATATTTTTTCTTTTTAAATCTGATTTGTCAGTATTTAAGCCAAAAATGGAGGGTGCACAATTTTGAGCGCCCTCCATTTTCGGTATGAATTCAAAGTGAATTCATAACATCTTTTTAATATTTCATTATTTTAATTATTAGCAATAGAAGATAAAACTAAGCCTTCATTATGTTGAAGGGCCCAACTTATTCCCCAATCATTGGAGAATAGTAATAAGTCTCTTTCCTTAGAATCTTTAACAATTTTAGTATCTGAAGTAACACTAATGTCCTCAGCTTTCGTTTTAGAACTCTCAATCCATCTGATATTTTTAAATGCTAATCTTTCCATTTTTATATCAACATTATATTCATGATTTAATCTATACTCAAGAACTTCAAATTGAAGAACACCAACAACTCCAACTATAATTTCTTCTATTCCAATATTTATTTGCTTAAATACTTGAATAGCTCCTTCTTGTGCTATTTGAGTAATACCTTTCATGAATTGTTTTCTTTTCATTGTATCCACAGTTCTTACTCTAGCAAAATGTTCTGGAGCAAAGGTAGGGATTCCTTCAAATTTAAATTTATTATCGCTTTGACATAATGTATCTCCTATACTAAATATACCTGGATCAAATACACCCAAAATATCTCCTGCATAAGCTTCATCAACTATTTCTCTGTCTTGAGCCATAAATTGTTGTGGTTGTGTTAACTTTATTTTTTTACCTTGCTGTACATGGTAAACTTCCATTCCTTTTTCAAATTTACCAGAACATATTCTCATAAAAGCAATTCTATCTCTATGAGCTTTATTCATATTAGCTTGTATCTTGAATATGAAGGCTGAAAATCCTTCATCAAAAGCACCAATCTCTCCACTATCAGATTTTCTAGAAAGAGGCGGTGGTGTAAGCTCTAAGAATTCTCTTAAGAATGGTTCTACTCCAAAGTTAGTAAGTGCACTACCAAAGAATACAGGTGTTAATTCTCCTAATCTTACTTTATCTAGGTCAAATTCTTCTCCTGCTTCATTTAATAGTTCTATCTCCATTAAAAGTTGGTCATGAAGGTCCGAGCCAATCAAGTTTCTTATGCTTTCATCCTCTAAACCACCTTCAATAACTTTAACTTCACTTTTACCGTGGTTTCCACCATTAAAAAGTATAATTGAATTTTTTATTCTATCATAAACACCTTTAAAATGTTGACCACAACCGATAGGCCAATTCATTGGGTATGATTTTATTCCTAATTCTTCTTCAATATCACCTAATAATTCAAAAGCATCCCTTGTTTCTCTATCCATTTTATTTATAAAAGTGAATATAGGAATATCTCTTAAACTACAAACATGAAATAATTTTCTAGTTTGGTCCTCTACCCCTTTTGCTCCGTCAATAACCATTACAGCACTATCTGCTGCCATTAAAGTTCTGTATGTATCTTCACTAAAATCTTGGTGACCTGGAGTGTCTAGTATGTTAATACAATGTCCTCCATAATTAAATTGAAGAACTGAAGAAGTTACAGAAATACCTCTTTGCTTTTCAATTTCCATCCAGTCAGAAACTGCATGTTTTGATGCTCTTCTAGCTTTTACCGAACCCGCTTCTCTAATAGCGCCTCCGTATAATAATAACTTTTCAGTTAATGTGGTTTTTCCTGCGTCTGGATGCGATATTATCGCAAAAGTTCTTCTTTTGGAAATTTCATTTATAAATTCAGCCACTTTTTATCTCCTTTTTTACTTATTTTTTTAATTCCTAATAAAAAATTCTCTTCTCTATATTATTAAACATTTATCCATGTATTAATCTAACTTATACCAATTATATCTAAGATTTTATTACTTCTTTCTTTTGTATCTCCTTCAATAACTGTAAAAGATATGTTCTCCGCATTTAAAAAGCTCAGTATCGCCTCATCAATAGACTTGGCAACTTCTTCATCTTGCCATCTTACACCATCTTTCACATATCCAAATTCTCTTGGTACAAAGAATATGTGCTGATACTTTGGAATATCTTTTAAAGCTAAATAATATAAATCTTTAAGAATTTCTATTTCTTTTAAAGTTCTTTTCTTACTACCAAGCATAAATCTACCGTACACATATGGAATAAATGTGGCATAATCAGTTATTGCATAATCAAAGCCTTGTAACTGGTTTTCTCTAAGCGCTTGACCTAGGTATATACCATATTGCTCTGATATGGTTTCTATCATTCCCTTGTCCCTTAAATAATCTGTTGAATATTCAGCTGCTGCACCTACATCTAATCCTCTAATTTTTAATTCTACATATAATTGCTGCATTAATGTGGTTTTACCACAACGTGGTCCACCAAGTATAGCTATGTTAACAGGCATAATTATCCCCCTAAATCTATTTGCACTTACTTTTATCAAACATTTCTATTATAACAAGATGAAACAACTATTACAAGGATTGCTTCAAGTTTAGCCTTACATAAAAAATAAAAAAGGATTTCCCGTAGAAAATCCCCTTTTACTATAAAATTTTTGATATTTTTTATAATTGAACTAATATAGTTTTAACTTGATTTTTCTTGATTTTAATTTCTATTTGTGAATCATCAATAACTAATTCTTCAACTATTTTTTCATTTAAATTAGTTTCAGAAATTTTGTTAACTTTTTTATTGAAACTAAATTCAGCTAATTTTTCATCTTCTGTAGCATTGTAATATCTTACTATTATCCCGCTATCTTTTTCGCTTTTTTTAAGTACACTTAACACAGTTTCTTCATCATTTTGAGTGAATAAACTATACTCATATGGTGTATTAAATGCTGCTGGGTTTAACTTCATAGCGTTATATGGCATCTTATTATATGTTACCACTGGAGTTAAATATTCTTTTGCTATTCTTGCCACATTAGCTTTTAATGTAGATTTTTCATGAGTTGCTATAGCAAAGTTTATTTCTACATTTCCTATCATTTGTGAATCCGGTGTTGGAAGCTTTATTCCAGAAGGTCTTCCTGGTCTACGAAGCATTTCTTCTCTTCCAAGGAAACCTATTGTTCTGAATAATGTTATTGCTATAGTATCAAAATCATTTCCTACTATTTCAAATTCTCTAGTACTATTAGTTAATACCGCAACACCATGTTCTTCATCTGACAATCCTACAAAGCTCATCATTGGGTAAATTGAATCTGGTCTTTCATTCCATCTTTCTTTTTCCCAAACTTCCATGGCTGCATCTATAACTGGTCTTTCTATACTTCCAAATTGATTATCTGAAACAGAGAACCCTGATTTTATTGCAGTTGGAACATATGCTCTTACTCTATGATCTCCTGATTGATTGTTGATATTAAAATTCACTTCCATTGAAGCTTTATTCATAGGAATTCTTAAACTTATCTTTACATTCATTACTGAATCACAGATTTTTTTCTTACGGCTTTCTATATCTTTAGGTATGTTCAAAGAATAATTTATATCAATATTACCGAAGAATTCATTTTGAGTCATGGTTACATCTGCTTTTACATTTTCATTTGTAACAATATAATCATCTAATAAAGGCGAGAAATCATATTCATCCCCATCATCTGCTCCATCTTCAATTAAAAGAACATTCTCAAAAGTTTTTCCAAGCTTTTTATCTTGCACTTTAATAGTTCCATTTTCATTTACATTTATGATATAAAATTCTGTTTCGATTTGATTAATATTATTCATTTCAACAACTTTTAATTCACTGTCTTTGTTTTCAACTATTAAATATGTTTTATATCCAACTGCTGGCATATTGTCTTTGAATTCTACAGTGTATTTTACAAACGGATCGTAATCTCCGTAATGAACGATTTGTCTATCTATTAAACCAGCATCAACAACTTCTGTTTTTACAACTTCAAATTTAACTTCATTATTATTTTCATCTATTAATTTAAAGCCCTTCATTTTTGTAATTATTTCCGCTTGGATTATTTGCTCTCTATTGTATGGAAGTAAATTATAAGCTACTAATTTATCTAACGCTACTTCACATGATACTGCATCTGCAATTTTTCTCATATAAAAATCTATTAATCTATCTGTTTTATCTTCTGCTAAAAAGAATCTTCCCATAATTTCTTTATGGACTTTATCTGAACAACAAGAACCTATACTGTCATGAGCATGGTTTTTCATTATTTCTTTCCATATTTTTTCTATTAAACCATGATGATAATCAAAGCCTAAACTGTAAGCAATAGTAGCTAATGGTTCTAATATATTAGTTATTTTATTTTCTATTCTTGCATTGGCAGTCTTTATATCCATTCTTGTAGAATAAATACTTCTGTGAACTCTCATGTATTTACCATCTAAGAATTCCCCTTGAAGTGTATCTAACTCTTTATTTTTTTCTATTTCTTCAAAAACATTTTCAAATTTACTTAAAAAGAAATCACTATCTGTATAAATTTCTTTTAACTTTTCCATAACCTCAAATATATCCTTTTGTATAGGCATTTGATCATGACCATTAGGAAGTAATTGATGTTCTGTAGTAGCTCCTTTATCTAAAACTGGAACATATTTATCCATTCTTTTTTTCAAAGCATTTTTTTCTTGTGGAAGATATTTTCCTATAGCGTATCCTAAAGGAAGCAATTGAACTAATACTTTTGAACCCTCATCACTAACCCAATTAAATTCTGTTTTATCTGTACCATGACGCTCTGAAGTTCCTCTCCAAAACATTGAATGTTTTATATCAAAACCATTCAAAATTTGTGGCATTTGCGCTGATTGACCAAAAGAGTCAGGAAGATATCCAATTTTCATGTAGTCTCCAAATTCCTCACAATCTTTTATCCCGTATAAAAGATTTCTAACAATTGATTCTCCAGCTACAATCATTTCATCAGTTTGAGTATACCAAGGTCCAATTATTAATTTTCCTGCTTGAACTAGTTTTCTTAATCTTTCTTTATTTTCTGGTTTTACTTCTAAGTAATCCTCTATAATAGCTGTTTGACCATCCATCACAAAATAAGGATAATTTTCGTTAGTCTCCAACATTTCTAAAATTTCTTCCATATTGTTTACTAATAATATTCTAGATTCTTCTGTTGTAAAATACCACTCTCTATCCCAGTGCATATGAGGCACTACATGAACTTTTTTCATTTTTTTCCCTCTCTTTTAAATAATCTAATTAATAATCAAACTCCACCTTTATATTAAAAATGGAGTTTAATCTTATTATGAAATTCACTTTAATCAAGTAACTAAATACTAATTATTATTATGCTTCTTTACTAAATTTGATTTTTTTAAGTATACTTAACATTGCTGCTGCTGCTAAAGTTCCTGCAATTAATGCTACTACCCAGTTAACAGCGTTTGTTGTAACAGGAATAGTTAAAATTGAACCACCTGCTGCAAGTAAGCTTGAGGCACCAGAGATAGAAATAGCTGCTGCTACCGCTCCACCAAACATCATTGATGGGATTACTCTTAATGGGTCAGCTATTGCAAAAGGAATTGCTCCTTCAGTTATACCAGCAAGTCCTAAGATCCAGCTACTCTTAGCTGATTCTCTTTCTTCTTCATTGTAATACTTTGAGAATAATAAAACTGAAATAGTTATTGCTATTCCTGGTAAACTTTTTGCTGCTGAGAATGCTGCATAAGGAATACCATTTCCTGCTTCAATAGCTGCTAATGAGAAAGCATAAGCTGCTTTATTTAAAGGACCACCCATATCAAAACATGCCATTGCACCTATAATTAATCCAAGTAATATTGGATTTGATTCTCCAATTGAATTTAATCCATTTACTAATCCAGTATTTAATGCTGCTATTGGGCTTCCAATAATAAAAATCATTAAAACTCCAATGATAAAACTTGCAAACAAAGGAATTATAAATATATTCATTGTTCCTGCAAAACTTTCATTAACCTTAATTTTCTTAATGTATCTTACAATATAACCTGCAATAAGACCAGCAACCATACCACCTAAGAATCCACTACCAATTGAGTTAGCAGCAAGTCCACCTGCAAGACCAGGAACTAAAGCAACTTTACCTTCTAAACCAAAGGCAATATAAGCTGCTAACATAGGAACCATTAATCCTAGAATAGATCCACCAAACATTCTCATTTTGAAAGCAATTGTTCCATCTGTTCTAGCATAACCTAATATACTTCCTTCTTGACCAAATACAAGTGCAAGAGATAGAATCATACCACCAGCAACAACTAACGGTATAATATAAGAAATACCTGACATAAGTGCTTTTTTTACTTCACCTAAACCTGAAGTTTTTTTAACTTTTCTTTCGATTTTAGCCATTTTTACTCCACTCCTTCTAATAATTCTTCTATTAATCCTTTAGGATCTTTAATAGCTTCAGTTACAGATGCTTCTAAAATTGGTAATTCTTCAAATCTTTCTTCGTTGATAACTGCTACGTCTGCTGCAAAGATTACTCCTGCTGCTCTTTCAATATCTTCTGCTGTAATAATATTTTCCGGACCTGCTGCACCTTGAGTTTCAACCTTGATTTCATAACCTAATTTTTCTGCTGCTTTCTTTAAAGCTTTTGCTGCCATGTAAGTGTGTGCGATACCTGCTGGACATGAACATACTCCTAAAATAAACATAAATTATTCCTCCATTTCTCTTGATAAAATATTTATTACTTCTTCTTCAAGCTGAGCTTGTAGAAGATTGTCTCTGAAATCATCTTCCATTAAGTTTGAAGCTATTTGAGATAATATTTTTAAATGTGTTGTTCCTGCTTCTTCTTTAGGTACTGCTATAAGAATTACAAAGTTAACTGGTTCTCCATCTAAAGAATTCCATTCAATGCCTTTTGCACTTCTTCCTGCTGCAAAACATGTTTCTTTTACTGCATCAGACTTTCCGTGAGGTATTGCAAATCCCATTCCGAAACCTGTTGTTCCTTCTTTTTCTCTTTCTAAAACATCCACTATATAATCATCTTGAGATTTTAACTTTCCATCATTAAACATCATTTCTGCAAGAACTTTTATTGCTTCTTCTCTTGAATCTACATTCATTTCTAAATTGATTAAATTTTTATTTATTAAATTTGAAATTTCCATAATACCCTCCACTTAATTAACTTTATTATTTTTTATTATTCCCCTTGTTTCTCAATTAATTCATTTAACAAATTTATAAATCCTAGCTTATCTTCTTGCTTTGATAATAATTTTACATTTTCCTTTCTACTAATAATCTTTTCAAGATTATCAAATATTTCTGAAAAATCTTTATTATCTTTTACATTTAATGCAATCATACAAACCATTTGCACCTTATCTTCTCCCCAAGAAATGGGGTTTTTAAGTGTAGCTATAGAAATTTGTGACTTATTAACATATCCATCAAAGGAATGTGGTATAGCTACTAAATTACCAATAGCTGTACTTTTAAATTCTTCTCTTTTCATAACTGATTCATAATACCCATCTTCTACCGCACCTAATTCTTTTAATTTCATGCACATGCTTTTTAAGATTTCATCTCTTGAATTTTCTTTTATCTTTAAGAAAATTGAGTTCAAATTCAAATATGAAAATAAAACATTACTAGTACTTAAAAAATTGTTTTTATATACTGGCTTAGTATTAATGGCATTACTTATTCTTTCTGAATCTGATCTTGTTAGCAAAGGAGATACATTAATAACTTCTTTGCCTTCATACTGAAAAGGTACAGTGCTTATTATAATGTCATAAGATAAATCTTTAAGCTTTCCCAGTGCTTGATTATATCCCATAACTTTTACTACCTCTATACTTGGAAATTCTTTATTTACTTTAGTGTAAAGTAATTGTGATGTTCCAAGTCCTGAAGCACAAATCAAAATAGCTTTGGTCTTAATTTGATCTTTGCTTCTTTCAATTGATGCTCCAAAATGCATTGCTATATAACATATTTCATCATCATTTGCTTGTATATCATATATTTCTTGTATATCCTGACAAGCAAATGTTGCTAGAGCATATTCCATACTATACTCTTTTTTTATTTCCTCTTTATAAGGATTATCTAATCTTATATTGTTTTTTAATCTATTAATTGCTGGCCTTATATGAAGAAAAAGTGCTACAAACAAAGTTCTATCTTTACTAAAATCAAAACCTGTTTTTAATGATATTTTATCTAAAATAAGTTTTAGATTGAAATATAATTCTTCATCAATATCTTTTAAATAAGAATCATTTATTCTGTTATCAGAAATATCATTTTGAATTTTTGCTCCTGCCAAATGGATTGTAATATATCCTATCTCACATTCATCTATAGAAACTTGGAATGCTTCTGATAAATCTTTGGCAATATTTTTCGCAATATTCCATTCACTTTGCTTTTTTAAAAGCGTTATATCTTCTTTAACCATTCTTACATTTTTATCTTGCTTTATTCTATTAATTGAAATACCTATATGGATTAATAATCCTTTAAAGGATATGTCTGATAAAATAAAATTGTTTTCTTCTTCGTTTTTAACTAATACGTCTTTTATTAACTCAAGATTTACACCCTTGATTAAATTTATTAAATCTTCTGTTATAACACTTTGATGTTTATCAATTATTTTTTTATAGATATTAGCTTTTAATAATCTTAAAGTTTTTTCATCAGCTATGATTTTTGTACCATGCTTTTTTTGTTTACTCAAAGTTGCCTTAAATTCATTTAAAAATTCTTCAACCTTTATTAAATCATTTACAATAGTACTTTTGCTTACATAAAGTTCTTCCGCCATTTCGCTAAAGGAAATCAATTCATTTGTCTCCACTAACTTATTTATTATCCAAACATATCTTTCATCTGGTAATATGGGATTCTTAAACTCTTTATTGTCACTAATGTGCCTTTTAAAATTTTGTTTCATATCATCAGTTGAAATCTCTAACCATACCCCAACTCCTGACTTAGTTGCTATTTTAGCATCGTTTACATCTAGTTTGTAATTTATTGACTCAATATCTTTTTTAATTGTTCTAGTTGTAACTCCGCAAATATTTGCTAAATCAGCTATGACTATTTTTCTACTTTTTGAATAGAGTGTGTTTAAAATTTTCTTTTCTCGAGAAGTAAATTCCATTTCCTCACCTCTTATGTTTTTATTTTAAATCAATTGTGGTTTTAAGTAAATTCACTTTATTTCACTTATTAATAGTGAACTTTTTGTTAACTTCCTCAACATTAATGCTTTTATTGTAAAACAAAAACTTTAGGCCGTATAGGCCTAAAGTTTTATTGTTGTATAAAACCTATTTTCTTTTTCATTTTTCTCACAGTTTTATTTGCTATATAAGATGCTTTCTCCGCACCAGCTTTATATACACTTTCTAAATATTTTTTATCAGCTACCAATTCTTTAACTTTATCTTGAACCGGTGCTAATTCTTCTACAATAGCTTCTCCCACATCTTTCTTAAATTGAGCATAGCCAATTCCCTCATAAGTTTTTAC
The DNA here is from genome assembly GCF_900129965.1 of Clostridium grantii DSM 8605. GTDB lineage: Bacteria > Bacillota > Clostridia > Clostridiales > Clostridiaceae > Clostridium_AF > Clostridium_AF grantii. The sequence goes on along the minus strand of NZ_FQXM01000009.1, from coordinate 29,330 downwards.
AACTTCTTCTGAAGTAGTTCCTTTAATTGTACTCAAAATATCAATAAGGTTTTTAATTCCTGGTTGATCATCAGTATAATTTACAACCCCTATACTGTCAGTTACAGCTCTAGAAATTTTCTTTCTTATCACCTCTGGTGGGTCCATCATTAAAATATAAGAGTTCGGATTATCTGATGATTTAGACATTTTCTTTGTAGGCTCTTGTAAATCCATAATTTTAGCTCCAACTTTAGCTATATAAGGATCAGGTACTTTAAATGTTGGACTATAGGCAGAATTAAATCTTTCAGCTATATCTCTTGTAAGCTCTAAATGTTGTTTTTGATCATGTCCCACTGGCACTAAATCCGCTTGATATATAAGAATATCTGATGCCATTAAAACAGGATAATCAAATAATCCTACATTAATATTTTGACCATATCTTTGAGATTTATCCTTGAATTGTGTCATTCTGCTCAATTCACCCATATAAGTATTACAATTTAATAACCATGCCCCTTCTGCATGTTGAGGAACATGTGATTGAATAAATAAAGTGTTTTTCTCTGGGTCAATACCCGCTGCTATATAAATTGCTAAAACTTCTAAAGTTCTTTGTCTTAATTCTTTTGGCTCTTGTTTCACTGTAATAGCATGCATATCAACTATACAATAAAAACACTCATATTCATCTTGAAGTTTAACCCAATTCTTCAAAGCTCCTAAATAATTTCCTATAGTTAATTGACCTGAAGGCTGAATTCCACTAAAAATAACTTTCTTTTGTATTGCATTTTCTTTTTCCATATATATTACCTCCTATTTATTTTACTTATTTTTCTCACTAACTGAGTATTTTCAAGAAGCGCTCAATATTGAGCACCCCTAAAAAGTATAAAAAACGTCCTATACATATACTCAACAGTATATACATAGGACGTTTTTTAACGTGTTGCCACCTAATTTCAGAATTTAATTCCCTTATTGAAGGTTATTCACCCTATCCATTAACGAGGATAAACGTTTTAGTTTATTTAACTAAAAATCTCAGAGTCCCATTCAATTTAAACATAACTACTACATTCCACCAACTGTAGCTCTCTAAAAGTTGTTTTTAAATTTACTATTCTCTTCACAGATTATTTATATTCTATATGGATCCCAATGTGAAACTTAATTTATACTTGTTCCAAAAGCTAGACGCTTCAACTAGTTTTGGACATGTATAAATTAATAGTTGAACTAGGATACCTATATTCCTGATATCATTATATTATATTTAATTAAGGTCGTTGTCAAGAGGGAGACTTTTTATTCGTAATAGAGAAAAAAGATGAACTAACTCGTAGGGGGCGGTTTCCACGCCGCCCCGCTATGCCTATAAATTATATATATAATAATTCCATATATAATATTGATAAAAAATACAAAATACAGAAAGTAGTATAATATTTTTATTATGATTTTTCTGTAATTGTAATTTAATTAGGAAATTACAGCGGGCGGGCATGGAAACCCGCCCCTACAAATAGTTTATTCGCTTTTTACTTTTATTCTTCATTCAATCTTTTCATCTCACAAAAATAAATTCTTATTTCTTCCAAAGTCCATGCAAATTACAATATTCTTTAATAGCAACAACTTCTTCATCCAATTTAAAAGTTGCTTCTGGTTTTTCTCCTGGATTTAAATATTTTCTATATACTTTATTTTCAGTATGAACTTCTATCCATTCAATATAATGAGTATCTATCATTGGATGTTCTACCTCTCCAACTTTTACAAAAACTCCACCTTCAATTTTTTCCACTACTGGAACATGTTTTTCAACTGCTGCATCTACACTATTTTCCTCAACTAATTTCATGGGTTGACCGCAACAAACCAACGTTCCTCCTGCTTTATGTACCACTTCTACAATATTACCACATAGCTCACATTTATAAATTTGTCTTAATTCAGTCATTATAATTACCACCCTTTCATTTAATTGTATGCATGAGAATTTTAAATAATTTTTATTATTTAATAATCAATGACATATTATAAAGAATTCTACATTTTCCACCAAAATCCTTTAATAATTTTTACTTTTTTAGTTTTTACAAGTTATTTTTTTTCATACATTTGGAATACTATATTTATGGTTAAAATGCAAGTTCTAATTTATAGTTTAATTTATTGTTAAGACAAACTATCATGCTTGCCAAATAAATTTAAAGGAGAATTTCTATGGATAAAAAAGTTAGTAAAGGTAGAACAACTTATGGACCCAATGAAAGAGAATATTTAGAAGCAAAACCTAAAATCATTAAAGCACATTCTAAATATGACTACACCTTACTCCCTGACAATGTTACTGACCCTATTGTTTGCAACAATATCTCCAATGTAGAATTTGATTACACTTATAATGGTGGAGATGATATAGGAGAATTAGAAGGTTTCCACAATGATAAGCAAAAAAAGGAGAATGAAAATGTCAAAAAAAAATCCAACAAATGAAAAAGTTTATGGTCCTAATAAAAGAGGTTATTTAGAATCAAAACCTAAAGCAGTAAAATCCTATTCTGAAAATGACTATGTCTTACTTCCTGATAATATTACTGATTCAATAGTTACTAATAACATAGCTACGTCTGAATTTGATTATACTTATGATGGTGAAGATTTTATGGATGAAGATTTATTTTAATAGATAAAAAAAGGGAAAGCTTACGCTTTCTCCTTTTTTATTGACATACCATTTCATTTCTAATTTTGGATGTTTCATATATAACTTCTATATGATGTTCTCCTTTATCTACATAAGGTATTATAGAATCTTGTATAAGCTTTCCATCCATTGTGATTTTACTTTTTTCTCCTTTCTTAGCATCAATAATATATGTTGCTTTATTGTGTTTATATTTTATTTGGAATCCATTCCATTCTTTTGGTACTACGGGTTCTAAAGAAAATCCTTTATCTCCCTTTAGTTTTAAGCCAAGTATTCCATCAATGCCTACACGGTACATCCAGCCAGCAGCACCAGTATACCAAGTCCATCCTCCACGTCCTGTATGAGGTTCTCTTTCATATACATCCGCAGCCATTACATAAGGCTCAACCTTATATCTTTCACATTCATAATAAGATTTTGTGTGATTAATTGGATTTATCATATTAAAAATCTTGCAAGCTTTATCTCCATCCCCAAGTTTAGTCAAAGCAAGCACTACCCAAGTAGCTGCATGTGTATACTGGCCTCCATTTTCCCTAACACCTGGTACATATCCCTTTATATATCCTGGTTCAAGTTTTGTTTTATCAAAAGCTGGTGTTAATAGTAGTACCATTCCTTTATCATACTTAACTAAATACTTTTCTAAAGCATGCATTGCTTCTTTTGCTCTTTCCTGGCGAGCAGCACCTGAAATTACCGACCAAGATTGTGATAAAGAGTCAATTTGACATTCTTCATTTTCTATAGAGCCTAAAGGAGTTCCATCATCAAAGTATGCTCTTCTATACCAACTACCATCCCAAGCATATTTTTCTAAATTTTCTTTTATGAACTCTTGCATTTCTTCATATCTTCCTGCTCTATATTCATCTTCTTTAAATTTAGAAATATTCTTGAAATCATTAAGAATATCATATAGGAACCATCCTACCCACACACTTTCTCCTTTTCCTTTGTTCCCAATTGTATTCATACCATCGTTCCAATCTCCACAACCCATAAGAGGAATATTATGCTCCCCAAATTTCAAAGCTCTTTCGATAGCTTTAATACAATGCTCATACACTGTTCCTGTTTGATCTGAAACTTTTGAAATTGTATATCTTTCATCTTCATCCTCTTTTAGCGGCTCATCCTCCATGTATCCAGCTATTTCATCTAATACAGAGTAATCTCCAGTATTATTTATATAATCAATAGTTACATATGGTAGCCATAACAAATCATCTGAGAATCTAGTTCTAATACCACTTTCTACAATTGGATGCCACCAATGTTGAACATCTCCATCTGTATATTGCCTTGTTGCCGCGTAGATTATCTGTTTTCTAGTAACTTCTGGTTTTATATAACTTAAAGACATTACATCTTGAAGTTGGTCCCTAAATCCATAAGCTCCTCCTGATTGATAAAATGCTGTTCTTGACCATAATCTACAAGCTATTGTTTGGTATAAGAACCATCCATTTAGCATTATATCCATAGTGTCATCTGGTGTTTTAACTTCAATAGTTTTTAATAATTCATCCCAATTTTCCTTTACATTATCAATTTCTTTATAAACTCTATCTAAATTACTGAACTCATTTATAGTTTTTTCTATATCCTCTACACTTTCTTCTGCACCAAATAAGATTAAAATATTCTTTTCTTCATTAGCCTCCAAAGAAAACTTTGTATTTTCTGCTACACAAGGGTCAAGCCCCCCGCCAACCTTATCTGATAAATTTGTATATTCCATAAATTCTGGATTTTCTATAGATTTATTTCTACCAATAAATTCAGTTCTGTCTCCTGTAAAACTCTCATTTTCTCCTCCTACAATACTTAAATAGGATAATATTTTACCGAAATTCGTATTGTATGGATTTTGGGCATAAATATATTTTTTATCTTTATTTAAATAAGTTGCTACATGAGTTGATGTGTGCTGTGGAACTACTCCTAACACAATGTGAGCATAATAACTTAAAGAAAGCTTACGTTTTTCAGAAGTATTATTTTTTAGATTAACCAAACATATTTTAAGTTTATGGTTTAAAGGAACAAACATTTTCATTTCTCCTATTATTCCATATGCCTCATGTTTAAAGTTTGAATATCCAAACCCATGCTCAATAATATACTCTCTCTCATCCCGAACTGGCTTAGGTGAAAGACTCCAATAAACACCCATTTCTTCATCTCTTATAAACATGGCTTCTGTTGGTGTATCCTTTATCCAGTCATTAGACCAAGCTGTAATTTTATTTTCCCTGCTATTTCCACACCAAGTATAGGAATTACCACTTTCTGAAACATGGAAGCCAAAGTCCTTGTTTGCAACAACATTAATCCAAGGAGCTGGTGTATTAATATCATTTTTTAATTTAATAACATACTGATCTTTTTCTAAATCAAACCCTCCAAACTCATTGAAAAATTTCAATTTATTAGTAGGGAATTTAAATTCTCCTGAATAACAAACTGCTTTTGTTATTTCTAGTTTTGCTTTATTGGTTTCTTCTAACTCTTTTGTTTTTGATAAAGCAAAACTATTTTGTCCATCCACAATTAATCTAGATATGGCTAAAATCAAGTTTACATCTTCATTGTCCATGGATGATTTGTTTTTTAAAAATACTCCACCTGATTTGTTTACTTTATCTCTTGCATGACTTGTAGATATTAAATCTCTTAAACTATCTTGCAATGGTTGGAAATAAGCCACGTTTTGTAAGTTAAGTAAAACTAAATCCACTTTTAGCCCTTTTATACTCCAAAATTCATGTGCATTTAACATTTGACGAACTAAATCTTTATCCTTTTCTTCATTTACAATTACAGTAACAATTGGAACATCACCCGAAATTCCATATTGCCAAAGTGAAGGTTGATTTCTTTTTACATTTTTAATCAAATCACTTTTATCTTGAAAAGCTTTATTTATAAATAGAATTTTGGAAGCCATACTTTGATATAAATTTGCTTGAGGATATTTTATTCCTAAATAACTCATCTCAACCTGACTTTGAGTCCATGCTAATTCAAACACTCTATCTATACTTGCTTGTTCTTTATATTTTCTAGAGAGTTCTAAAATTCCCTTTCTTGATTCTGCAACAGCTAATGAAAATGAAACTTTGCAACATTCTCCTGGGGCAATTTTAACTCTTTTTCTAATACTAATTATAGGGTCTAATACAGCCCCTACTGTATTTCTTAGTGGCGTATCTCCTTCCATAGCGGAAGGATTTTTCAAATCCCCCCCTCTTCCTATAAAGTTAGCTCTGCTAGTTTCATACTGAATCTGACCAATAGAATTTCCTTCTACAACCACATTTTGCATAACCCAAGGTTTTCTAGATTTATTTTCTCTAGGCCTTCTATTTGCAATAATACAATTATGATCATTATTATATTCTGTTCTAATAAACAAGTTACTAAAAGCAGGGTGAACTAAATCAGAGTTAGCAGGAGCTAAAGTAACTTCACAATAACTAGTAACCTCAATAATTTTATCCTTATTTCCATGATTTGTTATAGAGATTTTTCTTACCTCTGCATTATCTTCATTTGAAACTGCAATTTCTGTTTTTGTTGTAACATCCCCATCCACTCTTGTAAACTCTGCTTTATCTAGTGAAAAAACTACATTGTATTTATCCGCCATAATTTTACAAGGTTCATAGGTTACTGAATAAAAATCGCTACTACTTACATCCTTAACATAAAAAAACATACCTGTATTATCCAAAGTAACATCTTCATGCCATCTATAAACTGTCATATCATTTAATTTGCTATATCCACTACCACTATTAGTAATCATTAAAGCATAGGACCCATTAGATAATAATTGAGTTTCAGGTGTATCTGATACAGCTTCCTCATATCTTCTAACAATTACATTTTGTTTTTCAGCAATAGAGTCATTTACTTCAAATTTTTGTTCTCTTTCATAAACTATTCTCTTTGGAACTTTTTCTTGTAATAATAATTCTGTAGCTTTTACCATAGGAACAGAATGGAATCTGTTTTGTAGAATATTATTATTTATGGTATTATCCAAAGCTAATAAACTCATTCCTTGATGATGCACCATAAAACATTTTACTACAGCTTTTTTCTTTCCTTTTGGCATTCTATCTTTTGTATAATCTATAGCTTCATATAATCCATATCTTCCTGCTCCACCCTCTGCAATAATTTTTTGTATATTGTTTAAAGCCCCTTTTTTATCTATTTGCAATGCCATTACAGTTGAATAAGGTGAAATTACAAGTTCATTCATCAAACCTCTTTTCAACCCTATACCTGGAATTCCAAAAGCTTTATATTGATAATTAAGACCTACATCAAAACTTCTAAAAGCTGATTCAGATATTCCCCATGGAACTCTTCTTGTTTTACAATACCTTTTTTGTCCTTCCAACACTGATTTATAAGTTTCATACAATAGTGTTCTTGGATATGGTTTCATTATAAGAAGAGGCATAAAATATTCAAACATTGTTCCACTCCAGGATACTAATCCTTTACTTCTTCCCATAATAGCCATTGAACGACCTAGTTTAAACCAATGTTTTTGATCCACATCTCCTTTTGCTATAGCCACAAAACTTGCTTGCCTTGCCTCAGATGCCAAAAGGTCATAATAACTTCTGCCTATAGAATCCTTCTCTACATCATATCCTATAGAGAAAAGTTGTCTTTTCTCATCATATAAAACTTTAAAATCTGTAGCCGTAGCAATATTGTTGATTCTTTTTTTCACATTTTGAATATTAAGCACAAAGTTATTAATTTCATTTTTACTATTTTTCATTAATTGAAGTAATTCTTTAGATAAATATTTTTGATCTTTATCCTTAAAACTTATTTTGTTAACATCTTTAATAATGCTATCTAGTTCTGCTGAAAGATCCACAAGCTTAACTGTTAAAAATACTTCTTTCAATTTTTCAGAAACTTCCTCTAACTTATTAGTTCTTTCTATTAAAAGATCTGCCCAAGGAAAAATTCTTTGCATTTCAACTAAAAATAAGCTTAATGTATCCTTTACTTTTTCATTCCAGTACAATTGTTCGACACTATTTTTAGAAACTTTAATGCATTTATCCCACAAATCTAATAAAATCCTTTTGTAATTTAAAATATCCACATCAATATTGTCAATCTCTTGTAAAATCTGTCCATAATAATTTTTCTGATTTAATCTTTCTTCTATTTCTTTATTGGCTAAAGATAAAACAACCTTTAAACCCTCCCCAAAATTATTATTTATGATAGGCTTATTAAGGTATTCTTCCAATGAAGTAGATGTAACCCATAAATATCCTACTAAATTACCACTATCAACTGTGGAAATATATTCTGGTCTTAATATCTCTTTTGTTTTTGTGTCATACCAGTTATAAAAATGTCCTTTATATCTTTTTAATGTTTCCATATTCACAACTGTTTTATCTATTCTATCAACGCATTGCATTATTCCTATATAACCCAAATCATAAGCTGCTATATTTGAAATAATACCCATAGCCATATTTGTGGGCGACGTTCTATGGGCTACTCCATTATGGGGTTCTACTTGATAATTATCTGGGGCTAACCAATTATTTTCATCATTTTGAAAATCCTCAAAATATGCCCATGTTTCTCTTGCTAATTTTTTTATATATGTTTTTTCTATATCACTTATGTTGTAATGAGCTTTTTCAATATCTTTGCTTATAATATAAGCCACATAAGGGCTAAAAAACCAAATAATACAAGAAGGTAACATTAAAAATCCACTGCTTGTAGAGTGTACAAAAGCTAGCACCCCAATAACTAAAGCAATGATAGATGCCCAATACATTTCTCTAACGTAATATCCAATTTCATCTTTAGCCTCTTTATCAGCATCAGCTGCTGTTTGCCATTCTAACATATGTTTCTTGCTTATACTTAATCTATAAATTGTCCTGACTATAGCATCCGTCATTAAATATGCTTTATGTGGTATAAAGCAAAATATGAGGAAAATTTGTTCAATTACACTTTTCCATCCATCCAATTTTCCTGATAAATTCATTCCTCTCATAGGGGAAACAATAACTTCTGTAACATCAAATAGTAAAGGGATTACAATAGCTACAATGGCAGCTACTATCCATTTATCAGTACCATCTGGCAACACTTGATAAGAAAGTGCAAATAATAGTATTATAGATGGCGCTACTAAACTCCTTCTTAAATTATCAATTATTTTCCACTTAGATACACTATTTATTGAATCTTTGTTTGAGAGCCAAGGAATTAGTTGCCAATCTCCTCTAACCCATCGATGTAATCTTTTGGAACTTCCATTGTAATTAGAAGGGTATCCATCAACTAATTCTAAATCAGTGACAAGCGCGGCTCTTACGTAAGCTCCTTCTAATAAATCATGGCTCAAGATAGAATTTTCTGGTATTTCTCCACTCATCATATGAATAAAAGTATCTACATGATAAATACCTTTTCCAGTAAATATTCCTTCCTTAAATACATCTTGATACACATCAGAAACCGCAGTAGTATAAGTATCAATTCCTGTTTCCCCAGAAAATATTTTGGAAAAAAGAGTTTTGTTAGCACTTACAGTACTTATACTTATTTTTGGCTGCATCAATCCATATCCACGGATAACTTTTTTTCTTTTATTTTCCAAATGAGGTACATTTAAAATATGGCTCATAGCACCCACTAATTTTTTAGCAGTATCTCTTGGTAGTTGGGTATCTGAGTCTAAAGTTATTACATAAGTTGACCCTATTAGACTATTGATATTTCCGCTTATAATATCATAACTAGTATCTTTAGCTCCTCTTATAAGTTTATTAAATTCCTCAAGCTTTCCTCTTTTTCTTTCCCATCCCATCCATATTTTTTCATTATCATTATATTTTCTATATCTACTTAAAAAATAAAATATTTCTTTATCAGAGCTACCATATTTTTTATTCAAATTTTTAACCGCCTCTAAAGCAGTTTTTATTAATTGTTTATCACTTTTTTCCTCTTTATTTTCACTATCTTTGAAATCTGCCAACAAAGCAAAATAGAGATTTTTTTCAGAATTAGCCAAATAATATACTTCCATATTAGAAATAAGTTCTTCAACTCTTTCTTCTGTATTTACAATAGTTGGTATCACAACAATAGTTTTATTTTCTTCATCTATACCCTCCTTCAACTCCAATTTAGGTATAAAATCAGGTACCATAAGATGATTAATACTCCAATTCAAAATAGAAATAACTATTTCACTACAGGGTATTAAAAGAGCTAAAACTGCAATAACATACCTCCAGAGCTCTCTTTTAGTATCATTAATATAGCTAATATAAAGAAAAAAGCTCATTACCATCAATGTACCTAAAATAACTATGGCTAAATACATATTTTTTTTGTTTTTTCTAAAGAAACTATTGTTCTTACTTTTAGAATTATTTTTTATTTTATAATTAAGTTCTTCTAAACCTTCATCAACTAAATAATATCCTACATGTTTCTTGTAATTATTATTCTCATCTCCTTCATAAGATTCTGCACAATCAATAGCTTTTTTTGCTACAAAGGACTCAGGTTTATTTATTTTTTTTGCTAAGTTCTCTACATTGTGTCTATAATAATCTCTTGATTCAAAATCCATCTTGGAATAAATATTTGAGGGATCTTTTCTTAAGATTTTTTCTACATAGCTCACTTCTTCAAATCCATCTCTCCAGTTTAATCCTTCCACCTGTCGCACTGAATCTACGCAATTACCCATAGATAATTGTGAATTTGCTTGCTTTTGATGTTCTAAGTTAATCATTCTTTCAGAATTAGTTTCTTTAAGCTCTAATTCCTCATCAATCCATTGATAAATTTCAACATTATCTACTCCATTATCTCTTAAAACCTTTAATAATCGTTCACAAAAGTGAGAAGAAAAAGGAATATCTTTTGCTGATAGATTTTTAATTTTTTCATTCAAATCTCCAGTTTCTATAGAATTAATTAATTCATCTGCCACCGCATCAGCTCTAGCTTTTTCCTTTTGGGCTTTAATGATTTTGTCAGTTATTTTGCTAATATTTTGAATCAAAGCAATTCTTAGCATTATTGGAAGAGCCCATAATTCTCCACTAGTGAGAACAGTATTACTTTGGTAAGCCTCTATAAATCTCAAAATTGATGTTTCATCAATTTTGCCATCGGTATGAGCCACCATTTCAACTGCAATGTGATAAATCCTAGGATAGCCTTTCATTACTCCTTTACTAATAACCGGCAAGTTATTGTAATAATTTTCTGGCATACTTTGTTTGATATGTTTATATTCTTTCTCAATTAAATATAGATTATCTAACAACCACTCTCCGGCAGATACCACTTCTTTTTTATTCCTTACATCTCTATCAATAAATTCATATCCATCTAAAATCTTTTTATAGCTTAAATCAAGGCTTTTGATTATTTTTCTTCTTGAGTTTGTTATTTTAGTTTCTGAGTAATCTTTTGATATTTCCAAGGCATGTCTTTCTAAATCTTCATTTCTTACATCTATGGAAGGAATATCTTCTAAAATATTTTCCTCATTTATAGATTTTTTTGAATAATATAAATATGTAATGCCCCCAAGCAATACTAGAAAAATTGCTGTAAGTAAATAATACATTCAACGTCACTCCTTTATTAATACTCAACTATGGTTTACCTAAAATATTATTCCCCAAAAAAAATAGAATTAAACAAAAAAACACACCGAAATCGGTGTGTGATTTTTTAAATCTAAAGATCATTTCTAATTAAGTCTTCAAAACTCTCTTTTTTTACTATTATTTTTGCTTCTTTATCTTTTACCATAACTACTGCTGGTTTAGGAATTCTATTATAGTTATTTGACATGGAATATCCGTAAGCTCCTGTTGTAAAAGTAGCAAGGATATCTCCACTTTTCACTGGTGGTATTATAGCATCAGTTATTAATATATCTCCTGATTCGCAACATTTACCAGCTATAGTTACTTTTTCTTTGTTATCAGATTCCATTCTATTTGCCACAGCACATTCATATTTTGCTTGATAAAGTGCTGTTCTAATATTATCTGACATTCCACCATCTACCCCAACATATTTCCTAATGCCTGGAACTTCTTTTATAGATCCTACAGTATATAGTGTTGTACCTGCATTTGCAACTATACTTCTCCCTGGTTCAATAGTAAGTATAGGCATTGAAAATTTGCTATCTTCACAAACTTCAGCTGCTTTTTGAAGAATTCGCTCACAAAATTCTTCTGCTTCTCTAGGCTCATCCTCTTCTGTATAGTAGATTCCAAAGCCACCACCTAGGTCTAATTCTTTTAAGGTTATATTAAATCTATTCTCAATTTCTTTCATTAGATTAATCATAATTTCAACTTCATCTTCAAAAGGTTCTATATCAAAAATTTGAGAACCAATATGACAATGGAATCCTACTAGTTCAAGATTATCAAGTTGATTACATTTTTCTACAGCTCTGAAAACTTCATCTTCTAGTAAAGTAAACCCAAATTTAGAATCTACTTGCCCTGTTTTTATATAATCATGTGTATGAGCTTCAATACCAGGGGTAACTCTTAAAAGAATTTTTTGAGTTTTTCCTAATTCTTCAGCAATTTCATTTATTTTTTCAATTTCATAAAAATTATCTGTAACAAATCTACCTACACCTAATTCTATCGCCATGCTTATTTCTTCTGGAGTTTTATTATTCCCATGTAAATAAACATTTTCTAAAGGAAATCCACTTTTATAAGCAGTAAATAATTCTCCCCCTGAAACCACATCTAAACAAAGTCCCTCTTCTTTAATCAATTTACACATATATAAATTTATAAAAGCTTTTCCTGCATAAGCTACTCTATTTCCATTTTTAGCAAAAGCTTTTATGTATCTTCTGCAGTTATCTCTTATTAGTTCCTCATCCATTACATATAAAGGTGAACCAAATTTATTGATTAATTCACTGGAGTCTATTCCTCCAATTTGCAATTTATTATCTACCACTTTTGATGTTCCGAATAGTTTCATTTATAGCGCCCCCTATTTCTATATGATATTCATTTTATCTAAATTTGTTGATTCTAAAATTAAGTTTCACAATAGTATCCCTATATAATATCATAAAGCTAAGAAAAAATGTAGTTTTTTATTTATAATTATTCATTTTTATGTATTTATTCTACCAGTAGAGTTTTCTATCTCAAACAAAAATACTCAATATTGACATTCCCTTACCATTTTGATATTATTATACTTATTACTGTAATATATTTTTTTACATTATTGGATTTATTTCTATAGTTTTATGTCGAAAACGTAAGGAGGTTTATATTATGGAAGAAACAGTTGTACAAGTAAAAAATTCAAAATCACCTTTGGTTTTAGGAATTTTAAGCGCCATATTTTGGTTAATCCCAATAATAGGTGTTCCTGTATCAATAGCCGGAATAATTGTATCAGTAAAAAAATCAAAGTCTGAAAAAGGCGGATTCTCAAAAGCTGGAATTATTTTAAGTATAATAGGTTTAGTTTTGTCTATTGGTAATATAGCTTTAGGCGCATACATAGTAAGCACTACGCTATAATATAATTAGTTTTTTACTATACAAAATTTCATTTTTATTTATTAAGACCTACAAAGTGTAGGTTTTTTTTTATAAATCATAAATAAAAAACTGAATATAACTATTAAAAATAAATTCACTATTTTAGGGGGTTGCAAAATTGTTAGATATATTAGTAAAAATATTAACAATACTACTTGGACTTGCTTTAATAATCTCAGCTATCTTCTTACCTGAAGAAAAAATGCACTTATTTGGTGACATGAATAAAAAATTTAATAATCTTGCTAAATTAAATAAGAATACTTATATCATTTTTCAAAGAATCATCATTACTTTTCTAGGACTTGTTGTACTCATTTTAGGTGTGCTTAAATAAATTAATTAATCTATTTTCCCAATATATACTTTGAACAAGCACTTAAACTATTTCTTTATACTGGAGACAACCCACTTCAACTATAAATTTATACGTGGCCAAAACGCCTAGAAGCGTTGAGATTTATAAAACTAGTTGATACGTCTAGTTTTTAGTATATAAATTAAGTTTACGTATGGTTTGTCTATGGAGGATCATAAAATGAAAAACAAAAAAAAATTCTTGTTTTCAATTAAAATAGTTGAATCTGTTTGTACGTTTTTAACAAGTATTTGTTTTTTTATTTACTGGCTATATAATTTAAAAGCTATTCTAATTCTACTTAGCTCATTTGGTTTCGCTATAGCCACTATATTTATTATTTTTAGTCTAAAAGAGATATATAGCATTAAATAATTTATATTAAATATATTAATCATAAAGTACGTAAAGAGGCACGCTTGGTAAAAGCTGTCTCTTTTAATTTTATAATCAACTTTATTCAAACCAAATTCCATTGTAAAAATATTTCTTCCTAAGACATCTTAGTTAATTGCTTGTTCCTATTAATTCCTTCCTTTACACAAGAAATCATGACCAAAACTATAAACATAACAAAGAGTAACATAAGAATTCCTACAACATCAATATTTCCCTTAACAAACATTCCTACCGAAATAAGAATTGTAAATACCAAAAACAATATTCCATATATTAACCATAATATTATAAATATATAATTATATTTAACTTTTTTCTTCAAAAATTTATCCCAATCCAAAGAATCTTTATTATGCTTACCACATTTCACTTTATGTTTTTCATAATCTCTCTTTAATATCCAAAAATATTTACTTTCCAGTTCATCTCTTCTGGATTCATTCATAAATATATCTTTCAATGCTAATACTGATATACCTATTATCAATAAATATACTAGAATTAATATAAGTTTTGAAAAAGAGACTAGTATTCCATATTTGGTGAATTCATCTTTTATAAAAGCATAAATACCACCTGATAAAATCCATAAAACTAGAGTTGTATACCTCTTTATTCTTTTACACTTAATTGGATCTTCGAAATAATTTTTAGTTACAATAAAAAGAATCTTAGGGATAAAATAAATATTGAAAAAGATTATAAATATTTCATCTAAACCTAAATTCATTGGTTGAAATATAATACTACTATCTTTTAATTTTATAGCATACCAGAGAAGAAACCAAAAGTGAAAAAATACAACCCAATATAAGCCTTGTAGAAAAGCATCAAAAATTTTAGTTGCTTTATGTAAATAAATAGCTTCTCCATATATCATGCTATCACAATACTTTCTTAAATCTCTTCCTGTAATGCTCTTTACGGAGTTTGCTTCTTCCTGCGCTGATAAAAATGTATCAAGAATTTGCAAAAAACAATCATTCTTTCTTTTCTCATTAAGTTTTGTCGACCCATTAATATATAGTTCTATTTTTACAAAGGTTTCTAAATACTCGTTTTGTAATTGCTCTTTGTATTTTTTGTAGTTCTCCACTTCTTCTACCTTAAATTTATCATTCCCCATTGTACATACCCCCTATAATTCTTCTGCATTAAGTATGGCATTTGTATTTGATGTTATTTCTTTAAATGCCTTCTTAAAATCTTCATAATATTCCTCACCAAGTTTTGTTATAGAGTAGTATTTTCGTTTAGGTCCTAATGGTGATTTCGCTTTACGACAACTTACAATTCCCTTATTTTCCATCCTAGTTAATATAGGATACAGTGTTCCTTCATAAATATCATTGAATCCATATTTTTCTAAGACAAGTAGTATTTCATATCCATAAGTTTCTCCACGTGAAATGATACTTAGCACGTTTCCTTCTAATATTCCTTTTAATAATTGTGCGCCTTCTATGATTAACACCTCCCTACTTGACAATCCATAGTAGTAATTTAATTATATTCTTGCTACTTTGGATTGTCAAGTAGTAGAAATAAATAATTGGAATAATAAGTATTATTTTACACCATTCTGTTTATTATGTTCTTTTAATGTCTATAATTCAGAAAATATAATCTGATTTAATCACATTCGTAGGGGGCGGTTTCCACGCCGCCCCTGCATTTGATTTTTATTGAATTACATCAACCACTTTTATTGCATCATTTGTTTTATACTAAATTACATTAATCAAACATATTACTTTATTTCTATTAAATTATATTAACTAAACTATTATATTGGTATATGGTGCTCCATATTCTTGGCTATGTCAGGTTGAAAGTAAAGAACATGATATACATGTGAATTTTGATGCACAAATGGGCAGGCGTGGAAACCTGCCCCTACGGACGCTGAATAATTATTTATCTCTTAGTATTTTTGAATTATTTAAGGAAGGTGATTTTTATGAATCCATTACCACAGAGAAAAAATATTAGATTAAAACATTATGATTATTCGCAGGCAGGTTACTATTTTATAACTATATGCACACATAAAAAGCAACATTTATTATCCAGCATAGTAGGGGGCGGTTTCCACGCCGCCCATACCCCTTTTAATACTGAGCCCAAAATAGAATTAACTATAATAGGCAAAGAAATCTTAAAAACTATAGAATATATTGATACTAATTATATTAATGTAAAGTTTGATAAGTTTGTTATCATGCCAAATCATATTCATTTTATTGTAATATTAGGAGAAATAGAATCGAAAGAGAGTAGTAATTTAGATAGATATTGTAAGGATAATGGAAATCTTGATGCAGCAACGGGCAGGCGTGGAAACCTGCCCCTACAAAGGGTTGTTGGGCAATTAAAGTCTTATACAAATAGAATGTATAATGCTTTTAATAAAAGAGAAGATTTAATTTTATGGCAACGAAATTATTATGAACATATTATTAGAAATGATCAGGAATATGAAGAAATTTATGAATACATAGAAACAAATCCGTTAAAATGGCAAGAAGACAAATATTTTATCGATGATCCGTAGGGGGCGGTTTCCACGCCGCCCCGTATCAGTATTACATTACTTATCCTACTAAGATTCCACATCTTATCCTATAAATTTTTCTATGAAATCATACTTATTACCTTGCTATATTATGAATTTATATACTGAGCATATATAAGTTAGGAATATGCAATCGGGCAGGCGTGGAAGCCTGCCCCTACAGATTTATGTGTACATTTTATTTGCAAAAACAACTGAAGATACACACAATATAATCCCAATAATAGCACTAATAACAAGAATAATATTAGCCTGTGGCATTATAGAAAAACTCTCCATAAACACTACCTTTCCCGTATTTAATAATATTGGCATTTTAAATTTTAATACTACTAAAAATCCATAGCTAATTATTGACCCACATAAATAAGATAACATCCTTATTTTTTTATCATTTATAAAAACTATAGCTGTTCCAACAAAGAGGATTATCAATAACAAAATAAACATTAATATATCTGCTTTTACTGTATTTATTACCTGATTAACTATAACTTCTTCTGCAAAATTAAAATCAACATTCTCTGGAAAAAATAAATAAACAATCCCAATAATAATTCCAATCACTATATATCCAAAGGCAATAAAGATTACGTATATAGTTAATACTAACAGACTAGCAAATAAAAAAACATTTAGCACTGTGAATTTTCTATTAACAGGAGCGAGTTCAAATAATCTTTCTTTATCATAAAAAATCATATTAATTTGCCAAACACTAACTACAGGTAAAATAATAAATAGTGATGTAGGCTTCAGAAAGCTAATTGTAGGTTCAGCATTCCCTCCAAATATAATTATATTCATATAAATCATAATAAAGAATATAACTGTACCCACAAAGAACTTAAATGGATTATAATTTTCAACTCTATTCATTGATAACGAATTTAATAATAATCTTTGATATTCAAAAATTTTTTTTATCATAATTAGCTCCTCATCCCTTTCATTACTCATACATCTTGTTCCCAAATAGAACAGAACCAATACATAAAACTACCCCTACGCCAGCTACCAAAGCAAGAATAGCATTAGCCTCTGCCATTACTGAAAAACTCTCCATAAAATCTACTTCTCCTGTATTAGGTGATATAGGTAAATTCAATTTTAATATGTATAAAAGCCCATATCCTATAGTTGCACTAATTAAGTAACATATGTTCCTCAATCTTTTTCTCTTAATAAATATAATTGCTGTTCCAACAAACAAAATAATTATTATAACCATTAGCATTAATATATTTGATTTAGTTGTATCTATTACTATATTTGTCAAAGTTTCTATAGGAACTTCTTCAAAATTATCAGAAAATAATAGAAAAACAAGTAAAGTAATAAGCCCTCCCATGCCAAGCAACACACAAGCTATTGCTACACACGTAATTACCACAAAGACATGTGTAAATATAAAGGTATTTAATAATGTAAATTTTCTACTAACAGGAACAAACTCAAATAATCTTTCTTTATAGTGAAAAATACTATTAATTTGCCACAAACACATTACTGGTAAAGCAATAAAAAAGTAAGTATGTAAAGTTGGTAAATTTTTTCCAAATATAGTAGTATTCATAAAAACCAAAATGAAAATCCCAAAGATTAATTGAATTGTAAGCTTTTTATTATTTAAATCTTCAACATTATTCATATTTGCCGTCTTTAGCATTAGTTTTTGATATGCAATAATTTTTCTCATTAAAATCAACACCGCTTCCCCCTATACAATCTATAAGATATCCCAATAGAAACTGGCAACCCAATTACAGCTAAAGCAAGCAAATAAAATAAAATATTATTTAAATTGTTCATATCCACAAGTATTTTCATATAATCAATATAACCATATCTTGTTTCAAGTAGAATTGGAAATGTTCTTTGCTTATATGATACCAAGTAAATAAGAATCCCTAAATAAGATATAAAACAAAGAGGCCATCTTATAATTTTTTTCTTAATAAAAAATATTGGTATGAAAATACTCATTATAACTATACAAGTTAAAAATAATAGCAACGCCACTTTCCATCCATATATTAAAGACACAATTACCTTTAAATTAGGAATATCTAAAATAGGAAATATAATCATAAAAATAAAATGTCCAAATAATATAGCCAAAATCATAAACAAATACATATTTACTATAGTATAAATTTTTGCTACAGGAAGCGTATCTAAAAGTTCGCTTTCTGCGTGTACTATATGTCTAATCATTAGTAAACCTACCATTAATGGTAGAAATGTTACAGGCCCATATCCTAAAATAGCTGATAAAAAAAATGCACTCATACCTGTAAAAAATGATTTTAAAAGACCACTCTTTCGTTCTCCATCAAAATCTGCTAAGTTAACTAATAACTTTTGAAAATCCCAAAACCTATTTAACATCTCTTCCTCCCCTATAAATCATAATATCTTCTATAGTAGGTCTTGCAGTTTTAATTCCTGAAATATTTTCTAATTTATGTTCTGAAAGGCATAAGCCTTGATACCCAAAAGTAGTTTCTTTTGCTCCTAAAATCTTTTCTTTAATCTCATTTGTCATTGCTTCTTTATCAACATTAACAACTGAAAATTTACTTATCAACTCTTCTTTTTCTTCCGAAAAAATTATTCTTCCATTATCAATAGAAGTTATGTAATCCCCAATTTTCTCTAAATCACTTGTTATATGAGTAGAGAATAACACTGCTCTTTCTTCCTTTTGCATAAGTTCTAAAAGAAGTTCCATCACATCAGCTCTTGCAACAGGATCAAGTCCTGCAGTAGGCTCATCAAGTATTATTAACTCTGGATCATGACATACCGCCATTACAATATTAAACTTCATCTGCATTCCCTTTGAATAAGCAGAAAGTTTCTTATATGGATCTAAATCAAATTTTCTCATAAGTATATCAAATTTCTTATGATCGTAATTTTCATAAAAAGGTGCTATAATACTTTTCATTTTGATTGGCTTTGCATTTAATGGATACATCAATTTATCATAAACAATTCCTATTTTTGATTTAACTATTTTCTCATTACCTCTCAATGGTATTCCATCAAAAAGAACTTCTCCGCTTTTTCTATCAATCCTATCGAAAATAGTTTTTATTAAAGTAGTCTTACCTGCTGCATTTTTCCCTATTAGCCCCATTATAGTGCCTTTCTCTATTGAAAAATTAATATCCCTTAAAGAAAAACTCCCTACTTTTGCACTTAAATTAGTAATTTCTAATGCTTTATTCCCCATGATTGTTCCCCCCATATATTTGTTTTAAAACTTGTAATAGTTCTTTCTCTTCTATGCCAGTTTTATCAGTAAATTCTTTTATTTCTATAAGTCTTTCTTTTAACATTTCAAGATGAACGTTTTTTATTTTATCTTTATCTAACTTGGCTACAAAGCATCCTCTACCTTGTAAATTAACAATAATACCTTCATTTTCTAGTTCTTTATAGGCTCTCTTCACAGTTATAATCCCCACCTTTAAATCCTTTGCCATAAGTCTTATAGATGGTAATTGTTCTTGCTCTTTCAATTTCCCACTAAGCACCATTTCTTTTATTTGATTTTGTATTTGTTCATAAATAGGTGTTTGAGAAAGGGTAGATATTAAAATATTCATATATTTTCCTCCTTGCCTACTGTGATTATATAATAGACACACTAGATAGTCAATAGTTTCCTTGTAAGTTTTACAAAAATTATCCATGCTTTTTACTGATAAAAATATTTTTTTTATCACATAAATCAACCCCATCACTAATATAACCAAAGCAAAAGCCCTTATGTAATAAATAGTTCTTTATATCTGTTATTTATTTTCTACAAAACTATAAAATAATAAGTAAGTTAAAAATAAAAACATAGTGAATAACAAAGTAAAAGCTATAGAAAACATTGAACTTATATTTTTATTATTCTTCATACATTAAAAA
Source organism: Clostridium grantii DSM 8605 (assembly GCF_900129965.1). Lineage (GTDB taxonomy): Bacteria > Bacillota > Clostridia > Clostridiales > Clostridiaceae > Clostridium_AF > Clostridium_AF grantii. Next base: position 8,709 of record NZ_FQXM01000009.1, on the reverse strand, counting down.
TTCACCTTTTTATAATATGTCTTTTAATAATTGTGCTTCATCTATGATTAACACCGCCATATTTGACAATTCATAGTAATAATTTAATTATATTCTGGCTACTTTGGATTATCAAGTAGTCAGAACAGTAACTTGATATAAAATAAAAGTAATTAAAAAGTCTCCTCTTATAATAAAATCCCTTGAAATCAAAATAAAGTAGATAGACTTGTATATACAAATCTATCTACCTTTCTTATTTATCATCAAAGATAATTTATAATTTTTAATTAAAAAGTAATAACAGTTTTTACTATATTTCCACCATTAGCTAACGTTTCTTCAAAAGCTTTTTGGATATCATTAACACTATACTGTTTTGAGATCATTAAATCAGCATTTATTTTGCCTTCATTTAACCATTCCATTACCATTGGGAATTTATGACAGTTCATTCTTGCTCCTACTAATGTCAATTCTTTTTTTGTAATTTTTACAGGAGGAATTTGAGCAGCTTTTCCATCAAATCCTATAACTGCAACTCTAGCAACTGGAGCTGCTAATTCAATTGATTGTTCTAATAATGGTGCTATTCCAACAGCATCAATTATAACACTTGCTCCGCCCGGTGAAAATTTTTGTACTGCTTCTGCTAAAGATTCATTTTTACTATTTACAACTACATCAGCACCACAATCTTTTGCTTTTTGTAATTTTGTATCAACCACATCAGAAACTAAAACCTTAGCACCAATACCTTTTGCAGCTTGTACAAGTGCAAGACCTATAGTTCCGCTACCCATGATAACAACTTTATCTTCTGCTGTAGTCATAGTTCTAGAATGTATATTAGCAGCTATTGAAAATGGCTCTGCTAAAGCAGCTTGTTCAAAAGTAATACTAGGATCAAAGGCATACAAGTGTTTTTCTCCAACAACTATATAATCTTGGAATCCTCCATCCATTTGAACACCAAAACATTTAACATTATCACATACATTTTCATGACCTGTAGCACAAATATTGCATACATTGCAAGCAAAAACTGGATCCAACGCAACTCTGTCTCCTACTTTTAATCCTGTTACATTACTTCCTACTTCTTGAACTATTCCTGATAATTCATGTCCCATTACTCTTGGCAATTGAACATCTGCTCTTTCTCCTTGGAATATGTGTAAATCTGTTCCGCATATTCCAACTGCTTTTACTTGTACTAATACATCATCAGAATTTTTTATTTTTGGAATATCTTCTTCGAACATCTCTATTTTTCTAGCACTTGTTAATTTTGCAACTCTCATTTTTAACTCCTCCTAATGCTTTCGCATTCTTATATTTTATTTGGATTAAAAGGTTTATATATGCATTTATTTTTATTTTACGCATGTATTACTTTGATTTTTATGCATTCATTTTATCGTTCTTTATGTATTCATTGTATACTATTTTTTTTATTAAATCAATATTTTTTTATTTAATTTTTTTTATTTTTGTATTCAATATTATTTTGTTTTTGCATACCTAATACATTATTCAATTATTTAAATATTAGAAGTTAATAATTTGTTTTGTTTTCACTTTAAATTTCCCCAAATTAATAGTATAATTGGAAATTGTGAGGTGATTTAAGTGACAGAAGAAGATTTATTATACTTTAAAGATTTTTTTCTAAGTTATGTAGAAAAATTTCGCTCAAATGATGAAACTATTCAAAAAAATATAATGTTAAAAAAACACCATACTCTAAGAGTGTTAGAAAACATATCTATTATCTCAAAAAATTTACAACTAGATGAAAATTCTGATCTTTTAGCAAAAACTATAGCTATTTTTCATGATATTGGAAGATTTTATCAATTTGAAAAATACAAAACATTTAGTGACGCTCAATCTGAAAATCATGCAGAGCTTGGGATTAAAGTTTTGGAATCTGCTGAAGTTCTTAGTAGGCTATCAAAGGAAGAGAAAACAATAATTTTAAAAGCTGTTCAATATCATAATATGTTCAAGATTCCTTCTAATGAAGAAAGTAAATACATATTATTTTGTAAATTAATAAGAGATGCTGACAAAATCGATATATACAAAGTTTTAACAGATTATTATGGAGAACTTGATCTTGATTTAAATCCGGCTATCGAGCACAATCTACCAAATATTGAACATTATTCTCCAATAATAATAGATGATATATTGAACTCAAGAAATTCAAATTCAAAATTACTTAGAACAAGATATGATATGAGGCTATTAACTCTAACATGGATTTTTGATATAAACTATAAGATAAGCATTGACTTAATAAAAAATCGAGATTTTATAAATAAAACCTTAAAAGTACTACCTACTAATGAAGACATGACTAAAGTTAAAGTAGCCCTGTATAGTTATATGGAAAATTTTTAATTTTTACACTTACTTTATCTATTTTCCAAGGCATACAAAAGTATGTCTTAAAATTTTGTAAAAATAGTTTTTTCCCATAGAATAAAAAAATACTGCAAGTAGACATAATCTATTTGCAGTATCATTTTAATTCAAAATCTAAAGCTTTTGATAATTCATCAATATTCCCATCAAATGAAAAACAATTTACCTTACTCTCATTTTCAAAAACCATAAAAAATGGAGGTTGTTTTTCAGGTATTAGTATAAATACTTCATTTATAAGTCCCTTCAAACATTTAGTCTCAACATTAATAGGTGGATCAAGAGGTATTCTAAGGGCATATCCATCATCTGTAATAGGATCTACAATCCCATACAAACTATCAACATTTTTTACCCAACTTGAAACCATATCATTAATTTCAGAGTTTAATTGAACTACCTTTACTACCTTTTCCTGTTTTGGATCAAAAATCTCTACATATTTAAATCCTTTAGCAGAAATAACTTTTGGTTGTAGAAACATGATAAGTAAAACTATTACCACTGATATTTTTTTAATCATAAGCATCACCCATGTATTACTATGCCCAAAACCCATTATTTTTATTAATGTTTTTACATTAAAAATTATTTTTTATCGAACGCACTTTTGTATAATTAATATATTTTTACATATATTATTTATGTCTAAAATGGTGAGACTTTAGCATTACCAATAATATGTATAAAATTTACATATTATTAATTCTTAAAATATGCTATAATAAAATAAATATTAAGGTGGTGAAACAATGGAAAAACAAATCTTAGATATTTTAAAAACACTTAAGTCAGATGTTGACTCTATGAAATCTGATATTTCTTCAATAAAAGAAACTCAAAATGAGCATACTCAATTACTTAGAGCCCTAGAGCACAAAACCGATGTAATATCTGCTGAACAAATGAACTTAAAACATGAAGTTGCGGAAATCAAAGGTGACGTTAAATCCATAAGAAAAGATTTGGGTAACGTAGAGCTTATTACTGCTAGTAATTGGTCGGATATTGTTAAATTAAAGGCTGTAAAATAAAATACAAATTTCATAGATTATTAAACCTATTATTAATTTATTTGTTATACTATTGAATTATTTACAATTAGCTGCTTTACAAACAAGAGGGCAGGCATGGAAACCTGCCCCTACTTAACCCAGTAATAACTACAATCACTTTTTCTATCCATAAAACCATATTCAATAAGGGCACGCCTCAAAGACACATGGTCTTCATTTATTCTTTTAAGAATTCTATTTACTTCAATTTCTTTGTATTGTTTATCTTTTTTAAAATTCTCCATTATATGCTGCAATACAACTATCTTCTTTTTAGCTTTAGATGGTATTTCTTTTAATGCACCTGCTTCATCAAAATAGGTTTTAATCACTTTTTCTTTTTCCTCTTCTGTAATTGCATATCTTTCATCTACCATAGCCGCTTCTATATGAATTGGGATAAGTTGTTCTTTCTTATTAATTTTTATATCTTCAATTTTTTCTTCATTAATTATACCTAATAAAGCCAAATATGTTTTAGCTTGCTTTTCTTTTTCCCTTAATTTAAATCTATGATTCCTTATAGTAGATTGGCTTCCCCCTGTTTCTTCAGCAATTTCTTTGTCTGATTTATTTTCTTTTAAGAAACATAATATTTCCTTTTGAATTTCTGATATCCCTGTATATCTTTTATCCATATTAATTAGATAATGAAACACTGAAACATGCTTTTTTTCAATATGCATTCTTGTAAATTTTTCTGCTTCATAAAAACATTCCTTTTCTTTATAAATTAATCCCTTTTTAAAACTTTCCCCACAAATAAGACAAATAAAATCCTCACTTTTTTCATTGTAAATATACCCTTTTTTCATATCTTCAATTGAAGAATTCCAAAACAACTCTATATTTTCCATTTTAATTTCCCCTTTGCATGATTTTAACTTCACTTGATTTTATATTTACATTGTGAATTTTGTTTTTATATAAACATAATAGCTTTTTGTTTGTATATTTGTCAACATATTTTTCATAAGTTTGTTTATGGATGTTGTTTTCACAATTTTACTCCCTTTGATGCATTTTTAATCTTTATAAAAAAAGAATGCAAATAAATTTCATCTGCATTCTTTTCTATTTATATATTTTTATCTAAAGTTACTCCCTATACCTATTATTTTTCAATACCAACTCTCGCTTGTACTCCTGCTTTATAGTAATGTTTAATTTCTTTCATTTCTGTTACTAAATCTGCTCGTTCTATCATTTCTAAGACACTTTAAAAGTTCCTCATTAGAAGTCCTATCCTTAATTGCAAGTCTAATAAATTTATCACTTAACCCAACGTAATCATCGCATTTCCTACATAACATACCTGCTTTAAATAATAAATCATAAAATTCATTACAATTAAATTCTTTTAATTCACACAAAATATAATTTGCATTGGTAGGGTATACCTTATTAAAAACACTTAAATCTTTCAATCCATTAATCATATAATTTTTTTCTTCTTTAAGCCACTTATTAGAATTTTCTATATACTCTTCATCAAATAATACATGTTTAACCGCTACTTCTGCAAAACAATTTATATTCCAAGGAAGTTGAATTTGTTTTATTCTTTCATAAATTGATTTATTACTAGTAAAAGCATATCCAAATCTAATACCAGGAAGTGCAAAATACTTTGTCAAAGCTCTTATAATTATTAAAGATGGATATTCATTAATATACTTTGCCACAGAGTACTCTTTTATTCCTGAAAACTCTATAAAAGCCTCGTCTATTATTATTATTTTATTGTTATTTTTCCCAAACTCCAATATATCAAGAAATTCCTCTGTATTAATGCAAGCCCCATTAGGATTATTAGGGTTTGCAATAATAAGCCCATCACATTTTCCTAATTTATTTTTTATATCTTTATAATCTATAGTAAAGTCTGGTAATAAATAAGAATACTCAATTTCACAGCCCCATTTTTTTGCACTTTCTTCATATTCAATAAAGGATGGAACCACTAATAAAAGTTTCTTTGTTAAAGAAATTGATAAATCTAATAGCTCTGCTGCTCCATTTCCAAGAAGAAAATAAGCATTGCTTTGTCCTGTATACTCCTTCAAATACTCAATAGTTTTTCTATATTTAATATCAGGATATTTATCTAGATTGTTAATAGCCTCATTAATATTTTCTCTAAAACTTTCGGGAACACCCAAAGGATTTATGTTTGAACTAAAATCTAATAATGCTTTTCCCTTTAATATTCCTTCAGTATAAATATCTCCACCATGCACAGCTTTTACCACCTTTTTATTTATTCTTCCTTTATGCCAAAATTCTGTTGCCAATGAATACTATTATCATAAATAAAACCTCTGCAGAATACATCAACTTTATAGTTTGAAAGATATTATCTGCTTTTAATGGTTTTATATTGTCACCTATAGTTGGTTTATAAACTTTTTCTCCAAAGTAAGTATTTACTCCCCCAAGTTGAACTTTCATTGCCCCCGCTGCTGCTCCTTCTGGGTAAGCACAATTTGGACTTTTATGATTTTTTCTATCTCTTATCATTATTTTTATACTTTCTATGATATTCCCTTTTACCACAGGTGCTGAAAAACTTATTAACAAGCCTGTTATTCTTGCAGGTATAAAATTAAATATATCATCTATTTTTGCAGGAAAAAATCCAATATAAAAGAACTTCTCATTTTTATAACCCAGCATAGAATCCATAGTATTTATAGCCTTATAAAGCATAGCTAAAGGCGCTCCTCCTATAGCTGCATAAAACAAAGGAGCTATTACGCCATCTGCTGTATTTTCAGCCACTGTTTCCACATCTGCTCTTATAACTTCATTTTCACTTAAATCCTTTGTATCTCTTCCCACTATATAAGACAACTTAACTCTAGCATCTTTTAAATCATTATTTTTTAAGGAAGTGTACACCTTCACTGCCTCAGTATGTAAGCTTTTTGATGCGATAGTTGTCCATAAGATAATAATATTAACTATGTGCAGTATTATACTATTTACACTAGCTATTTTTAGTAATGCATAAGGTATAAAAAAACTAGCTCCAGCAACAACTACTACTATTAATAATCCTAATATCCTTAATATTTCATTATTTTTTGCTTCTTTTCTAGCTATTTTTTCTAAATACCCAATAAATTTTCCTATATATATTATGGGATGGGGAAACCAACGTGGATCTCCTATTATCCAATCCAATAAAACGGCAATTGTTAAATCTAACATATTATTCTCCTATCATCTATTAAAAACTATTTTATAAATTTCCTTCATATCAAGGCTTTTTCTTACTAAATCCGCTAATTTATCTAATTCTGTTTCTCTTAAACTTTCATAAGTCTTAGATTTCTTAGTCTGAAGGCCTTTTTCAACTCTAATCTCATTTAAAATAGTTTCTCTAAAATCAATACTATCGAAAATACCATGTAAATATGTCCCCATAATATTTCCTTTATCATTTAAGGCACCATCTTTACTAGTAAAATCTTCCGAATTTTTTTCCACAATATCTAATAAATATTTTGTGTTATCCCCATAAAAAGTATCTCCCATGTGAATTTCATAACCATATACACTTTTTTCTTCTTCAGATATATTCATTATTTCTTTAAAATTCAATGAAAACCCTGCTTTTGTTCTGGTCATAACTTTTTCAGCTTGCATAATTGTGTCTACATTTAATAAATTCATTCCTTGGATTTCATCTAACTTAGTTTCAGTATGTAATGGATCTTTAATAGTATTACCTAACATTTGATATCCACCGCAAATTCCTATAATCCTACCTTCTTTTGAATAATTAATAATTTTTTCTTCAATACCTTCATTTCTAATACTTAATAAATCCTCAATGGTATTTTTACTTCCAGGGATAATTAGCAAATCTGGATTTTTAAATTCCTCAGCTCTTGTAATATATCTTATGCTTACATCTTCTTCAATTCCTAAAGAATCTAAATCTGTAAAATTTGAAATATGTGGTAATTTTATAACAGCTATATCTATAGGAGCTTTCTTTTCTTTATTAAAAGTTACAGCTCCATCCTCATCTTCTAATTGAAGATTAAAATAAGGTACAACCCCCACACACGGAACCTTTATTACATCATATATCATATCTAATCCCGGCTTTAGAATTTCAATATCTCCCCTAAACTTATTAATAATAGTTCCCTTAACTCTTTTTCTTTCATTTTCCTTTAAAAGAATCATAGTTCCTGCTAAGGATGCAAAAACCCCTCCTTTATCAATATCTCCTGCTAATAAAACTGGAGCATCTACTAGTTCTGCAAATCCCATATTAACAATATCATTCTCTCTTAAATTTATTTCTGCTGGACTTCCTGCTCCTTCAATGACTACAATATCAAACTTATTCTCTAATTCTTCAAATTGTTCTTTCAACATATCTTTAAAAACAGGTTTAAGTTCATGATATTCTACAGCAGTATAATTACCGTACACCTTACCATTTACAATAACTTGACTATTTTTATCACCAGTAGGTTTTAATAATATAGGATTCATATATGCCTCTGGTTCTAATCCTGCTGCATACGCTTGTAATACTTGTGCTCTACCCATTTCTTTCCCATCTAAAGTTATATAGGAGTTTAAGGACATATTTTGTGCTTTAAAGGGAACTACTGAATATCCATCTTGCTTAAAAATTCTACAAAGTGCCGCTGTTAATATACTTTTGCCAACAGTAGATCCCGTTCCTTGAATCATAATCTTTGCCATAAAAATTACCTCCCAAAATTTATTTGAACACAAAAAGCACACTCTTCCGAGTGCGCTGAAATATTTCTATAAAATATCAGAAAATCAACCTTCCCTCCGAAAGTCATTCTATAGATAAACACTAGATTTACCTAAAAAAATCCTGGCAGGTCTCCTGGCTTAGATATCTACCTTCCTCTCTATACTTTAATTTTCTCTTGATATCTCTCCCATTCTTACAATATCATCATGACTAAAAAGAACTCCTTGGATATACATTGAAGCAATTCAAATATATGGACATATATTGACCACCTAAATAAAGCTATCCACGTTTTGTTAAAATATGGTTACTATAGGTGTCCGCAATAACTCTGGTAACTTACCCTTCCATGTCTCACAGGATCTGTGTCCTAAATTCCTTCGTTCAGTCTATCCAAGAGGCGGATGTCAGCATATGCTCCTCGACCGGGTCTCTATGCCCTTATGGAAAATTTTCAAACCTGACTAATCCCAGTTTCTTTTTTCAAAG
>NZ_FQXM01000013.1:19554-115568 GCF_900129965.1 Clostridium grantii DSM 8605 | reverse complement strand
AAACAAGTTTTCTTTAATGATCAATTTACTTTGTTAAATTTATTTCAGTTAATAAATGAAATATTTCTAAAAAATGGTATAAAATCAAGAAAAAAAAGTAAAAAAACATCTCTTGACATCATAGAAGCTATACTTGAAACATTCATGGAAAAAAAAGCTGTAGCTTAAAATATTAAACAATCAATAATCTAAATGGATATATTACCATATTCAGGTATTATATTTAAGGATAGTTCTAACTAATTTTAATGTAATATTTTTCACATAAATGATAAGTATAGCATTTGAAGAAAATAATAAATATTATTTAATATTCTATATTTTTTAAATATTCTAAACTTTACGGACATGGGGCCAGACCCGTGGATAAAAATGGTAAAACAATCCAAGTTATCAAACATCAGAGAAATCTGATGTTTTTTTGTTGTTTTTATATTTTATATGATTAATACATAGAGTTATAGTCAATAATTTATAATAAATAAAAAAAAGGAGTCCTATAATGGCAAGAAAAAAAAGAATATGGTATGAAAATGCTCAATTGCACATGTTTAATGTCCAATCATGTTCACTTACAAGTACAAACTACAAGCATTCATATAAAAGAATTTATAAGACGAATTAATGGGCTGTATGCTATGAAATTCAATGATAAATATAATTATGTTGGTCACTTATACCAGGGGAGATATGGTTCGGAAATTATTGAGACTGATGAATATGTATTAGGGGCTAGTAGGTATATTCACTTAAATCCAGTAAGAGCGAATATGGTAGATAAGCCTGAGGATTATAAATGGAGTAGCTATCCCATGATTATTGGAGAATTGTCTTTAAATGCTTTCCTAAGACCCTGTACTGGAGTTTTACCTATGGTAATGGAAGCTAAGAGCAGAGGGATTAATAATCTTGTTTTACCTAAGCAAAATATCAGGGAAGCATCTTTGGTTAGTGGTATTAATTTATTTGGTTTTGAAACTTTAACTGAGGTTATTCAATTTTTAGAAAAAACTAAAGAATACACTGATACTAATGATTTCAAAGAAAATCATATAATACGAACTACCTGGACAAATTTCCCTAGCTCATAATGGAGTCTTATTCTTAGATGAAATAGCTGAATTTAATAAAAGAACTTTAGATTCGCTAAGGCAGCAGAAAATATCGTAAAATCTAAAAATTTAAAAAATGCCGAAACTATCTTGAAGAAATGTATTAATGGCAATATAGATATTATTACTTTAAATTCCTTCAATTACCCAATCCAAGCAAAGAATATCACTGAAATGCCAACCATATTATATTGCAGGGGAAATTTAAAAGAAAATTTACAAGGATTAGCTATTGTAGGTACTCGTAGATGTAGTGAATATGCTAAGAAAATAACGGTAGAAGCAGCAGTATGTTTAGCTGAAAATAATATTGCGGTTATAAGCGATATGGCTAAAGGAATAGATTCCTATGCTCACACAGCTTGTTTAAATAAAAATGGATATACTGTTGCAGTATTAGGCTGTGGATTAGATATATGCTATCCAAGAGAACATATAAAACTTATGGAAAGAATAACAGAGAAGGGAGTACTTCTTTCACAATACCCTCCAGGTATACCACCTAATTCAGTGAATTTTCCTAAGAGAAATAAAATAATTAGTGGAATAAGCGAAAAAGTATTTGTAGTAGAAGCAGGTGAAAATAGTGGTTCATTAATAACAGCAAAGTACGCTAAAAAATATGGCAAACCAATATATGTTGCTCCAGGCAGTGTTTATAATTCTTAAAGTAAAGGATCTAACAATTTATTAAATGAAGGAGCTAGAATCTATATAAATCCAAAGCAATTATTAGGAAATATCATAGATAATAGAAAAATAGAAACTACTACTTCATATAAACAAGTGAAAATAAAAACAGATAATCAACATAAAAAATTACTAGATTATGATTCTATAGAAAAATTAATAATTGAAGCAATATGTAAAGAATCAAAAAACTTAGAAGAACTAGTATTATTATTCAAAGATTGTGAAATTGATATAATAGAGAAAATTTCAATTATGGAGTTAGAAGGTAAAATTAATGTTTTTAAAGGAAAAGTAAGTCAAAAAACATAGTAAGCTCGTGGGTAGCAAACAAAAAAACCTTCCGTTCCACCACAGGAAATTTTTGCAAAGAACTCTCGGGCACAAAATTTTCCAGGTACAAGTAGTTGAGAAGGAAATGAGAACAACGAGAGAGATAAGCTGGGCGAAATTTTATTACCCTACAAATTGTTTATTACTTTTTTCAGATAATGAAATAGTATGTAACATTTTATTTTGTACTTTTAATTTCAGAATATGATATAATAATTAAGAGATATAATTGTATAGAAGGAGTGATAGATTTTGAACGTTGAAGCAAATATAATGTTTCCACAAGAAATTTTATTAACACTTAGAGAAAGTAAAGATGAGTTTATAAAAGAACTTAAGGTAACTGCAGCAGTAAAATATTATAAAGATAAGAGATTATCTATAGGACAATGTGCAATTTTAGCTGAAATGAGTGAAGAAAAATTTATAAAGTATTTAGGTGAGCAAGGAATATCAATATTTAACTTTGAAAATGAAGAAGAATTATTGGAGGATATAAAAAATGCATAAAGTTGTAGTTAATTCTACACCATTAATTTCACTTTCTATAATAAATAAATTAGAAGTGTTAAAAGAACTTTATGGTAGAGTATATGTTCCATATGGTGTTTATGAAGAAGTTTGTTTAGAAGGTGAAGCAAGAATTGGAGCTGATTTCTTAAGGAATAATAATTTTTTAATAGTAGAAGAAATTAAAAATGAGGATGCTAGAAAATTTTTTCAAACCAGTCTTCATAAAGGTGAAGTTGAAGTAATGATATTAGCAGATGAATTGAAAGCAGATTTATGCATAATAGAAGATTTACTTGCTAGAAAATATGCAAAACATTTGGGATTTACTATAACAGGTACATTAGGAATCTTGATTAAGGCCAAAGAAATGGGTGTAATCAATAGTGTAAAACCATTGATGGATGAGCTCATAAAAAATAATATTTATATTAATAGTAGTTTATATAGTAAAATTTTAGAATTAACAAATGAAAATTAAAGTTCAATTAAAACGTTAAGTTGTTTGATTGGACTTTTTATGACTTATTATTTATAAAATAAAAATTGCGATAAAATAGTGAAAATGAATGGAGCATTAGGGTATAATATAAGTAAGGTGTTGATTAGTAATTTAGATAAAAAGGAGGATAAGTGTTATTGTTAGCCCATAAAGAGAAAGTATATACCTATGAGGAATATTTAAAAATATCTAGTGAAGATAGATGTGAATTTATAAATTCTAAAATATATATGATGGGTTCCCCATCAATTGAACATCAAAATGTAGTAGGAAACATATTTTTTGCTCTAAAAAATTATTTTAATAAAAAAGAGTGTAAGCCTTTTGTAGCACCTTTGGATGTAACTATTCTAGATGAAAGTAATAATAAAAATATAGTTCAGCCAGATGTTTTTGTAGTATGTGATAAAGATAAAATTATAGATAATAGTTATAAAGGTATACCCACTTTGATAATAGAAGTTGTATCACCATCAAATAGTAGTCATGACTATGTAACTAAACTAGATTTGTATTTGAGAGCAGGTGTTGAGGAATATTGGATAATAAATCCTATTAACAAAAATGCTATTTGCTATAAATTTGAAAACAAAACACCATCTAAAGTAGTCGGATACCATTATGATGAAGTGATAAAATCAGAAGTTTTCCAGGGATTGAACATTGATTTAAAAAGAATGTTTGAATAGCAAACAAAAAAATCCTTCCGTTCCACTATAGGAAATTATAGGAAATTTGGGCAAGCTCGGGGCATAAAGCATTTCCCCTCGCAAGGGGGCCAGACCCTTGGGGAAAATTGGAAAAATAATCCAAGCTATCAAACATCAGAGAAATCTGATGTTTTTTTAGACTAAATAACAATTTAGCCAAAAATATTGAAAAATAAAAGCAAGTCATAATTTGTCCACTACGCCCCCAAAATCTGACAAATTGAAATAGGGAGTTGATCACAAAGGGGGAAAAATATTTTGTAGATTTTGTTTAAATTATAGAATAAATTGTGATAGAATGGTAGTAGTAAGGAAGTGATAATAATTGATAAATAAATACGACAATATGATCAGAAAGAAAATAGAAGAAACCTTTGATTTAATAATTCCCGTGGGCATAGTTGTAGCATTGGTATCAGCTATTGCTATATATTTTAGTCCGGTGCCAAAAAAATTTGTAATTATAGATATTATTATTAGTTTTATTTTATTGATTATCATTAGTTTAAAAAAAAGAATAAGCACTGAAATTAAGGCTATGGTAACTATTTCTATGCCTATTATAGTGGGAGTCTTATCTTTTGTGGATGGAGGGTTTAATAGTTCAGGCATAATACTAATATTACTTAGCAATTTGATTTCAGTTCTTTTATTAACAAAGGTAAAAAGCATTATTGTATCTTTGTTTTCAAGTGGATTATTTATTGTTTTATGGATTAATGCAAAGCTTTACAATAAAGGCTGGGTTATACATGTAAGAGATGCAGAATGGATTATACATTTTGTAGTGTTTTTACTAGTTTTGATTACCATGCAAGGTTTAGTGGCTACTATTAGAAAATACATTCATAGTAATATTGAAATGATTGAAAAAAGTGCAGAAATTACATATAAAATAGCCTATTATGATGAACTTACTGGAGTGCCTAATCAAAAATTATTTAAGAAACAATTAGCAGAAAGAGCTAGTAATGGAGTGGAACAAGGATATATTATATTTTATAATCTTAAGAATTTAAATCTTATTAATTCAATTTATGGGGAAACAATAGGCAATAAGGTTTTGGTTCAATGGGCTAATATTTTTAGTGATATAAAAAAAGAATCAAAGTTACTAGCTCGTACTAGCGGTAATGAATTTGCTATTTGGATTGAAAAAGTTTCTGAAAAAGAATTAATGGAATGGTTACATTATATGAACAAGGTTTTTAAAAATAGTTTTTTGGTTCAAAATATGGACAAGGAAGTTGAATTTTATATAAGTTATGCTTGTTATGATAAAAGGGATATAAATATTGAAGAGTGTTATCAAAGGGCAAGCATTGCACTAACATATGCAAAGAAAAACAATAAGTCAGGATTTATTGAATATGATAAAAGTTTTGAGGAAATTATTCGAAATGATGAAGAAATAAAAAAGTTATTACAAAATGCTTTAGCTAGTGAAGAATTTGAAATGTATTATCAAAAGAAAGTTGATGCTAGAACAAATGAAATTTATGGTGTTGAAGCTCTTGCTAGATGGATATTACCTGTTGGTGGCAGAATAGGGCCAAATATTTTTATTCCTATGATAGAAAGAATGGATAAATCTATTGTTTTTGGAGAAATAATTGTTAAAAAGATTTTTACGGATTATAAAAGATTATGTATAAAGTATGGCAAGGAAATAAAGGTATCCATTAATATTTCACCTTCTCATTTAATGTCCCCTGGATTTGTGAGCTATTTAAGTGAAATGATTGATGTATATGAAATAAAGGGCGAAAACATTATAATTGAAATCACGGAAGAAGTTATCATTGAAGGAATTGACAAAGTTAATGAAATTCTAAAAAAAATTCACGAGCTTGGTATGAGAATATCTATTGATGATTTTGGAACGGGGTATTCTTCTTTTAGTTATTTAATCAAACTTGATGTAGATGAATTAAAAATAGATAAATCATTTATTGACCAATTAGGGGAAAATGATAAGATAAATACATTATTAGAAGGTATTATTTACATAGCTAAAGGGCTAGATTTTAATTTAATAGCTGAAGGGGTAGAGACAAGAGAGCAATGTGTTAATCTTGTTCAGCTAGGTTGCTTTATTATTCAAGGATATCATTTTTCAAAACCAGAAGCTTTGGATCGTAATTGAGTTATTTAATTAAACAAAATACAAAAAAAAGTACCGGCGCAGAAACCAGTACTTTTTTTGTAGTTAAAAGCAAATATAATTAATTTATTGAACCATAAATATTCTTCCAGGAAAATCATTTTCATCTGCATTATATTCAATGAAATTATCTTTTAAATTAATATTAAGTGAAGTTTTATCCACTAATTTTATGTTTTTGCTGTTCTTATTTATAATATAAAGCCCTAAGTTATCTGTTGAAAGTAAAATATTATTTTCACCCTCAATCAAATTTATATTTTCAAGGTTTCCATTGATATTTAATAAATTAGTGGTTTCTCCAGAAGAATTCATTTCATTTATGGAAAAAATATTATTTTTGTATTCAGCTAATAAAAGTGTATCGGTTTCTAGAGCAAAGGAGACAATATTTTCTTTTATAAGTTCTTCTTTTGAACCATCTAGGGACAATTTTATTAATTTATTAAGGTTATTTCCATTATCTAAAACATATATAGAATCTTTTGTTATAAAGAAGTTTTTTATGTGGTACCCAGTAAAAATCTGTTTTAAATCTTTTTCAGTTTCGGTAAGCTTGTACATTTTATCTAAGGTATTACCCGTTAACAGATATACACCATCATCCACAAAACGAAGAATATCATTTATGTTAAGCTCTTTTTCTTTATTATAGTTAAGTATAGTTTTTAAGATTTTAGTTTTATCATCACCTATGTAGCTTTTATCTAAGCTTATGCGATTTATCATGTTATTGTTATCTTTCTCGCATAGTACATAAATAGCTTTATCAGTGATATTTATAAAGGAAAGAGTTTTAACTCCAGTAGTTTCTTTGGTCACAGTAGGCTCGTACACTATTTCTTCATTTTTGCCATCTAAGTCCACTTTGTATATAGAATTGTCTTGTATATAATAGATTTTTTCATTGAAAAAATTTATTTTTTCTAATAAATTGGTGTGGTTAATATTTTTGCCTATCCACCAGTTTTCTTCTACTTTGGTGCCGTCCAGATTCATAGATTTAAGAACCTTTGAAGCTGAATCTTTTTCAGTTTGATAATAGATTTTATCTTCATACAAAGTAAAATTTATTATTGGGGATTCTAGTTCAGTAAGAATTTCAACAGTTTGTTCAGATTGGTTTATTCTAGCTAGATCATAATCCTCATTAATGTAGTAAATATAATCTTCATAAAAAGTAGAATTGGTTCCTTTTAAAATTTCACCAGATAAGTTGGTTTTTACGCTTTTAATATCAACAGATTTCACTATTGTATTTTCAGTGGTAGTGGATGTAGTGATTTTATTTGAAGTAACATGGTTTGTATTATGAGTACAGCCAACTGTAGAAGTGAGTAACATTAGTATTATGGTAAGTATTGATAGCTTTTTCAACTTTATTCCTCCTAATATTAATAAAAATCTAATAAATTTAATCATTATTCAATATTTTATCTTATTATGTTGTATTATGGAAGTAATAATTAATAATTTCCTGAAATAACTTTAATATTGATAATTGAATGTTCATATACACAATGATATAATGAGATTAACTTTTAATTATAAGAAATTGGAAGAATATACATTTACATAAAATATTGGAGGGGTTAAAATGATTAAAGTTGTTGCAAAATGTACTGTTAAAAATGGACAAGTAAATAAATTTAAAGAATGTTGTGAAAGATTATTAAGTGAGACAAAAAAAGAAGAAGGAAATATAAGTTATGATTTATATCAAGACATTAATGAGGAAAATGTTTTAACCTTCCTTGAAGAATGGGAAAGTCCAGAAATACTTGATATACATACAAAAACCAGTCATTTTACTGAAGTTATTCCACAGTTAAGTGAATTGTTAGAAAAGGATATGGAAGTTAATATTTACGAAAAGTGCTAGTATAAAAAATAATAAAAATATTGGCTTAAATTTATTTGGGCCAATATTTTTATATATTCATTAAAGTGGAGGGGTTTAAATGGCAATATTAGTAACGGGTGGAGCAGGTTATATCGGGAGTCATACTTGTGTAGAATTGATTGAAAAGGGTTATGAAATTGTAGTGGTGGATAATTTATTAAACAGTAATGAGGAAGCTTTAAACAGAGTAAAAAAAATAACGGGAAAAGATTTTAAGTTTTATAAGAGTGATGTGTTAGATGAAAAAGCTATGGAAGAAATATTTTCAGATAACAATATAGAATCAGTAATACATTTTGCAGGTTTAAAAGCAGTAGGAGAATCTGTTACAATACCGTTATCTTATTATAAAAATAATATAGTAAGTACTTTAGTTTTATGTGATGTGATGAAAAAATTTAATGTGAAAAATTTGGTATTTAGTTCTTCGGCTACTGTTTATGGAGATCCTCAGTCAGTGCCTATAAAAGAAGATTTTCCATTAAGTGCAACAAATCCTTATGGAAGAACTAAGCTTTACATAGAAGGGATTTTAAGAGATTTATATAATTCAGATAAAAGTTGGAATATAGGAATTCTTAGATATTTTAATCCGGTAGGAGCTCATAAAAGTGGACTTATTGGAGAAGATCCTAATGGTATACCTAATAACTTGGTGCCATATATTTCTCAAGTAGCAGTAGGCAAGTTACAAGCTTTAAAAGTTTTTGGTAGCGATTATCCTACTATTGATGGGACTGGAGTAAGAGACTATATCCACGTGGTAGACCTTGCTATTGGACATTTAAAAACTTTAGAAAAATTAAAAAGTAATCCTGGAGTTGTGACTTACAATTTAGGTACTGGTAAAGGATATAGTGTACTTCAAATGATTGATGCTTATAGAAAAGCTTCAGAAAAACATATATCTTATAATTTATCTCACAGAAGAGCAGGAGATATAGCAGAATGTTATGCTGATTGTAATTTAGCAAAACAAGAATTAGGTTTTAAAGCTACAAAAGATTTAGAAGATATGTGTGAGGATTCTTGGAGATGGCAAAGTAATAATCCAGAAGGATATAATACGTCAGCTACAGTTTAGTTTGTAAAAGAGTATTTAATAAGCTTAAAGCTTATATAAGGGAGAAACTAATATGAAAAAAAAGTATAAAATAATTGTAGCAATTCTTATACCTGTATTACTAATCATTGGCTATGGCATTTATAAGTACAATTCAATAGCAAATAATATTAAAAATGTAGAAATTAATAAATCTAATGAAAATTTAAGCATTTCACCGGAAAAAGAAGTTGAAGCCGTAGAAAAATCTATTTATAATTTCGTATTATACGGTTTGGATAGAAGAGATGAAAGCGATCCTGCACGTTCAGATTCTATTATTATAATAACTGTAAATGAAAAAACTAGTGAAATAAAATTAAGCTCTATAATGAGAGATACATATGTGCCAATAGCTGGTCATGGCAATACAAAAATCAATCATGCTTATGCTTACGGAGGACCAGAACTTGCTATAAGTACTTTAAATAGCAATTTTGACTTAAACATAAAAGATTATGTGGCTGTGAATTTCTGGGATGCTGTAAAAATCATTGATTTAATTGGTGGTGTTTCTATTGATGTTCATGATGATGAAGTGAAACATATTGATGGGGTGGATGCAGCAGGTATTTACAATTTATCTGGGGCACAAGTTTTATCTTATTCAAGAATTCGTTATGAAGCTGGTGGAGATTTTGTAAGAACTGATAGACAACGTACAGTGCTTGCAGCTATGTTTAAAAAGATAATGACTTTATCTAATGCTAAAAAATATGATTTGATTCCTAAAATAGCTTCTATGGTGGAAACAAGTATGAGTGATGAAGAAATACTAAAAATGTCAACCTCAGTTATAACAAATAATATATCTAACGTTGAAGATAAAAGATTTCCAGTTGATGGAGAAGGTAAAAAAATTGATGGAATTTATTATTTAGTAACAGATTTAGAACAATTAAAAGCAGGACTACAAGAATTTATATATAATTAATAAAAATGGAAGATGTTCATAAAACATCTTTCTTTTTTTTATTTGCATAAAAGGTTTTAAACTTAATGTTTTTCTTCTTGTATCAAATATTCTTATAAAGAAAGAATATAAAGGTAGCTATAAAATAAAAATAGTTATTAAATAAATAATCATTATCTATTGAAAATAGTTATTAAGTAATGTATAATAATTATTAGATAGTTTAAAATTTATCAATCTTTAGAAATTACATATATAAAATTATATTTAGGAGGAATTATTATGAAAGTTGTTGTTGTTGGTTGTACTCATGCGGGTACAGCATCAATTGTAAATATTGCAAAATTATATCCGGAAGCAAAAATTACTGTGTATGAAAGAAATGATAATATTTCGTTTTTATCTTGTGGAATTGCTTTATATGTAGGAGGGGTTATAAAAGATCCTAATGGACTTTTTTATAGTTCCCCTGAAGCATTAAAAGAACTTGGAGTTAATACAAAGATGCTTCATGATGTTTTAGAGATAAATACTGAAAATAAAAAAATTAAAGTAAAAAATTTAAAAACTAATGAAGAGTTTGAAGATGATTATGATAAATTAATTTTAACTACAGGTTCTTGGCCAATTCAACCTAAAATTGAAGGCTATGAATTAGAAAACATTTTATTATCTAAGAATTTTCAACATTCAAATACTATAATTGAAAAAGCTAAAGAAGCTAAGAATATTGTGGTTATTGGTGCAGGATATATTGGGGTAGAATTGGTTGAAGCTTTTGAAATGGGTGGCAAACAAGTTACTTTGATAGATGCTGAAGAAAGAATTTTAAGTAAATATTTAGATAAAGAATTCACTGATTTAGCTGAAGCTACTTTTAAAGAAAAAGGAGTTACATTGGCCTTAAAAGAGTTGGTTACTAAATTTGAAGGGGAAAATGGAAAAGTAAGCAAAGTAATTACAGATAAAGGTGAGTATCAAACTGATTTAGTTATTTTATGTATCGGATTTAAGCCTAATACATACTTGGTGGAAAATCAAGTGGATATGTTGCCTAATAAAGCAATTAAAGTTAATGAGTATATGCAAACTAGTGCTAAAGATGTTTATGCGGCAGGAGATTCTTGTGCCATAGTTTATAATCCAACTGGAAAACATAAATATATACCTTTAGCTACTAATGCTGTTAGAATGGGTACTTTAGTGGCACTGAATTTAGTGGAACCAAAAGTTAAATATATGGGAACACAAGGAACTTCAGGTATAAAAATTTATAATCACAATATAGCTTCTACAGGATTAATTGAGAATTGTGCTATAGATGAGGGACTAAAGGTAGAAACTGTTACAGTTAAAGATAATGTTCGTCCAGAATTTATGCCTACTTATGAAGAAGCTATTTTAAAAGTTGTTTTTGAAAAAGAGAGTAGAAGAATTTTGGGAGCTCAGATTATATCTAATGCGGATATGACTCAATCCATCAATACAATATCAGTTTGTATTCAAAATAAAATGACAATTGATGAACTAGCTTTTGTAGACTTCTTTTTCCAACCTCACTATAATAAACCATGGAATTTATTAAATATGGCTGGTCAAATGGCAAGGTAAAAATCATAGATGTGATTTACACCTATGATTTATGTAGGAACTATAAAATATCAAAAACAAAAAGCAATAAAAAAATTATACAAATTACAATAAGTGAAAGTGCAACAAGGGCCTGGTTATTAGGGCCTTGTTTATTTTGTTCAAAATCCTTAGGTAAATCAAGTAATGTTTTAAAACTAGAAACTCGATGTGCAGGAAGCCAGTTAGTCATACCATCTTTCCAAATCAAGGTACAAAAATCTATTTCTTTATTTTTAAATTTATTTTTTAAGCCATCTTCTGTTATAGGACCAAATTTCTCGTTATTAATATAATAAAACCACATTTTATAAATCACCCCACCCGAAAATATTAGTATCCACCTTAGATATATTATATCACGATAACCTTATTTTTCCAATGACATAAAAACACTACTTTTGGCGAAACAAAAATATTTTATGTGAATTTTTTCAAGATGATTTTATTGGTATTGAAATAACCATTATATTTATCTATATTTATAAAATAAATAAAAATAATCTAAAATACAAAGAAGTTTGAATTTCATTTTTGTTTATTTTCACAAATTTTTCAACATATAAAGCTTTAGAATAAAAATCATGGTATTATGGTATTATTGTAGTATAATGTAAAGGTATAATTATGGACATGCAATACAGGGGGATAAGATATTCTATTTTCCCTGAGGATTCAAGGAATGTAGATAGACTAAGGATACAAGCAAATGAAAATGTGTATAAAGAAAAAAATCAATGTAAAAATAAAAATTAAGTGGAGGTAAGGAAATGGCAGATTTCAGCAAAATGACTAACAAGCAAAAAAGAGAATATATATGGGATTATTATAAGTTGCCTATTATTGGAGGCATTATACTTATATCTATAGTTGTGTCCGTAGTAAATAGTATGGTAAATGGGGAAATATATGCTTTTAATTTAACAGTAATAGGTGGATATTTGGATACAGAAAAAAATGCAGAAATTGGAGAAGATATTACAAAATTACTCTATCAGGGAGATGATAGAACCTTAGCTAGTGTGGATTATTATTCTTTAATGCCAGATCAAAATAATGTACTTCAATTGGATTATAATATGGCACAGAAATTTACGGCTAAGGTTGCTGCAAAACAAATAGATGTGATTATATTACCGGAAGAAATGTATAATGCTTACTTACAAGAAGGATTCTTTCTAGATTTAAAACAGGTATCTGGAGTGAATTTATTAGATTCTAAGTTAGCTCAAAATGAGGAAGGTGTTTTTGGAGTTTATTTAGATTCAAATGATTTTTATAATATTGAAGAATATGAAAGTGGTAAATATATATTAGGTATTGTTTCTTCCACAGAAAGAGTAGAGGAAGATGTGAAAGTTATCAATAGTTTATTGAGTAAATAGTAAAGGATAATTGAATAAAATCTTCTTTCTTTCCCTAGCACAGAAAATTCAAGTGCATAATATATTAATAGGGAAGGGAAAGTGATAGTATGAACATTAGTGATATGAGAAAACTGGTTTATGGTTTGGATTATCAAGTGCCCTTGGAAAATGGCGTGAAAAAAACCTCTGTTAACTTTGATAATGCAGCAACTACTCCTATTTTAAAACCTGTACTTGAAGATGTAATGAGATTTTTAACAATTTATGCCTCAGCACATAGAGGATTTGGATATAAATCTCAATTATCTACTGAAATATACGATAATTGCAGGGAAGCAGTAGGAAATTTCGTTCATTCCAATAAAGAAAAAAATACCGTTATCTTTGTTAAAAATACCACAGAAGCAATTAACAAACTTTCAAATGTGATTTATGAAAAATATAAGGATGATATAATATTATCCACTGATATGGAGCATCATTCCAATGATTTGCCTTGGAGAAAATTCTCTTTAGATTATATAAATGTTGATTTCCAAGGAGTGTTAAATTTAAAAGATTTAGAAGATAAGCTTAATTATTATGGTGGTAAAGTGAGATTAGTTACAGTTACTGGGGTTTCTAATGTGACAGGATATAAAAATTCCATCCATAAAATTGCTTCTATTGCTCATAAGTATAATGCTATGATAATGGTTGATGCAGCACAATTAGTTCCTCATGCCAGTGTTAATATGAATGGATATAGGCAAGATGATTATATTGATTTTTTAGCTTTTTCAGCTCATAAAATGTATGCGCCTTTAGGATGCGGTGTTTTGATTGGACCAAAATGGTTATTTCAAGAGGTTGATACTGATTATCCTGGGGGAGGTAATGTAGATATTGTAACTCACGATTATGTAAAATGGAACGATAGTCCCTTAAAAAATGAACCAGGGTCACCAAATGTAGTGGGGGCAGTTGCACTTGTATCAGCTATGAATACTTTATCTGGCATGGGCATGAATAATATTGAAAGATATGAAAGAAAATTAACTGAATATGCCCTAAAAAGATTATATAGTCTTAAAAATATAAAATTTTATTGCGGTAGTTCAGATATCTATAGAAATGTAGTAAAAAATAGTAGAGATAAAAAAAAGAATTTATTAAATAATTATGATGAAAATTCAATTCAAAGCAAACATTTAGGGATAATTCCTTTTAATGTAGAGAATTTCAATCATGAGCAAGTAGCTGAATTTTTATCAAATAAAGGAGCCATATCTGTTAGAAATGGATGTTTTTGTGCTCAACCTTATGTGCAAAAATTATTGCTTTTAAGTGAACAAGAAGTAGCAGAGAGAATAAAATATAATAGCCATGAACCAGGAATGGTAAGAATAAGTTTTGGATTTTACAATACTTTTAAGGAAATTGATAAGCTTATTTTTTATTTAGGGAAAATTTAAAAATAAAAAGAATAAAAAGGTGGAAGTTTTGGTTGAAAAATTAAAACTAAGGACACAATTAAAGCTTTCGTGACTAAGAAAGAGTTGCATAGTGTTCCATAACCGTGAGCTATAAACTTCCAACCCTTTTATATTTGATAATATATAAATTTCCATATATAATAAATAAAGATAAGTTTTTATAGAAGTTGGAGGAGAACATATGTTAAAAATACATTCAATTTATCTGAAAATAAAAGGTAATAGAGCTTATGGTAGAGGAGATGTGGATGCTTGTTTAAATTATTATAAAAAAGCTTGTAAGTACAAGAAGAAAGGAGCAAAGGAAACCAAATTACTTTATGGAAATCTTTTGCTTAAACAAGGCAGAGTTGAGGAAGCACATGAAGTTTTTAATGAATTATTAGGTTCAAAATTAAATGAAAAAGAAGAACTACTTTTAAAAGGAAATATATCTTTAATAGAATATAAAAAAGGAAACTTAACCAAAGCCATTGAAATTTTAGAAGAGTTAGATAACAAAAATATAAAAGCTACTTACATATATCAAAATTTAGGATGTTTTTATTTGTTAAACAAAGATTATGAAAAAGCTTTAAAATTCAATTTAGAAGCTTTTAGTTACGACAGTACTGACAAAGTTATTCTTGATAACTTAGGTCAAACATATTTATTACAAAAAAACTATGATAAAGCTACAGAAATTTATGAGGATTTGTTGGAACAAATTCCTAATTTCCCTGAGCCTTATTATAATTTTGCTTTAGTAAAATTAGCTTTTAATGAAAAAAAGGAAGCTATTGATTTATTAAATAAAGCACTTAATACAAAGATTACATTTTTATGTACTCTTACTAAAAAACAAATTGAAGAAAAAATTGAGGAAATCGAAACCTCTAACACCGAACAACTAACAAACTAACTAACTAAAAGGAGGATCACCATGAAAAAAAGAGAATTCGGAGAAGGCCCAATATATGTATTAACAAATTATATATTTTGGTTTTTATTAGGTAATATATACTTTTTATTATTAAACATACCTTTTATATTTGTATTTACTTTATATCTTATGAATCCAGTAGAAGGATATACTTTTTTATTTTTTCTATCAAGTATTCCAATTGGACCAGCTTTTCTAGCTTTGCTTAGTACCATGGGCAAGATTGTGAGAGAAAAGGATGTAAATTTAACAAGCCACTTTTTCGGGGCTTATAAGAAGAATTTCTTTGAAGGCATATTTTACTGGATACTTTTCATTTTGTTTATTATGATTGTATATTTTGATTTATTATTTGTAAATTCAAATTATAGTTCTGCTATACTAACTAGAGTTGTTCAAATATTAGGGCTCTTTGTTATTGCCTTTGGACTATTTGTATTCCCTATAGTTTCAAGATTTTACTTTAGAGCTAAAGATACTTTGAAAATTGCAATTAAATATTTTGTTAAGAAAGTACATATTGCAATAACAAATGTTGTTATTGCTGGAGGGCTAGTTTATCTTGCTTTTAAAATAAATATCTTAATTATATTTATTTTTAGTATTATAGCTTATTGTATAATGTTTTTACAAAATCCTGTGTTGCAAGAAATTGAAGATAGCATTGAAAATAAAGAAAACAAAGGAAATAAAGAGTAGTGTTTACTTAATAATATGCTCCAAAACCATTTTTACAATAAGTGGTTTTGGAGTTTTTTTATTTAATTTTCTATATTTTTAGCTTGATTTTTGGGTTGATGTTGTGAATGGCGTCATGTATATTTAAAGCAATTAAAACAAAGGGGTGTATTCAATGACAAAATTTAAAAACCCAATAATTCCAGGATTTTATCCAGATCCATCAATTTGCAGAGTGGGGGAAGATTATTATTTAGTTACCTCATCTTTTGCATATTTCCCAGGAGTACCTATTTTTCATAGTAAAGATTTAGTTAATTGGGAACAAATTGGCCATGTACTAGATAGAGAATCTCAACTTGATTTAGATGGATTGGAACAATCTCAGGGAATTTTTGCTCCTACCATTAGATACAATGATGGGATTTTTTATATGATTACAACAAATGTAGATAAAAAAGGTAATTTTATAGTAACTGCAACAAATCCAGCAGGACCATGGTCAGATCCTTATTATTTAGATTCACCAGGCATAGACCCTTCATTATTTTTTGATGATGATGGAAAAGTTTATTACACAGGTAATAGATACGCGCCAGAAGGACAAGCTTATGATGGCAATTGTGAAATATGGATGCAAGAACTAGATTTAAAAGAAATGAAGCTTATAGGAGAAGATATTGGTATATGGCGAGGAGCATTAAAAGATGCTGTTTGGCCTGAAGGACCTCATATATATAAGGTTGATGGCATGTATTATTTATTAATTTCTGAGGCTGGTACAGCGCATCATCACGCTTTAACTATTGCAAAAAGCAAAAATATAAAAGGTCCTTATATAGGTAATCCAGGAAACCCAATTTTAACCCATAGACATTTAGGTAAAAATTTTCCTATTACAAATGTGGGTCATGGAGATTTAGTAGAAACTGAAAATGGAGAGTGGTGGTGTGTTTGCTTGGCCTCACGTCCTTATGGTGGTTATTTTAGAAATATGGGAAGAGAAACTTTTTTAGTTCCTGTGGAATGGGAAGATGGTTGGCCAGTACTAAGTCCTGGGACAGGTAAGGTGGAATGGACTTATGATATGCTTAATTTAAAAGATAAAGAAGCGGAAATCAAACCATACCTAGATTTAGATAATTTTCAAGGAAGAATCTTAGATTTTAAATGGAACTTTCTTCGTACCCCAAGAGAAAAATTTTGGAGTTTAGAAGAAGAAAAAGGCTTATTAGCTTTGAAATTGAGACCTGAAAGTATAAATGATTTAGCTAATCCAAGTTTAATTATTAGAAGGCAGCAACATATAAATTTTTCGGCTAGTACTTTATTAGAATTCACACCAGAAAAAGAAGGGGAAACAGCAGGACTTGTATTATTGCAAAGTAATTTATTCAATTTTCAACTTGTTTATAAAATAGAAAACTCAAAGAAAGTTTTACAATTAATTAAATGCACAGATGGAGAAAATCAAGTTTTAGCGGAAAAAGAAATAGAAGCAAGCAAACTTTGCTTAAAAGTAAAAGCTCGGGGACAGGTACTGACTTTTTATTATAAAGAAAGTGGAGTTGAATTAAGTGATTCAGAAGATATGAAAATATTAGTTGACCACATTGACGGAAGAATTTTAAGCACAGATATAGCAGGTGGCTTTGTTGGAACTACTCTAGGAAT
Source organism: Clostridium grantii DSM 8605 (assembly GCF_900129965.1). Taxonomy (GTDB): domain Bacteria; phylum Bacillota; class Clostridia; order Clostridiales; family Clostridiaceae; genus Clostridium_AF; species Clostridium_AF grantii. The sequence goes on along the minus strand of NZ_FQXM01000013.1, from coordinate 97,884 downwards.
GTATGCTAGTAGCAATAAAGAAGAAAGTAATAATGTAGTTTATTTCCATTGGTTTAAATATAAAGAGGATATTATTTAACACATCTAAGATTTTAAAGGGAAAAACTAAATTTTCTTAGGTTGTTGGTAAACGGTATCTATAATAAAATTTAATTAAGACAAAGCTTGTGAGGAGGAACAAAAATGACAGATTTAGTAAACGGTTCCGAAAAAGAAAAATTATCTATAGATAATAAAAAGAAAAAAGGAACTAACGGGGAATTTTTAAAAACCTGTAAAAAACAAAAAGGTTTAATTATTATGTCAAGTGTGTTTATAATCTATATTGCGGTTTTTTATTACGTTCCTATATGGGGATGGTTAATGGCCTTTCAAGATTATAAGCCAGCACTAGGTATTAGCGGATCAAAATTTGTAGGATTAAAACATTTTAAAGATTTATTCTCAGATGAAACTTTTGTAAGAGTATTAAGAAATACTTTAGGAATGAGTTTCTTGAATATTACCTTTGGATTTGTTACAGCTATAACTTTAGCGGTATTTTTAAATGAAGTAAGAAATATGATGTTTAAGAAAGTGGTACAAACTATTTCCTACTTACCTCATTTTATTTCTTGGGTTGTAGCTGCAAGTTTGGTTTATATGACTTTATCTACAGATGGAGGTATATTAAATACTATTCTAGTTAAGTTACATATTTTAGATTTACCAGTTTTATGGTTAGGTAAAGAAAAATATTTTTGGTGGATAATTGCTTTAAGTAATGTGTGGAAAGAAGTAGGTTGGAATGCAATTATTTATCTTGCAGCCATGACTGCTATTGACCCTAGTTTATACGAAGCAGCTAGTATTGATGGAGCAGGAAGACTTAAAAGAATCTTTAAAATTACTATCCCAGGAATTATGCCTACGGTAAAAATTCTATTAATCATGCAATGTGGATGGATACTAAATGCTGGATTTGAGCAACAATTATTATTAGGAAATTCAATGGTTATCAGAGTTTCAGAAGTTCTTGATATATTTGTTCTTAAATATGGTATTGCTATGAATAGATATTCATTTGCTACAGCTGCAGGTATTTTCAAAAGCTTAGTAAGTATTATATTGTTATTCGCAGCGAATACAGTAGCTAAAAAATTCGGTGACGAAGGTTTACTATAAGGAGGAATCATTTATGAGTGGACATAGATTTTACAAATCAAGTAAAGAAGATATTATAGTAGATACGGTCATAAATATAAGTTTAACTTTTTTATTAATAGTTACATTATATCCTTTCTTGAATATGATAGCAGTTTCTTTAAACGATGCTACAGATTCATTAAGAGGGGGAATATATCTTTGGCCTAGAGAATTTACTTTATATAATTACAAAAATATTTTAAAAGATACTACAATTTATCATGCAACTATGATTTCTGTTTTGAGAACAGTAATAGGAACAACTACTTCTCTTGTGGCACACGTTATATTAGCTTATATACTTAGTAGAAAAGATTTTGTGTTTAGAAAACCATTAACTGCAATTTTAGTTTTAACAATGTATTTTAGTGGAGGTCTTATACCAACATATTTTCTTTTTAGATCACTACATTTATTAAACAGTTTTAATGTTTATATTGTTCCAGCTCTTTTAAGTGCTTTTAATGTAATTATTATCAGAACTTATATAGAAGGATTACCTAATAGTTTAATAGAATCAGCTAAAATTGATGGTGCTAATGAAATGCAAGTATTAATTAAAATTATTACTCCATTAATATTACCGGTTATAGCAACTGTTGCTTTATTTATTTCAGTTGGTCAATGGAACTCTTGGTTTGATACTTATATCTTTGCTTCGAGTAATGAAAAACTAAGTACTCTTCAATATGAACTTATGAAAAAATTAGCATCTGCGCAGCAGAATATGAGTGCATCAGGACCGGATTACTCAGCTAAGGGAGGATCTCAATCAGTAACACCTAACTCCATTAGAGCAACAATGACAATTATAGCTACAGCTCCAATATTGTGTGTATATCCATTCTTACAAAAATACTTTATTACTGGACTTACATTAGGCGGAGTTAAAGAATAAAATTGTAAAATTAAGGTAAGTAACTGTAAATAGTTGCTTGCCTATTTTGGGCTTTAGAAAATTTATTTTTTAATATAAGTTATGATATAATACAAATAAGCAATTAAATTATCAAGGGTGGTTTCTATGAAAAATAAAGTAAGACATTTAAAAAAATTAATAGAGTGGCTTAATGATATTAGCATAAAAAGAAAGATTATGATTATTTATTTGTTTTGTGTTTTGGTACCTATAGTGGCCATTAATAGTATATTTTATATGTCTATTTCAAAAAATGTAAAAAAAGAAGAAAAAACAAATACAGAGCAATCTATGAATAGGGTACTTATAGACATAACAACTCAGGTTGAACAATGTGTTAGAGTTGGACAGATTTTGAATTCAAATAGTGAGCTTAATAAAATATTAGAGAATGAGAATCAGGATGTATCTACTTATTTAACAGAATATAAAAAATATATTCAAACAGATGTACAAAGATTTGAACCTGTTTATAATCAAATTGCGAATATTAATATTTATACTTCTAACAATACCATTCCAAGTGGGGGAAATGTTTTGTTTTTGGATTATAAAGTAAAAGAAGCAGATTGGTATAATACTTACTTAAATTCAAATGAAAGAAATATTATTTTTCCTAATATAGTTGAAGGAACAAAAGGATTATTAGGGGATAAAAGATATATTAGTGTTATCAGTAGTTTGAATAATTTGCAGGTAAATGATAGAAAAAATAAATTTGTTAAAATTGATTTGAGCATTAATTCTTTTAAGGAAGTGCTTAGAGGAGAAAAATTTAAAGGTACTTTGTATTTGATAGATGGAGAAAATAGAGTTATTTTTTCTAATAATCCTTTGTATTCAAACAATTGGAATGAATATCTGGAGCTAAATAGTGACTATTTTACTGAAAACGATTATGTTATTAGCAAGTCTTTTGGTGAAAGTAGTTATTTGAATCAGTGGACATTAATTGGGGTTTTTGAAGAAAAAAGTTTATCAGAGAATATTGGTGGATCATCCAGTATTGTTGTTTTCACAGCTTTTATAAGTTTAATAATTACGACTATAATTATAATAATGGTATCTTTTTCTATTAAAAGTAGATTAGAGCTTGTATCCAACCATATTAATGAGTTGCCAGAGAAAAACTTTCAATTAATGGAAGTAAACCCAGGTAAGGATGAAATAGGGGTATTGATAAAAGAAGTTAATAGAAGTACTTTAAGAATAAAAAATTTAATTGATGAGGTTTACGAAGCAGGAATTCAAAAGAATTCAGCTGAGTTAAAAGCTCTTCAAAGTCAGATTAACCCCCATTTTCTATATAATACTCTTAATACTGTTAGGCTTAGATGTGTATTAAAAAAAGAAAATGAAACTGCTGATATCATAAAATATATGGCTAAGATATTTAGAAGAATTGTTAATTGGAATCATGATATTATAGAGATAAGAGAAGAATTGGAATTTGTGGAAGATTTCTTGAAAATCCAAAAGTATAGATATGGTGAAAAACTTAGCTATATTATAAATACTGGAGATAATATTGAGAATTATAAAATTCCTAAGATGACTATTCAAACTTTAGTTGAAAATGCTAGTATCCATGGTATTGAACTATCAGAAAAACAAGGTAAAATAACTATTGATGTAAATATAATTGAGGATAGATTATGTGTGCAAGTTAAAGATAATGGTGTTGGAATTGAAAAAAATAAGTTAATAAAAATAAAAGCTAAACTTTATAGGGAAGATAAAAATGATGAGGAACTTGAAAATAGTGTGGGATTAATTAATGTATATAAAAGATTAAATTTAGAATTTTCAAATTCTGTTTATTTTGATATTGAAAGTATTGAGGATCAGGGAACTAAAGTGTGCTTTGCAATTCCCTTAATACAAATGAACTAACGAAAGGAGAAATTTAATATGTTTAAAGTTTTATTAGTTGATGATGAACCCTTTGTTACAAAGGCTTTAAAGGTGTTAATTGATTGGGAAGAACAAGGTTATGTTGTTTGTGGGGAAGCTAAGGATGGTAAAGATGCTTTATGTAAAATAGAAAAAACAAAGCCGGATTTAGTAATTACTGATATTAGAATGCCTAGATTAGATGGAATAAATTTAATAAAGCATTGTGTGGAAGAGTTAAATTTAAAAACCAAATTCATAATTTTAAGTGGTTATAATGAGTTTAAATTGGCTCAGCAAGCAATTAAATATAAAGTTAAAGATTATATTTTAAAACCCATTGATGAGGATGAATTAATAGAAAAACTTAAGGAAATTCATGAGGAAATAAAAAAGGAAAAAGAAGTAGAAACATTAATTGAAAGTACAAATAATTTGTTTACTCAAAGTTTTGTGGAAAAATTAATTAAAAATCAACAGAGTATTGTTGAAGTAGAATGGTTAGATAATAAGTTGAAATTGAAGCAAAATGAAATCTTAAGGTATTGCATTATTAAACTAGAGCAAAGATACAAGGATGAATTTGGGGAAGAACAAAATAAGATAAATAAAAATCAAATTTTATCAATATTAAAAAGTAAAGATTATTTCTATATTATTAAAGAAAGTAAAAACAAAATTCAGGTTATTCTTAAAGAAAATGTAAAAGAAGACAATACTTTTAATGGAAGAATAAATAATTTCCTACAAGAAGCAAATGAAATAGATAATTTAGTGGTTTCAATTTATTTAGGAGGAAAAATAAATTCTTTAGATAAACTAAAGGATTCTTATGAACAATGTTTAAAAACTGTGGAGTATAGTTTCTATAAAGAGAAAGATAGTTTGATTTATTATGAGCAGATTAAGAAACCAGAGATGACTTTTAGTTTAGAGAAAACTTTATCTGTTAAAACTGTGGTAAAAGCCATAGAAATGGGTGAATATAGTGAAATTCAAAAGGAACTAGCAATTGTATTTAAGCAATTTCAAAGTAGTTTAGCACCTGTAGAAGCTGTGAAAATTTATATTAATAATGTGATTATTAAAACTATGAAAATCATGGTAGAGCTAAGTGGAGAAGTAGATTTATTTTCAAAGAAATATTCTTATTTTGTATATAATATGGAAAACTTTAACCTTCAAGAAGTACAGGAAAAAACTTTAAAGTTTTGCTTGAAAAGTAGTTGCTATATTAAGGAATTGCAACAAGGGAATTCCATGGGCGTAATTAATGAAATCGAAAAATATATAAAAGAAAATTATATGAAGGACATAAGTTTAAAGGCATTATCTGAAAAATATTATATGAATTCAGTTTATTTGGGGCAACAATTTAAAAGATATTTTGGTATTAATTTTAATGATTATTTAAATGAACTTAGGATTGAGGAAGCTAAAAAGCAACTTAGTAGAACAAATAAAAAGATTTATGAAATAGCTGAAAGCGTTGGTTATAAAAATACGGATTATTTTGTAAGTAGATTTCAGAAGTTTACTAACACTTCACCTTCCAAATATAGGAAAATAGCTTTAAAAGAACATCAATCTTAAAATATAAAGGAAAAACCTAAAGTTTATATGGTTGTCGAAACAAGCAAAAGTTTGTACAATTAATCTTGTAAACTATTACAACTTAATTTTGGGAGGAAAAAAAATGAAGACTAGAAGAATTTTAGGGTTAGTTTTAACAGGGGTTTTAGCTCTTTCTTTATTAGCAGGATGTTCAGGAAAAAATAATGAAACTGCTAACACAAATAAAGCTACTTCGAATGAAGCAGTTGAAGAAATGAGTACTGAACCAGTAACATTTAGTATGTTTTATGGTATGTTGAATGGAACACAATTTGGTTGGGATAATGACCAAGCAAAATATGTAACTGAAAAAACCGGTGTTACAATTGATATGGATTATGTTGTAGGAGATCTTCCTACAAAGGTTGGAGTAATGATTGCATCTGGTGATTACCCAGATTTCATTTGGGGACATGACCAACATAACAAATTTATAGAAGCTGGTGCAGCAATTCCTTTAAATGATTTAATTGATAAATATGGGAAAAACATCAAAAAAGTATATGGCCCACTGTTGAATAAAATAAAAAGTGAAGATGGAAATATTTATTTCTTACCACCTTATAGAGAAGATGTAGATAACTCAAAAGCTAACAGAGGATTCTATGTACAAAGACGTGTTTTAGAAGAAGCAGGATATCCAGAATTAACAACTTTAGATGAGTACTTTGCTTTATTAAGTGATTATGCTAAGAAACATCCTGAAACTGAAGGAAAAGAAACTATCGCATTTAGTTTCATAACTGATTCTTGGAGATTCTTTACTTTAACAAATGCTCCTTCAGATTTAAGAGGATTTACAAATGATGGATTCTGTCAATTTGATCCAGCTACTCTTGAAGGAAAAGCGTATACAGCAAATGAAGATTCAAAAAAATATTGGGAAGCTCTTAATAAATTATACTTAGAAGGATTACTTGATCCAGAAGCTTTCACAATGAACTATGATCAATATATTGAAAAAGTAACTACAGGTAGAGTTTTAGGATTCTACGATCAATGGTGGCAAATGCTTCCAGCTCAAAACTCATTAGCTGAACAAGGAAAAGATGAGTATGTATATGTAGGAATGCCTTTAGTTTGGGATGATACAGTAGAAGAAAGATATCAAACACCAGGAGTTCCTATAACAAGAGATGGAATAAGTATTTCTGTTAACTGTAAAGACCCAGTAAGAGCTATTCAATTTATTGATTGGATGCTTGAAGAAGATCAACAAAAATTGTTTACTTGGGGAGAAGAAGGCGTAGATTACACTGTTAATGAAGAAGGAAGATTCTACAGAACAGATGAGCAAAGAGAGAAATTAAAAACAGAAGAATATAGATTAAAAAGAGGTATAGGTGCTTTCTCATATCCATGGCCTACAAATGCAAATGTTGCAACATATGAAGATGGTAATTCTTGGAATCCAACTGGACAACCAGAAGAAATAACTGCTGGTTACACTGATGCTGATAAAAAAGTTCTTGAAGCTTATGGAGTAGAAACTTATGGACAAATGTTTAATGAAACAACAGGAAATCCATGGGGAGAAGCTTGGGATATCAAACCAGAAGATGGTTCTGATGTTCAAATTACATTAGCAAAAGCAGAAGAATTAACTAAAACTTATGTACCAAAATTAATATTGGCTGATGCAGGAAAATATCAAGCTATATGGGATGAGTATAAAGCTGAGTATGAAAAACTTGATATAGCAGCTGTTGAAGAATTCTTCACAACAAAAGTAAAAGAAAGAGTTGAAGCTTGGAAATAGTATTTTAAACTAATAAATAAAGCTATAAATTAAAATTCGGTCAGTATTCAACATGCTGACCGAATTATTTGTATATCCATAATATTTACAAGGAGAAAAATATGAAAAAAATAAAGATTATTCTAATAGTGGTAGCAAGTATCTTAGTAATGGGCATTTTACAAGGGTGTAGTAGTAAAAAAGATGTTTCATTAAGTGAAAAATACAAAGAATACTTCCCAATAGGTGCTGCTGTAACTCCGGAGAATATAGTTACTTATGATAGTGTTTTGAAAAAAAACTTTAATAGTTTAACAGCAGAAAATGTAATGAAGTTTAGTGAAATTCATCCTACTGAAGATAGATATTCTTTTGAAAAAGCTGATGCTATTGTGGATTATGCTATGGAAAATAATATGCTAGTAAGAGGACATACTTTAGCTTGGTATAATCAAGTTCCAAGCTGGGTGTTCAAGGATAATAAAGAAGTAGCTAGTAAAGAATTAGTGCTGCAAAGACTAGAAGATCATATTAAAACAGTAGTTGGAAGATATAAAGGGAAGGTTTATTGTTGGGATGTTGTAAACGAAGCTATAGATGATGGACCTTTAACCTTGAGAAGAAGCCCATGGACAGAGATAACAGGGGATGAATACATAAAAAATGCTTTTATCTGGACTCATGAAGCAGATCCAGAGGCAGAATTATTCTACAATGATTATAATATGGTATTACCAGAAAAAAGAGATAAAGCTTATGAAATGATAAAAGAATTAAAAGAACAAGGAATCCCAATAACGGGAGTAGGTATTCAAGCACACTGGACTTTGAATTGGCCACAAATTAGTGATATTGAAGCAGCAATTGAAAAATTCGCTTCTCTTGGAATAAAGGTACAAATAACAGAATTAGATATGTCTTATTACTCTTGGGATGATGAATCAACAAAATATTCAGAACCAACTGAGGAAACATCAGCATTACAAGCACAAAGATACAAAGAAATCTTTGAAGTTTTAAGAAAGCACAAAGAGGTTATTAGCGGAGTAACTTTTTGGGGTGTAACAGATGATTCTTCTTGGTTAAATTATATTCCTGTAAAAGGAAGACCAAATTGGCCTCTTTTATTCGATAGTGAAATGAATCCAAAAGAAGCATATTGGAGTATTGTAGACTTTAAGTAAAACTTAATTAATATATATACCCCTGTAGGGGCGGGTTTCCATGCCCGCCCTATTTTTTATTCCATGCCCGCCCTATTTTTTATTCCATGCCCGCCCTATTTTTTATTATATAGAAAATTATAAATTATATCCTTTAGTTCAGATAGAAAGCATATATGCTTTTATTATATGAAATAGTGAACAGGGTATATTAAGAATTATACCCAAAAAGAACCAAAAACTATACATTTCAAAAGTTTTAATAAACTTTGTATGGTTAAAATGATGTAAACGTTGTTATATTATAGATATATATAAACAAATCATTTCAATAATTGATTTATGAATAAGGTGTGTTTATAGGTTTAAATCCACTAATATTTTAAAGCAAAGAAAATATAAAAAGGGGGTAAATTAAAAATGAGGATTAAAAAAAGAATGGCAAAGATTTTAAGTTTTTCAATGGCATTGTTTCTTATGATTGGACTGATGGGCAACTTAACAGTTCTAGCAGAAGAAACCTCAGAAAATCTCATAGTAAATGGAGATTTTGAAATGGGCTCAACAGATAATTGGTTTCCTAACGGTAATGCATCTTTAGAAGCTGTTGAAGATGTGGTTGCTTCAGGAAGTTATTCTGGTAAAGTTACTGGAAGAACTCAAGGATATGAAGGAGCAGCATATACTATACTTGATAAAGTTAAAGTTGGAAATACTTATAACTTTACTTTAAAGGCAAGAGCAGTTGAGGGACAAGCTGCAAATGGGCACGATAATGCACTAACAATAACTGTACATGGAGTTGATGAGAGTCCTAATGAGGGATTTTATGACACTGTTGCTTGGCAACAGCCTATTACAGAAGATTCATGGACAACTATTAGTGGAAGTTATAAAGTACATGCTACAGGAGAATTAACTGATTTATACTTTTACGTTGAAGCACAAGATACAACGCTTGAGTATTACATCGATGATGTGGTAGTTACAGAAGAAAAAAGTGAAGATAATACAGAAACACCAGCTACAGTTTCTAAAGTTGAAAACGTTATTCGTTCAGATTTTGAAACTGATGAAGTTGAGAAATGGACTTCAAATGGTGGATGTGAGTTAACATTAGATGAAAGCACTAAATTCTCAGGCTCTAAAGCTTTATTTGTTAAAAATAGATTAGGGACTTGGGATGGTCCTATAATTGATGCAACAAACGCATTAGAAAAAGGACAAAAATATCATATTTCTTTTTGGGTAAAGTATGATGATGAGAAAGGAAATGCAACTCAATCTTTTGTCATTTCAATGCGATTAAATTACTCTTCTAGAACTGAACCAGAGTACAATAATATATCAACGGGCTTAGTAAAAAAAGGTGAATGGACTTTAGTTGAGGGAGATTATACTGTACCAAATAGTGATGATTTAAGTACACTTTCTTTATATATGGAAACTCCATATAAACAGGATGCAGATACAACTCCAGCAGATAAACTTGATTTTTATTTGGATAATGTTTCAGTAGATTTAATTCCAACAGATAATTCAGTAGGAGTTAAAAATGTTGTTGAAAACTCTGACTTTGAAAGTGGAGAAACTACAAACTGGAGTTCATATAGAACTATAGAGGCAGTTAAAGAAGAACAGCACACTGGGGAATATAGTTTAAAATCAACTGGAAAAGATGAAGGATGGCAAGGACCAACAATTGATTTGACAGGAAAAGTTGTCAGCGGAAAACCTTATGATATTTCTTTCTGGGTTAAATATAATGAAGGAAATGATACAGAAAATTTGAAATTAACTTCAAAAAGAGTTCAAACGGGTTCTGAGGATGCTTATCAAAATGCAACAGATATAGTAACTATATCTAAGGGTGTTTGGAATCAAGTTACAGGTACATATACATTTGATTTTACAGATGACTTGGAAAGCTTATCAGCATACTTTGAAGCAACTGACAATGGTGCTTTAGATTTTTACCTTGATGATGTAGTAATTCACGGAGACGGAATTGGAACAGGAATTGAGGATGAAGTGTTAAGCATTGAAGAAGATATTCCATCTTTATCATCTGTGTTTTCAGATTATTTTAAAGTGGGAGTAGCTCTTCCACAATCTGTTTTTGCTAATAAAGATAGTTTGCATTATAAATTAGCAGCACAACATTTCAATAGTGTTGTTGCAGAAAACGAAATGAAACCACATGTTATTCAAGCAACCGAAGGAAATTTTAACTTTGCACCAGGAGATAGTTTAGTGGCTTTTGCTGAAGAAAACAATATGAAACTTAGAGGACATACTTTACTTTGGCATATTGAAGCACCAGAATGGTTTTTCCAAGATCCGGTAGATCCAACAAAACCAGCTACTAGAGAATTGTTATTAGAAAGATTAAAAACACATATTGACACTGTAGTTACTCATTTTGCAGGTAAAGTTTCTGAGTGGGATGTAGTAAATGAAGTTATATCCGACAATTCGGGGTTAAGGGATAGCAAATGGAGACAAATAATCGGCGATGATTATATAGAATATGCTTTTAGATATGCACGTGCAGCAGCAGATGCAGCGGGAGCACCTGAAACAAAATTATATATAAATGATTATAATTTATCAGGTAGTGAAAGTAAAAGAACAGATTTATATAATTTAGTTAAAGATTTAAAAGCTAAAGGGGTTCCAATTGATGGAATTGGTATGCAATCTCATATTACAATCAATGAACCTTCAGTAGAAGAAATTAAAAAAACAATAGACTTATTTGCATCTTTAGGAGTTGAAGTTGCAATAACTGAATTAGATATGACAATATACGATAACGCTTCTCAATCTACAGATAAGGCAAGTGCAGAAGTTTTATCTAAGCAAGCAAGAAGATATAAAGAAATATTTGATTTATTAAAAGCAGAGAAAGATAAGTTGTCAGGAGTTACATTATGGGGAATTTCTGATGATAAATCATGGTTAGACTATGCTGTTGTGGCAGGAAGAAAAGATGCTCCATTATTATTTGGAAGAGATTTAAAAGCAAAACCTGCTTATTGGGCATTGGTAGATGAATCTAAAATACCTGTATATAAATTAGATATTAATGCATTTAAAGGAACACCTATTTTAGGAGAAACTGTTGATAAAGTATGGAATACTATTAAACCATTTAATATTAGTACAGTGGTAAAAGGTGTAAATGGTGCCACTTCAAGAGTTAAAATGATGTGGGATGATAAAAATCTTTATGTATTAATGGATGTTAAGGATAGTACCTTAAATGAAAAAGATAGTGTAGAAATATTTATTGATAGAAATAATAGCAAAGCAGATTTATATGAAGCAGATGATAGTAATTACAAGATAAGTTATAAAAATGAAGGAAGTTCTGAGATTAAGCATTATACAAAAACTACAAGCACTGGATATCAAGTTCAAGTTGAAATTCCATTAACAGAATTAACTCCAAAGACAGGCGATATGTTGGGTATAGATTTTAAGGTTAATGATGATAAGGGAAATGGTGAAGTTGAGTCTGAAGTAGTATACTCAGATTATTCAAATGTTCAAAGTTCAAGTACAGCTAATTTTGCAAGACTTACACTTCAAAAAGAAGTAAAACAAGCAACTGCAGAATATGGCAAAGTAACAATTGATGGAACTATAGAAGAAGCTTGGAGTAACGTTGAAGCAGTTTCTACAGAAGTTTGGGTTCCAGCTACAGTAACAAATGGTTCTACAGGAAAAGCTAGAGCAATGTGGGATGAAGATAATTTTTATGTGTTGGTGGAAGTAACTGATAATAAATTAAGTAAAGCAAGTGCAAATGTTTGGGAGCAAGATTCAGTTGAAGTTTTCCTTGATAAAGACAACGCAAAATCTTCAGTTTATGATGCTAATGATGGACAATATAGAGTGAATTTTGACAATGAGACAAGTTTCGGTGGAGCTACTGATTCTACAGGATTTAAATCTGCTACAGTGAAAACTGATACAGGTTATATTGTAGAAATTGCTATTCCTATGACTGGATTAAAAGCAGAATCAGGCAAGACATTAGGTTATGATATTCAAATAAATAATGATAATGGAAATGGTACAAGAAGTACGGTAGCAATGTGGTGTGACCCATCAGGAGATTCATGGAAAAATACATCCGGCTGGGGTAATGTTTTATTAAGTAAAGCTGAAACAGGTAATACAGGAGACACAGGTAATACAGGAGATACAGGTAATACAGGAGATACAGGTAATACAGGAGATACAGGAAACACAGGAGATACAGGAAACACAGGAACTACAGGAAACACAGGAGATACAGGAAACACAGGAACTACAGGAAACACAGGAACTACAGGAAACACAGGAGATACAAGTAACACAGGAACTACAGGAACTACAGGAACTACAGGAACTACAGGAACTACAGATAACACAAATAATACAAGTCTAGACAATAACGATAAAACTGAAACTGCAAAAACAATTAAAACAATTACTGATATTGCAGAGGGAAGTAAAACAGTTATAAGTTTAGAAGGTAAAAATGTTGAAAAGGCTGTATTTGAATCAATAAAGAATCAAAATAAGTCTGTTACTTTTATTAAAAATGGAGTACAATGGACATTCAATGGTAAAGATATTACAAAAGAGATAAAAGATATTGATTTAAGTGTAGAAATAGCTGGAATAAACAATGCAAAAACTGTTAATAAAGAAGCAATAAAAGCAAAGGTAAAAGGGGAAGATGTGGTTGTAATTTCATTTGCAGAAAATGGAGTATTACCAGGTAAAGCCACTATTACAACAAACTTAGGAGCTTCATGGGCAGATAAAAACACAGTTTATGTTTATTATTATAATCCTACAACAAATAAAGCAGAGAAAATTGCTGGACCAATAAAAGCAGATGCAGCAGGTAATATAACTTTTGATATAACACATTGTAGTGATTATTTTGTGTCTGATAAAAATTTAGTATCAGCAGGAATACTACCTAAAACAGGAAGTTCAATAGATTTTACAATAATGATGCTTTTAGGAACAATAGTAATGATTGCAGGAATAAGTTTGTTGGTAAAGAAAAACAAAGTTACTAATTAATAAATTTTAATCTGTAGGGCGGGTTTCCATTACCGCCCTTTTTTTACATCCAAATTCACTTTTTATTTATTAAGAATAACATTCATCTAAATATATAATTAATAAAAACTATATATTTCAAAGATTTTAATAAAGTTTATATGGTTAAAAACATGTAAACGTTGCTATAATATAAAGGTATAGTTTTAAAAAAGACTAAGGAGAAGATGAAGATGAATAATAAATCATATCAAGCGCATCATAGTAGTTTCGGGGCATATGCAAGTTTTCTATTAGGAAAAATAGGCCAAGGTGGTGGATTTTCACTCAGTGATGTAAGATCCCCAAATAAAAATATTTATATTGGTTATAAAAACAGAATGATGAATTTACTACCTTTTGCAAATTTGGATTTCGGTAATAAATTAGCAGAGTTTGGATTAGAAGCTTCTGAAAATAAAAATGATGAAAAAATCAATTTATTTAATGAAGATAGTATTGAAAGAGAAATGAAATGGGCAAGCGATAGCTGGAAGGCTGGAGACTTAAGTTTTAAAATATATAGCCCCTTTGATAAAGTAAAAGACATTGACACTTTAACTAAAGAAGAAAAAAAATTATTATTAGCTCCAGGATTTATAGGAGAAATTACTTTAGACAATTCTAATAATCCAGGAGAAGCAGAAATAATTTTTGGAATGCAGTTGGATGAAAATGCAAGACTATTGTCTGATAATGATGAATTTTCATTATTGGGGGGAGCTGTAGATACAAGATATGGCTTTGGTTGTGAAGCTTCTGAAGAAATCCAAGAAAATATTGATTGGATGACTTTATTAGAAATGATGGATAAAAAATCCCCACTACTTAATAAATTAGGTAATGAGGTGGTTCTTAGAATAAAAGTTAAACCTTACAGCAAGAAAACTATGCACTTTGCTTTTGCTACATATCAAGGTGGAAACATTACATCTGGAATAAAAAGTAAATTTGCTTACACAGAATTATTTGAGGATTTAGAAGAAGTTATGGAATTTTTATTGAAAAATAAAGATTACTATATTAATATTTGTGATTCAAAGGATAAGGAACTAGAGGAAAGTAAATTAAATGAGTATAGAAAATTCTTAATAGCTCATTCAACTCACAGCTATTATGCAAATACAGAATTATTATTAGATAAGGATAATAAATACCTTTGGGTAGCAAACGAAGGTGAATATAGAATGATGAATACCTTTGATTTAACTGTGGACCATTTACACTGGGAAATGAAATATCACCCTTGGACTATGAAGAATTCTCTTGATTTATTTGTAGATAGATATTCTTATGATGAAGGGGTTAAAGATTTAGAAGGAAAGAAGTATAAAGGCGGAATTTCTTTCACTCATGATATGGGTGTGGCAAACATGTTTTCTCCAAAAGCATACTCTTCCTATGAAAGATCAAATTTAAGCGGCTGTTTTGGATATATGACAGCAGAGCAATTGGTAAACTGGGTTCTTTGTGGAGCTGTTTATGCACTTAATGCAGGAGATAATGAATGGGTTAATAATAATTTGGATTTATTTGATAAATGCTATGAATCATTATTAGCAAGAGATTTAAATGACGATGGAATAATTGATACAGATAGTTTACGTTGTGGAACTGGCGCAGAAATAACTACTTATGATAGTTTGGACATAAGTTTAGGGCAAGCAAGAAATAATCTATATCTAGCAGTAAAAACATGGGCTGCGTATGTTTGTATGGAAGATCTTTATAACAAGCTAGGCAAAAATGAAAAAGCTATGGAAATGCAACAAAAAGCTTTAAATTTATGTGATAGCTTAGTAGAAAAATTCGATGTTAATGAAAAATATATCCCAGCTGTTTTTGAAAGTGGAAATGAATCAAGAATTATTCCTGCTATAGAAGGTCTTGTTTTCCCTTATGTTATAGGAGATAAAGATGCTGTTAGTGAGGATGGAAGATACTCAAAACTTGTAAAAGTTTTAAAAGCACATCTTGATACTATACTAGTTAAAGGTATTTGCTTAGACCCAGTTTCAGGTGGGTGGAAACTTTCTTCTACAAGTAATAATACATGGATGAGTAAAATTTTCTTATGCCAATATGCTGCAGAAGATATATTAAATATGGATTTCACTGAAGAAGAAATAATTGAGTGGGATAGAGTGCACGCTTTCTGGCAAACTGTACCTTGCAATGAGCAATGTGCAACAGACCAAGTTCATAGCGAGACAGGAAAGGATTTAGGAAGTAGATTATATCCTAGATTAGTTACTAATATATTGTTTATGAAATAGATATGGTATAAAATTTTTAAACTTTAAAAAGTAAATTTATAAAAAAAGAGGCTGTCTCGGAATTAACTCTGAGACAGCCTCTTTGATTGTATATTAATTCTATTTTTTAATAGTTATTTTTCTTATTTCTTCGTCATCAGATCTTAATTTACCTTTACCAGGAAAAGCATCATTTCCATTAACAGCATGTTCTTTTACCCATCCTCTAACTGTAGCTTCATTAAACCAGTATTTTGATGTTAAAAATATTGAATAGCTATTATCAAAAAAGCAAATAACTAAAAAGTATTGACAAGTAAAGAAAAAAGGTTTACATTCATATTATACCTATAGGGGGTATAAAGAGGGAGAGTTTAGATGGATAAATTAATTGAAAATATACAAAAAAGATATGAAGAAGAAAGTAAAACTAGTTGTAATCTAAGTTGTGGTAGCAATCTTGAATATCTCCAGTTAAATTCGGGGGAAAAAGTATTGGATTTGGGTTGTGGAAGAGGAAAAGAGACAATACTAGCTGCAAAAATGGTAGCACCAAATGGCGAGGCTGTTGGTATGGATATTACAGAAGCTATGATTGCTGAAGCTAATAACAATATATATTTAGAAAAATTAACAAATATAAAATTTGTATTTGGAGATATTAATAATATACCTTTTGATAATAATTCTTTTGACGCTGTTATTAGTAATTGTGTTATTAATCATGCAAAAAATAAATTAATCGTATATAAGGATATTCATAGAGTTCTAAAACCAGGTGGGAGATTTGTCATATCAGATGCGGTAACAAAGGACCCTCTTCCAGATGATATAAAAAACGATCCAGTTGCCTGGGGTGAGTGTTTCGGCGGTGCCATTACAGAAGATGAATATCTTAAAAGTATTGAGAAAGCAAATTTTAGTAAGGTTGAAATTTTGAAAAGAAGAGAGTATATAAAAAATGGATATGATTTTATTAGCCTAACAATTAAGGCTTTTAAATAAAATAATGAACTGTAAGGAGGGGTAGAAGTGAAAAAAGTAACAAAAAAAGATAATGATAAAGAAAAGGCTTGTTGCAAAGAAGAACATAAAACTGCTCAATGTTGTTCAAAGTCTGCAAAAGTAGTAGCGGGCTGCCACGACTAATGTTTTAAAACAGTGCTTATTTGGTTGAGTTTGAGAGAAATTGCGAACTACCCGTTCGCAGTTTTTCTTAGTTCACAGGTCACAGCCATTTCATTCAACTAACAAACTATTCGTTTGGAGGGAACTAAATGCATTATAGTAAAAACAATATAATTGTAAAAATTGAAAACTCTAATCCTGTTGAGTATGCAATATTAAATCCCATTACAGGAAGTTTTGATTTAATGAATCAGGATGAATATACAGATTTGATGAGATTTAAAAACAATGAAAACACAGATAATATAGATTATGAATTTGTTACTTATATTTTGGAGAGAGGTTATGTATTTCATAATTCGGGGGAGAGCCCTTGATAAATACTCCGGCCCAAAAAAAATGGTTGAATACATAATTGACAAATGTGCAGAGTTTCATTATGAGATTGCCGCTGTAACCAATGCTTATGATTTGATTGATTATATTGATATTCTTAAAAAAGCAAAAGTGAAAGAACTTCAAGTAACATTGGATGGTAGCAAAGAGGTACATAATAGTAGAAGAGGGGCCGCTAATGGGAAAGGTACCTTTGACAGAATAATTTTAGGTATGGAAAAAGCAATTGAAAATAAAATTCCAATCAATTTTAGGACTGTTTTGGATAATGAAAACATAGGAGATTTAATCAATCTGGTAGAATTTTTGGATTCAAAAGGTTGGTTGGATTTAGGTTTTGAGTATTTCAAGACTCAAATAGGAAGAAATTACGAACTGTTTGAATGTTATGCTAAGCCGCAACATTTGATGTCTCAAGCAGAACTTTGGGCAAAGTATGCTCAGTTAAGTCGAGAATATCCAATTTTAAAAAAATTCCATAAGCCTGACTTTAAAGGCATAAGACATTTGGTTGAAACAGGAAATATGTATATGGCTAGTTTTGATACTTGTCCAGCAACTAAAACTGAATGGGTTTTTGATTTTAATGAGGATGTAAAGTATGTGAAAACAGAAGATACTGAATTCTATGCAAAAGCAGCAATAATTGCTTCTGGTGCATCACCTCGTGCACTTAATGCGGAAGATGCTGATTTATTTAAAGGAAAAGGAATTCATTATTGTGCAACTTGTGACGGGTCTATGTATCAAGATAGAAAAATTGTTGTTATAGGTGGGGGAAACTCAGCTGTAGAAGAAGCTGTTTTCTTAACTAGATTTGCTACACATGTTACAATAATTCACCAATTTGATCATTTTCAATCTTCCTTAAAAGCTCAAGAAGAAGCTTTGAGTAATGAAAAAATTGATGTAATATGGGATTCAGAAGTTAGAAAAGTAAATGGTCAAGGACATGCGCTTACTTCAGTAGTAGTTGAGAATATTAAAACAAAAGAAATAACTGAAGTTCCAACTGAAGGTGCTTTTGTTTATATTGGGACTGAACCTAAATCAACAATGTATAAAGGTCAAGTTAATATAAACGATTGGGGTTACATTGTTGCAGGAGAAGATACAAAAACTGATGTAGGTGGAGTTTTCGTAGCAGGAGATATAAGAACAAAAGCCATTAGGCAAGTAGTAACTGCTGCCTCAGATGGAGCGGTGTCTGCAATTATGGCAGAGAGATATATTTCAGATTTGAAATAACCTACGTTTTCGGAAACTTTTAGAATAAGTCTGAGTTCCAACAATATTTAAAAATAAAACACTAGACAATTAAGGAGTGATTAAAATGGATTTAAAATACAGTGTAAAAACAAAAAAAACTTTTGAAGAGGCAACAACTAGTTTGAAAGAAAATTTAGTTGAAAGTAAATTTGGTGTGTTATGGGAAATGAATTTCAAAGATAAACTGCAAGAAAAAGGTTTAGATTTTAATTCGAATTTTAGAGTAATGGAAGTTTGTAATCCACCAAAAGCTAAAGAAGTGTTAGATAAAAACATAGAGATTGGATTTTTCTTACCATGCAAACTTGCTGTTTATGAAAAGGATGGAGAAACGTATATAGGAATGATTAAACCAACATTATTAATGGGCATGGTAGAAATGGAAGGATTAGACGAAGTAGCTGAAGAAGTAGAAACTACTTTAAAAGCAGCCATAGATAAAACAGTTGCACAATAACAAACACAGAAAAAGGGATGGTAATAGTATTTAAATAGCAAATATAAATAAAAAACTGCCAATGTTGGCAGTTTTTTGTTGTCTATTAGGCATAAACTATTTAGCTAGATAGGATTTAACAGCTACCATAAGAATTTCCTTTGTTAGCTGGAGCAACGCTGAAACCTCTACCTGTGAAAATTATTTTTATGTCACCATAATTTTCGAAAAGTTCTTCTTCCATAATGAATTTTATTCCAGTAGTATCGTCTAACACATCATCATCTTTTTGCTCATCCAGAGCAAGGCCAAAACTTGGGCCTCCTCAGCCAATACCGGCGATATAAATTCTAATGGTATCAGGTGCATCAGATTTTCTATTGGTAATAGCATCTTTTATAGCTTCTAAAGATCTTGCATCAATAAGTACATTCATTTTTTTATTTCACCACCTTGTTTTAGATTATATCACATTTACCCCCTGTGGGTATATGAAAGATTAAGAATTTTGTATAAAAATTTTTCAAAGCCAAACTTTTCATATAAGCTTATTTACGTTCTAGTTTTAAAATTTGTGCAAGTAATTTAGCTGTGCTTGCTTGGAATGTAAGAGTTATAAATATAGTAGCAAAAGTAACAGAAGATATGATTTTGGCGTTAGGAAGATTCATGGAAACTAACATACCTGCCAATGCAGCTGGTATAACACCAGTTTCACGAACCCACATCAAATAAACAATTTCTTTAAATTCCCATTGGGCTTTTTTATCTAATATAACAGATAAGTAAGCGGAAATAGGTCTTGCTACGAAAATTAGTGCAGCAACTACTAATAAAGCACCTCCAATATTTGAAAATAATATGCCAAAATCTACATGAGTACCTAGAAGTATGAATATTAGCATTCTCATGATTATTGTAAGGACTTCCTTAAATCTTAAATGAGTATCAAAATACTCATCTGGTATATACATATTTAGTATTTTTTTATTACCACAAATCATTCCAACAACAAACACTGCTATAAAGCCACTAAAACCAAAGTGATCTGATATAACATAAGCTCCAATTACTGCGCCTAAAGCAATTTCAGAAGGATGTTCCTGAAAAATACCAGATTTTTCACCGGTTTCTGATATTGCTTTACTTGATAGAAAACCTAAAATTCCCCCAACGAGAATTCCACCAAGAGATGACTTAAATAACTCAAATAAACTGTTAGATAATGAAAATTCTCCAGCGGTAATAATACCTAGTACTGCGAATGTAGCAATAGCCGCTACTGCATCATTAAAAGCAGATTCAGCAATGATGGTCTGTTTTAATTTAGCATTGATATTCATGTTTTTGAATAGAGGGACAAGTACTGAAGGATCTGTAGACGAAACAACAGTACCGAGTAGTAGCGCATAAATAAATTCTATATGAAGTATTTTATATGCAAAAAATGCCGTTATAAACATAGACACTAAAACTCCAAATGTAGATAAGAGGATTACTGACATTTTTACTTTATTAAGAACCTTTAAATTTATTTCCCTACCACCATCATAGAGAATATATGCAGCTCCAAAAGTAAGGATAAGTTGATTCCCAGTTGGATATGTGTCGATATTCACCAAATTAAGAAGATTTGGCCCTATTATTATTCCTGCAATAATATATAAAACTACGTCAGGTAGTTTTATTAATTTACTTATTTTTGAAAAAATCACCCCAGCTAATAGAATTATTGCAAGAAATTCTAGAATGTTATTTGCGTCTTGTGCTGTAGTAGATACCATTTTATTCACTCCTGTTCATTTTTCATTTTGTAATAGTGTTTAAATTATTATTTTGTTTTAGAAATTGTTTATTTTAAATTCATTAAAAAGATAACCTAAATTTTAATAGTTTGTACAATAAAAAATTATCAAAATAACAGGATGTCTTTATGAGTATTAAAATATATATAAACATTACAATATTTATATATTGCAATATTTATATATTATAGCACCAATTTTATGTTATGAATATAGATTCAATATTAAGTTTATGTTATTTATTTTTATAATTACTTAAATTAAAATTGGAATAATTGTAGTATAAGTGACTATTGTGATTTCTTTTTAATTGAAATACAATAAAGATAAGTACTACAATTAAAAAGGAGTTACATTATGAAGATTGCAATAATTGTTAGAAAAGAAACTATGGATAAATGTTCAGGTAAAGGTTGCTTAAATGCTTTTTTTAAGAAAATAGATGCTTTTGAGAATTATGATGAGAATACAGAATTAGTAGCCTTTACTCATAATGGGGGAGATTTAGAACATAAAATTCAAAAATTGAAAGATAATAATGTACAAGTTATTCATTTATCTTCTTGTATTAGAGGTAAGTGTGAGGATTATGAAGAGCTTATTGAAAAATTATCAAAGGATTTTAAAGTTGTGGGATATACGCATGGAGCGGCGAAGAAGATCAGTAATAAGAATTCATTTTTGTTGCCTATTTATGATAATAAATAAAAAAAGTATAAAAGTATAAAAATGATATAAATGATATAAATGAAATGAGGCTTTTTAATGAAAAATGATAGCACCAAATTTGCTACAATCAGTGATGTAGCTAAGATTGCTAAAGTTTCACCGGTAACAGTTTCTAGAGTATATAATCCTAAATGGAAAGGTAAAATAAAGCAATCCACTATTGATAAAGTTTTAGAGGCGGCAAATCAATTATGCTATACTCCTAATGGGGTAGCAAGAAGTCTTACCTCTCATAAAACTAATATTATAGCTGTAGTAGTAGGTCCTGATTCTGGATATTTTTATGATAGTGTACTTAAAAAATTAATGGATAAAATCCAATTAAGCGGAAGACAACCACTTATATTTGTTACAGCTCCAACTATTAGTATAAAAGAAATAGTGGCTCAAGTTCAAATGTATAGAGTAGATGCTATAATTGTTACTTCTCCTGCAACAAAAGATAATATCGCGGATTATTTTACAGGTATAAAAATACCTTTAATTCTATTTAATCGTACTGTAACCAATTCAAATGCAAGTGCCGTTTGGGGTGATAATGTAAAAGCAGCTGAGGATGTGGCGGATTTATTAGTTAAAAATAAGCATAAAAAAATAGCATATATATCAGCAGCCACAAAAGGAGAAAGAAATGAAGCTTTTGTTAATAGATTAAGTGAATATCATATGAAACCTATTTTAATAGAAGAGGGAGATTATACCTATGAAACAGGCTATGAAATAGCAATGAAAATGCTTAAGTCTACTACTCCTCCAGATGCAATCTTTTGCTCAGGAGATAATATGGCTATGGGAGCATTAGATGCGGCTAGATTATCCATGGGATTAAAAGTACCAAAAGATTTATCCATTGTGGGCTTTGATAATAATCCGGTTGCACAAATGAAAGCTTATGAGTTAACTACAGTAAGCTATCCACTGGATAGTATGATTCAGGCTATTATTGACATTGTAGAAAAATTATTAATAAATCCAGATTCCCAAATATTAAAGGAATTTAAGTTGGAATTGATTATTGGAAAAACAGTTAAAATATATGATTAAGGGGATTCACTATCTTTGTGTATCCCTGAGATAGTAAGTTTAAAAAATAGTAAATAAAACTATAGAACATTTCTTAAAAAACAATAAAATAGGAATTTTGTTGATAAATTAATAAAAAAAATTGAAAAAGATAATAAAAGGTGTTATTATAGTATATAACAGTAACAAAATGATTTTGGGGCCATTATGAAAGAAATCGATGAAAATTTTTTATTAAAAAATGACACCGGTGTCATTGTCTTTATTTAAGCTATCATAAGTTTTTACAAGGTTTATGCATTTATTAAATAAAAAGGGGAGAGCAAAAATGATTTCAACAATTGATGGTATTATAATTTTAGTGTACATTTTAGGAATGTTAGCAGTTGGTTATTTTATGGGGAAAGATAATGAAACTCAAGAAGACTATTTTTTAGCAGGTAGATCAATGCCTTGGTTGCCTATAGCCTTGTCAGTAGCAGCAACTATGATAAGTGCTAATGCATTTATTGGAGGACCGGGGTGGGCTTATGGATCTGGACTAGCACCTTTTATGGTAAATATTACAGTACCTTTAGCAATATTCTTTGCATTCTTTGCTAGTACACCTGTAATTTATCAATTAAAAGTTACTTCTGTATATCAATATATGGAGTATCGTTTAGGACCTATAACTAGAATATTAACAGTATTACAATTCTTTATTAATTCATTAATACAAGTAAGTTCAATGGTATTTATTCCTTCACTTATTTTACAAACAATTACAGGATGGTCATTAACAGTTATTGTACCTTTAATTGTTACTGCAGCTATTATATATACAATAACGGGAGGAATAAAAGCTGTTATTTGGACAGATGTAATTCAAACTGTTATTGTTTGGGGCGGTATGTTTTTAGCAATATTTATAGCATTAAAAAGATTAGATATGGGATTATTCGAAACTCTTGGACAAGCCAAAGCAGCAGGTAAATTCCATACTTTAGATTTTGGATTTAGCTTGACTAATACAAATGCTTTCTGGGCATCATTAATTGGTGGTACTGTTATGTGGGTTAGATATTTCTCTTTTGACCAAGCGCAAATGCAAAGAGTTTTAACAGCTAAATCAATGAAGGGAGTTAAAAAATCCTTTTTATCAAGTGCTTTTATTATGAATATTATGTATTTCTTAATGTTAACAGTTGGTTTAATACTTTGGGTATTCTATGGTGGAAAAGAGTTTGAATCTTCAAACCAAGTTATGATTGGATTTATTTTAGAAGAAATGCCAGTTGGGGTGGTAGGTTTAGTTATAGCAGGTGCTTTTGCAGCAGCTATGTCAAGTGTGGATTCCATACTAAATTCTTTGACAACAGTATTTATTAAAGATATATATGAGAAATACTTTTTCAAAGGAAAAGAAGGGCAAAGTGAAGCTTCACTTAAACTTACAATGACTATCTCAGCGGTATTTGGTGTAATTATTATATTCTTTGTAATTATAGGATTCTCTGGTACAGTTAAATCTGTTCTTGATGTTGTTGGAAAATATATTTCTTATTTCTCAGGACCTGCATGTGGTGCTTTCTTATTAGCAATGTTCACAAATAAAGCTAATGATAAAGGGGTAGCAACTGGATTTATCCTTGGTATGATAGGTACATTTTTCATATCAACTTCTTTAGGAACAAGCTGGTTGTGGAATCCAGCTATAGGAGCGGCTTTATCAGTTGCTATAGGGTATATTGCAAGTATGATATTTCCTGCTACTAAGAAAACAGAAGATATTAAACAATATACTGCTCAAGGTATGAGAGCAAAACTCATCGCAGAAGGAAAAACAGAAGAAGATGGTGTTTCTATACTTCCATTCTCTATGGATAAATATGCAATCATTGCTTTAGTATTCTTTGTTTCACAATATATATTATTAGCTTTAATTCAATAATAAGTTAGTTTAATAATAAATTAGTTCAATAACATTAAGGTTCACAAAACTATAAAAATAGGTTTGTGAACCTAAAGCATTGTCTAAGAAGTATTCATTTCAATATAGGAGGAAATCCACATTATGAGTAAATATCAAGAGTCTAAAAAAATCGTTAGAAGTTATTTTCAGGATTTGGAGAATTCAAAACCAGAAGATATTTTAAAGGTGCTAAAAAAATATACCAGCGAAAATTACTTATGGAGAGGGGTTTATCCTTTCCGTGAACAAAATAGTATTGAAGACGTGGCAGAAAAATTTTGGGTTCCACTTATGACTTCTTTGAAATATATGCAGAGGCGTCAGGATATATTTATTGGTGGAACAAATGAAATTAGCGGAGAACAATGGGTAATGAGTATGGGGCACTTTATGGGTCTTTTCGATGCTGAATGGATGGGAATAAGACCTACTGAGAAAATAATAAATTTAAGATATGCTGAATTTAATTGTATAGAAAATGGGAAAATAACTCAAACGGGTTTATTTATAGATATTATTGGTTTTATGTTACAAGCGGGAATAAATCCTCTTCCTCCTTCAACAGGATCATTCTTTGTTTATCCAGGACCAAGAAATCATGATGGACTTCTTTTTCAAGATGCGCCAGAAAAAGAGGGAATAGATACTTTGAAGCTTGTTAATAAAATGGTGGATGATTTGTCCCAGCTTAATGATAGTGGGGCTATGGGATGTCCTCCAGAAGTATTAGAAAAATCATGGAGTAAGAATATGATTTGGTATGGTCCAGGGGGTATAGGGGCAAGTTATACCATTCCAAGATATCAAAAGCAGCATCAATTACCTTTTAGAAATAATTTAAAGGATAAAAAGTTTAATGGACATATTTGTCGTTTTGCTGAGGGGAATTTTGCTTGTTTCTTTGGATGGCCCAATTTATCTAACACAGCTATAGGTGGTTTTCTAGGATTGCCAGGAGGAAATATTAGTGCTGATATGCAGGTGGTGGATGTTTATTGTCGTGAAGATGATAAGCTTTCAGAAAATTGGGTGCTTATTGATTTGCCTTATTGGTTAAAACAACAGGGATTGGATATTTTTCAGCGTACTCAAGAAATTCTAAACCCTAGCTTATAAATTTCTTATAATTAATAAATAATACAGATTATTAAAGAAGAAAGGAAATGTGAGTTTTATGAATGAAACAAATAAAGTTTTTTATGGGGATAATAGTTTGGTTAATTCAGCTATTTGGAGAGATTACAATGATTATGCTAATTTACCCAGTAAGAATAAACAGGAATTAATAGGCTTTGATCCTAAATATAAGGATTTTGTGGATTATATTTTGAAAATTACTCATGAAATATGGGAGGAAAAAGGCATAGGAGTTATTTATGATACTTACTCAAATGATGTTCAATTACATCTTAGTTCCCAAACTTTAGCGGGAATACAAGGAGTTATAAAAGGAACCTTGGAAACTTTACATGCATTTCCTGATAGAAAGCTTATTGGGCAAAATGTAGTTTGGGCAGAACACTATGGGGGAGCTTTACTTTCTTCTCATAGAATTTTTTCCACTGCAACAAATTTGGGAGATAGTAGTTTTGGACCAGCTACAGGAAAAAATATAAGTTATAGAACAGTAGTTGATTGCGCTGTTTATGAAAATAGAATATTTGAAGAATGGCTTGTAAGAGATAATTTATGGATTGTGGAGCAACTTGGCATTAATGTACATGAATTAGCTAAAAAAATGGCTTTGGCCACTAAAAATAATCCTTTATCATTACAAAAGGATTTTGGAATTCCAGAATCCATGGAAGGACAATTTTTCCCGGACATATACAAAGCTAAAGATTCAGGCGTTGGGGAAATGATTATTGAAATGATTAGTAATGTTTGGGGACGCAAATATATAAATGAAGTGAAAAAATATTATCATGAGAATGCAGTTACACACTTTATATGTAATAAAGAGTTAAATGGACATGATGATATTCAAGGGATGCTAATAAGTTTATTCGCAGCTTTTCCTAATGCCGCAGTTGTGGTGGACAGAGTGTCTTGTAATGAAAGAGAAGAAAAAAATACTTGGGATGTGGCAGCAAGATGGAGAATAAAAGGTATCCATGAGGGTATAGGTTTCTTTGGAAAGCCTTCAGGGCAAAAAGTAGAATTTATGGGCATAAATCATTATACAATTACTGAGGATAAGATAAAAGAAGAATGGATGACTTTTGATGCCTTAGATGTACTTCGTCAAATATATATGGGAATTGAAGATTAAAGTTAACGTTAAAATGTTTTATAGTATATTTGAGTTTTGGAGGTATATTTTGTATGGACAAAAGTCTTGCGATTTTTTTTGCGATTGTTTGTGGTGTTTTTGCGGGACTACAACCCCCGATTAATGCAGGTTTAGGCAAAATTGTAAATTCTAAAAATGCCACACTGGTAAGTATAAGCGTGAGTTTTATAATAATATTGACAATTGTTTTATTTACTGGAAATATAAAAGAGGTTTCAAAAGCCACAAGCATTTCCCCAATATATTGGATTGGCGGGGTTCTTGGTGTATCTATGGTTTTTATTTCAGTAAAAATAATTCCTATTCTTGGAGCCACGGTGACCTACTCTTTTATTGTATCTATTCAATTGATTGTTGGGGCTATTATTAATCAATTTGGTTTGTTTGGAGTTACCAAAACGCCTATAACAATTTCTCAGGTGGCAGGTATGGTTTTATTATTTTTAGGAATGAAATTGATATTATAGGGACGGTTCACAAGTTTTTAAATTTTAACTAAAGGGGACGGTTCTCAAATTTCCATATTTTATGGAAAATTGAGAACTGTCCCCTGACTTTTAGAGCCACTTAACTTTTAGTAACTTAAAAATTTATTTTCCATATTTATATTATAAGGAGTTATATTTAATCTAAAAAATATAGATTAAATATAATAACTTCAATTGGCTTTTATTTTTAAACAATTATTAAAAAGTAACTAAATAGGAGGAATTTAAGTGAGTGATCTATACAAACTAGGACAATCAGTTCCAGGAGATATAAAAAGTGTTGGAGAAGAAATAAAATTAGATGTTCAATTAGAAGAAAATCCTCAGTTAGAAACTGGGACGGTAAAAGGTACAATTAGTGATGCAGAAGGTCCAATAGAGGGTGTTTTGATTAAAATCATGGATAGTGAACACAATCCTTTATACCATGATGTAAGTAAAGCAGATGGAACTTATACTATTTCAGAAATAGCACCAGGATCTTCTTATCATTTTTATGCAATTAAAGATGGATATTTGCTAAAAGAAGAAACAAATTTCACCATTGCAAAAGGCCAAATTATTGTTAAAAACTCTACATTAGAGGTTGACCCCGCGGCGGCTTATTCAACTATTACAGCTCACGTTAAAGATGAGGAAGGAAACCCCATTGAAGATTTAACGGCAACATTGATCAAAATGGAGTCAGCGGTAGAAATACCTAAGGAAACTACATTGACTAATGAATATGGTCAATTTATTTTTACTAATGTGGAGCAAGGGGATTATATAGTAAGAACAGTTAAACAAGGGTATGTGACTACCAATATTGAAGTGAAAATTTCTAAAGATTCTACTATTGTAAATCTTGAAGAAGTAGTACCTACTTCTCCTGTAGAATCTTTGGGTACTGTAAATGGCATAATTACAGATAGTAATGGGGCAACTGTAGCAGGTGCGGGCGTAATATTATATAAAGTTTCTGGTACCGATACAAACCCTATTTATACGCCAATAAAATATACGAAAACTTCAGATAGTGGAGTATATCTTTTTGGAGAAGTGCCAAAAGGAAAATATATAATAAAATCTAATAAAGAAGCTTAAGAAGGGAGCGTGATATCATGGCAGAAGTAAAAGATATTTATAAATTAGGACAATCAATACAAAAGGATATAATAGAAAAAGGCGAAGAAATTAGAATAGATTTAAATTTAGATGATAATATACTATCTAATGTAGGCAAGGTTTATGGGGAAATTAAAGATACTAGTGATGACCCAGTACAAGGAGTTACTGTTAAAATAACTGATGCTAATTATGTGCCTAAATACCATACTGTAACTAATGAACTTGGTCAATATGTTATTGAAAATGTAAAAGCAGATACTCAATACTCTATTTTAGCGGCTAAAGATGGATATGAAATAAAACAAGGTACAACTTTTATTATGCAAACTTCTCAGGAAATAGAAAGGAATTTTGTTATAACAGAAATCACTTCAACTAATAGTTTCTTAGCTGGTGATATTTTAGATAAGGATGATAATAAATTAGAAAAAGCTACAGTTAATTTATATGATAGTAGCGGTTCAACACCAACATTAGTGAAAACAACAACTTCAAATAAATTTGGACAATATGTATTTTTAGATATTCCTATTGGAGAATATACTGTAGAAAGTTCTCTTTTAGGCTATAAATCTACTTCATCAAATTTTAATGTGGATAAAGAAAATGAAGTTTTCCATATTGATTTGGTTATGGCAGATGATCCAGTTAGCAAACTTGGAACAATCAATGGAATAATTAGTGATAAAGATGGTAATCCAGTGGAAAGTGCATTTGTGGTTCTTTTCAAAGTTGAAAAAGATAGTGAAGGAAAAGAGATATTAACAGCTATTAAGAAAACTGTAACTAATGATGAGGGCTTATATTTATTTGAACAAATACCTCAAGGTAGTTATAAAATTAAAGCTAATAAATTGACAGCTTAATAGTGAATAATTGTGGAGAGCTTTCGTTGACACGAAAGCTTTTAACTAATTAAATATAATAGTAAGTGTGGTGAGACATGGTGTACAGATATCAATTAGCTCAATCCAATGAAGGAAGTATAGAAAAGGACTATCAAGACATAAGCTTAAATTTGACTTTAGAAGAGAATGAATATTTTAACAATGCTTTGATATCTGGATTTGTTTTGCAAAGTAATGGAAAACCAGTGGAGAAAGCTTTAGTTTCTTTTATAGATGAAGACAACCATATTTTAGGATGCGTTTATAGCAATGAGAAAGGTTTTTATACTTTTATTGGGGTGAAATTAAACTCAAGGATAATGATTATAGTGGAAAAATCAGAGTATAGAAAATTTATTAGTAGATGGATGAAAGTGGTGTGCGAAAACTATAATATTAATATTTCATTGACTAAAAAATGTAATTGCAATACTTCTATTATTTCTGGTCATATAACTAATAATGGAAGTGAGCCTGTGGGAAATATTTTTGTGTACATGATATTTTTTGATAGCAAAAAAAGAAAACTTTTTATTAATACCACCGCTACTAATCAATGGGGACAATTTGTTTTTTACAAAGTTATCAAAGGAGATAAAATTATATTAATTAATGATGCTAGATTTAATCAATATAATAAATTAATAAATATTGCTGTACAAGAAGAGATATATAATTTGAATATTAAGCTCATGAGAAAAACAAATAACACAATTATTGAAGGATGTATAAAAAATACAAATGGCATAGCAGTGCCTTTTGCTCATGTAGTATTGTTTAGAAAAAACAAAAATGGAAAGTTAAAAGCGGTTGCCTGTACTAGATGTAATAATAATGGGAAATATAAATTTAAGGATTTAAGTAAAGGTAATTATGTGGTTAAAGCTTTAAAATAGTGGTAGAATTTAAATAAGTAAAGAAGGTCAAACTAATCTATTAAAGTGAGTGTGATTTTAATGGGAAAGAAAATTTATATAATTATGATTTTACCATTAAGTGTTTTACTTAATTTTGTTTTTTCTAGAAATACTAGTTTCGTAGAAAAATATTATTCCAATGGCATTAATAAACCAACAAGGCAATTATTGAGTTTAGTAACAGGAATTTTTAGTTTTTCTTTGGGTGAAATTCTTGTTTATTTCTTTGTTATATTAATTCTATTAATGATTGGAAAACTTTTTTATTCAAGTATTAAGGATATAAAAAATTCAATAGAATGTTTGAAAGATTTCTTGGTGAACATGTTATGTATAGTTTCTATTATATATTTTTTATTCTTGTTTTTATGGGGATTTAATTATGATAGAACTACTTTTGGAGAAACCGCATCTTTAAAGGTTAGACCTTCCTCTGTAGATGAATTGTATGAATTATGCCATTCATTAATAATTGATACCAATGATTTAAGAGAAAAAGTTTATGAAAATGAAGCAGGGGTTATGGAATTTCAGGAAGGATATAAAGGTATTTTTCAGCAAGCACCTTTAGCTTATGAAAATCTTTCAAAGGAATATCCAACTTTAAGTGGAAAATATGGAAAACCTAAAAATGTATTGCTTTCAGAAAAAATGTGCTATACAGGCATAACGGGAGTTTATTTTCCTTTTACGGGAGAAGCTAATGTGAATGTGGCTACTACTGATTTTATGCTTCCTGCTACAGTAATTCATGAAATGGCTCATCAAAGAGGAATTGCAAGAGAAGATGAAGCAAATTTTGTGGCTTATTTAGCTTGTACAAGTCACCCAGATGATAGATTTAAATATTCAGGTTCTTTACTAGCCCTTATTAATTCTATGAATGCCTTAAGAAACGCAGATTATGAAAAGTATAAAGAATTGCGACTTGGTTATTCTGAGGGGGTACTTAGAGATTTACAATATTTAAGTGAATTTTGGCAACAATATGAAGGGAAAACAGAAGAAGTTTTTACAAAGGTCAATGATTCCTACTTAAAATCTAATAGGCAAGAAGCAGGGGTTAAAAGCTATGGTAATATGGTGGACTTGCTACTGGCTTTAAAACGTAAATAATTAAGCTGATATATACTTGTACAATACAAAAAATTGTGAGGAATGTATCAGCTTTTTTTCCATTCTTTATATAACTCAGGTCTTTCTTCGTTAAGAATTTTAAAAAACTCTTTTGAAACTTTTAACCTTCTTAACCCACTAATCAAATGAGATGGATAACGTTCTTCCTTCCAACAGCTATTTTTTAAACCTATTAATTTTAGTTGTTTTTCGTTGGTAACAAATATATGGGAAACGCCTGTATCTAGGCGTTTAAATTTAAGCTTGGATAAATCATCATATAAGGATATTAAGGCTAAAGCTAATTCTTTATCAAAGGAATTTTTTTTCAAATATTCAATCAAACATAATCCTTCCACGTAGTCCCTAATAATATAACCGTTTCTATATTCATAGGCATTAGGAAATACATCATATAAGTTACCATATCGTAAAACTAAATATTCTCTTCTACAATCTTTTATATTTTTACAAAGTTTAAGAACTTTATTGTCGGGCATAAGATAAATTTTTTCCTTTTTATTTTTATGAATTAATTTGTACTGATTTAATAAAGTATATGGAAAATAATCATAATCCATAATCAGGCCTCATTTTTCAAAAATTTATTTGATTTTTATTTATATTAAATAACCTTTCACTAAAAAAAATCTTCTACTACATAAATTATTCAAAAACATGGGTTTTTGTGATTAGTAATTTTATTATCTTGGGCCATAATATAATTATTGTGGTTCAATCTCCATTTATTGAAGTGTAAAAAGAAATATTTTTGATAGTTTATATAAGATTAAAATCATAGACAAAGATTTTTTAGTGGATTTGAAGCAGATGGCTAAAATTAGAAATAAGTTGGTTCATGTTTATTGGGAAATAGACCATAAGGTGATATTTGATTTATTACAAACTGAATTATCAGATATAAAGAAATTTATGCAAATTGCTATAGATTATGTTAAAGACAATACTTAAGTTAAAAATTTCTTGACACAAACAGAAATAAGGTTATAATTAAAGGTAGTATATGTTTTGATATTGTATATCAACTTGGATGAAGAGGAGTAAAGATAAAGGAGTATATAGAGAGAAGGATTCGTCGGCTGGAAGATCTTTCATACAAAATATCTTGAAGGTAGCTTCGGAGTTTTTTTGCTGAACTAACAGTAGGCAAAAACGGTGGAAATCGTTAAATTAATTGAGAGCTGGATTTTCCAGAACTAAGGTGGTAACGCGCGCTGTCGTCCTTTTCAGGATGATAGCGCTTTTTTGCGTGCAAGAAAAACACAAATTTAGGAGGTAACGTAATGGCAGAAATAAATATTGCAAAAAATTATGATCCAAAAGAATTTGAAAAAAGAATTTATAAAAATTGGGAAGAAAAAGGTTATTTTACTCCAGAAGTGGACCCTGATAAAAAGCCTTATACTATATTAATGCCACCACCAAATATAACAGGACAATTACACTTAGGGCATGCATTAGATGGTACATTACAGGATTATTTAATAAGAGTAAAAAGAATGCAAGGGTTTTCTTCTTTATGGTTACCAGGTGAAGACCATGCAAGTATTGCCACAGAGGTTAAGGTGGAGCAAGAATTATTAAAGAATGGTATAAAGAAAAAAGAATTAGGTAGAGAAGGTTTCTTAGATAAAGTTTGGGAATGGTCAGATACTTATAGAGAAAGAATAAAAACTCAATATAAAAGCTTAGGAATTTCTGCGGATTATACAAGAGAAAAATTCACTATGGATGAAAGTATGAATAAAGCAGTTAAAGAAGTTTTCGTTAAATTATATAATGATGATTTAATATACAAAGGAAATAGAATTGTTAACTGGTGTCCAAATTGTCAAACGGCTATTTCAGATGCAGAAATTGAATATGAAGAGCAAGAAGGACATTTCTGGCATATTAATTATCCATTAGAAGATGGGTCAGGGTATATTGAAATCGCTACAACTAGACCAGAAACTCTACTAGGAGATACAGCTGTTGCAGTAAATCCTGAAGATCCTAGATATGAACATTTGATTGGTAAAAATCTTATACTTCCTTTAGTAGGTAGAAAAATTCCAATAGTTGCGGACGATTATGTAGGTATAGATTTTGGAACAGGGGCAGTAAAAATCACTCCAGCTCATGATCCTAATGATTATCAAGTAGGAAAAAGACATAATTTAGAAGAAATTAATATTATGAATAAAAACGCTTCTATTGTTGATGGTTATGGACGATATTCAGGAATGAATAGATATGAAGCAAGAAAAGCTATGATAGAAGATTTAGATAAACAAGGATTGTTAGTAAAAATAAAAGACCACGCTCATAATGTAGGAACACATGATAGATGTGGAGAAACTATTGAGCCTATAACTTCACCACAATGGTATGTAAAAATGAAACCTTTAGCAGAACCAGCTCTTGAAGTTGTAAGAAGTGGAGAAGTAAAATTTGTGCCAGAAAGATTCTCTAAAACTTATTATAATTGGATGGAAAACATTCAAGATTGGTGTATTTCAAGACAACTTTGGTGGGGACACAGAGTTCCAGTTTGGTATTGCGAGGAATGTGGAGAAATAATGGTTTCTGTAGATGATGTACATGAATGTACAAAATGCCATAGCACAAATATAAAACAAGATGAAGATGTTTTAGATACATGGTTTAGTTCAGCTTTATGGCCTTTCTCCACACTTGGTTGGCCAGAAGAAACTCCAGATTTAAAATATTTTTATCCAACAGATGTTTTAGTAACAGGATATGATATTATTTTCTTCTGGGTTGCTCGTATGATTTTCTCTTCTCTTTATTGCATGAATAAAATTCCTTTCCATACAGTATTTATTCATGGTATTGTTAGAGATGGAGAAGGCAAAAAAATGTCTAAATCTTTAGGAAATGGAGTAGATCCATTAGAAGTTATTGATAAATATGGAGCAGATGCTCTTAGATTTATGCTTTTAACTGGAAATGCACCAGGAAACGATATTAGATACTTCGAAGAAAAAGTAGAGTCAGGAAGAAACTTTGCAAATAAAATTTGGAATGCTTCCAGATTTGTTATGATGAATTTAGATGAAGAATTAATGGAGAAATACAAAGACTGTAAAGAGTATACTTTAGCAGATAAATGGATATTATCTAGAATGAATACTGTTGTTAAAGAAGTTACTGAAAATATCGAGAAATACGAATTGGGTATTGCATCACAAAAGGTTTATGACTTTATGTGGACAGAATTCTGCGATTGGTATATTGAACTTGCAAAGCCGGTATTGTATGGAGAAGATGAAAAAGCTAAAGGTATAGCTTTAAATGTTTTAAATACTGTTCTAAAAACAGGATTACAATTACTTCACCCTGCTATGCCATATATCACTGAAGAAATTTATTGCAATCTTCCAGGTGTTGTGGAGAGTATAACAATCTCAAGCTGGCCTGAATTCAGTGAAGAACTAGAAAGTTTAGAGTCAGAAGATCACATGAATTACGTAATAGAGGCTATAAAAGCTTTAAGAAATGTTAGAGCAGAAATGAATGTTCCGCCTTCAAGAAAAGCAAAAGTTATAATTCACACTACTGAAGGAAGAGAAGCTTTTGAAAAAGGAAGAACTTACTTTGAAAAACTAGCTTCAGCATCAGAGGTAGAGTTTATAGAAACTAAGGAAGAAGCTACTGATAATATGGTTTCAACCATAACAAAAGGTGCAGAATTATTTATGCCTTTGTTAGACTTAGTTGATATTGAAAAAGAACTTGAAAGATTGAATAAAGAAAAAGAAAAATTAGAAAAAGAAATAGATAGAGTAGAGAAAAAATTATCTAATGAAAGATTTATAAGCAAAGCGCCAGAATCAGTTGTAAATGAAGAAAAAGAAAAAGGCGAAAAATACAAAGAAATGTTTAATTCTGTAGTGGAAAGAATTAATGCACTAAAATAGAAAAAGCCCTTAGCGGGCTTTGTTCTATTGAGACACAACAAAATGTAGGGGGAGGTTTCCACGCCGCCCCGGTACCCTATTAAAAATATTACCTAGGAGAAAAAATATGAATTATGAAGAAAGTTTAAAATATATAAACGAGTGTTCTAGGTTTAGCATAAATTTAGGCCTTGAGAGAACTGAAAAAATGCTAGAATTATTAGGTAATCCAGAGAAAAAGATTAAATATATTCATATTGCAGGAACTAATGGCAAAGGGTCTACTTCGGCAATGATAAGCCAGATTCTTATGGAGGAAGGGTATAAAACAGGATTATATACTTCTCCTTTTGTGCAACAATTTGGAGAAAGAATTCAGATAAATAGAGAAAATATAACAGAAAAAGAAGTTGCGGAATTGATAACTAGAGTTTCAAAAGTAGTGGAACAATTAATAGTATTAGGATATGAGCCACCCACACAATTTGAAATTGTAACTGTGGCAGCATTTTTATATTTTTATGAGAAAAATGTAGATTTTGTGGTTTTAGAAGTAGGTTTAGGAGGAAGACTAGATGCTACAAATGTAATTATTCCAATCCTAACTATTATTACTTCTATTAGTTTTGATCATATGGATATACTTGGTGACACTCTTGAAAAAATAGCTTATGAAAAAGCAGGAATAATAAAAGATAATGTACCTGTGGTAATTTATCCTCAAGATAGATCAGTTTATAGAGTTATAGAAAAAATAGCAACAGATAAAAAATGTGATGTAACTTATGCAGATAGAGGAGAAGTTAGTTTTTCTAAAGTTTTTATTGAGGATGATTTTATTGGGCAAGAAATAGAAGTAAATACTCGTACCAAAGAATACACAGTAAAACTTTCTCTTCTAGGTAAACACCAATTAATGAATTGTTTAACTGCTGTAACTGGCATCGAAGCTTTAATAAAAACAGGAGTTGCCATATCAGAAAAATCAATAATAGATGGATTAAGTAAGGTTAAGTGGATGGCAAGACTTGAAGTTTTAAATAAAAATCCCTTAGTAGTAATTGATGGTGCTCATAATAATGATGGAATAGCTATGTTAGTTAAATCCATAAAAGAGTATTTTGAATATGATAAACTTATTTTGATTCTTGGAATCTTGGCAGATAAAGAAGTTGAAAAAATGGCTGGGTTAATTTCAAAAAAAGCAGATAAAGTAATTTGTATAACTCCTCATAGTGAAAGAGCAGAACTAGCTGAGGATTTAAAAGAACTTGTGGAAAAATACAACAAAAACTGCTTAAGCATTGATGATTATTCTGAAGCTTATGAAGAAGCATTAAATAGTTGTGGAGAAAATGATTTGCTCTTGATAAGTGGGTCATTTTATATGGTAGGAGATATGAGAAGGATAGTTATGGGAGAATAGTTCAGTATTGAGAAAAAGGATGAACTAACAGGTAGGGGGCGGTTTCCACGCCGCCCCTACAAATAGTTTCTTCGCTTTTTACAATTAGTGTGAATTTGAAAAATTTTGTACAAATCAAAAGGGAGATAAAAAAATGAATTATAATATTAACAAACAATATGTACTTAATATTTTAGAAGATATACTAAAAACCCCAAGTCCTAGTGGGTTTTGCCATGAGGTTATGAGTAAAATTGAAAGTTACGTAAAGGATTTGGGCTTTAAATTTGATAAAACCAACAAAGGCTGCGGAATTATAACTATTGATGGTGAGTGTGATAACTATGTTATAGGTTTATCAGCTCATTTAGATACTTTAGGAGCTATGGTTAGGTCTATAAAACCGGATGGTAAAATTAGATTAACTTCTATTGGTGGATATATGATGAGTACGGTGGAAGGTGAGTATTGTACAATTCATACTAGAAATGGTAAAAAATATTCAGGTACGGTTTTAACTACTCAACCTTCAGTTCATGTTTTTAAAGAAGCTAGAACTCAAGAAAGAAATGAAGAAAACATGGAAATAAGAATTGATGAATTGGTGAATTCTAAAGAGGATGTAGTAGCTCTAGGAATTGAAGTTGGAGATTTTATTTCATATTGCTCAAGAACTGAAATTCTTTCTAATGGATTTATTAAATCTAGACATTTAGATGATAAAGCAGGAGTAGCGGCTTTGTTTGGATTTATGGAGTATATTAAAAGAGAAAATATAAAATTAAAGAATACAATTAAAATAGTGATTTCAGTTTTTGAAGAAGTGGGTCATGGATCATCATTTATACCTAAAGATATTAGTGAATTTATTGCTATTGATATGGGTGCTATGGGAGAAGATTTAAATTGTACAGAGCAGCAAGTTTCAATTTGTGCAAAGGATTCTTCAGGTCCTTATGATTATAATATGGTTTCAAAATTAATTGATTCAGCTAAAGAAAAAAATCTTGAATATGCTGTAGATGTATATCCTTTTTACGGGTCAGATGTATCAGCAGCTTTAAGAGGTGGCAACGATATAAAAGGAGCTTTAATAGGCCCAGGAGTACATGCTTCCCATGGTATGGAAAGAACTCATATTGATGGAATTTTGAATACCATAGCTTTATTGATAGCTTATATGGAAAAATAATATGGAAACAACTTTACGTTTTGAAGGTAAAAAAACCCTGTGGACATACTCCACAGGGTTCTCTTTATATTAACAGCAACAGCCACAAAGACCTAGTCCTAAACCGCCACATCCACAACAGCAAATTAATATAATAATTAAAACAAAAAATAATATTTCATCACAATCATTATGACCTCTTCTGCATTGACTCATGAAATAG
Organism: Clostridium grantii DSM 8605; assembly: GCF_900129965.1. Classification (GTDB taxonomy): domain Bacteria; phylum Bacillota; class Clostridia; order Clostridiales; family Clostridiaceae; genus Clostridium_AF; species Clostridium_AF grantii. Next base: position 59,738 of record NZ_FQXM01000013.1, on the reverse strand, counting down.
CCCCCCTTTCAAAAGTACCTGGACATTTTGCTGTCCATATATAATATTATATGCTTAGCTTTTAAAAGGGTTCATGTTTGTCAGTAGACAGTTGAAAGTGATTAAGCGGTTGTTTTATATTTTAACAAAGCTTTTGTTAGCTGATCAGGGCAAGAAGTGTTTTTTCTACCACAAGATATTCCTTGTAATCTTTCAATTACATCATCTATATCCATATTTAAGCATAGTTGAGACAATCCTTTTAGGTTTCCATCACAACCACCCACGAAATCCATATCAACAATTTTATTATTTTCTATTTTAAATTGTATTTCTTTTGCGCATACGCCACTAGTTTTGAAAACTTCCATTTAAAATTCCTCCTTAGATTACAAATACAGTACATACATGATTATACTCAAATATTTATTTTTGGTCAATGAGGTATTACAGTTCAAGTATAAATTAAGGTTTACAATAGAATATTTATATAATAATAGCATTTTAAATTAAGGCTACATACTATAATTAATAGGTGGTGGTAAAGTGGAGAGCTTATGCGTATGTAATACAAATTCTGATTCTATTTCTTGTATAGAGCTAGAACAAGTTTCAGTTAAAAAAACAATTATATTAAATTCTAAGGATAAAGAAAAAATTGGACCACATGGAATAGTTCAATACAAAAATTCAATTTTAGTTGCCAATAATTATAGTAATAATTTAAAAGTTGTGGAGCTATTAAAGAAAAATTCAGTTAAAGAATATTTTGTAGGAATGCATTGCAATGATTTAGTGGAATATGAAGATAAAGCCTATATTACTTGTGGAGAATCAAATAGTGTGGTTGTGATAGATTTGATATCCATGAAGGTTATAGAAGAAATTCCTTGCGAGAATGAGCCACATAGTATTGAAATTAATAAGGAAAAAAAAACTTTAGTTGTAACAAATTTCAATAGTGATAGTATTACAATAATTGATTTGATGGATATGAACAGAGTTTTAAACATAAGAGTAGGAGAATATCCTACAAAAGCTATATTTTCTCCAGAGAAAAATGAAATTCTTGTATGCGAAAGTTATATTGGTAGTGATAAAAATGGATGTGTATCTATGTTATCTTTAGAAAGTTTTAAAGTAGAGAAAAAAATTGAAGTGAATAGAATACCTGTGGATTTATGTTGCAATAATGAAAATTTTTATGTATCTAATTTTGGGGATGGGTATATTCATGAAGTTAACTTGAAAGAGAGAATAATAAAAAGAACTTTTTCTATAGGCGGAATGCCAAGAGGAATGGTTTTGTATAAAAACTTTATTTTTATTGGAGATAATTATAATAATAAAGTAGTTGAGATGGACTTGATAACAGAAGATAAAAAGGCCATCCCAGTAGGAAGTGAGCCTACAGGAATGGCAATGATTACTCTTGAATCAAAATAGAAATAATATTTGTATAAATATCAGAGGAACTATTTTTCCATTTAGTGCATAATTCATTAGCTTGTTTAATTGATGCTACATTAACTTTTAAATCCATTAAAATTATATTATTTTCTGTAGCCTTTAAATTAACAATATAATTATCACCTTCTATGGTGTAATCAGCAGAAATGGTCATTTCTTTTTTAATATTATCAATATTTTTTTGGATGAAGTCGTTAATAAGCTCTTTTTTTGAAGGTGATATTCTATTATTAAAAAGATTAAGAACATTAGAGCCATTTGGGGTTATTTGTAATCTTTGCTTTCCGTCATATTCAACTGATTCAATAAATTTTGAGGTAGACAATTCTGTAATAAATTGCTGAAGGGTGAAGTAGTCCATCAAATTGTTCTTTAATATTATCTCAGTGATTTGATTATTTGATATTGGAAGATCAATTTTATTAAACAGATATAATAAAAGTAATTTATTCTCGGCTAATTCTGTTGTATTGCTATACATTTTTTCCACTCCTGACTTAAATAATGCTTTTAAAAATGTTTTTTTGGACAAGGAAATAATTTTATAATCTTTTCCGATTATTAATATATCATTATACTATACAAAAGTAAATAATAGTTATTATACCATAAAAGCAGTGAAATTTTTCAGTGCTTTTTTAATATGTAAAAGAAAATTTTCATTATTAGGTAATAAAAATAGAATTGAACATATATATTTTAGTAAATAGCTATGATTAGATTAAATATAGCTTATAAGAAATTTAAAGGTGGAGGAGAATGTTGAAAGCTTTCGTTAAATCTAGAAGTACAATTTACATTGCATTGTCGGTTATTTTAATTTTACTATTGTCAATAAGTTTAAATTTAAAAACAAAAGGCGTATTTTTTAATACAAATAAAAAATTGCCAATTTATTGTGTAGACACAGAAGAAAAAAAAGTTGCAATTTCTTTTGATGCAAGTTGGGGCGCTAATAATACGGTTAAGATATTGGATATACTTGATAAATATGATGTAAAAGCAACCTTCTTTCTATTAGGAAGATGGGTAGACCAGTTTCCAGAGGAAACAAAGGAAATTTATAATAGAGGGCATGAGATAGGAAATCACTCAGATACTCATCCAGATATGGTTGGAGTGCCAAAAACTAATATTGTAAAAGAAATAAATATTACTGACTCTAAAATTGAGAATTTAACAGGTGAAAAGACTAGTTTATTTAGATGTCCAAGCGGTTCTTATAATAATAGTGTTGTAGAGGCAGTGGAAAGTACAAATCATTATTGTATTCAATGGGATGTAGATAGTATAGATTGGAAAGAGCAAGGAGCAGATTTAGAGTTTAATAGAGTAATGAAAAAAGTAAAACCAGGCTCTATTGTTCTATTTCATAATGCAGCTATATACACCCCAGAAAATTTACCTAGAATAATTGAGGAGTTAAAAGCACAAGGGTATGAATTTGTAACTATTTCAGATTTAATTTATAAAGAAGAATACTATATTGACTATTCTGGAAAACAAATCAAAAAATAATTTTATAAATTTGGAATATTTTATGATTTTACTATTGAAATATTAGGTAATTAGTATTATAATAGTATGTAAATTAATGGAAAGATTATTGGGGATTTATCGAATTATTATCGAATTATTATTGAAGAATTAAATGTTACATAAAATTGTTAAAGAGTTAATAAATTTCAAAAAATGTAATAATTAAATTATTTGGTGAATAAATTAACTTTGTAAGATAAAATTAAAAAAAACTAAGGGAGAGATGGGGTAGTATGGATAATTTAATGCAAAATAATAAGATTTATCTTGAAGGTACTTGTATTGGCGAATTAGAATTTAGTCACAAGATGTTTGGGGAAGGCTTTTATACTTTTAGAATGGAAGTTCCAAGACTTAGTGATTCAAGAGATATTTTACCAATAACCATATCAGAAAGACTACTTATGGATGTTGACATTAGAAAAGGTAAGCAAATTATTGTTGAAGGGCAGTTAAGGTCTTATAATAAGTATGTTTCAGGATCAAATAGACTTATATTAACTGTTTTTGCAAGAGATATTCAACCTTTGGAAGAAAGAAGTAAAAATCCTAACCAAATTTTCTTAAACGGGTATGTATGCAAAAGACCAGTTTATAGGACAACTCCTTTTGGCAGAGAAATTTCAGATATTTTATTAGCTGTGAATAGAGCTTATAATAAATCTGACTATATTCCTACTATATCATGGGGTAGAAACTCTAGATTTTGCAAATCACTTAATGTAGGTGATAATATAAAAATTTGGGGAAGACTTCAAAGTAGAGAGTATCAAAAAAAGGTTGAAGAAGATGATTCTATAACAAAAGTAGCTTATGAAGTTTCTATCTCAAAGTTAGAAAGAGCAAATGAATCAGATAATGAAGATGAAATGAATTTTGGAAGAGATTATAAAGATGACTATGACGATTCAGAGGAATTTGATGAATTTTCTTCTCAGCAACATGAAAAAATAGCTGAATAAAAATAAAAGAATCGGGGGATATCCTCGATTCTTTTATTTTTATAAATATTATTTTCTTAAATATTATTTTCTTAAATCATCTAAAAGTTTTGTTTTATCTTTAGTTTTTGCATCAACTGTTTTGATTATTTTTGCTGGTGTTCCTGCAACTACAACATTTTCAGGAACATCTTCTACTACGACAGCTCCAGCAGCTACTACAGAGTTAGCTCCAACCTTAACACCTTCTAAAATAACTGCATTAGCACCTATAAGTACATTATCTCCTATTTCACATGGAGAAGCACTTGGTGGCTCTAATACGCCAGCTACAACTGCACCAGCTCCTAAATGAACATGTTTTCCAAGTTTTGCTCTAGCACCTAGAACGGCATTCATATCTACCATTGTTTCTTCACCGATTTCACATCCAATATTAATAACAGCACCCATCATAATAACGGCTCTCTTACCAATAGATACTCTATCTCTGATAGTAACACCTGGCTCAATTCTAGCATCAATATGTCTTGTGTCTAACATAGGAATAGCTGAATTTCTTCTATCACTTTCCATTCTAAACTTTTTGATTTTATCTTTGTTATCGTCTAGAAATTTTTCTACCTCTTCATTTTCCCCAAATAAAACATAAAAACTATTTTCACCGAAAACATCAATGTTTCCAGATTGACAGTTTGCTAAATCACCATCTACATATACTTTCACAGGGGTAGTTTTTGTAGTTTCTTTTATAAATCTTGCAATCTCATAGGGATTGGTTAAATCATAATCCATTTCATAATCCTCCTCATTTAGTTGGTTAGTCTTTATTATAATAAATATTGTTAACAATTTAAAGACAAATTATGAAAAAAAACAAATTTATCTAATATTTATGCAAAAAACCTATATAAATATAGACAATATTTATTGGAATGGTGTAAAATTAATAAAAAAAACAATCTGGAGGTAATAAAATGAGTGATTTTTCATCTAAAAATGTTAATAATATAGAAATATCAGGAATACGAAAGTTTTATAATAAAGTTTGTCAGGTGCCAGGAGCAATTTCACTTACTTTAGGACAACCGGATTTTCCAGTTCCTTTAACAATTAAGGAAGCCATTATTAAAGCCATAAATGAAGATAAAACGACTTACACTTCTAATGCAGGTCTTTTGGAGTTAAGAGAAGAAATTTCGACTTATTTAAAAAATGAGTTTAGTATAAATTATGAAGCAGATGAGATTTGTACAACAATTGGTGGGAGTGAGGCTTTATTATCCACTTTTACTGCTTTGATAAATAGTGGGGATAAGGTTTTAATCCCTACTCCAGCTTATCCTGCTTATGAGAGTTCAGTTAAATTGTTAGGTGGAGAAGTAATTAATTATGAGTTAAAAGAGGACTTCACATTAAATTTGGAAGAACTAAAAATTTTAATTAAAGAAGAAAAACCTAAAATATTAGTGTTGTCTTTTCCTACTAACCCAACAGGAGCTCTTTTATCAAAAGAGAATAAAGATAATTTAGTGCAATTGATTAAAGAAGAAGAAATAATAGTTATTAGTGACGAAATTTATAGTGCTTTATGCTATAGTGATGAATATTATTCTGTGGCTCAAAGTGAAGAAATAAAAAATAAAGTTATCTTAGTTAGCGGATTTTCTAAAATGTTTTCTATGACAGGCTTGAGATTAGGGTATGTGTGCGCAACTGAGAGTATTATGAAGCATATAATAAAAGTTCATCAATACAATGTTTCTTGTGCTCCTTCTATAGTTCAATATGGAGCATATGAAGGTTTAAAGAATGCTATGGAAGATGTTTGTTTTATGAAAAAGGAATTTCAAAAAAGAAGAGATTATGTTTATGGTAGATTAATTGAAATGGGTATTGATGTGGTGGAACCATTGGGAGCTTTTTATATTTTCCCATCTATAAAGAAATTTAATTTAAGTTCAGATGAGTTTTGTCATAGGCTTTTATTTGAAAAGAAACTTGCCATTGTTCCAGGAAGTGCTTTTGGAGTTGGAGGAGAAGGGTATATTAGAATTTCTTATTGTTATTCTATGAAGCAACTTGTTTTGGCATTGGATAAGTTGGAGGAGTTTTTGAAAGAATTAGTTATATTGAAACATTAAACCAAAAAACTACTGTCAAATAATAGGACAGTAGTTTTCTTTTAAAATAATTTATGCACCATATACCCTAGGCATCCACATAGGTTCTTTTCCTAGTTCAGCAGAAATATATTTCAACATCAATTCCATTTTTAAATCTTTAAATTCAGGGTTATCCCAAAGGTTATTTATTTCTTTTGGATCTTCTTGAAGATCAAACAACTCACCATAGATATGATTATAATAAACTGTTAATTTATAACGTTCATCTACATATGTTCTTAAATTAATGGTAGTAGGTTCGTGATGATGTTCGCAGATGATATGATTACGAGCCTTATCTTTATTACCTAACCAAACTTCCTTTTGATCTTTACCAGTCATACAGTTAGGAATTTTTTGGCCAATAAAGCTTAAGAAAGTTGGAGCTAAATCAACTAAAGATTGTAGGGAGTCTGAAGTTTTGCCAGCAGCTACTTTATCTGGATAACGAACTAAATAGGGTACTTTAATCATATCTTCATATAAGAAAGGTCCTTTCGCTTTTAAGCCATGATGACCTATTAAATGACCATGGTCAGTGGAGAATACAACAATAGTATTATCTGCTATTCCTAAATCATCTAGTTTGTCTAAAATTTTTCCAATATATTTATCCATCATAGTTACCATACCGTAATATATGGATAAATGTTTTCTTAACACTTTTTCCTCAGATAAATGTGTATGCATTCCGTGGATTGCATGTCCAGTTTCGTTATAACAAGAAAAATCAGGATTATCTTGTTGTGTTAGAGCAAAGTGAGGAGGATTTTTATCATGCTCACCTTCAGTTATTGTAGGTAAAGTTAATTTATCAGGGTCATACATTGAATAATAAGGTTCTGGAACAACATAATCTGGATGAGGATCAAAAAAACTAGACCACATAAAAAATGGTTTGTCTGATTCTACATATTCTTCCATTAATGAATTGGTTCTTTCTGAAATCCAAGCATCATAATGGAATTCTTCGGGTATTTCCCATTTTCTTGATGGTAGGTGTTCAAGTGTTCCAGTAGGTTTTCTATAATAATCTTTCCAATTATCACAGCCTTTTTCTTCTAACCAAAGGGCATAATGTTGACCTACATGTGCTTCATCAGTGTGATTTCTAGTTAACTCACAGTGTTGAAAACCATACCATGTTTCAGTTTTATCATTAAAAGTTTTCCAAAATTCTAAGTCTTGAAGAATAGGGTAGGCTTCTAATGAAGGATATTCATCAGTGGAAGCTAAAGGCTGAAAATGGGCTTTTCCCACAAGAGCTGTCTTGTATCCAGCATTAATAAAGTCTTCTCCAACAGTATGAATATCTTCAGGTACTTTTGTTCCTAGTGTCCAACCACCATGTTGACTTGGATACATTCCTGTAATAATTGAACCTCGTGTAGGAGTACAAGTAGGGTTTGGACAATAGGCTCTACTGAAGGTTGTTCCTTCTTTTACTAATCGGTCTAGATTTGGAGTTTTAATTTCAGAGTTAAAAGCTCCAATAGTATTCCAGTGTTGTTGATCACTTGTGATTAATAGAATATTTGGTTTTTTCATTTTTTTATTCCTCCTAAAATATAAGGTTATATTTATAAATTCATTAATTATAATTATGAAGGATTTATAGAAAAATACAATGGAAAAAGAAGATGAGGATTTGTAAAAAAAAGATATTTAGAATATAATAAAACTAAATATACGTTTAAATAAACAGTTAAGAGGGAATAAGGAATATGAAAAAAACAGATACTATCATGATTGATGAATTAAACCCTTATGTAAGAAAAGTTGGCGTTCAAGGTATTGCTGAGTGGGGAAATACTTATAGGAAAATATATGATCATGAGTGGATGTATTGTATTAAGGGAAAAGCTTATTACAGTGCAAATGGAGTGGAACATGAACTTACTAAAGGAAGTTTGCTATTAATAAAACCCAATATTCCCCATGGATTTTGGAAAGACAAAGAAAATCCAGCAGAAATAATATGGGTGCATTTTGATTTTAAATATAGAAGAGATGTGCATGATTTGGAAAATTTAATAAAAGATAATCAGAATATTTATTTTAATGAGGAATTGCCAGAAAAAAATTATTTAAGGCAAGATTATAAGATTGAAAATAGATTTTTTATACCTGAGATATTTAAAATAAATAAAACTAGTTACGTAGAAGATAGATTTAAGGATATATTGAAGGCTTTTGATCAGCATCATATAACTTGGCAATTAGGGGCAAAAGCAAATCTTTTATTAATAATTAAAGAGGTAATATATCAAATGACTGAGGAGAATAATTTAAATTCAAAATATAATAATGAGAATTTAATCGATTACATAAAGAGTTATATCAATCAATATTATTTTAGAAAAATCACAAGAAAAGAAATATCAAAATATTTAGGATATAATGAAGATTACATAGGTAAATTTTTCAAAAATAAGGAAGGGATTTCAATATCCCAATATTTAAATGATATAAGAATAGAAAAAGCAAAAGAATTATTAGATAAAACTGATTTTTCAGTAACCAATATAGCAGAATTAATAGGTTTTTTAGATATATATTATTTTAGTAAAACAATGAAAAATATTACGGGATACTCCCCAAATGAGTGGAGATGTAGAAATGTTTAAATTAATTGATTTTATATAAATTGATTTGACATAAATTAGTGTGATATTATAAATACAGGGCATTATAGATGAAATTTATTTTATGGAGGATGTTAATGTATACTTTGATGTTAGTAGATGATGAAGAAATTGTTAGAAAATCCATACTAAAAAATATTCAATGGGAAGAACAAGGCTTTGAAGTTATAGGAGAAGCGGAAAATGGCAAAGAGGCCCTAGATTTAGTAGAAAGAAATATTCCAGACCTACTTATTACAGATATTAAAATGCCTTTTTTGGATGGTATTGGACTAGCTACAGAGTTAAGAAAAAAATATCCCACAATAAAAATCGTTTTTTTAACGGGTCATGATGAATTCCAGTATGCCAAGGAAGCTATTAGCTTAGATATTTTTGAATACATTTTAAAACCTACCTCAGCTTCAGATTTAATAGAAATTTTGAGTAAAATCAAAACTAAGTTAGATAAAGAAACTTCTGAAAAAGAGGATATTGAATTATTGAGAGAGCATTACACTAAAAGTTTACCAGTATTAAAAGAAAATTTTTTGAACTCCTTGATTTTTAATAACTTAAGCAAGGAAGAAATTGTTCAAAGGTCAGAATATTATAATATAGATATAATGGGTAATGGGTATTGTATCTCATTAATAGACCTTGAAAAAAAAGAAAATACATATAGTTCAAATTTATCCTTTGAACAATGGGAGCACATTGAGCTTACAAGATTTGCTCAAATGAGTACTATCGAGGGAATAATAAAAAAATATAATATAGGTTTAGTTTTAACTAATAACAATAAGATTATTGTTATTACAATTGCTAAAGAATCAAAAAAGGAAAGTTCTTTAATAAAAACATTTAATTGTTTAGAAGAAATCAGGATTTATATAGAAAAATTCAGTAAATATAAAGCTACCATAGGAGTAGGTACTTTTGTCACAGATATTAGTTCATTAAATCTTTCTTATAATAGTGCTATGTCCGCATTAAATTATAGAATTCTATTAGGAGACAATAGAATTATTTTTATTGAAGACATTGAAGCTAAGAAAGATGAAGAAATAGTACAGGATGATACCAAAGTAAAGGATTTAGTGACAGCCATAAAATTTGAAACGGAAAAGGAAATCAATAATCACATTGAAAGCATATTTGATAAATTTATTAATTCTAATGTAACTATCAAAGACTATGAAATATTTTTTTTGGATATTGTAACTTCTATTTTAAAAACAGCAAAGGAATCAAATGTAGACATTGACACTATATTCGGAAAAAATAGTAATTTGTTTATTCAATTACAAAACCTTAAAAATGTTAATCAAATAAAAGCTTGGCTAAAGGATATATGTTTTAAAATTAAAGATAGCATTGTAAAAGAAAGAGAAGAGGGGTATAAACTTTTAGTAATTAAATCATTAGATTATATCGATAACAACTATCATAATAAAGATGTTTCTATAAATAAAGTATGTCAATACCTTCATATTAGCTCAGCTTATTTTAGTTATATTTTTAAAAAAGAAACTAATTTAACTTTTGTAAATTATCTTACAAATAAAAGAATGGAAAAAGCTAAGGAACTTTTAAAATCAACAGATTTAAAAAGTTATGAAATTGCTGAAAAAGTAGGATATGCAGAATCAAATTATTTTAGCTATTCATTTAAAAAACTTTACGGGAAATCGCCTACAGGTTATAGAAATGGCTAGGATTGTTCTTAAGGAGAAAAAAAGTGAAATTTATAAAAAAAATATTAAATTCTATACAATTTAAAAGTTTGCAATTTGTAATTTCTATGTCATATAGCATATTAATAATTAGTGCTATGTTGTTTATAGGAATAACATTATCGAAGAATTATTCGGATAATGCCATAGAAAAAGTAACTTTAAACAATGATCAGTTTATAGAACAGGTTAATCTAAATTTAAATTTTTATATAAAAACCATGATGGAAACTTCAAATACTATCCAAAATAGTATTATAACAAACGATAATATATTTGATGAAAAATTAACGGAACAAATAAATGTGATTTTAAGTACTAGAACGGACATAGTTTCAATAAATATTTTTTCTAGCGAAGGAGAATTGTTATTATCCACTCCTTCTTATAAAACTAAAGAGGATTTAGATGTAAAAAATCAAGAATGGTTTTTAGCCTCTATAAAAAAACAAAATAATTATATTTTTTCTTCTCCCCATGTTCAAAATATTTATGAAGGTAAATATGATTGGGTATTGTCATTAAGCAAATCTATATCTCCTTTAAATAGCCATAAGACAAGTGAATCCATTGTTATATTGGTAGATATGAATTTTAAATCAATTAATGATTTATGTACATCTATAAATTTAGGGGAAAAGGGGTATATATTCATAACAGACCGCTCAGGAAATATTGTATTTCATTCACAACAACCTTTGATATATAATGGACTCAAAATTGAAAACACAAAGGAAATATTAGATAATGCTTATGGAAGCTTTATTCAAGACCAACAAAATGTTAAAAGATTGATAACAAGAAAACCTATAAAGAATACCAATTGGGATTTGGTGGGGGTTTACTTTATTGATGAAATTAACGAAACTATAAACAGCACTAATGAATTTTTGGTGTATATAATTATTGTGGTGGTAATTGTTTCAATTTTGATTTCAGCTTTTATATCTTCAAAAATTTCTAAGCCTATAAAGGAATTAGAAATTTCAATGAAAAAAGTTGAAGAAGGTAAATTTGATACTTTTATTGATATAAAAGGGGAAACTGAAGTAGAAAAGCTTTCAGAATCTTTTAATGTTATGGTAAAAAAAATAAAAGAATTAATGGATCAGATTGTTGTTGAACAAGAATTAAAAAGAAAAAGTGAGTTGAATACCCTTCAAGCTCAAATAAATCCTCATTTTCTATATAACACATTAGATTCTATAGTGTGGATGGCTGAAAATGAAAAAACAGATGATGTAATAATAATGGTTACAGCTTTAGCTAAATTATTTAGAATAAGTTTAAGTAAAGGAAAAAATATTATTACAGTAAAAGAAGAATTAGAGCATGTTAAAAATTATTTAATTATCCAAAAAAGAAGGTATGTGGATAAGTTTGAATTTAGTTTTGAAATAGATGAAAGTACTTTAAATTATAAAACCTTAAAACTCATTCTTCAACCTATAATAGAAAACTCAATTTACCACGGTATAAAATATATGGTGGATGAAGGAAATATAAAGATATCAGTTTTTATAAAAGATAATAAATTAGTTTACTTAGTGGAAGATAATGGAGTTGGTATGGATAAGGAAACTTTAGAAAAATTACAATCAACAGATTTAAAAGAAAATAAGATGGGTGTTGGGGTGAAAAATGTTAATCAAAGATTAAAGTTGCTTTATGGTGATGAGTATGGAATTGAGATTAAAAGTGAACTTGAAGAAGGAACTATTGTACAATTGTTGTTACCTATAATTGAAGAGGAGAGAAAAAATTGATTAAAATTAATAAATTAATAGTTATAATACTTCCCTTAATAATAGCAACCTCTTGTAGTTATAAGCAGAAAATTAATGCCAGTAGTGAAGTTAAACAAGTTGCTTTAATTGTTAAATCAAGAGAGGATTATTATTGGGAGACTGTAAAAATGGGAGCAGATATTGCGGCAAAAGAGTTCGGTGTGGAAATTAATTATATGGCTCCTATAGATGAAAGTGATATAGATGCACAAATTAAAATGGTAAGTGAGGCAGTAAATAAAGGGGTTGATGCAATTATTTTGGCCCCTTCTGATAGCAAAGCTTTAGTGGATATAGCTAATAAAGCAAGAAATCATAAAATACCTGTTATTATAATTGATTCTAATTTAGAAACCGATGCCATCAATTCTTTTATAGCAACGGACAATTTTGAGGCAGGAAAAAAAGCAGGAGAAGAATTGATTAATCTTGTGGGAGAAAAAGCAAATGTTGCTTTAATGGGCTATGTTAAGGGAAACCTTACAGGAGACCAAAGGGAAAGTGGTTTTCTAGATACACTTAGTAAATATCCTAATATTAAAGTTGTAGCAAAAAAATACTGTTCAGAAGATTCTAGTTTAGCAACCACTTTAACTAAAAATGTTTTGAGTGAGTATCCAAACTTAGATGCCATTGTTGCATTAAATTCAGTGTCCACCATTGGAGTCGCTGATGCAATTTATGAAATGAATTTGATGAATGGGATAAAGATTGTAGGCTTTGATTCTACACCAAAAGAAATTCAGTATATTGAGAAAAATGTAATACAAGCAACTATAATACAAAATCCTTTTAATATGGGATATTTAAGTGTGAAAAATGCTAGTAGTTCTATAAATTCAGAGAAGATTGAAGAATATATAGACACAGGTTCTAAAGTTATAAATAAAGAAAATATGTTTTTACCAGAGAATGAAAAATTCATATTTCCTTTTGTGAATTGACTTTAGTAGTATATTTTATCCAGTATATTTATAGAGAAAAATGATAATAATTATAGTGAACTATAATTATTATCATTTTTCATGTAAACAATGCCATAGGATTTTTATATAACTACCATAGGATTTTATATTCTTACAAGTTTGAAAAGATGATAATATATATTTAAAGGTTTACAAAAACTCTTTCAAAATTTTTAAATTTAATGGAAATGAAAAAAAAAATTAACAGGGGGTAACTTTTATGAAAAAAGCAATATCAATTTTACTAGCATCTTTAATGCTAACTTCTTTGGCAGCATGTGGTAATTCTAAAAACAATAGCAATACTGGAAACACAGCAAGTACTGGAGATACAAAGACTGAAGACAAAATGCCAACTATCGGTTGTGCAATTTACAAGTTTGATGATACTTTTATGACTGGAGTTAGAAACGCTATTGATGAAGCAGCAAAAGGAAATGCTGAAATGGATATAGTTGATAGTCAAAATGCTCAAACAACTCAAAATGATAAAATAGATTTATTTATTACAAAGCAAGTTGATAGTTTAGCTATTAACCCAGTTGATAGAACTGCTGCAAGTGTAATTATTGATAAAGCTAAAGCAGCTGAAACACCAGTAGTATTCTTTAACCGTGAACCATTACCAGAAGATATGCAAAAATGGGATCAAGTTTATTATGTAGGTGCAAAAGCTGAACAATCAGGAACTATGCAAGGTCAATTAATTATTGATTATTGGAAAGCACATCCAGAAGCTGATTTGAATGGTGATGGAGTTCTTCAATATGTAATGTTGAAAGGTGAACCAGGACATCAAGATGCTGAGTTAAGAACTAAGTATTCAATAGAAGCAATAGAAGCTGCTGGAATCAAAGTAGAAAAAATCGCTGAAGATACTGGTATGTGGGATAGAGTTAAAGGGCAAGAAAAAATGGCAGCATTCTTATCATCATCTGGTGATAAAATAGAAGCTGTACTTGCAAACAATGATGATATGGCTCTTGGTGCTATAGAAGCATTAAAAGCATCAGGATATTTCACAGGGGATAAATACATTCCCGTAGTTGGTGTTGATGCAACTGCACCTGGATTACAAGCTATTAAAGATGGAACTATGCTTGGAACAGTTTTGAACGATGCTAAAAACCAAGGTGTTGCTACTTATAAAGTTTCATTTGTTCTTGCAAATGGAGAAACTCCTTCAAAAGATAATACTGGTTATGAAATAACTGATGGAAAATATATCTGGATCGATTACAAACCTATAACAAAAGACAATATTAGTGACGCTCAGTAATAAAAGATAGTTTTGATTTAGAAAACAAGAGTAAAAACTAAAGCTTTGCTCTTGTTTTCTATTTTGTAATTACTCATATCCACAGGAGGCAATTATATGGATGATAGAAAATATATTTTAGAAATGAATAATATAACTAAAGAATTTCCGGGGGTTAAAGCATTAGATAATGTTACTCTTAAGGTTGAAAAAGGAACTGTACATGCTCTCATGGGAGAGAATGGAGCAGGGAAATCTACATTGATGAAATGTTTATTTGGAATATATCATCAAGATCAAGGTGAAATATTATTAGAAGGTAAAAAAGTAGATACAAATAACTCTAAAGAAGCTTTAGAGTTAGGAATATCAATGATACATCAAGAATTACATCCGGTTAAATATAGAAATGTAATGGAAAATATTTGGTTAGGAAGATTTCCAGAAGTAAAATTTGGACCACTAAAATTTATTGATAGTAAAAAAATGTATAATGATACAACGGAATTATTTAAAAGTCTTGAGATAGAAATTGATCCTAAAATAAAAGCAGGAGATATGTCCGTTTCTAAATTACAATCTATGGAAATTGCAAAAGCGGTTTCTTTTAATTCTAAAATTGTAATTATGGATGAGCCCACTTCATCTTTAACGGAAAATGAAGTTGAACATTTATTTAAGATTATTAATAGTTTGAGAGATCGGGGCGTTGCCATTATATATATATCCCACAAAATGGAGGAGATTCTTAGAATATCTGATGATGTAACCATAATGAGGGATGGTACTCTTGTAGGTACATGGCGAGCAAAGGATTTAACAACAGATTTAATAATATCAAGAATGGTTGGACGTGAATTAACTAATAGATTTCCACCAAAAGATAATAAACCTAGTGAAACAATAATGAAGATTGAAGATTTTACTTCTCCATCTCCTAAGTCTTTCAAAGATATTTCTTTTGAATTAAAAAAAGGTGAAATTTTAGGCGTAGGTGGTTTGGTTGGAGCACAAAGAACTGAATTATTTGAAGCTATATTTGGATTAAGAGAAGTTGAAAAAGGAAGTATGTTTATCCATGATAAGCAAGTCAAAATAAAATCCTCAACAGAGGCTATAGCTCATAAAATGGCTTTATTAACAGAAGAAAGACGTGCAACAGGTATTTTCCCAGCATTATCTATTGTTGAAAATACAGTTATAGCTAGTTTATCTAATTATTTAAATAAATTTGGATTATTAAACGAGAAGAAAAGGCAAAAAGATACACAAGAGTATATTGATAAGTTTAGAACCAAGACACCTTCAATAAAAACGGCAATAAAAAATCTTTCAGGTGGTAATCAACAAAAGGTACTTTTGTCCAGATGGCTTTTAACTAATCCAGAGATTTTAATATTGGATGAACCAACTAGAGGAATTGATGTTGGAGCTAAATATGAAATTTACTCAATAATAATAGAGCTTGCAAAACAAGGTAAAAGTGTTATTATGATATCTTCAGAAATGTCTGAATTGCTAGGTATATCCGATAGAATAATGGTTATGTGCGAAGGTAAATTATCGGGTATCATTGATAGAGAAAAAGCAAATCAAGAAGAAATCATGAAATTAGCAACTAAGTATATGGTTTAAAGATAAATCACTTTAACTATAAATTTGTATTAGTGAAATTAAGTTTAGTAATGTTTAGCTATAAATAAGGAGGAGTAATTATGTTTAATTTAAATATAAACAAAAAAAATACTGGGGAATTTTTAAGACAATACGCTATATATATTGTTTTAGTTATATTAATTGTAGCCATTGCTATAAAAGATCCAAGATTTATATCTGTAAGATCCATGAGAGATGTATTGATTCAAAGTTCCACAAGGGTAATTATAGCTTTAGGTGCGGCTTTCATTATTTTAACTGGAGGAGCTGATTTATCTTCAGGCCGTGTAGTTGGTTTTTCAGCTGTAGTTTCAGCTTCCATGCTTCAATCAGCTGATTATTCTAATAAGTTTTATCCTAATTTGCCAGCAATGAATCTTATTATACCTGTTATACTTGCAATACTTATTGGTGTTTTGGTGGGTGCTATTAACGGATTTATTGTATCAAGATTTAAAGTTCCGGCTTTTATAGCAACTTTAGGAACAATGGTTATAGTTTATGGTGCAAACTCAATTTATTTTAATCTTCCTCCTAACAATTCACAACCAATAGGTGGATTAAGAGGAGATTTTTCTAAGCTAGGAACAGGGTCATTTTTAGGGATTCCTTATGTTATATTAATAGCTATAGCAGTAATAATTATAATATACGTAATTTTAAATAAAACTACATTGGGTAAGAATCTTTATGCAATTGGTGGTAACCAAGAAGCAGCTATTGTATCAGGAATTAATGTTAAAAAGAATATTATGGCTCTTTATATAATTGCAGGTACATTATATGGTATAGCTGGGGTTTTGGAAGCCGCAAGAACAGGTGGAGCAACAAATAACTATGGAGCAGGATATGAGCTTGATGCTATTGCAGCTTGTGTTGTAGGTGGATGGTCGGTTTCAGGTGGAGTTGGTACAGTTCCAGGAGTTGTAGTTGGGGTATTAATATTTAGTGTAATTAATTACGGATTAACTTTTGTAGGAGTAAATCCATACTGGCAACAAATAATTAAAGGTGCCATAATTATAACAGCAGTTGCATTTGATATTAGAAAGTATCTTGCTAAAAAGTAAAATATTAAAAAATAGCTTTCTTTAAGCTATTTTTTTTATAAATCTAGAAATTTCCTCTTGATATTTTAAAAAAACATTGCTATATTATATTTAGAGAGAAACAAAAAATTAAATAGTTAATATTTCTGAATTATACGTGTGCTCTTGTATTGAACCTACAGTTTAAGCAAGGGAGTTCAAAATATTGATGATGATATGGGCTTATTGTGAGACCCTTAGATGGCTTTTAAGAGATAGATTTATCATTGAGAACACCCACCTATCGGAGGATAGGTGTCAATTATAGGGTAGCGGTATTTTGGATATATTATATGTAGTTTAGAGAGAAGGATTAGTCCTTCTCTTTTTTCACGTTTTTATGATTTCTATGAAATATATGATTTATCTTAACTTTAACCCATACTTATGATTAATGAATATAAATAAATTTCATGGTATAATTATTAAAGTTAATATAAATTAAGGGGTGTAACCTAATGGATAGTATAGATATTAATATTTTAAAAATACTACAAGAGAATGCAAGAATATCAAATTCTGAAATAAGTAGTAAAATAAATCTTTCTTTGTCAGCTACAGGAGAAAGAATAAAGAAACTAGAGAATTCGGGAGTTATAAAACAATACACAGCTATTCTTGATAATGAGAGTTTGGGAGAAGATTTGATGGCTGTAATGAATGTAAGCTTAGAAAGACCACAATTTACTGAAAAGTTTATGAATTTTATAGAAAAGGAAGACGAGATATTAGAATGCTTATACACTGCTGGAGGATATGATTATATAATAAAAATCGTGACAAAAAATACTTATACTTTAGAAAAACTTCTTACGAGAATTAAAAGCGTAGAGGGAGTTTTAAAGACCAATACCAATGTGGTTTTGTCTATGCCTAAGTATCATTATTCTGTTAATCCTGATAGGTAGTGGAAAATTGATATTTTAGGGGGAATAAAATTCGGTAATAAAGATTTAAAGACAAAGAAAACAGTATATTTTTTCTTGGAAAAGCATAAAACAGAAATAATTACGTGGTTTAGCAATTAGTATTGAATAATTTTCTGCTAAATGATAGTATTTACCTATAATATTTTTAGATAATTACAGACGGGGGTAATTTATTATGGAGTTTAGAATGGAAAGTGATTCAATAGGTTCAAAACTTGTTCCAAGTGAGGCTTATTATGGGGTGCATACACTGAGGGCGGCTGAAAATTTTACTATATCGGGACTGAAAATGAATAGAGATTTTGTGTGTTCATTGGCAGAAATAAAGAAAGCAGCAGCTATAGCAAATGGGGAAGCTAAGCTTTTTGATAAAGAGATTGAAAAAGCAATTGTTTTAGCTTGTGATGAAATAATAAATGGCGAGTTATTTGAAAGTTTCATTATAGATCCTATTCAAGGAGGTGCTGGCACTTCCGCCAATATGAATGCAAATGAAGTTATAGCAAATCGAGCAATAGAGATTTTAGGGGGCAATAAAGGAGAGTATTCCATTGTCCACCCAAATGATCATGTAAATATGGGTCAATCTACAAATGATGTAATTCCAACAGCAGGAAAGATAACAACTTTAAGACTTTTAGATAAAGCAATAAATGAGTTGAGAAGATTAAGTGAAGCACTTGAATTAAAAGAAAAAGAATTTGAAGATGTTATTAAAATGGGAAGAACTCAAATGCAAGATGCAGTACCAATTACACTAGGGCAAGAGTTTAAGGCTTATACCTCAGCAATAAATAGAGATATAAAAAGATTAGAAAGATCAAAGGAAGAATTAAAATGCATAAATCTAGGGGGAACAGCTATTGGTACTGGATTAAATGCTAATTATGAATATTTTAATAAGATAGTTCCAACTCTTAGATTAATTACAGGATTAGATCTTACAAGAGCAGAAGATTTAATTGATTGTACTCAAAATGTAGATTGTTTTGTTGCAGTATCTTCAGCAATAAAGACTTGTGCAGTAACTTTATCTAAGATTTCTAATGATTTAAGACTTATGTCTTCAGGTCCGAGAACTGGTTTTGGAGAAATAAATTTACCTGCTAAGCAAAATGGATCTTCTATAATGCCAGGAAAAATAAATCCTGTTATCCCAGAGGTTATGACACAAGTTGCTTATAATATCATAGGTAACGATATTACCATTACCATGGCAGCAGAAGCAGGTCAATTGGAGTTAAATGCATTTGAACCAATTATATTCTATAATTTATTTGGATCTGTAGAAATGCTTACAAATGGAGTGAACACTTTTATTAAAAATTGTATAGTAGGCATAACTGCAAATAAAGAAGTTTGTTCAAACTTAGTAGATAGCAGTGTAGGAATAATTACAGCAATTTGTCCTTATATAGGATATGAAAAAGCGGCTACAATAGCTAAAAGAGCTTTAAAGACTGGAGAAACAGTAAAAGATATTATTATTAATGAAGGAATACTTGAAAAATCAGAATTAGAAGAGATATTAAATCCTAAAAATATGACACAAGTTAAAAAATTAAGTAAGCCAAAATTGTCATCTAGATTAGCAGTGGTTTAGTAAGTTTCTTCAAAGAAGACTAGCTATATATTTCTATAAAAAATATATAGCTAGTCTTCTTTTTTAAAGTTAAAATTGACCGCAGTGGTCATTTGTGATAGTATTAAGATGACCACAGTGGTCATTGAGATAGTTAAGTGGTTTTGTAATCAGAAAAAATAATATAATCAAATAGTTTGGGAGGAAAAAATATGCAATATAGGACTATGCCAAATTCTACTGAAAAATTATCTGTTTTAGGATATGGGTGTATGAGATTACCAACTCATGTTGGTGGAGAAGCTTCAAGTTTAATTGACAAAGATAAAGCTTTGAAACAGATTCGAGATGCTATTGATAATGGAGTGAATTATTTAGATACTGCTTATCCTTATCATTTAGGAGCTTCAGAAAGTTTTTTGGGGGAATATGTACTTAAAGATGGATATAGAGAAAAAGTGAAAATTGCAACAAAACTACCTTGTTACATTATTAATAAAAGAGAAACTATGGAAGAAATCTTTCAAAAACAATTGGGA
Source organism: Clostridium grantii DSM 8605 (assembly GCF_900129965.1). Classification (GTDB taxonomy): domain Bacteria; phylum Bacillota; class Clostridia; order Clostridiales; family Clostridiaceae; genus Clostridium_AF; species Clostridium_AF grantii. Next base: position 39,480 of record NZ_FQXM01000013.1, on the reverse strand, counting down.
AAACTTCAAGTTGAATACATAGATTATTATTTACTTCATGCTTTAGATGGCAAGTCTTGGGACAAGATGCTATCTCTAGGAATTATAGATTTTATGGACAAGATTCGTAAAGAGGGCAAGGTTAAGCATATGGGATTTTCTTTTCATGGAAAGAAAGAAGATTTTATGCGAATTGTTGATGGCTATGATTGGGAGTTTACTCAAGTTCAATTCAATATTTTAGATGAACATTTCCAGGCAGGCATAGAAGGTATTGAATATGCTTATAGTAAAGGTATGGGTGTTATTGTAATGGAACCTTTAAGAGGAGGATCACTGGTAGGTAAAATCCCAAAAGAGGTGCAAAAACTTTATGATAGCGCAGAGATTAAGAAAAGTCCAGCAGATTGGGCTCTTAGATGGGTATGGAATCACCCTGCAGTAACTATGATTTTGTCTGGTATGAATAGAGAAGATCACATAAAAGAAAATATGAAAATTGCCTCAGAAGCTCTTCCGAACAGTATGACGGAGACTGAAATTAATATTGTGGAGAAGGTAAGAAAAACTTATAATAAATTAATGCAAGTAGGGTGTACAGGCTGTGCTTATTGCATGCCTTGTCCTGCAGGAATTGATATTCCAGCTGCTTTCAAAAATTTAAATAACTATCATATGTTTTCAAAGATGGGGGCCAAAATATCTCATATGACTTATCTAGGAATTCAAAGTGCAGATGGAAAGGCTCATTGGACAAGTAGCTGTATTGACTGTGGCAAGTGTGAAAAAAGATGTCCACAGCATATACCAGTTCGAAAAGTTTTTAAACAAGTCCAGCAGAACTTAGAAAAACCAAGTATAAAAGCTTTAGCAAGTGTAGCTAGAGTAGTTGTTAATAAAAAAGGAAAAGCTACTAAAGAAAGTTCAAAACCTTTGGATATAAATTAAGGAGTTACAAAGGATGAAAATTGATGAATTAAATAAAGAAAAAAAAGATAATATTATAAATTATGCTATGGAAGAATTTGCAACATCAGGATATGATAAAGCTTCCACCAATACAATTGTTCAAAAGGCAGGTATTTCTAAAGGGTCTATATTTCAATATTTTGGAAATAAGAAAATGATGTTTTTCTATCTTTATGATTATGCAGAAAATATTATTGAAGTATATTTGACAAATTACGTTGATTTTAAACATCCAGATTTATTTTATCGTATTGAAGAGCTTATGAACCAGCTAGCTATGCTTTTAATAAAGCATCCTAATGTGATGAATTTCGTAGATGCAGCTAAAAGTGAAGAAAATTTAGAAATTCTAAATGAAGTAAAGAAAAGAAAAAGAGCTTCTACGGATATTTTAGTTAAAAGAGTTTTTAACAATGTTGATTTAACATTGTTTAAAGAGAATGTAGATTATGAAAAAACTTGTTTTATAGTTTCTTCCACTTTAAAAAATCTTATAGATAAAGAAATGGAATCAGGAAAAAAATGTTCTGAAGCTTTGATTATAGAAAGTTTAAAGGAATATATTGATTATTTTCGTATAGTATTTTATAAATAAAATTAAATTAAGAAAAACATTAATGATTAATTTTGAAAAATTTTCAAAACTAAAGAGCCAAAAAAAGGTGTGCACAATTTTGAGCACACCTTTTTATTATATTTCGCCTTCTTCTTTCAGAATATTAATAAAGGTAGAAACTATATCTTCATCATAATGAGTTCTACTTAATTTTCTTAATTCATCTATTGCTATTTGTGGGGATAATGCTTTCCTATATTGCCTATTAGTTGTCATTGCATCATAAGTGTCAGATATAGCAATAATTCTAGCTTCAACCACTATATCATCACCTTGAATTCCGTTAGGATATCCTGAGCCATTGAGTCTTTCATGATGTTGTATTATTATCTTTTTTATATTTTTAAAATAAGTTTTCTCAACTAAATTTGCTCCATCTAAAGGATGTTTTTTTATATAATCAAATTCTTCATCAGTTAAGCCACCTGGTTTATTCAATATTTCATCAGGCACATTTATCTTGCCTAAATCATGGAAAAGGGATGCAAATAAAATATTTTCTATGACCTCTTTTGAAAGATTTAGTTTATTTGCAATTTTAACTGAATAATCTTTTACTCTTTTATTATGACCATGAGTATACTTATCCTTTGTCTCTACTTTTTTTGATAATTCGCTTAACTCTTTTATGGCATTGCTAAGATAATGAAATAATGGTTGTGTTGAAAAATATAGTAATTCTACATCATCTAAGGTACAAAATTGAACAGTTTCATTTAAATGATGTACATAAAAAAAATCTCCTTTTTTTAACATGGATTTACAATTGTTTTTATATAATTCTAACTCACCATTCAATATATAAAAAAATTCCATTGTTTCACTTAAAGCACTTGGTTCTATGAAAACTGTTTCATTACCCTTGATTTTCTGAATCATTACTTCGGTTCCATCACCTTTGGCTAATAACCTTAGTTCCGCAGAATCTTGAACTGTTTTTTCTATATATTCATCATGAGTGCATATATGTACTCCGGTATTCATTTAAGTCCTCCTTAGTAATTTAATACCTACCTAAATAATTAATTTTTCATTGAAAATAATTTGCCAAGATTTACAGGTATTATTCCTTAAAACTAAGCTCTTAAGGGTTTATCTTATGATTATATCATAAAATATGTTTAAATATCCATGTTCATTTATATGTAAATTCACAATGTTTTCATAAATTTATAATAATAATAAAAGTTAAGATTTTTTTTAAAATTAAATAGACAAAAAAAGGGTGTAATTACACCCTTTCCTATTAAAAAATATTTAATTAATATGCGCCAACTATTAATGGATCTATCCAAACAATTTGTCCGCCAATATGTACTTCAACAAGTTCACAGGTTACTTCGATTCCTTTTTCAGCTGCTTTTTCTTTGGTATTAGCAGCTATTTTATTGGTGTCTTTTATTAAATCGAATATTATTTTGTTAACTTTATAATTATAGTCTTCTTCTAATTCTTTGATTTTATCTTCTTTGCCATTTGATTTTTCTAAATCATTTGTGTATTTTATAGTTTCTTTATTAACTTTTTCTATTGCATTGTTTATCATTTTATCGATTTTTTCATTTGTTTTGTTTACACTTTCTATAACAGTTTGTACATCGTTTTCTGATGCATAAACTGCTGGTGAAAATAAGGATAACATTAATACTGCTGTTAAAAAAATAGTAAATAACTTTTTCATTTTAAAGCCGTTGCCGATAACCTATAAAAATCTATAAGTATTGTTTAATTCCCTGTTCACCGTGTCCGATTTTGCTATAAAGCTACTTTCGTTTGATGTAACACTCCTAGGGCTTAAATTCCCATACAACGCATGGTACATATACAAGTTTGCTTTTATTTGCAATATCTTGTATTTACTTATTTTGCTTGATTTTCGCTAACTACTTACGCAAATATTTTTATTAACACTAACACCATCAAGGTTCTATCCTATGACTATATCACTTTCGCAATATATTGGATTCACAATAGCTAGTTAATATTATAACTCAAAATAAGTTAAAATATACCCACTAATTTATATGAGATTTTATTATATCTTTATAGAATTATTGCAACAGTTCACCTCCCCTTTTTTTAAAAAAAATTATATTAATAATTTTTTTTGTGTACATAAAAAAAGCAATAGAGCATTGCCTATTACGCTTAAAATTCGTTAGGCAACCCAGCCGTCATATATAGAATACTATAGTTAGACCTGTGGTTTTGCGTCTTTATCTTTCGACAAATTTGCTTTTCACTTTTCAGTTTTTACATTTATGCTAGTAAATATTAACATTATTTTACTACTTATTCCTATAGTTGTCAATGAAAATTTTTACAATTTTTTAGCTTTTAATGTAAAAATGACAAAAATATTATTATATTACTAAAAAATAATATTCATTAAAAATATAACTCTACTTTTGTAAAATTCTCCAATATACAGTTGTAAAATTCGTTATTGTATCAAGTAACATGTTTATAATTAATATGATATAATTATTATTGAAAACCTTATCATGAATATTTGATTAATTACATAAATGGAGATGAGACAAAATGTTTGAGAAGTTCTTTAGTAAGCAACGAGATAAAAAAGAAAATATTTTACCACATAATATTAGAGGTAGAAATATTCATAGTAATGTTATTCCTACAGTTTGCAATTTGAGAAATATGTTAGAAAAATTGGTTAAAGTCAAAGGTGATTGTTCTAAACTAAAACAATGGGAACAAAGAAGTTATAAAGCCTATAGGATAGAAGATATAAATAGTAAGATAGTTTGTTCACCTAAAAGCCACTGGAAATCAATTATAAGAAATCATATTCTAGATAGAAAGTTATCAGATTTTGGGGCAAGCTGTATCGATATATATTTAGTGGGATATGTATCGGAAACCTATGGAGTGGGTAAAAGTAAATTCCTTGATTATGTAAAGGAAAATAAAATATCAGATAAAGATAACTCGGGAAAAGCAATATGGCAGGTAGGAAAAGCAGACGGAGTTTATTTAGGAATACTTAACGAGGATGGAACTATCAAAGATTGGGATTTCATCAAAGAATGGGTACAAATAAATTGAAGTGTTAAATATTTAGAAAGTTAAACCTAGCAAATAAAATTTGTTAGGTTTTTTATTGTGTAAATTAATGGAATTAAAAAGGGAAATTATAGTGAAATAAAAAAATATGAAAAAGTTTACGAAAAACTATTGAAGAAAAAGCAAAATAGAAGTACAATAGACTTATTAAAAAGAGTTTAAAAAGTCACTTTATAAAGTCAACTTACAAAGCGACTTAAATAAAAATGTAGGTATGCCAGTGGGATTCCTATAGAATTAGATGAAAGGTAGGTAGCTATGTTAATTAAAAAAGTGTCAGATAAAGAATTTAAAAAATATGGTCAAATTTTAAAAAATTATGATTGTACTGAAATAATGAAAAAAATGGAAACTACTCCATTGCCAAGTGATGTGATTTATGAGCCATCAATCAAAGAATTAGAGGATTTAAAAATTGGTGAGGAATTAAGAACAAGAGAATTTGGTGAATTACCTATTCAAATAGGTTTTTGTAACGGAAATAATTACATGTTAAATGCAGTAGAATATCACCGTTCATCTGAAATAAATATTGCTGTAACCGATCTTATTCTTCTTATAGGTTCTCAGCAAGATATTGAAGAAGATTATACTTATGCTACATCAAATATAGAAGCTTTTCTTGTTCCAGCAGGAACTATTATAGAAGTTTATGCGACTACACTTCATTATGCTCCTTGTAATGCAAATGAAAATGGATTTAAGTGTGTTGTAGTACTCCCTAAAGATACTAATTTAGCTTTAGAAAACAAAATAGAAAAAATTGGTGAAGATGCATTACTATTTGCTAGAAATAAGTGGCTAATTGGTCATGAAGATACAGATTTAAGTGAAAAAGGTGCATTTATCGGTTTAAAAGGAAAAAACATTTCAATAAAATAAAATCAGAAAAATAAAATCAGAAAATATAATGGAGGAATTAAAATTATGAAAAATATGCCAGAAATAAAATTAGGAATTGTTGCGGTAAGCAGAGATTGTTTTCCGATGGAATTATCAGTTAAACGTAGAGAAGCAGTAGTACAAGCCTATAAAAAAGAACATGGTGATATATTTGAATGTTTAACAACTGTTGAAAATGAAAAACATATGAGAGAAGCATTAAAAGAAGTAAATGAAGCTGGAGTTAACGCTTTAGTAGTTTATCTTGGAAACTTTGGTCCTGAAACTGCAGAAACTTTACTTGCAAAAGAATTTAATGGACCAGTTATGTTTGTGGCTGCTGCAGAAGAAAGCGGAGACAACTTGATTAATGGTCGTGGAGATGCTTATTGTGGAATGTTAAACGCAAGCTATAATTTAGCACTACGTAACATAAAAGCTTATATTCCTGAGTATCCTGTTGGAACAGCTACAGAGGTTGCAGATATGATTGCAGAATTCAGACCAATTGCTACAGCATTAGTTGGAATAAAGAATTTAAAAATAATTTCATTTGGTCCTCGTCCACAAGATTTCTTAGCTTGTAATGCTCCAATCAAGCAATTATACAACCTAGGTGTTGAAATTGAAGAAAATTCAGAACTTGATTTGTATGCAGCTTTTAATGCACATGCAAATGATTCAAGAATTCCAGAAGTTATAGCTAGTATGGAAAAAGAATTAGGAGAAGGTAACAAAATGCCTGGAATTCTTCCAAAACTTGCTCAATATGAAATAACATTATTAGATTGGATGGAAGATCATAAAGGATCAAGAGAATTTATTGTTTTCGCTAATAAATGCTGGCCTTCATTCCAAACACAATTTGGATTTGTACCTTGTTATGTAAATAGTCGTTTGACTGCTATGGGTATTGCAGTGTCATGTGAAGTTGATATTTATGGTGCATTAAGTGAATATATAGGAACTTGCATAAGCGAAGATGTTGTAACATTACTTGATATAAATAATTCAGTACCAGCTGATATGTATGAATCAGAAATTAAAGGTAAGTTTGATTATACATTAAAAGATACTTTTATGGCCTTCCACTGTGGTAACACAGCAGCTTGCAAATTAACATGTGGAACTATGAAAAATCAAATGATAATGGCAAGAGCTTTAGAGCCAAATCAAGAACCAAATATAACAAGAGGAACTCTTGAAGGAGATATTATACCTGGAGAAATTACTTTCTTCCGTCTACAAAGTAATGCAGATGCAGAACTTACAGCTTATGTTGCAGAAGGTGAAGTATTACCAGTGGCAACTCGTTCATTCGGAGCTATCGGTGTTTTTGCAATTCCTGAAATGGGAAGATTTTATCGTCATGTATTAATTGAAAAAAGATACCCACATCATGGAGCAGTTGCTTTTGGACACTTTGGAAAAGCTATTTATGGTTTATTTGAATATTTAGGTGTTAAAGAAGTAGGTTTTAATCAACCAAAAGGAATGATTTATAATACAGAAAACCCTTTTAAATAAAACTGTTTAATCATAGATTAATTGCAAATAAAAATTGAGATATAGTGAAAAGGCCCTTTAGGATAATGACTAAGACTAAAGGGCCTTTTTATTTATATGATTAAATTAGAAGTATTTTGTTAAAATCTATTTATTTATAAGTAATTATGGTGTTTAATTATATATATATATAATTAAGATTTTAAGAAAATAAATAACTAATGAAGTAAAATCTAGAGGGCAGGTGATTAATATGCAAGAAGATTTTGATAAATCTATTGTTGATCAATACTCATTTATTTTAGAAGATTTACCTAATTTAAAATGTGAAATGATCGAAGAAGCTTTAAGGAAAAGTGAAAAAAAATATAGACTTCTTTTTGAAAATGCAGTTGAGGGAATTATTGTTATTCAAGGTATGAAAATACAAATATGTAACCCTATGATAGAAGAAATAACTGGATTCTCAAAAGAAGAATTGATGTCAATTGATTTTCTTGATTTTGTTTATGATGATGATAAAGAGAATGTTAAGATTATTCATGAAGAACGTTTAAAGGGTGAAAAATATAAAACTTGGCAACCATCTAGGATAGTTAGAAAAGATAAAGAAGTTAGATGGATAGAAACAAATGGAATACAAATAAATTGGGATGGAAAAAAAGCAATACTAAATTTTATAATAGATGTAACAGAGCGTAAAAGAATAGAAGATGAGCTTAGAATAAGTGAAGAAAAATACAGACTTTTAACAGAGTATGCCTCTGATGTTATATGGGTATTAAATACCAATAGAAATAAATTTACTTATATTAGTCCTTCTATATTTTATTTAAGAGGATATACCCCAGAAGAAGCTATGGAAGAAAATTTGGAACAAGCTTTGACCAAGGAATCCTATGATGTTATGACAAATGTTATAGAAAGAGGTATTAATTGTTTTATTAAAGAACCGGATAAATATTACTCTTATACTAATGAAATTCAACAACCTTGTAAAAATGGTGATATTATTTGGGTTGAAGTATCTTCAAAATACAGATACAATCATATGGGCGAAATAGAGGTTGTTGGGGTAAGCCGTAATATTGAAGAAAGAAAAAAATCAGAGAATCAAGTTATTTATTTAAGTTATCATGATCAATTGACGGGGCTTTTTAATCGTAGATTTTATGAAGAAGAGCTAAAACTATTAGACAATAAAAGAAATCTACCTATAACATTAGTTATGGCAGATGTAAATGGTTTAAAGCTAACAAATGATGCTTTTGGGCACTTAATTGGGGATGAGGTTTTAATAAGATTTGGTAAAATTCTTGCTAACGAAACTAGAGGAAATGATATTGTAGCTAGAACAGGTGGAGATGAATTTGTTTTATTGCTGCCAAATACAAACTCTGATGAAGCGAAAATAATAATTAAAAGGATTAAAGCAGCTATTGACAAAGAAAAAATAGAAAAAACTATTTTATCAGTTTCTTTTGGATGGGAAACAAAAAATTCAATTGATGAGGATTTTGAAAAAATTTATACTAAAGCAGAAGATAATATGTATCGAAAAAAACTTTTGGAAAGCAGAAGTATGAAAAATGAAACTATTAAGCTTATTACTAGAAGTTTATATGAAAAAAATTCAAAAGAGCAAGAACATTGTGAAAGAGTAAGTGAACTATGTAAAGCAATTGGGGAAGCCATTGGTTTAAGCTCTGAATTAATTGATGAATTAGGGCTTATGGGATTATTACATGATATAGGCAAAGTAGCTATAAATGCAGAAGTACTAAATAAACCAGAAAAACTTAATAAAATTGAACGAGCTGAGATTAAAAGACATCCTGAAATTGGATATCAAATATTAAGGTCAGTAAGTGAATTAGCACATATAGCAGATTATGTTTTATCACATCACGAAAAACCTGATGGTAATGGATATCCTAGAAAATTAATAGATAAACAAATTCCACTTCAAGCTAAAATATTAAGTATAGCGGAAGCTTATGATACAATGATTAATGAATACCCGTATAAAGCGGGCTTAAGTATTGAAGATGCAGTAAAAGAGATAAAACTAAATTCAAATAAGCAGTTTGATTCTTATATAGCTAAAGTATTTGTTGAAAAAGTTTTAAATGAAAAATGGGAAGAATAAAAAAGGGCCAAGTATCTATGTGTAAAAACATAATGATACTTGGCTACTTTTTTTATTATTGAGTATAAAAATAACTTATTTATTTAAAAAGAAAAGTAATAAATTGTCGAAATACATTGAAAATTTAAACATACATGGTATTATATAATTACAAGAACTAACAAACAATAGTTATTCATTATAAATTAAAAGAGGTGACAAGATGAATACAGAAATTAATAACAAGAAACTTTATTATGCTTATTTATCAGGGGCTAAAGAGGTTATGATAAATAAAAACAATTTAAACAAAATAAATGTGTTCCCAGTTGCTGATGGAGATACAGGAAGTAATCTTTATTCAACAATGAATTCAATAATAAATGAATCTAAGTTAGGACAAACTATAAAACATACAGTAGAATCAATTGCTAATGCTGCTTTGGGTGGGGCTAGGGGTAATTCAGGAATTATTTTTGCTCAATATCTTCAAGGAATTAGCGATGAAATAGAAAATGAGAAACATTTAACAATAGATAATTTTATAAAAGCTAATAAGAATGCAGTGAGTTATGCTTATGCTGCGATTTCTAACCCGGTTGAAGGAACAATGATTACAGTTATAAAAGATTGGTCCCAAGGTTTAAATAAATTTAAGGAAACTAATAGTGATTTTATTGAAATTTTGAATCATGCTTATGTACAATTAGAGGAAGCGGTAAAAAATACTCCTAATCAGTTAAGTGTTTTAAAAAAGGCATCTGTAGTAGATTCAGGAGCAAAAGGATTTACTTATTTTATCAAAGGATTCATAGATTTTTTGAAAAGTAATCATGAAGAAATTCAACTTGATAATATTAGGGATGATAAGATTATTTTCCAGGAAATAAAGCATAACCATGAAAATATTACATTTAGATATTGCACGGAAGCTTTACTAGAAGGGGAAAATTTGGATAGTAATGTAATAAAAGAATTACTAAGAAAAGCAGGAGATTCTTTGGTTGTAGCAGGAAATAAAAAGAAAGTTAGAGTTCATATTCATACAAATCATCCTTTTAAAGTTTTTGAAGTTTTGAGTGAACTAGGAAAAATTATCTATCAAAAAGCAGATGATATGAAAAAACAACAGGATGTAGTTGAAAATAGAAAAAGTGATATAGCTATTTTAACAGATTCTATTGCAGATTTGCCACAAGAATTTATAGATGAAAATCAGGTTCACATAATAAATTTAAATATATTAGTAGAAGATACCAATTATTTTGATAAGCTTACCATAACAAATAAAAAAATTCTTGAATTTGCGGATAAAGATAAGAATTTACCAACAAGTTCTCAACCAGATTTTAAGACAATTGAAAATATATTTCAATATTTATCAACTTATTATAAATCAATAATTGTTTTAACTGTTTCCAAGGAATTAAGCGGAACCTACAATATTATAACTAAAGTTTCAGAAAAATTTAATGAAGGAAAGAAAGATAAGATAATTAATGTAATTGATTCAAAACAAAATTCTGGTGCTCAAGGTCTTTTAGTAATGGAATTAGTTAATGAAATTAAAGCTGGTAAAAAACAAGAGGAAATTGTACAAGCTATTGAAAAAACCATAAAAAGAACTAAGATATTAGTTAATGTTAAGAAAATAGATAATATGATTAAATCTGGTAGATTAAGTTTAACGGCTGGAAGAATTGCAAAAATGGTTAATATGAAACCTATAGTTACCTTGGATGAACAAGGAAAAGGGGGATTACAAGGAGTTGCTTTTAGTAATAAAGCAAGTTTAAACAAAACAATTAAATTGGTAGAAAAAATAGTGAAAAACAAGGGGATTAAAGAATATTCTATTGTGCATGTAAATAATGAAGGTGAAGCTAAAAATTGGGCGGAAATTTTTGAAAAAGTTATAGGTAAAAAACCTAAGTATATAGATGAAACATCTTCAATTATAGCAATAGGAGCGGGAGATGGGGCAGTAGCAATTTCATATATTGCTAACCTATAGGGATCCCTATGAAAACCAATTATAAAAATTTAAATAATGAAGGAGTGTAACATTATGATTTATTTGCAAACAGCTTTAGTGCTATTAATATATTTTACTTTAGTATTTTTTATAGGACAAATTTTAAATAATAATTCTATAGTAGATATTGCTTGGGGATTAGGATTTGTTGTAGTAGCGATTTTTACTTTCTTTAGCGGAGGATATTATACTTTAAGAGCATCAATAACGCTTATATTAGTATCACTTTGGGGTATAAGATTAGCATATCATGTAGCTGCAAGAAATCTGGGCAAGCCAGAGGATTATAGATATGTGGATATGAGAAAAAGATGGGGTAAAAAATTTGTAAGAATTAAAGCATTTTTTAATGTTTATTTTCTTCAAATGGTGTTTATGTACATTATTTCATTAACCATCATTACTATTAATAAATCAAATAATGAAAGTTTTAATATTTTAGACTTTGTAGGAATTTTGGTATGGATAGTGGGATATATCTTTGAGGTTTTGGGAGACTATCAATTAAAGATGTTTATAAAGAATCCTTCTAACAAAGGGAAATTAATGAAATATGGACTTTGGAAATATACAAGGCACCCTAATTATTTTGGAGAAGCTACCATGTGGTGGGGAATATTTTTAATGGCACTATCTGTTAACGGGGGAGTTTATACAATAGTTAGTCCTATATTAATTACCTATTTGATAGTTTTTATATCAGGAGTTACTATGCTTGAAAAAAAATATAAAAAAAGAGAAGATTTTAGGAAATATATGAAAGAAACAAATGCATTTTTTCCTTGGTTTCCTAAGAAAAGGAGTGAGTAAAGTATGAATATTATAAAAACTTATTTAATAACATTTATTGTTTTTATGGGTGTTGACTTAATTTGGTTAGGAGTTGTAGCTAAAAAACTATATTCAAGAGAACTGGGATATATAATGAGTCCAAAACCTAATTGGGTGGCGGCTATAGTCTTCTATCTATTGTTTGTAGGCGGAATAGTATTCTTCGTTTTAAATCCAGCATTAAGTAAAAATAGTTGGACTTATGCTTTATTTGTAGGTATGTTTTTTGGGCTGATAACTTATTCTACCTATGATTTAACTAATCTTGCTACCTTAAAAGATTGGCCTATACTTATTACTGTGATTGATTTAATATGGGGAACTACTTTAGGGGGACTAACAGCAGTTGTTAGTTATTTTATTCTAGATAAAATTTAAAAGTGGTATATAATAGAAAGAGTAGATAATACTACTCTTTTTATGTTGATTGTAAAACTTAAATTGAAAAAACATTGTGAAAATATAGAATGGGAGACAAAGGATGAATAATTTTATTGAACTAAAAAATGTAAAGAAAACATACTCTATGGGGGAAGTAGAAGTAAAAGCAGTGGATGATGTTTCTTTTTCCATAGATAAAGGTGAATTTGTGGTGGTAATTGGGGCTAGTGGTGCTGGAAAAACTACTATAATTAATCTATTAGGCGGAATGGATCAAGTTACTAGTGGAAATATTTTTGTGGATGGAAATGACATAAGTGGCTACAACAAAAAAATGCTTACAAAGTATAGAAGAGATGAGATAGGGTTTGTATTTCAATTTTATAATTTAGTACAAAATTTAAATGCTATTGAAAATGTAGAACTTGCAGTTGAAATATGTAAAAATCCATTAAAACCAGAAGAAGTCCTTAAAAATGTGGGCCTTGAAAATAGAATGCAAAATTTTCCATCACAGCTTTCAGGAGGAGAACAGCAAAGGGTTTCCATAGCAAGAGCTCTTGCAAAAAATCCTAAATTACTTCTTTGTGATGAACCTACTGGGGCACTGGATTATAATACAGGTAAATCAATATTGAAACTATTGTCGGATACCTCTAAGGTGCAAGGTATGACTGTGATAGTTATTACTCATAATTCTGCTATAACTCCTATTGCTGATAAAATAATAACTGTGAAAAGTGGGAAAATTGAAAGTGTAAAAACCAATGATAATCCAATTTCTATAGAAAGCCTGGAGTGGTAGATATGAAAAAAACATTTTATAAAAATTTATATAGAGATATAAAAAAAACTTTCTCAAGATTTTTATCAATAGTAATGATAATTGCCATGGGAGTAGCCTTTTATTCTGGGGTTAGAGCTACAAGTCCTGATATGAAAAAATCAGCAGATGCTTATTTGAAGGAATCAAATTTTATGGATTTTAAATTAGTTTCTACCATGGGACTTACAATGGATGATTTAGCTGAAATTAAAAAAGATGACTCGGTGGAAAAGGCTGAGGGAGCTTTCTCTATAGATGCTATATTTGAAAATAAAGACAAGGCAATGGTGGTGAATGTGAACTCTCTACCTAGTGAAACAGGAATAAATAAAATTAAGGTAGTTGAAGGAAGAGAACCGGAAAATAATAATGAAGCAGTGGTAGAAAACCTATTTTTAAAGGATAATAATTTAAAAATAGGTGATGAAATAGAACTTAAATCAGGAAAAGAAACAGAAATAAGTGAGGATTTAAATAATAACAAATTTACAATAGTGGGTTCAGCTCAATCCCCTTTATATATATCTGCTCAAAGACAACTAAGTTCAGTTGGGAATGGCTCTGTTAGAGGATTTGTTTATATACTTGCAGATGTGTTTGAAAGTGAAGTTTATACAGAGATATATGTGAAAATCAATGGTGAAGAGTCGAAGGACAGCCTTTTAAATAATGATAAATATGATGAGATTGTGTCAAAGATAGAAGAGAATTTAAAAAAACTTGGAGTTATAAGAAGTGATGTTAGATATGAGGAAGTATTTCAAGAGGGAGAAAGTAAAATAAATGAGGAAGAAGAAAAACTTCTGAAATCTGAAAAAGAAGCACAGGATAAATTTGCAGATGGATATAAGCAATTAAATGATGCAAAGCTGAAAATTGAGCAAGGTAAAAAACTTCTTCAGGAAAATCAAATAGCTTTTGATAAAAAAGCAACAGAAGGAGAAAAACAAATTTCTCTTGGTAAAAAGCAACTAGATGATAGTGAAAAAAATCTTAATTTATCAAAAGAGCAAGCAGCTACTAATATTTCATCTTCAATTGCTTTAATGGTAGAAGATGCAAAAAAACAACTGAATTTCAATCCCACAAATTTAACATATAGTAATCAATACAATAATTTAAGTTATTTATATGAAGAAAATATAAAAGGAAAAGATTTTGATTCCATGTATAATTCATTAAAAACCAATGAAAGTTTAGAATCTATTAAACCCTATTTTGACATAGAAAGCTTGAAAAGTAATTTTGATAATGGTAAAGCAGAAATTGATAAGGGCAGAAAAGAATTAGCACAGCAAGAAAAATTGCTTTCTGAGGGAAAAATTAAACTAGAAGAAGAAGCTAAAAAGCTTAATGAAGCGGAAAGTGAAGTTTTAAAAAATATAGAAGAATTAAAAATAGAAGAAGAAAAAGTGAATACTAAAATAAAAGATGGAGAGTTAGAGATTCAGAAGAACAGAGATAAACTTGAGGATATTAAAGTTCCGGAGTGGTATGTGCTTGGAAGAAAGACTAATGTGGGATATGAAACTTATAGACAGGATAGCGAAAGAATAGATAATATAGGAAAAGCTTTCCCATTAATATTCTTTTTGGTAGCAGCTTTGGTTAGTTTGACCACTATTACAAGAATGGTACAAGAAAATAGAATTGAAATAGGAACTTTTAAAGCTTTGGGATATTCAAGAAACACCATAGTTTTACATTATTTAATATATGCATTAGCTGCAAGTATAATAGGAAGTTTGCTAGGGATATCCTTTGGATTTAGACTTTTTCCTCCTCTTATAATGAATGCATATAGTACGCTTTATGCAATTCCAAATTCATTAACACCTTTTGACTATAAATTGGCATTTCTATCTTCAATAATAGCTATATTATTTACTACTGTTGCAGCAGTTTTGGCTACACTTGAAGAATTAAGAGAAGAACCAGCTTATTTAATAAGACCAAAACAACCTAAGTCCGGGAAAGCTATATTATTAGAAAAAGCTACTTTTATATGGAAAAGATTAAGTTTTACAAGAAAAGTTACAGCAAGAAATATTTTTAGATACAAGCAAAGATTTTTTATGACGGTAATAGGAATTGCCACATGTACTGGTTTAATGATAACTGGTTTTGGAATTAAATCGGGAGTAGTAGGGGCTACAGAAAGTCAATTTAATAATATATACAGATATGATATGAAGTCCACTCTTAGTAAAGATATAGATAGTAGTGAAAAAGAAACTATGAAGATTAAAATAATGGAAGACTCAAATGTGGAATCAGTTTTATTTGCTTACACCAAAAATGCTACAATAGATACTATTAAATCTGGCATAGTGGATTCTTATATTGTGGTTACAGAGGATGAAACTGAACTTAATAAATATATTAACCTTACTATGAAGAATGAAGAACTTAATCTAAACAATGAAGGGGTAATCATTACTGAAAAGTTAGGAAAACTAATGAATAAAAAAGTAGGAGATACATTTGAGGTAAATATAAATAGCAAATCAGTAGAAGTTAAAATAGAAGCTATAACAGAACATTATATACAGCACTATATTTATATGAGTAATGATTATTATAAAAAAATAATGAAAGAAGACATTGAGTTTAATGGATTTTATGGAAACTTAAAGGATACTTCGGACAGTTCTCAAGATAATACTTCAAAAATAATTGGTGTTATTGAAGGGATTGGATCTGTAAGCTATAGGAATAATACTTATTTTGATTTTAATAAAACAATTAAAAGTATAAATTCTGTTGTTTTTGTATTGATAGCATCGGCAGGAGTGTTAGCCTTCATTGTAATATTTAATCTAACGAATATAAATATAAATGAAAGGAAAAGAGAACTATCTACAATAAAGCTTCTAGGTTTTTATAATAGTGAACTTGCGTCATATATTTATCGTGAGAATATTATACTAACTTTAATTGGTAGCTTAACAGGTATAGGGGTGGGACTATTACTAAACACTTTTGTCATTACTACCGCAGAAACTAATGTAATGATGTTTTTAAGAAAAATCCAACCTAGTTATTTTCTATATTCAGTGTTACTTACAATTTCGTTTTCAATTATTGTAAATTTAGCAATGTACAAAGAATTTGACAAGATAGATATGATAGAGTCACTAAAAAGTGCGGAATAAAGAATAATATAGGAACGCTCAATATTGAGCGCTCCTATATTGCATAAATTTTGTAAATAAGAATTAGGGAAAATTTAAAGCTTATATGTAGTATCAATTCAAAGCATCATTGATTGCTTCCAAAACTTTGATTTCATTGAAAGGTTTATTAATATAATTAACAGCACCGCTATTTAAAGCTTCAAGAATTCTATTGCCTTGTCCTAAAACGGTTAACATAATTATTTTTGCATTTTCATCATATTCTTTTATTAGTTTTAAAGCACCTATTCCGTCTAAAAATGGCATGATGATATCCATAGTAACTATATCAGGACTTAATTCTCTATATAATTTAAAGGCCTCATAGCCATCTTCGGCTTCACCTATAATTTCATGACCAGCATTTATGATAATATGTTTTAGCTTAGCTCTAGCTACAATAGAATCATCAACAATTAGTATTTTTGCCATTAGATTACCTCCCCTTCTTATTATTTTGAGTTTAATGATTTAATTAAAGGATACTCTGTACATATTAATAAATATATTGATCCAAAATTTAAGTTACATTGAAATTTATACATTTTATTAGGAGTATTTAAATTGGCTTGGCGTTGAAATGAGGGTATGGATAATTCTAAGTCAATACCACTATTGGATAAGCCGGACAAAAACAACCCATTAATACCATTTAAGAATTCTTTTACTGAGTCCTCAATGATTTCTGGAGAATCCACACATAAATCTTCAGCATAAATAGAAGCTATATTTTTCATCACTTCATTAGAACCAGCAAAACCAGAAAAAATAGAATAATCTCCTTCTATCTTTTGGTAAACCAAATCTTCAAAATCATAAAAATCAATTATTTCAGGTTTTTCTATAAATATTTCATGGTCTATAAATCGAATAAATTGTTTTATGAAAAGTTCTGTATATTTAGAAATAATTTCTTTATTTTTATAGTCTTCGGATTTCAAAAGTACAGACACGATTTTTTCAATATCATTATCTCGTATTGAATCAAGTTCTTCAGAAGTAAAACCAGAATCTTGTTTATATTGTGAAAGTAAATCTTGATACATATTTATGGAAATATACCCTTTGTCTATTAATGATTGGCCTAGTAATACAAGAGATTCTTTTTGTTTAGTAAGTAATTCATTTAATTTTTCTACGGTCAAATAACCTTCGTTAAGTGCAATTTCTCCGAATTTTTCATCACGTATAGTTTGCAAACTATGAACATGAGATACCTCAGCAGCATTCATATACCCGCTATTAATAGCCAAAACCCCAAGTTTAACTTTTACTGATTTTTGAGATTCTAACACTTCTTTAAGCTGATTTGAGTTTATAACTTTTTTTTCAAGTAAGTAATTACCAAAATATTGATTAAACATAAATTTCTCCCCTTATTAATGATTAAGCATATCTTAAATATAAAAGTCAAATACTATTTTACCATAAAAATACCTAATGTGAATGAAATTTAAATTTAAAAGTAATTAAATTATAAAAAAAATTAAAGAATTAGCATTTATAAGATAAAATTATTGAATTTTATTATGAGAATAATAGAATTCCTATTAGAATTATGATAGAATGATAATTATGTTTGCAAGGTCTTAAATTAGTTAAAATTTAGTTAAATTCTAAAATATAAACAAGTTATTTATATTTTTAATTTAAAAAGATTTTGGAAAATACTAATGAAGATAAAGTTATTAATAAATTATAAGAAAAAATATTTTGTAAGAAAAGCTGAATACTATTCAGCTTTTTTTGTGTTGTACCCTAAGTTTTTAAAAAAAATTGTATTATATAATATAGATTCCTCATTAGGGTTAAAGTTTCTAGCAAGTTCATTATGAGTGTAAGCTAAGTCGATTTCACCTAAATTATAGTAGCAAACACATAATTGTATATGTGGAATCCACGTCCAATAAGAAGGGTTTACAAAACCCCAGTTATCATTAGATTTTTGTGATTTGATAGCTAATTCATACCAAAATATAGCTTGTTTAAAGCTACTTTTTTCTTTGAAATAATCTCCAAGTCTGCAACAATGATCTGCATTAGGAGAATCATATTCAAAAGATTTAAAACAATATTTCATTGCATTTACATTATCACCAATGAAGTGATAGTAGTCTGCAATTTTTCCACAAGCGTATATTTTATTTTCAGACCATCCGTCCGGCATATTCAAAAATTTATCATAATTATTTAAAGCTTCATCAAATAATTTATGGTCATATAGTTCATTGGCAAAATAGAAGGTATCTCTTGAAGAAAACTTATCCCCTCTTGCTATCCTATTTCTATAGATATTTAGGTTTCTATCAGTTTGATGTCTTATTTTATGATGAGTAATAGAAATATCTGTGTTTATGATTTTTCCATTTACAGCTAAATAATTGTGACAAGGTCCATACCATTTAAAATTATTGGCTCTTTTTACTAATCTATTTCTTCTGTAACTTAAAGTTACATTCCCATTTTCATCGAAGCCTACATTATATTTCATTGTTACAGAATCTACTGAAGGGTCCAAAGATTCTTTTAATTTTTTGAAATTTTCTCTATCTTCTTGGAGAATAATATCATCTGCATCAAGATAGAATATATAGTCTTTTGAAGCTTTACTGAAGGAAAAATTCCTAGCCGCTGCAAAATCATCAATCCATGGAAAATCATATATATCTTTTGTATATTCTTTTGCAATTTCTTTTGTTTTATCTTTAGAGCCGGTATCTATGATTATAATTTCATCCACCAAATCCTTTGCAGTATCTAAACATCTTGCTAAAGTATTTTCTTCGTCACGAACTATCATACATAAACTAATATTTATCAAATAATATTCCTCCAATATTCTCTTGTTTTATGAAATTTTTTAAATTAAATTACTCTATGGTTAGTATCTTGCAAATAGATACATAGGAGCGTTTAACTGAACCAGTCCCTGTACCAGTACCATCTAAACGAAGAATTCCTTCACCCACATCTGAAATTATTTTATCTCCAATATCTACATTTTGTCCATTACCTACCCTAATATCTACAGTTTCTCCTTCTATTGATTTAAGATATTCTCTAATAGGACGTTCGCAACAACCACATTCGCCAGTTTTTGTATCAGGATCTGGGAAAGGTTCTAAAGTTATATCTAAATCTGTGGTTAATTCTATTGCTGCGATTTTGCATATTGAAGTAAATATTGGGTCATCTGTTATACTATTTTTACCTAATTGAACGATACAGTCATTGGCTGTAACATTAATAATTTGTATATATGCATGAGTTTCATTTATATAAGGACCAATAAAAGTTCTTTTAATTGAGCCATTTGCACTTTCTTGTATTTTTTCTATTACTTTTTTCATAGGATTATAACAACAATCACAGAGATTATCAGCTGATGGGCCAGTAGGGCCAACAGCACCAGTTACGCCAACAGGGCCAGTAGGTCCAACAGCACCGGTTGCGCCAACAGGACCCATAGGACCGTCAGCACCAGTTGAGCCAACAGGACCCATAGGGCCA
>NZ_FQXM01000013.1:0-19249 GCF_900129965.1 Clostridium grantii DSM 8605 | reverse complement strand
TAGGGCCAACAGCACCAGTTGCGCCAACAGGACCCATAGGACCAACAGCACCAGTTGCGCCAACAGGACCAATAGGGCCAGTAGGTCCGGTTGCGCCAACAGGGCCAGTAGGTCCGGTTGGTCCTATTTGGCAATTCTTAAATATTTCTAATAATATATACAATAAAATTACAATTATTTTTGTACAGCGGTCTAGGTCACAAAAAGAATCTAAACCTGATGTATCATCCTCAATATAATTTGGATATTCTGAATCATCCCAATGGTTATCTGAAAAATTAGAATCATCATCAATACAAAAATCTTTATGGTGAGGACGAGAATGATTTTTCTTTGACATTACGTTATCATCTCCAAGGTAATATTGTAAGAGAATAAAAATCTCTACTATGTATAATATGTTTGAAAATTGAAATGGGTAATATATAGATAGATATTATGTATGAAGTTGGAGTTGCAAGGTGGTTGTCCAGAAGGGATAGGTGGGGAAGAAGAAATAAGAAATAATGGTAGGCCTTGAGGACTATGGTGGCAGGCTAGCGGCCATGGTATGGTTTCGCCATGTGGTAGCCTTTCGGCTATTAATGAGGATTTTCTTCGAAAATCTTTGAATTAAGTAAAGTTAAAATCTTAGATAATACTAGTTTCAATTAGTATTATTGTATTTTTATCTTTTAATTAAATTAAAGCTTTCGCCAAATCGAAAGCTCTCCTCAACCGTGAACCGTGAACCAATTTGTTGCACCTCAGTCTGAAGGGCTACCTCAGGACGAAGTCCTACCACATGGCGTAAGCCATACAACACAATGAAGTTGTATACCAATGGTAGGCTAGAGGGGCTATTGTGGTATAATTGATATAGTCAAAATTCACATAAAATAGAGTTGGGGGATGAGTAATGATGGATAAAGAAAAATTAAGACTTGTAGTAGAATTAAGACATGAATTACATAAAAATGCAGAGCTATCTGGAAAAGAGGAAACAACTCAAAATATACTAAAGAATTTCATAAAAAGAAATACGTCTTTTCGAATTGTAGATAAAAAGGGTTACTTTTACGCTGTTTATAAAAATAAAGAAAACTTACCTAATATAGCTATTAGAGCAGATATGGATGCTGTTCCAATAGATGAAAATATAAAGACAGGATACTGTTCAATAAATAAAGGGGTATCTCACAAGTGTGGACATGACGGTCATTCTTCAATTCTTGTTATGCTGGCTTTACTTATTGAGGAGAATAAATTATATCATAAAAATATATATTTATTATTCCAACCTGCGGAAGAAATAGGACAAGGAGCAAAGCAAATTGTTGAAGATAATTTTTTAAAGGAAAACAATATAGATGAGATATATTCTTTTCATAATATACCTAATTACAAGAAAGGAAGTATTTTAATTAAAGAAGAAGTTTTTGCTTGTGCATCTAAAGGAATGATTATAAAACTTAAAGGCAAACCTTCTCATGCGGCTTATCCTGAATTTGGAACTAATCCTTCAATAGCAGCTGCAGACATTATTAAATTTATTAGTGAGGCTCCTAAAATAGGTAACTACAAAGGAATGGTTTTATCTACTTTAATAAATGTTTCAATAGGTGAAAAGGCCTTTGGGACCTCGGCAAGTTATGGAGAAATAATGACTACTATTCGAGCAGAAAATGAAGATGATTTAAATAAGATTGAAAATAAAATAAAAGAATTTACAAAGATAGTGTCAAAAGAAAATAAACTACAGTATAGTATATCCTTTTGCGATGAATTTCCTGAAACAAGAAACCATAAGAAGTGTGTTGATAAAATAAGACAAGTTGCAATTAATAACAATGTGGAAACAGAAAAGATTCATAGTGCCTTCAGATGGTCAGAAGATTTTGGATATTATTTAAAAGATGTTAAAGGATGTATGTTTGGAATAGGATCAGGATTAAATCATCCACAACTTCATACATTAGAATATGATTTTCCGGATGATATAATTTATTCTTCAGCTAAGTTTTTATATTTAATCCTATAGAGTTTAACTTTATATGTTTAGCTTTATATGTTTAGCTTTATATGTTTAGAATAGTAAAAGCTATGTCAAAAAAGAATAAATACGTACAAAGACGAATTTAAATCTATACAATGTACGGCATGTAACGAATCATAAACAAAACTTTACTTAAATGGTTCACAAGTTAATAAATTTATGTTATACTTCCTGAGGGGAATACATATGAAAAAAATAATATTTTGGAGGGACTTATGAGTAAAAAAGTAAGCGTTTATGATTTGGATGGAACACCACCATTAGGAGAAGCAATACCACTGGGAATGCAACATGTACTTGCAATGTTTGCAGGAAACGTGGCTCCTATAATTGTTGTAGCTGGGGCTATTAAACTTCCTGTAGAAGATAAGATTTTATTAATTCAATTTGCTATGTTTATTGCAGGAATTGTTACATTGATTCAACTTTATCCTATCGGTAGAGTGGGAGCAAAATTACCAATTGTTATGGGTACAAGCTCTGGATTTATTCCAACTTGTATATCAATAGGAGCTAAGTATGGTTTAGCGGGAATTTTAGGAGCTGCATTTATAGGCGGATTTGTAGAAATTATTTTTGGCTGGTTTTTAAAACCAATAAGAAAGTTTTTCCCACCAGTAGTAACTGGAACAGTAGTTTTAGCTATAGGACTTTCACTTTTACCAATTGGGGTAAAATATTTTGGTGGAGGAGTAGGAGCAGAAGATTTTGGCTCTTTATCAAACCTTTTACTTGGGACAATCGTTTTAGTTGTAATTCTTTTCTTTAAACAATTTACTAAAGGTTTCACAAGTTTATCATCTATTTTAATCGGAATTATTGTAGGATATATAGTAGCAATATTTATGGGAAAAGTTAATTTTGCAGCAATAGGTAATGCAGGATGGTTTAGTTTACCTACACCTTTGAAATTTGGTATGACTTTCCACTGGGATGCTATAGTAGCTATGAGTATAATGTTTTTAGTTACTACTGTTGAAACAGTAGGAGATATTTCAGCTATAACAATGGGTGGACTTAAAAGAGAAGCAACTGATAAGGAATTATCAGGTGGAGTAATAGCAGATGGATTTGGAAGTTCTCTTGCAGCCTTATTTGGAGTTTTTCCTAATACATCATTTAGTCAAAATGTTGGAATCGTAGCTTTGACAGGTGTTATGAATAGATTTGCAGTAGCAACAGGAGCTATTTTCTTGATTATCGCTGGATTATTTCCAAAGGTAGGAGCTTTGATTGCTATAATGCCAGCTAGTGTAATTGGAGGAGCAGCAATAATAATGTTTTCTATGATAGCTATTAGTGGTATTAATTTAATAACTAAAGAGCCTCTTGATGGTAGAAATGGTCTTATTGTAGCAGTTTCATTAGGTCTTGGATTAGGATTTGGCTTAGTTCCTGAAATCCTAGCTTATATGCCAGAGTGGATAAAACTTTTATTTGGGGAATCAGGTATAGTAATGAGTGCTTTAGTTGCATTAGTACTTAATGTGATTTTTCCAAAAGAAAATATAGCTTAGGTTATAAAGGTACACAGAAAAAGTACATGTATAATATTGAAATAGAAATATATACCAGTAAAATGATTTCATTAAACTGGTATTATTTTCGCGTAACAGAACAGATTTATGGTAAAACAAAAGATATATTTCAAGGGGGAATTTAATTGTTTACAATTCAACAATATGCTCAGCCAGTAGATTTGAAGGAAGCATACGAAATTTTAATGGAGAAAAAGAATAATACCGTTTTAGGTGGATGTGCATGGCTTAGAATGGGTAATAAAAGAATAGGTACAGCAATTGATTTAACATCAATAAATCTTGATTTTATAACAGAAGATAATGATTATATAGAAATAGGAGCAATGACATCTTTAAGAGAAGTTGAAATAAATTCTATTTTAAAGGAATATTCTAATGGAATAATATGTAGTGCAGTAAGTAATATTATTGGTGTTCAGTTCAGAAATGTTGTAACGGTAGGTGGGTCAGTTTTTTCAAGATTTGGATTTTCGGATTTTATTACTCCGTTGTTAGCTATTGATACCCAGGTGGAACTTTTTAAAGGTGGAAGAATGCTATTAAAAGATTTCTTGAAGAAACCATATGAAAAAGATATACTTGTTAAATTGATAATAAAGAAAGAAAATATAAATGCTTCATATAAAATGATTAGAAATTCAGCAGCAGACTTTCCTTTATTAAATGTGGCTGTTGCTAAAAAAGATAAAACATGTACTATTGTTGTAGGAGCTAGGCCTGCTAGAGCTGAAATTGCAGAAAAAGCATCTAAGTTTCTTTCGGAAAATACTTTTTCGGAAGAAAATATAGAAAAAGCAGCTGACATGGCAGTGCAAGAGTTAACTTTTGAAGGAAATAAAAGAGCTTCAAAAGAATATAGAGAAGAAGTTTCAAAAGTGTTAGTTAAAAGAGCTATCAAGGAGGCAATGTTATGCAAATAAAAGTTAATATTAATGAAAATTTAATGATAATGGAAGTAGAAAAGGATGAAATGCTTATTGATGCTCTTAGAAGATATGGTTTTTTTAGTGTTAAAAGAGGCTGTGATACAACAAATTGTGGATTATGTACTGTTTGGCTTGAAGAAAAACCAGTACTTTCTTGTTCTGTTTTAGCAGTTAAAGCGAATGAAAAAAAAGTAACAACACTAGAGGGCATACAAAAGGAAGCAAAAGAATTTGGTGAGTTCCTTGTAAGAGAGGGAGCAGAACAATGTGGCTTTTGCAGTCCTGGATTTATAATGACAGTGATAGCTATGAAAAAAGAGCTAGTAAATCCTTCAGAAGAAGATATAAAACATTATTTGTCAGGTAATTTATGTAGATGTACAGGTTATATGGGACAGTTAAGAGCAATTAAAAAGTTTATGGAGGAAAATTAAATGAAGGTAGTAAGTAAAGGTATAAATAAAATAGATGGTATGACCTTGGTTACAGGAAAACCTGTTTACACAGATGATATTGTTCCTCAAAATGCTTTGATTGTTAAGATTCTTAGAAGTCCTTATGCTTTTGCAAAAATACAAGCTATAGATGTATCAAAAGCAGAAAATTTGCCGGGAGTAGAATGTGTATTAACATATAAAGATGTACCAAAAAAAAGATTTACACTGGCTGGTCAATCCTACCCAGAACCTTCTCCTTATGATAGATTAATTCTAGATGAATATGTAAGATATGTAGGGGATGAAGTTGCAATTATAGCAGCTGTTGATGAAAAGACAGCAATGAAAGCTATAAAGCTTATTAAAGTAGAATATCAGGTTTTTGAACCTGTTTTAGATATGGAAGAAGCTATAGACCATAAATCCGTTATACATTTTGAAGAGGATTATCACTTGAATTTTGACATTAAATCACAGGTTAAGAGAAATATTGTTTGTTCTGATAGTTATGAACATGGAGATTTAGAAAAGGAATTTAAAAATTCTGATGTGATTGTAGAAGAAACTTATTATACTCAAGCTCAGGCACAAGCTATGATGGAATCTTTTAGAGCTTATACTTATCTTGATCAAACAGGAAGATTAACTTGCGTAAGTTCCACTCAAATACCTTTTCATGTAAGAAGAATTGTGGCAACAGCACTAGATATACCAAGATCAAGGGTTAGGGTTATTAAGCCAAGAATCGGTGGAGGTTTTGGTGCAAAACAAACTGCTGCGGTGGAGATATTTGTGGGGATAGTAACTTTAAAAACAGGTAAACCTGCAACGATAGTTTATGATAGAAAAGAAACTTTTACAACTACTACAAGTAGACATGCTATGAAAATTAAAGTTAAAATGGGTGCAGATAAAGATGGAAACATAAAGGCAATAGAAATAAACGCTCTTTCTGATACCGGGGCTTATGGAGAACATGCTCCTACAACTATAGGACTTGTAGCACATAAAACTTTTCCTTTATACAATAAAACAAAAGCGGTTAAATTTACAGCAGATGTAGTATATACAAATAAAATGTCTGCAGGAGCTTTTAGAGGGTATGGAGCAACTCAAGGAGCTTTTGCGGTAGAGTCAACTGTTAATCAATTAGCTGCAAAACTTAATATGGATCCAGTTGCAATGAGAGAAATTAATTTAGTAAAAGAAGGGGAAACTATGCCAGCTTACTACGGTGAATATTTGGCAAGCTCTACTTTGGATAAATGTGTGGCAAAAGGAAAGAAACTTATTGGATGGGAAGAAAAATATCCTAGAAAAATAGTAAGCGACTCCAAGGTGAGAGGGGTGGGAATGGCTGTAACTATGCAAGGATCAGGTATTGCAGGGATAGACACAGCTTCAGCTGAAATTAAATTAAACGATGACGGCTTTTATACTCTTCTTGTAGGATCAACTGATATGGGTACTGGTAGTGATACCATACTAACTCAAATGGCAGCAGAAATTTTAGATACAACTATGGATAAAATAATCATTTATTCAGCAGA
This sequence comes from Clostridium grantii DSM 8605, assembly GCF_900129965.1. Lineage (GTDB taxonomy): Bacteria > Bacillota > Clostridia > Clostridiales > Clostridiaceae > Clostridium_AF > Clostridium_AF grantii. The sequence continues at coordinate 12,760 of NZ_FQXM01000013.1, read as the reverse complement.
TACAGATATTTCACCTTATGATCCTGGTTCTTATGCATCAAGTACAACCTATGTGACAGGAATGGCGGTGGTAAAAGCTGCAGAAGATTTGAGAAAACAAATCTTATTTGAAGGTGCAAAAATGCTAGGAAAAACTATCGATAGTATTGAGTTTGATGGAGAATATATAAAAACCTTGGAGGGGGAAGCTATATTATCTTTAGATAAGTTGGCTCAAACTCTAGCTCTTGGAGTAGGAAAAAATCAATTGATTGGTACAGCAACTCATGGAAGTCCGGTTTCACCGCCGCCTTTTATAGCAGGTTTTGTAGAAGTTGAAGTAGATACGGAAACAGGAAAAATAGAGCTTATTGATTATGTGGCTGTGGTGGATTGTGGAACGGTTATTAATCCCAGTCTTGCAAGGATTCAAGTAGAGGGCGGAATCGCACAAGGAATAGGACTTGCTATGTTTGAAGAAGTAAGATATTCAGAAAAAGGTAAAATGGATACGGATTCTTTTATGCAATATAAAATACCTGGCAGAAATGATGTAGGAAATATAAGAGTTGATTTTGAAAGTAGTTATGAACCTACAGGTCCTTTTGGAGCAAAATCTATTGGGGAAGTTGTTATAAATACTCCAGCACCGGCAATTGCTAGTGCAGTTTATAATGCTGTGGGAGTGAATATAAGAAGTTTACCAATTAATCCGGAGAAGGTTCTTCTTGCAATGATTAAGAAGAAAAAAAGCTAGAAAAATATTTTATGTATAAAACTATATAGGATAGATAAAGAGGAGGTAAAATTAATACTTACTATCCTCTTTTATTTTTTTGAGGCAAACAACTAAGAAACTATTTAATACATATTTTAATATTATTCAAAATATGTTAAAATTAAATTAAATTTATTGATAAAAAATTATGATTCGAGGTGAATTTTATGGATAATCAATGGGGAAAGATTTACGGAAAAACTGTTTCTTATAGTTCGGCTACGAATTATAAGGAAAATTTAGATGTTATGACCAAAAAAGTTAATGATATAATGGAAGAAAAGCTTTTAAAAGAAAATTTAATAGGGGATAATCCTTTGACAGTTATGTTCAATAATCATGAAAATCATGGTAAATTTATGACAAATGTATTTTTGCTAAATGATTATGAGCTATTAGAAAAATCTTTAAATTGGGTTTTTTCAAGCTATATAGCTAGAGGATTTTCCGAAAATTATTTCAAGGAAGTTTTATCTACTTGGATTCAGGTGATAAATTTAACTTTAGATATTTTTGCAGCTAGAGAAATAACTGAAGTTTATTATTGGATGGAAAATTTTTACGATGAATTTGATGTAAACCCAATAGAAGAAAAAAAATTATCCATAAAAGAAAGTCCTTTTGAAGTAGTTTTAAAAGATAAAAAGAATATGTTATTTTCATATTTGATTGAAGGGGATTACAAATCTTCCTTAGAATTAGTAAAAGAAATTATTCATGACAAAGAATCTTTAAGTAATATATATACAAAAATCATAAAAGAAGCAATGTATGATGTAGGTAAGGCTTGGGAAATGGGGGAAATATCTATTTCACAAGAGCATTTGGCTACGTCGGTTATTTCAAGGATAATGGCTAATATATATATGGACTACTTTATTTTAACTGAAATAACTAAGGGAAAAATCATTGTTACAACTGCAACAAATGAATATCATGAGTTAGGTATAAGAATTGTGGCAGATTTATTAGAACTAGATGGATGGGATGTTATATATTTAGGTTCAAATATTCCCAAAGAAGATTTGGTGAAAACAATTTTAAAAGAAAGACCAAGTTTTCTAGTTATTTCAGTGACCATGGCATTTAATATTAGTAAAGCCAAGGAAATTATTGATGAAATTAAAGGCAATGATGATTTAAGAAAATTGAAAATATTAGCAGGAGGACAAGCATTCAATTATTTTGACAATAAGTCTAAAATAGGCGCAGATAAAATATCTTTAAGCGTTTCAGAAACGCTTGATACTGCTAGAGAGTGGTGGAAGGAGGCAAATGGTGAAGGAGAAGAATTATGATTTTAATGAAATATATGAGTTTATATTTCAATATTCTAGTATTTCAATTATTGAATTAGATAAAGATAGGAATATAGTATGTGTAAATAAAGCTTTCACGAAATTAGCTAATAGCCAAGAAAATTATATAAATAAACCTTTTACACAATACTTTGAAATCGAGTCAAAAGTGGAATTAAATGATTTCTCTTACAGGGGAGAAAACAAAAAAAATGATGTAGAAAGTATTTACATGATAAGTGTAAAATATAATAAAGGCAATGGTCGTGTCAGTAAAATAAAGGGTAAGGTTATTAAATTTAAAGATAAATCAATTGTATTTCTGGAAGATTTGTTTATTTCAGAGGAAGAAATTATTAGCAAAATGTCGGAAATGAACATTGAAATGATGGGACTTACTCGAGAATTGGCTAAAAAAAATATTGAGTTAAAAAAAGCAAATAATGAAATATCTAAATTAGTGAATACAGATTATTTAACAGGCTTGAGTAATCGACGTGAATTTTATAAAAGGTTAGAAGAAAACATATCTTTAATTGAAAGAACTGAATGTGGCAATATTGGTTTGATTATGGCAGATATAGATTTTTTTAAAAAAGTTAATGATAGTTATGGACATGATATAGGTGATCAGGTGTTAATTGCTTTTTCTAATATGCTTAAAAGTAATATAAGAAAAGAAGATTTAGTAGCAAGAATTGGTGGTGAGGAGTTCTGTATATTAGTTGCTAGTTTGGAAATTTCAAAGGTAGCTGTTCTTGCAGAAAAATTAAGAAAAAAATGTGAAGAAATGTGGGTTGAAATAGATAAGTTAAAAGAGTCTATTAATATTACAGCAAGTTTTGGTGTAACAGTGTACAAAAATGATGATATGAAGGAAAATAAGGATAAATTTTTAAAGAGAGCTGATTTAGCTTTATATAAAGCTAAAAATTCAGGAAGAAATAAAGTAGTTGTTTTTGAAGAATATGAAATAGATATGAATTGAAGTTAAAAAACAAGGTGAAAGGGGTTGCGCTAAGCATGAAGGATTTTAATAATTATAGTAATAATGGTGGAATGGCTGGAAGATGGAGTGGCGAAGAATTTATTGTTATATTCCCCTTGGTGGAAGATGATAAGAATTTATATGAGTTGGCAGAGAGAACTAGGATGCTTATTGAAAATTCTTCTTTGAGAAAGGGAAAAGAAAATTTAAATGTGACTTGTTCATTGGGGGTCACTGAAGTTAGAAAAAGTGATACCATAGAAACTTTGATAAAAAGGGCAGATGAATTGATGTATATAAGCAAGGCTACAGGTAGAAATAAAGTTACTTTAGGGTAAAAACTTCCTATAGGTATCCCTGTTCAACTATTAATTTATACGTGTGTTATTAGGATTTTTTTTTCTTGTAGGACAAATCATAAGTAATTATTGATAAAAAGATAAAAATAAGCTATAATAATTAACATAATGATAATTAAATGTTGATATAAGGGGGAGAAATTATGGAATATATAAAAATTAGTGATGAAGCTTATGAAGAATTTAAAGGTTTTTTAGAATATAGTGATATTAAAAATTTTAACATTAGAATAAGCTATCTTGGAAAAAAATGCAGTGGGTGTATTTTTAATATAGCTGAAGGTAAAATTGAAAAAAAGGACATAGTGGTAACTATTAAGGATATTACTTTTATAATAAATCCTAATTTAATTAAAGAGTATGAAGGATTTATTATATTGTCTGATAATGAAAACAATAAACAGGGGCTTATTTTAAAACCAATCAATGAACCGGAAAGTCTTTGCAATGTTTGTCCAGGGTGTTAATTTGAAGAGAAAGTTAAAAATAAATAATAAATAGATTAAATTCAAAGGATAGCAAATTCAATATTTATAAGCCTTTGAATTTTTTTTTGGTAATAAACTTAGTTCAAAAGAATAGCAAAATATGATATGATAATGAGAATATAGTAAAATAAAAACTTCAGGAGGAAATCATGGGAATTTTAAGTGAAGTATTAAATTTAGACATATATAGTATAATTTCAATTTCGGCAATTATATGGATATTTATTTTATATTACTTAAGTAAAAAAAGTAAAAATTTCAAGCGGATTTTTATTGTAAGTGTTATGCTATTTAATATTGGTTATTTGATTTGGAGGACTTTGTACACAATACCTTTTAGCTATGGAATTGTTAGCTTTATACTAGGAATAATTTTGCTAACAACAGAATGGATGGGCTTTTTTAGAAGGATTTTATTGAATCTTATTAATGGAAATAGTATTTCTTCAAACAAAAAAGATAGTACAAAAAAAGATTCTAAATTTATTTCTTCGGTAGATATTTTGATTTTAGCTGGAGATGAATCTATTAGAGTTTTGAAAAAAACAATAGCAGCTTGTTTAAGCATTGATTATGATAAAGACCTTATGAATATTTACCTGTGCTATAATACTAATGTTGAAGAAAGAAAAGCATTATGTAAGGAATTGAGCATACATGAATTAAGAAGATTTAATGATAAATATGGAAAAGCAGGAACAATAAATCATGCTTTGATTAATTCCAAAGGGGAATTTATATTATTGTTAGATGGCAATATGGTTCCTAAAGCATCTATACTGGAAAATACTTTACACTATTTTAACGATAATAAGATTGGTTTTGTACAAATAAGTAAATCTTTTTATAATGAAAATCCTTTTCAATATAATCTAAATATATTAAGTAAAATACCCAATGAAGAAGATTATTTTTTTAAAAATTTACAAAAACATCGAGAGTTACATAGTGGAGTTATTCATGAAGGAAGTAATTCAATATTCTCGAGAAATGCTTTGAAAACTATTAAAAATATACCTAATGAAAGCATGGGAGAAACAGTAGAAGTAACTATGAATCTACAATCTAATGGATTTAAATCTATATATACGGATGAAAATTTAGTAAGTGGATTAAAACCTGAAAGATTTATTGATATGGTAAAAGCAAGAAAACAAGAGTATGAGGTAAGAATAAATAATTATAGAAGAATTGGTTTTTCTAAAAAAAGCAAATTGTCTTTTATGCAAAAAATTATTTACTTGGAGGATTATACTAGTTTATTTTCTGGTATTGCTAAATTGATTTATATTATAGCTCCAACTATATATGCTATATTTGGATTATGGATAATAGAAACAGAACCATTGAAATTTTTGAAGTTTTGGATACCTAATTTTATTGCTTATGCTTTGTGGGTTAAATTAGCAAGCGGCAATAAAAAAACTAAATTTTGGTGGAATCATGTTTATAATGTAGCTTTTTCTCCATTTTTAGCTTTATCAGCTTTAAAAGCTTTTTTCATTAAAAAGAAATATGTAGTGGATAAAGAAAAAAAAGTTTTTCCTAAAACACAAATTGAGTTTTCTTGGGAAGTAGCTATACCACATATAGTATTGCTTATAATAAACATAACTGCTTGGATATTATTTGAAGTTATGTATAGCAATAATAGTTCTATTGTTAAATCATATATGATCATAAATTTAATTTGGTCAATTTATAATGCTATTGCGATTTTTATAACTATACTTGTTTGTTTTGAAAAACCAAGATTTAGAAATGAAGAAAGAGTTATTACAAAAGAACAGGTTATATTGAGGCTCAGGTATAATGAATCACATGTGTGTGAGATTCAGGATATTTCTGATGGAGGATGTAAAATACTTTGTAGAAAGTTTCAAGGATATGATGATAAATCCAAGTGGCAGAATGTTAGGTTATTTTCTGAAAAATTAGGTAATTTAGAAGTTGAAATTGTTTGGGTTAAAGAAGTAGAGGGTAAATTACAATATGGCTTAAGATTTTTAAATATTGATAATGAAATGCTTATTCAATTAATGAAATATTTAGCTTAATAGAATATTGATATAATGAAAAGCACTCCATTAAGAAAGAGTGCTTTTAGATTATGGAGGAATGGCATAAATGAAAGAAGAGAGCTTATATAAAAACATAATTGAACGTTCTCACAAAAGAAGTGAGGAATATGGAGTTGAAAAAGATAGAATTATATCTAAAAAAATAATTAAAGGAATAGAAATACAAGAAAATATAGAAAAAAATAAACTTTTAATTAATGCTGCTATTGAGGATATGAACACTCTATACTCTTTTTTAAAGGATACGGGATTTGTTATTATATTAACTGATAAAGATGGATGTATTTTAAGTGTAATTGGGGATAAAGATATATTAAATGAAGGTCAAAATATGGATATGATTGTAGGTGCTTATATGAACGAAGAAAGCATAGGTTCTAATGCTATGGGAACAGCTATAAAAGAAAATATTCCTGTTCAAATAACTGCAAAAGAACATTTTATTACAGCATATCATAAATGGACATGTTCTGCTGCTCCTATTCATAATGAAAAAGGCAAGATTATAGGTACTTTAAACTTAACAGGGGAAAGTAAAAATGTACATCCACATTCTTTGGGGCTTGTGGTAGCTGCAGTGAAGTCCATAGAAAACAAATTAAGAATAAACTCAACTGAAATAAAAATGATTGAAGCTTATGAGTATATAAATGCAGTGATTGACTCGGTGAAAGATGGAATTTATGTTGTTGGAAGAGATGGAAGGGTTAAAACAATTAATAAAGCTGCTTTAGCATTGTTTGGGGTTAGAGAAGATTTTATTTTGAATAAAAGAGTGGATGATATTTTACCAAACTGGGAAGTTATAATGAAAACTTTGGAAAAGGGAAATGTTTATGAAGATGAGGAAGCCAATTTAAAAGGGAATATAAAAGGCACATTTCATTTGTCTGTTACCCCTATTTTTGACGGAAAAGTAATGATTGGTATTGTGGTCACATTTAAAGAGCTAGAGAATATTTTAACTTTAGTAAAACATTATTCAGGGTATAGTGCTAGATACACTTTTGATGATATTGTGGGAGAAAGTAAAGCTATTAAAGAAGTTATAGAATTTTCTAAAGCTATTTCAAAAAGTCCTTCAACGGTTTTAATTAATGGGGAAAGTGGAACAGGGAAAGAATTAATGGCTCAATCTATTCATAATGAAAGTGATAGAGCTCATAATAGTTTTATAGCAGTAAATTGCGGGGCAATTCCTAATAATTTAATTGAAAGTGAATTATTTGGTTATGCAGAGGGAGCTTTCACAGGGGCTAAAAAAAGTGGATGCCCAGGAAAGTTTGAATTAGCTAATAAAGGTACTTTATTTTTGGATGAAATTGGTGAAATGCCTTTGCATATGCAGGTGAAACTTCTTCGAGTTCTTCAAGAAAATGTGGTTACAAGAGTGGGGGCAAGTGAAGCTATAGATATAGATGTAAGAATTATTGCTGCTACAAACAAAAATTTAAAAGAAGAAGTTAAAAAAGGATCCTTTAGAGAAGATTTGTTTTATAGATTAAATGTAATCCCTATTATTGTACCCTCTTTACGTGAGAGAAAAGAAGATATTCCTATTTTGTTAAGATATTATTTGAGAAATAAAGCTATAAAACTAAATAAACATATTCCAAAAGTCAGTGAGAGTTTAAAAAAATCTATGATTGACTATGATTGGCCAGGAAACATAAGGGAACTAGAAAATTTTATTGAAAATGTAGTTAACTTTCAGGGAAAAACTTCCTACAAACTTGATAAAGAAAATAGAAATGAAAATGAAGAAATTGTAGATTCTCACATTGTTTGTGAAAAAAATAACAATAAATCTTTAGATTTTGTATCCTTGGAAGTGTTAGAAACAGAATATATAAAAAAATGCTTGATAGAATACAAGGGAAATATTTCTAAAGTTTCGAAAAAGTTAGAAATTAGTAGAAATACCTTATATACAAAGATTAAAAAATATAATATTGATATTTAAATATCAATATTATATTTTTTATTAAAGAAAAAGTGTTGAATATAAGGACAGTGTCATGAAATTGAACATATATAATGAAAGAAAATGTTCAATTTCATGACACTTTTTTATTTGAAATAATAACTAAATCTTTGAAGCTACAAAAATAGGGCTTTTGGTGATTGTGAAAAGTTTGGCATGGTTATTGCTATAGTATTTAGCGTAAAAACAAACACAAATACTTTCTAAAATTTAAGGAGGATAAAATATGTCAAGATTTACTTTGCCTAGAGATATTTATTTTGGAGCTGGATCAGTTGAAACATTAAAAGATTTAAAAGGAAAGAAAGCGATAATTGTTGTCGGTGGTGGTTCAATGAAGCGTTTTGGATTCCTTGATAAAATAGAAGGATATTTGCATCAAGCAGGAATGGAAACTTTACTTTTTGAAGGGGTTGAACCAGACCCATCAGTGGAAACAGTTATGAAGGGTGCGGAAGCTATGAAAGAATTTGAGCCTGATTGGATTATTGGAGTAGGCGGAGGCTCACCAATAGATGCAGCTAAAGCTATGTGGATTTTTTATGAGTATCCAGAATTTACATTTGAACAAGCAGTTGTTCCTTTTGGATTACCAGAATTAAGACAAAAAGCAAAATTCTTAGCTATACCTTCAACTAGTGGAACAGCTACAGAAGTTACTGCTTTTTCAGTAATTACAGATTATAATGCTAGAATCAAATATCCTTTAGCTGATTTTAACATAACTCCAGATATTGCAATTGTAGACCCGGATTTAGCTCAAACAATGCCGCCTACATTAGTAGCACATACTGGAATGGATGCACTTACTCATGCAATAGAAGCTTATGTTGCTACAGCAAGTTCTGTTTTTTCAGATCCATTAGCTCTTAAAGCTATAGTGATGGTAAAAGAAAATATAATAAATTCATACAAAGGTGATGAAGCAGCAAGAGTTGAAATGCATTATGCTCAATGTTTAGCTGGAATGGCATTTTCAAATGCGTTACTTGGAATTACTCATTCAATGGCTCATAAAACAGGAGCGGTATTCCATGTGCCTCATGGTTGTGCTAATGCTATTTATTTACCTTATGTAATTCAATATAATAGAAAAGAATCTTTAGATAAATATGCAGAAATTGCTAAAGCACTTGAGTTAAAAGGAAATTCAAAAGATGAATTAGTAGATGCTTTAATAGAAATGATAAAAGAATTAAATGGTGAACTTGAAATACCATTGACATTGAAAGATTATGGAATAAGTGAAGAAGATTTCAGCGAAAATCTTAAATTTATTGCAGCAAATGCAGTCTTAGATGCTTGTACAGGATCAAATCCTAGAAGTATTGACGATGAAAATATGGAAAATCTTTTCAAATCAATTTATTATGGTGAAAAAGTGAATTATTAAAAAGCTAACCCAATTAAACACATTAATATAAACCTTGATAAAAACCCTCTTAGAAGGGTTTTTGTCATATAAAGAAAAATAATTGTTGTTTTATATATAAGATGGTATAATTAAAGTAAATTTCTAAAAATAGGGGGATTTTATGGGGAAATTAGAAGGAACAAAAACTGCGGAAAATTTAATGAAAGCATTTGCGGGTGAGTGTCAAGCTAGGACAAAATATACTTACTATGCATCAAAAGCTAAAAAAGAAGGCTATGTGCAAATAGCTAATATTTTTATGGAAACAGCCTAAAATGAAAAAGAGCATGCAAAAAAATTTTTAAAATTTTTAAATGAAGACCTAAATAATAGGGGAGTAGAAATTAATGCTACCTATTCTGCAGGTTTAGGAAGTACTTTAGAAAATTTAGAATATGCTGCTAATGGGGAAAATGAAGAGTGGACAGAACTTTACCCTGCTTTTGCAGAAATTGCAAAAGAAGAAGGTTTCAAAGAAATAGCAGAGGTATTTAAAAGATATATATGAAGGAAAAGAAGCAGTTAAGATTTGTCCAGCGTGTGCACATCCTCAAAGTTATTTTGAAATTTTTGTAGAAAACTATTAGTAATAAAATGACAATCCGGTGTAAAAATATACCGGATTTGTTTTATTTTAAATAAGGTGGAAGGAGGAATTTCTTGGATAAATTTTTATTTAATATGATTACTGATTCGATTTTTTTAAGTGAAGTTAAGGAGGATGGTACTCCTATAAGATTTTGTGAAGTCAATGACAGTGCTTGTGAAAGATTAGGGTATAGCAGGGAAGAATTACTACAAATGTCTTTTAAAGATTTAAATGAAGAAGATGTAATTCAAAGGTACCCAGAAATATTGGGAAAACTTATCAATGAAGGTAAAGCACAATTTTATATTACTCATGTAAGTAAAAAAGGTAAAAGAATACCTATGGAGATAAGTAGCCATACTTTTATACGAAATAATAGAGAGAATTAAAAGTGTTTTAAAGGAATTTTTATTAATTAATGAAAAAGAAATGTATATTTCTGCTAGTATGGGTATGGCTATTTATCCGGAAGATGGATGTGATATTGATGAATTGATGAATAAAGCTGATTTATATATGTATAAAGAAAAAAAATCTAGATAAATGCTATATTTATTTTGTATATTACTTAATTATTTGTTATACTTTTTAATTGAGAGAGTGTATTTAATAATTTTTTAAAAAGTCAGGATTAGTACACATGACTTAGGAGGGTGAATATGTATTATCACGGTAAGGAATTAAAAATATTTTCAGGTAATTCAAACAAACCTTTAGCGGATGAAGTTGCCGAAATTTTAGGCACTAAAGTTGGAGACACTAAAGTAACTAAATTTAGTGATGGGGAAATCTCCGTTAATACTGAAGAAACAGTTAGAGGGTATGATACCTTTGTTATTCAAGCAACAAATAATCCAGTTAATGATAACTTGATGGAGTTACTTATAATGATAGATGCATATAAAAGAGCATCTGTTGGAAGAGTTACTGCGGTTATACCTTATTATGGATATGCTAGACAGGATAGGAAATTGAAATCAAGAGATCCTATTAGTGCTAAATTAGTAGCTAATTTAATAACAAAATCAGGAGCAGACAGAGTTTTAACAGTTGATTTACATGCATCTCAAGTTCAAGGATATTTTAATATTCCTGTGGACAATTTGCGTGGAGAACCTATTATAGGTAAATATTTTGTAGATAAAGGATTCAAAGATCGTGATGATGTAGTGCTTGTGGCACCGGATGCGGCTTCAGTACCTAGAGTTAGAAAGCTAGCTACTAGATTGGATGCGCCTATTGCAATTATAGATAGAAAAAAAGATAAATTAACAGGTGAAGAAATAGTAACTATAATCGGAGAAGTTAAAGGCAAATGTGCTTTATTAATGGACGATATTATAGATACAGGAACAAGAATGGCTAGAGGGTCAGAAATTTTAATTGTAAAAGGTGCTAAAGAAGTATATGGAGCATGTAGTCACCCAGTTTTATCAGGTGATGCTGTAGAGAAGATTAAGAATTCTGAAATAAAAGAAGTCGTAATGCTAAATACAATTAATTTACCGGAAGAAAAAAGATTAGAAAAATTCACTATATTATCTATAGCTCCTTTAATGGCGGAAGCAGTAAGAAGAATATATGAAAATGATCCAGTAAGTAAGTTATTTGAATAAAAATAAAAAAGAACTTATCACATTTGTGATAGGTTCTTTTTGTTATATGTTTTTGTTTTTAATTTCCGTCAAATAAGTTTCCTAGTCCACCCAACATATCCAGTGCAGAACCTTCCCCTTTTCTTGAACCACCGGTTTGAGGTGCAGCTGCAAATACTCTACTAGCAAGTCTTGAGAATGGTAGAGATTGAATCCAAACAGAACCTGGGCCAGTTACTGCAGCATAGAATAACCCTTCTCCTCCAAATACAGCAGATTTTATATTTCCTACATACTGAATATCATAATTTATAGTTTTTGTCATAGCAACAAGGCATCCAGTATCAACTTTTAAAGTTTCGCCAGGTAAAAGATCCTTTTTTATTATAGTTCCTCCGGCATGAACGAAAGTAATGCCGTCACCTTCTAATTTTTGAAGAATAAAACCTTCCCCTCCAAAAAAACCAGTGCCTAGTTTTCTTTGAAGTTCTATGCCTATAGAAACACCTTTTGCAGCACATAAAAATGCATCTTTTTGGCAAATGATTTTCCCGCCAAATTCAGATAAATCTAGAGGTATAATTTTACCAGGATAAGGAGATGCAAAAGAAACTTGCTGCTTTCCGTGGCCGTTATTAGTGAATAAAGTCATAAATAAACTTTCACCTGTAATGACTCTTTTCCCTGCACTGAATAATTTATCCATAAAACCACCACCGGAATTTTTAGAACCGTCTCCAAAGATGGTTTCCATGCCAATGTATTGAGACATCATCATCATACCGCCAGCTTCAGCTACCACACTTTCCTTAGGATCTAATTCAATTTCTACAAATTGCATATCGTCCCCATAAATAGTATAATCAATTTCATGTGAATTCATTGTATTGCCTTCCTCTCTATACTTTAATTTTCTCTTGATATCTCTCCCATTCTTACAATATCATCATGACTAAAAAGAACTCCTTGGATATACATTGAAGCAATTCAAATATATGGACATATATTGACCACCTAAATAAAGCTATCCACGTTTTGTTAAAATATGGTTACTATAGGTGTCCGCAATAACTCTGGTAACTTACCCTTCCATGTCTCACAGGATCTGTGTCCTAAATTCCTTCGTTCAGTCTATCCAAGAGGCGGATGTCAGCATATGCTCCTCGACCGGGTCTCTATGCCCTTATGGAAAATTTTCAAACCTGAC
>NZ_FQXM01000026.1 GCF_900129965.1 Clostridium grantii DSM 8605 | reverse complement strand
TTATTCACAAGTGTAAGAACGCCTCCGGCGTAATGTTTTTGAAGATTTGATAATACAAAGTTTTGATAAGATTCATGAGAAACATATTTAGGTTTCATTTGTAACACCCCAATCACAGTTAGTAAAGGAAATAATCCCTTCAATGCGATTATTGGGTTGATTTTCAAAAGTCAAGTGTTTTTTTGAGTTTTAATAATATTTTTTAGAAGTGAAATTTCCAATTTCACTTTAAGAAAATAAAAAACTTCCTACTAAAAGTAGGAGGATTACAACTAAAGTGTTTTGAGGAAACCCTTAAAACATAACACTCGGTTAATTCCGAGAGTCTATTATTATGTAAGGAGTATCACTACAAAATATTTATTTTTTTAGGGTATTTAACTGGAAGGGGAACCATAAAACTATGAAAGAATCAATTATTTTAGATAAAAAAGCATCGGATGAAGCTGATATAATAGATAATGCAGCTAATGAAAGCGATTTATATTTGAAAAGTCTAGAGGAAAGAGTAACAATTTTAACCACATTAAAAGAAGTAAACTTTTATATGGGTAATTCTTTGGAATTAATTGATGTTATAAAAAATATAATAGATGTAGTTTTAGGGGTTTTAGGGGTTACTTCATGTTCCATTTGTTTAAAAAAAGAATCCAAATGGAGTATTAATGAAAAAAATATGTTAGTTAATACCAATGTGATTGATGACAAATATGTAAATGAAATTTATGAAATTATAGAAAAACAAGGTGGAGAGTTGCTTATAAAAGACCTTGCTCATGAACCTAAATTTAATCAAACAAAGGGATCTTTTATTGCTATTGAAATAAATAGAAAAGATATCAAGTATGGATATATTGCTCTTTATTATGATAACCCAGAAACAATATCTGAATCGAAGATTGAATTGTTTAGGCTTATTGTGGCACAATTTGGACTATATATTGAAAATGCATATTTATATGAAAGTGTTACTTTAGCTTCTATAACTGATAATTTAACAGGAATGTATAATAGAACACATTTAAATAGGACTTTAACTAATAAATGTTTTACTAATATAGAAAAAGTTGGTATTATAATGGCGGATATAGATGATTTTAAAAAAATAAATGATAACTATGGACATTTGTTTGGTGATGTTGTATTAAAGTATACAGGAGAATTATTTAAAGAAGTGGCTAAAGAATATAATGGTACGGCTTTTAGATATGGTGGAGAAGAAATGCTTATAGTTTTTGAAAACATAGATAAAGAAAAACTATGTAGTGCCGCAAACGAAATAAACGAAAAATTTAGAGAAAATACTTATTTTAAGAAAGATAAAAAACTTAATTTCACTATAAGTGTTGGAGTTTCCAAAGATATTTTATATTTTAAAGATTTAGATATATTTAAGCTTATTAATCTAGCGGATGAAGCTCTTTATGAAGCTAAAAAAAGTGGGAAGAATTGTTATAAAGTTAAAACTATCTAGTTAATCAATTAAATAAATAAAAAACAAAAAACAGCTTAAGCTGTTTTTTTTTGAATAAATACTTTAAATGATATAAAAAAGTATACCAAAAAGAAAATTTTTAAAAATAATTTTTGTGAAAAATTTGTTGAAGTTTGATAAGCGGTTTCATCTTGTAAGTGCATTAATAATAAATCGACAAAATACAATAAATTCCATAGAATTTATTTCAATTATATGGAATTTAAAGTGATATTTTGTTAGTATAATTAATTATTTTTAAAAAATATAAGGAAATTATATAATATATGAACATCTTTACAAAAATATTACAAAGTGATAGAATATTTTTACAAAGAAAATTAATGATACTTTTTGTAAAAAATACAATATTTGGGAGGAACAATATGTTAAATTATTTAAAAACTTATGTAAGATGTTTACCAAAAACAAAAAAAGGACAAGCAATGGTGGAGTATGCTTTAATAATTGGATTGATTGCGGTAGTATTAATAGCAGTAGTAACTAGTTTAGGAACCGGGATTAAGGGTAAATTTAATTCAATTGTTACTGGACTAGGTGGAACAGCAGTAGAGTAGATATTAACATATTTTATAAACTTTCACACAGATAAAATAGTCTATGCAAAAGCATAGACTATTTTAAAAATAATCAAGCAATTTAGAGGTGATATAGTTGAAAATAAAAACTATTAAACACAAGGGGCAAGCATTAGTGGAAACAGCACTTTTATTGCCCATAATGTTAATGTTGATTTTTGGAATTATAGAATTTGGACTTATATTAAATACAAATATTGTTGTATCAAATGCTTCTAGAGAGGGTGCTAGATATGCATCCCTTGGATATACAGATAGTGAAGTGAAAACTTTAGTAAATAATGAAACTTCTACTTTAACTATTAAAGAAACGAAAATAAATTATGAAAATAAAGGGACAGATGATGAAAATGTTGAAGTTATTGTGACTTGCAGCTATAAGCTAATAACTCCAATTGTAGGTAATTTAATTTCTGAATCAGGTACTTTTGATATAAAATCTTCCACAAAAATGAGAGTTGAATAGGAGGAAACCATGATAATGATAGTCAATAAGAAAAAAGGGACAATTACTATAACAATTGCTATATCTATGGTGGTTTTGCTTTTATGTGTAGCTTTATCCATTGATATTGGAATGTTAGCAGTAGAAAAAAGTTCACTACAAAATGCTTGTGATGCGGCGGCGCTTGCAGCAGCAAGGGAGTTGCCTAATACAACCAAAGCAGAATCAGTTGCGCGAAAATATGCAGTAGATAATGGTGCTGAAAATGATAAAGTTAACGTGGCTTTTTCTGAGAAAAATTACAAAATAACTGTTACAGCAGAAAACAATGAAGTTAAATTTTTATTTGCTCCTTTAATGAATAAAGATAAAGGACAGGTTGTTACATCAGCTTCTGCAATAACTGGATCAATCTCAGGTATGAAAAATTTAAGACCTTATGCTATTGAAGACACTACATTGGAATTTAATAAGGAATATAATTTAAAAGAAGGTGCTGGTAACGGATATAGTGGAAATTATGGTACTGTATATTTAGAAGGTAGTGGAGCAGATGATTTAAAAGAAACGGTAAGAAATGGTAGTAAAGAAATGCACTATATAGGAGACCTAATATATACAGCTACTGGAAATAAAGTTAGCGTAAATTCAGAAGTTCAAACTTTAATATCAAAATGCAAAGATGGATGTACTAGCAATAATTATAAAGAAAATTGTCCAAGACTAATAACAATACCAATAGTTGATTCATTAAATGTTAACGGTAAAAAATCCGTTGAAATTGTAGGGTTTGCAAAGTTCTTTATAAATGAATTATCTATTGAAGGAAATGGAAATGGACATACAACTATAAAAGGATATTTCATAAAAAGTGTAGAATCTGGAAAAGTAGATGGAGCAGCAACGAATTATGGATTAAGCGGAATAAAGCTTGTAAAGTAGGAGGAGAAAAATGAAAATCAATAAAAAACCAATTATAATAGCTTTTTTGTTAGCGATTATAGCTACATTTGGGGTTTATAAATATATACAAAGTATTTCCATAGATGAAGAGGAAGAAATAGCTTACTCCGAAGTTTACATAGCTGCTAACGATATAAAATCTAAAACCGAAATTGATGACACTATGATTAAACTACAGAGAATAGAATCAAAATATGTTTTGAAAAACGCTGTGTTAAATGCAAATGATATAATAGGAAAAATAGTCTCACAAGAAATTATTCAAGGAGAACAAATTTTATACAATAGATTACTTGTAGAAGAAAACAATGAAGCTTTTGCTTATAAAATACCAATAGAACAAAGAGCTATATCTATAGAAGTGAATGGAGTAAATGGAGTAGCTCATTTCATACGACCAGGAGATCATGTAGATGTAATATTATTTAAAGCAGAGGAAGAAAAAGATGAAAAAGGAACAACTGTAATATACCCAGGTATTGCGAAAACCATATTGCAAAACATATTAGTTATCGCAATTGATCAAGATACCAATAGTTCTTTAAATGATGATTCCAAAAATGGAATTATTAATGAGGAAGAAACAGAAATGGCTAGAGTTACCTTTTCTTTAACTCCGGAAGATTCCGAAAAATTACTTGTAGCGAATATGACAGGGGAAATAAGATTGACATTAAGAAATCCAGAAGATAGTGAAAGTGTTGATACAAATGGAGCTATTGCAGACGATATGGTTCCTAAAAGAAAATAAAAAAAAGAATAAATTAGCATATTTTATAATAGAGGTGTAATTATGGATATTATTAAAGTATTTATTGCTGATAAGAATTCAGATCATAATATTGATTTGAGAGCTTATTTCTCAAAATCAAAAAGAATAGAAATAGTTGGAGAATGTAGCGATGGAAATCTTGTAGTAAAATCATGCAAAGAAATGAAACCAGATGTGGCAATCATTGATAAAGATTTATCAGGTCAAGATGGATTTGCTATTACTAAAATACTTACATCTATTATGCCTAATATTATAGTAATTATTTCTTGTAATAAAAGTGGAATTGACAATATGAAAAGTGCTATGACATCAGGCGCTAGAGATCTAGTGGAAAAGCCACTAAATACTCATGAAACTTTGCATAAAATTATAAGCCTTTATGATAATTATAAAGATGTATTATATTCACAAAATGCAAAGGATTATAATGAGATTGAAGTGAGAAACAAAATAATCACAATTTTTAGTACAAAAGGAGGGGTAGGAAAAACTACCCTTACTTCAAATATTGCTGTGGCTCTTTCTGAAAAAACTAAGGAAAAAGTAGTGGTATTAGACTTTGATTTTCAATTCGGGGATATACCTATTATGTTTGATATTTATCCTAGAAGAACTATTTTAGATTTATATGAGGATATAGATAATTTAGATGGGGAATTAATAGAGGAATATCTTATTGAACATCCTTCAGGAATAAAAATTCTTCCAGCACCGTTAAATCCAGAGCATGCAGATGTAATAACGAGTAATCTTATTGAGAAAATACTGAAACTTCTTTCAGACAAATATAGGTATGTAGTAGTAGATACAGCCCCTATATTTAATGATATAAATCTTGCTACACTAGATGCATCAGATAAAATATTATTTGTTACAACATTAGATTTATCAACTATTAAAAATGTAAAGCTTGGATTGCAAGTTATGAAGAAACTTGACTATGAAGAAGGAAAAGTATGTATTTTATTAAATAGATATCATAAAAATTTTGGTATTACTAAGCTGGAGTTAGAAAAAAGTGTGAATAAAAAGATTTTATTTACAATATCAGAGGATGCTGTTGTAGCTACACAAGCTATGAATAAAGGAGTTCCTTTCGTTTTATCACATAGAAGAAGTAAAATAACAAAACAGTTAATGGTTGCAGTAGACAATATTATAGCCGATAAAACTGCTAGGAAAAAAGTATTTTTACATAAATAATATACCAATTAGATTAGAATAGGGGTAATTTAGATGTCTTTAATGAATCGATTAGGAAAGAGTAATAGCGGTATGAATTTAATGGATAATGATTTCGGTGAAGATGTAAAATTAAATAGTGATAGGTGGAACCCTCAGGTAAAAAAAGAAGAAAAAGAAAACTATTGGGAAATAAGAGAAATAGTTCAGGAAAGACTTATTAAAGAATTCAATGATTCAAATCATATAGATTCAGATAAATTAAAAAATAAAGTTATAGAGATTCTTGAAGAAGTTACAAATGAGAAACAAATCTTAATAAAAAATAAAGAAAAACAAAGTTTAGCAATAGAAATTATGGATGGAATCTTAGGTTTTGGACCTATAACAAAATTAATCCAGGATGAAGATGTTACAGAGATAATGGTTAATGGACCAAAACAAATATATATAGAAAAAAATGGCATGTTAATTGAGTCTGATGTTACATTTAAAGATAATGATCAAATAATGAATGTTATTGAGAGGATTGTATCCCCTTTAGGAAGAAGAATTGATGAGTCATCTCCTATGGTGGATGCAAGGTTACCGGATGGTTCTAGAGTTAATGCCATTATACCTCCTCTTTCACTTAATGGACCAGTTGTTACAATTAGAAAATTTTCTAAAGATCCATATACTATAGAGGATTTAATTAGTTTTGGATCTTTGAATGATAGTATGGCAGCATTGATTCAAGATTGTGTAAAAGCTAGAATGAACATCTTGGTTTCAGGTGGAACAGGAAGTGGAAAAACAACTACATTAAATGTAATATCTTCTTTTATACCTAGTGATGAGAGGATTATTACTATTGAAGATGCTGCTGAATTACAACTACATCAAGCACATGTAATAAGATTGGAAACAAAACCAGAAAACCTTGAAGGTAAGGGTAAAATAAGCATAAGAGATTTAGTGAAAAATTCTTTAAGAATGAGACCGGATAGAATAATTGTTGGTGAGGTAAGATCTGGAGAAGCTTTAGATATGTTACAAGCAATGAATACAGGTCATGATGGATCCATCACTACTGGTCATGCTAACTCACCAAGGGATATGTTAGCTAGATTAGAAACTATGGTTATGATGGCAGGAATGGAAATTCCATTAATGGCAATAAGACAACAAATAGCCTCAGCAATTAATTTGATAGTTCAGCAAACTAGATTTAAGGATGGCAGTAGAAGGATAACTCATATAACTGAAGTTCAAGGAATGGAAGGAGATATTATCGTACTACAAGATATTGTAAAATTCAATTATTTAGGTATGGATCATAATAACAAAGTTTTTGGTGAATTCGTATTCTCAGGATTTAAACCTAGAGCTTTAATGAAAAAATACTAAATGTTTTATATAATAGTATATTGTAAATCAAAGGGGATGAGATCTTGATTTATTTACTTTTACTCATTGTGTTTATTACTTGTTTAAGTATTGTTTTGCTTATTCTTAAAGCTATATATTTTAAAAGTCCAATAAAAAGGTTGGATGATTTTAATTCACCTGAACTACAAAGTGGAGAAAACAAAAGTGTTAAGGGCAAGAAAAAAATTTTAAAAGAGAATTATGGTTTAATTGGAGATAAATTTATAAATATATTTGCTTTATCAAAGATTAAAAATAAATTAAATGTATCTCTTCAGAAAGCAAATATTTTATTCAAAGCAGAAGAAATGATTTTTGCTATTTTCATTTCTTCAATTAGTTTATTCCTTGTGGCATTAATTTTTACAGCAAATATTTTAGTAAGTTTAGTTTTTGGTGGAGGAACAATACTTTTCTATAAAGTATATATAGATGCTATGGTTCAGAAAAGAATGAATAAATTTGATGAGCAATTACCAAGTACAGTTGATATGATTATTACTTCTTTAAAGGCAGGTTTTAGTTTTGTTAATTCTATAGATATAATTTCAAAAGACATGCCTGCTCCTATATCAGAAGAATTTGGATTAGTATTAAAAGAAGTGAAACTTGGATTGCCTATGGAAAAAGCTTTAAATAATTTGATGAATAGAATGCCTAGTGAAGATTTAGAGTTAGTTGTGATAGCTACATCTATTCAAATGCAAACAGGTGGGAATTTATCTGAAATACTAAATAATATTTCAGAGACTATAAGGGAAAGAATATTACTTAAAAGAGAGGTTAAAACATTAACTGCTCAAGGAAGAGCTTCCGGTACTATACTTATTTTTCTCCCAATAGTTTTGGGAATAGTATTAACTTTAATAAATCCTTCTTATATGAAAGTGCTAATTACAAATACTAAGGGTTTAATTTTACTAATCATTGTAGTTATTAACGAGATAATTGGATTTTTATTAATTAAAAAATTAACAGATGTCAAATTATAGGGGTGGGAAAAGTGGATTATTTATATACAGTACTATTTTTTACCATTAGTTTTGCAATATTTTTTATATTAGCAAATGAAATATATTTTAAGAAAAAAAATGTTGAAGATAGATTAGAAAAAATTGAGAAACATTATAATGAGGATATAGACTTGGAGGATATTAGAAACAAGCCTTTTAAAGATAGAATAGTAAAACCATCTCTAGAAAAAATAAAAAATTTGATACAAAAAATCACTCCTAGAGAAGTAAGAAATGAGATAGAAAGAAATTTAAAAGCAGCAAATTATCCTTATGGATTAGGAGTAGATGGGTGGATAGCATTAGAAGTTTCATTTTACATAATTATACCATTCTTATTTTTTCTCGCCATTAAAGATGTAGATACTCTATTGAAAAATAAGATATTTATATTTGCTGTGTTTTATATAATATGTTATTTTTTGCCCAATGTTATGTTAAAAAGTAGAATTCAAATGAGACAAAAAAAAATTATCCACCAATTTCCAGATATTTTAGATTTACTTACCGTAAGTGTTGAGGCAGGTTTAAGTTTTGATGCAGCTATGAGTAAGGTAGTAGAAAAAGCTAAAGGGGAGATGGTATCAGAGTTACAAACAGTACTGAATGAAATTAAATTAGGTGTTACAAGAAGTGAAGCCTTAAGAAATATGTCACAAAGAATGAAAATATCTGACATAAATACTTTTATTTTTTCTGTAATACAATCTGAAAAAATGGGGGTAAGTATCTCAAGCGTACTTAAAGTACAAGGAGCACAAGCAAGAGATAAAAGAAGACAAGCAGCAAGAGAAAAAGCTATGAAAGCTCCAGTAAAGATGCTTATTCCAATGGTTTTATTTATTTTTCCAGCAGTGTTTGTAATTATATTAGGTCCGGCCGCAATACAAATGTTGGAACAATTAGCAAGGGGGTGAGTTTATGCAAATTAAAAATAAAACAAAGAATTTAATAGTGAGTAAAGAGGTTATTATTGCCAAAAACTTTTATTCGCGATTAAAAGGATTATTAGGAAAAGAGAATTTGCCAGAAAATCAATGTTTAATTATTTATCCTTGTAAATCAATACATACATTTTTTATGAAGTTCCCAATAGATGCTGTTTTTATAGATAAAAACTACAAAGTATTAAAAATTCTAAAAAATATTAAGCCAGGAAAAACAAGTTCTTATGTGAAAAAATCTTGGGCTGTAATAGAAATGCCTGTGAATACTTTAGTGGAATCTAAAATATCAACAGGAGATGAGTTATTACTCTTAAGTGATAATATTTAAAAAACTATCCTAAAATAATTGGGATAGTTTTTTGTTATTGTTATAATTTATAATGAAACTGTAATATATTTGTTATTTTTATGAATATAGAAAGTGATATAATATATTTAAAATGTAATAATGTGTAAAGGGTATCTACATTATTAAACAGTAATAAGAATTATAGGAGAGGTGATAAATTATGAAAGGTAGTAAACTATTTTGGATTTTATCTATAGTTTATTTTATGATCTATTTTAGTTTGTTGAGATGGATATGGAATTTATATGTTCCTTTTAATGTAATAACAGAAATTATTGCCTTTCTTTTAATAATATTAATAGTAATTCCTTTTTCAAGTATAAGTGCTACTAATAGCATAAAATTATTAAAAAAATAAACAACACCTAAAAAATAACTAAGAAACAGGGGGAGTGATTTAATTGTCATTGATAAAAAAAATAGTATTCATTTCAATATTAATGATTTTATTTGTTTTTGGTTTCACAAATGAAGCTTTTGCTGAAGATGAAATTAAAATAAATGTTAATGTTGGTTTTGATGGAACTTATAAGATGGGATATTATGCACCTATTAATTTGGAAATAACTAATAACTTGAAGGATATTCAGGGAGAAGTTCAAGTAGGAATCTGTGATGAAAATGGGAATACTACTATGTATTCTAAAGAAGTAAATCTTCCACAAAACTCTACTAAAAATGTAACTATTAATATGCCTACTTTAAATTATACTTCAAAAATGTACATAAAATTAAATGAGGGAAAAAAAGTTTATTACGAGGAACTTAAAAGCATAAGTTATGGAATTGATTCTCAATATACTTTGATAGGGGTTTTAAGTGATAATCCAGATAATATAAATTATCTTAGTGATTTTAAAACCTTAACTTTTCAAAATAGTAATTTTAGTCAAAGTAAAACTATTTATTTAAATGAAACCATGTTTCCAGAAAGTATTAATGCTTTTGATAGCTTTAATGCATTGATAATAAATAATTATGATACATCAAAGTTAAATGAAAAACAATATAATGTGTTAAAAGCTTGGGTTAATAATGGGGGAACCTTAATCATCGGGACAGGCCTTTCTTATGAAAAAAGTTTGAATTTATTCTCAGATGATTTTTTAGTAGGTGATATTGGGAAAGTAGAGAAATTTAACACTAAAGCTATATCTGATTATACTGGTGGATTAAATGAAAATATGGATATAAATCTATTAAATTTAAATGTAAAAGATAGTATATCTATATTAAAAGATAATGAAACTTCTATTATACAAAAACTAGAAAAAGGAAAAGGAACAATAGCAGTTTTGTCTTTTGATTTAGGGTTAAAGCCAATATCAGATTGGGATTTTAGATATGAATTTATTAAAAAACTTAGTACAGACGTGTCTCCAAACAACTTAGTTACCAACCCTGATGAAAAAATGAATATGTTTAATGGAATTCAATATAATTTAACAAATATTCCAGAACTTCCTATGCCTACAGCAGCAAAAACTCTTATAATTTTTATGATTTATTTTTTATTGGTGTCACCAATTAGTTACTTAGTTCTAAAAAAGCTAGATAAAAGAGAATTAATGTGGGGAGTAGTACCTTCTTTATCTTTATTTTTCATTGTTGTGATGTTTGTATCGGGAATTTCAACTAGAGTGACCACTTCTGTGGTTAATTCAATTAATTATATAAATGTTGGAAAGAATGGAAATAATGATATGAGTAGCTTTGCTAGTATTTTAACTCCTACGAAGCAAGATGTTATAGTGGAAGAAATAGATGAAAGAAAATTAATACCAATGATGAATAACGATTATTATATGTATAGTTCTTATCAGCCAATGTCAGGAACTTCTTTAAAAGTAGAAGATGTCAAAATTACTTCAAAGGTCTTGGAAGGAAACACTAATTCTATAGAGTTTTTTAGTAAGGCGGTTTTTAGTAATAATGCAATAGAAATTGGTAATGGTATGGCTCCAGAGGGGAATATCCTAAGTGCTGTTAATTTTTCAGACAAAATTTACTCTGGGACAGTTACAAATGAGTTTGATTTTGATATCTACGATTGCTATATTTTATTAAATAATAAATACATAAGTATAGGAAATATTAAAGCGGGGGAAACAAAAGAAGTAAATGATAAGGGGCATAGCTATGGAGGATATATTTATGATTTAACTGATAAAATATATAATAGAAATGGATACAACAATATTAGTCCTTTTACCAGTGGCGATAAACTTCAAGAAATTAAGAAGTCTCGTCAAAAATCAGAGTTTTTAAATACTTATTTCCAAATGCAAAGTAGTATAAAAAACGCTAAAATTATAGCATGGGCAGATACTAAATTTAACGATGATTTTTTAATTAATGGGAAAGAAGTTAAAAGTTTTGAAAAAAGTTTAATAATCGCTGATGCAGATGTAACTTTTATAAAAGATGGTAAAGCAGAATATCCTTTAGGGTTTACTATTCCAGAGATTATTCCAGTTGGAAATGTCAATGGAGGCTATGATCAATATAGTGGGTTTATTTATGGAAAAGGGGATTATCAATTAAATTTTTCACTTAATGACTATCAAATAAATATGGAAGAAATAGGTGTTAAATTTACTAAAGCCACTAGTAGTAATGTAGAATTATATATGTACAATAATCAAACAAATCAATGGGAATTAAGTGATACCAACAGCTATGAAGTACTTGAATCAGATTTTAATAAATATTTGGATTCACAGAACAGATTCAAGCTTAAAATAAGTATTTTAACGGATGGAATGGAAACAGAAATTCCAAAAATCTCTGTGAAAGGAAGTGTAAAATAATGCTTCAAATAGAGAATTTATATAAAAATTATGGAAAATTTAATGCAGTTGATGATTTGAGCTTAAATATTGAAGAAGGAGAAATATTTGGTTTTGTGGGACCTAATGGAGCAGGAAAAACTACTACAATGAAGATAATATGTGGCTTACTTAGTGCTACAAAAGGGCAAGTGTATGTAAATGGGGTAGATGCTATTAAAAATAGTAAAGAGGTTAAATCCTACATTGGGTATATGCCGGATTTCTTTGGAGTTTACGATGATTTAAAAGTTAGTGAATATTTAAATTTTTATGCCTCTATCTACGGAATAACAGGAAATGAGAGCAAAAAAGTTTGTGCGGATTTATTAGAACTTATAGATTTATCAAACAAAAAAGATGCTTATGTGGATAGTTTATCTCGTGGTATGAAACAAAGACTTTGCCTTGCTAGAAGTTTGGTTCACAATCCTAAAATTTTAATTTTGGATGAACCAGCTTCTGGAATGGACCCTAGAGCAAGATTTCATATGAAAGAAATTCTAAAAAACTTAAAAGATATGGGAAAAACTATTATAATAAGTTCTCACATTTTATCAGAACTTTCAGAAATATGTACTACTATTGGGATAATTGATCATGGAAAAATTGTTATCAAAGGATCTGTAGATGAGATAATGGATAAAGTATATAAAAATAGAACCATTAAAATAAAAGTAACCTCAGATATAAGCAAAGCTATTAGATGTCTTAAAGAACATTCAGCTGTAGATAATATAATAGAAGGTGAAAATAAAGTGGACTTTGATTTTGTGGGGAATGATGTTGATATGAATAATTTGCTTAAGGAATTAATAAAAAATGAAGTTCCCTTAGTTACTTTTTCACAAGTAGATGGAAATCTTGAGGACATATTTATGAGAGTGACAAATGGAGGTGAAGTTTAATGAGAATTAATCCTGTTATGGAAAAAGAATTAAAGGTTAGAATGAGAAATTGGAAAGCAGCTGGAATGATTGGTGGATATGTAGGAGTATTGATGTTATTTGTTATGTTTGTATTAATTGAAACAATAATGAATTCTTATTATTCATCTTATGGCGGAGGAGAATTTGTAACTATTTATGCTATCCTAGCCATTATTCAATTTGTTTTAATAGCTTTCATAGTGCCAGCTTTAACTGCTGGGTCTATAGCTGGTGAAAGAGAGCGTCAAACACTAGATTTACTTTTATGCACAAAATTGTCACCTATATCAATTATCTTAGGAAAATTGTTCACTTCAATAAATCAGATTTTGTTATTGATTGTAGCAGCACTTCCTGTTTTTTCAATAATATTTTTCTTTGGAGGTATTTCATTATTTCAATTATTACAATTATTGATTTTTTATGTAATACTTACTATAACTATTGGAAGCATAGGTATTTTTTGTTCTACTTTTATAAAAAGAACAACTCCAGCAACGGTTTTAACTTATGTTTTTATTATGTTTTTAACTTTAGGAACTATTTTTATAGCGGCACTTTATTTATTGATTTATAATAGAACTGGCACAATGCAAAATACTTTTCCTCTTATATATTTAAATCCTATTGCAGGACTAGGTTCTTTGCTTACTTCACAGGTGGGGAATGCAGGAATGTTTTATATTCCAGGGGTTTATAATTTTACAGGTAAGGAAATTGCACCATTTTGGGTTATAAATTGTGGAATTAATTTAATAATGTCAGCAGTTTTTCTTCTTTTGGCATCTATAAAGCTTAATCCCATAAAGAAATCAAAAAAAATAAAAATTAACAAAGTAAAGAAAAATAAGAAAGATAAAATAAAAAGTAAGTAAAACGAAAAGGGGTTTTTTATTTGGAAAATGTTGATTTGGATATAAAGAAAATCCTTAATAGAATTAAAAGAAGATTATTTGTTGCTCAGCTAATTAACTATTTAATTATATGTATTATTATTGGAGTATCAATTGGAGTTGGAATAGTTATTTTATCAAGATTTATACCTATTTATAAGCCCTATAGATTATCAGGAATTTTAGTAGGAATAGCAGCATTAATAAGTGTGATTTGGTGTTTTATTAAAATGCCAAAAGATATAACAACGGCATTAAAAGCGGATTCTTTAGGATTAAAAGAAAGAATTACAACTTCTCTTGAATTAAAGGGAAATGAAGAAATTATGGCACAGTTACAGAAAAAGGATGCTTTAAAACATATAAGAAAACTAGATTATAAAAGAGAATTAACTTTGGTACCTAATAAAAAATTCCTAATTTCTCTATTAATTTTGGTTTGTATTTTTTCGGCTTTAAGTTTTGTGCCTAATGATTTAAATGAAGTTGCAATTAAAAATCATCAATTAAAAGTAGATAAAAAAATTGCCATTAAAGAAGTAGAAAAAATAGAGAAAAAAGTTGAAGAAAATAAAAATATTGATGAAATAAAGAAAGCGGAATTACTAAAGAATCTATCAGAATTAAAAAAGCAAGTGAAGGAATCAGAAAACAAAGAAAGTATTGATAAAAACTTGGAAAAAAGCAGTAAAAAATTAGAACTTTTGAAAAAAGAACTTTTAAATGATGATTTAAAGAAAGTATCAGAGGCTTTAATGAAAAATGAGTTAACTAAAGAAATGGGAAAAATGTTAAAGGAAAAAAATCAAGAAAAGTTGTCAGAGGAATTAAAAAAAGTTTCTGAAAAATTAAAAGATGCTTCCCAGGAGAAATTAAGTGAACTTGCTAAGAATTTAAATGATTTATCAAAAGAATTATCAAATAATCCTGAACTTGCTGAGAGTATTGGAAATCTAGCTTCTAAATTAGCAGAGGGAGATGCGGGCGCATCATCTGAAGCTTTAAGTGAAATGTCAGGTAGCATAAGTGAGTTAATGGAAAATGCTGAATTTGCGGAGGCTCTAAATAATGTAGCACAAGCTTTAAATTCACAGGCTCAGGGAGAAAATAACGGAAACTCTCAGGAACAGGGTAGTGGTGATGGTAATGGTGAAGGCAATGGAACAGGAAAAGGACAAGGGAATGGGAATGGTAGTGGGGGACAAGGAACTGGTACCGGTGGAGGAGCAGGAAGTGGAAGCGATAAGGGCAGTGAGGAATCACCCGAAGGAAGTAATAGTGGTGGGTTAAGCAATAAAGACGGTAATAACGGTAAAAATGTAAATGATTATGATAAAATATTTTCTCCTACAAGTATGGATTCACAAGGTGAAACTTCAATATTGACAGGACAAAAAAATGACGATGGAAGCTCACAGCAAATCATTACGGAAAAGGGAGTAGGTATCAAAGGTAATTCTGTGCCTTATAATCAAGTAATGGGACAGTATAAAAATAAAGCTTATGAAAATATGGAGAATTCTTATATACCTGATTCTATGAAAAACTTGGTTAAAGATTATTTTTCATCATTAGAAGAATAACAAAATAGCTAGTGAAAATTTATTTTAGGAGTTGATATTATGGATATTAATGAAATGGAAATCAAATCTTTTGCTGAGAACGTTAAAAAAATAGAAAATGAAATATCAAAGGGAATAATTGGACAAAAGGATATAGTTACTCAAGTTTTACTAGGAATTTTGGCGGGTGGAAATATACTATTAGAAGGAGTTCCAGGCTTAGGTAAAACTCAGTTAATTAAAACTCTTTCAAAAGTACTAGATTTAGAATTTTCTAGAATTCAATTTACTCCAGATTTAATGCCAGCTGATGTGGTGGGAACAAATATTATTGTAAAAGATTCAAATGGAGAGAATAAATTTAGATATGAAAAAGGGCCAGTATTTTCAAGTTTAGTTTTAGCGGATGAAATAAACAGGGCAACTCCAAAAACACAATCAGCTTTGCTTGAAGCAATGCAAGAGCAAACTATAACCGTTGGGAGAGAAACCTATAATTTGCCACAACCTTTTATGGTTTTAGCAACTCAAAATCCTCTTGAAATGGAAGGAACATACCCATTACCAGAGGCCCAACTAGATAGATTTCTTTTTAAACTCTTTGTACAATTCCCGAATTTTGAAGAATTAAATGAAATAATAAATTTAACAATAACTAACAAAAAAGTAGAGCTAAATAAAATTATTGATGGAGGTACCATTTTAAGAATGAGGGAAATAGCTAGAGAAATACCTATTGCAAAGCCTGTTCAGGAATATGCTTTAAAAATTCTTTTGGCTACTCATCCAGATAAAGAAGAATCACCGGAAATAACAAAAAAATATATACGTTTTGGAGCAAGTCCAAGGGGAGCACAAGCCATAATTTCAACTGCAAAAGTACGAGCGTTAATGGAAGGTAGATTCAATGTTTCTTTTCAAGATATAGAATTTGTTGCTTATCCAGCATTAAGACATAGATTCTTTTTGAATTTCGATGCTATAGCAGATAAAGTTAGTGCAGACCATATAATTTCAGAAATAATAAAGAGTTTAGGTGGGATGTAAATTTGAAGGATCAAATATTTGATGGGGATTTTTTTAAGCAATTAGAAAATATATCTCTAAATGTAAGAATGCTTATGAAAGAAGGCGCTGCTGGAGGTCGTAAATCAAAGGCTAAAGGAAGTTCAGTAGAATTTTCTGATTTCAGAGAATACACTATGGGAGACGACTTTAGAAGAATCGATTGGAATGCTTATGGAAGATTTGATAAGCTTTTTGTAAAGATTTTCATGGAGGAAAGAGAAGCTTTTGTAAATATTTTTATAGATAGTAGCAAATCAATGGATTATGGAGAATTAAAAAAAAGTACGCAAGCTTTGAAAATTTCTGCAATTCTAAGTTATTTATCTTTAAATAATTACGATAGAGTATGTATAAATAATATTCAAGATTCTAGTTTTCGTAATTCTACCACTTTTATGGGTAGGAATATGTTTAATAGTTGTATTAATTATTTAAAAGAAATAAAATTTGAAGGAAACACAAATATTGGAGAATCTATAAAAAAGAAAAGTTTTTATGCTGGAGGAGTGGCTATAATTATTTCTGATTTTTTCACAAAAGGAAATTTAGAAGAAATAGTGAAATATTTAATTTTTAAAAAACAACAAGTTATATTAATACATATTTTATCAAACGAAGAGTTAAACCCGGAACTTCAGGGGCAAATTAGATTAATAGATTCAGAAACTCAAGAATCAAAGAATATATTTATTACTTCTCAATTATTAAATAAATATAAAAATCATTTAAAAGAATTTTCAAATAATATAAAAGAGTTTTCCAAAAAACTTGGTGCTGACTATATATTTGTGAGTTCGAATGATGAAATTGAAAAAGTTGTTTTTGAAAACTTGATTAAATTGGATGTGATAAGATGACGTTACTTACAAGTGGTTTTCTTTGGTTTTTACTTTTAATTCCTATTGTAATCCTTATGTATATTCTAAAACAAAAATATAATGAGCAGCAAGTTTCAAGCATATATTTGTGGAATGCAGTGCTTAAAGATATGGAAGTGAATACTCCTTGGCAAAAATTAAAGAAAAACTTACTTTTATTGTTGCAATTAATAACAATTATTTTTTTGGTTTTTGCACTAGCAAACCCATACATAAATTTTAAAGGAATAGCTGCTAATAATTATATTATTGTTATTGATAATAGCGGAAGTATGAGCGCTTTGTATAATGAAAATACCAGATTTGAAGAAGCCAAGAATAAAGCAATAAACTTAGTAAAAACTGCACCTAAGAAAAGTAAATTTTCAATTATTTCAATGGAGGAAGAAGCAAAAATTCTTTTGACCAATTCCTCAGATATCAGTGAAATTATTAATAGTATAAAAAGTTTAAAAACAAGAAATTCTAGTGCTGACATCAACGAAAGCTTGAGTTTAGTAAAATCCATAGGAAAACAATATGATAGCTATAAAGCAATATTTTTTAGCGATTCAAGTGTAGAACTAAGTGATATCAATGGAGAGTTTGTAAGTTTGGCCTTGGAAAAGGATAATGTAAGTGTTGATTATATAGCAGCTACTTTAGCGGAGAATGAAGGAAAAGTTTTGGTGAAAGTGACAAATAGAAGTAATAGTGATGTTACTAGAGAACTTGCTATATATGATATTAATGATACTTTATTAAATGTTAAGGATATGAATATTAAAGCAGGAGAAACAAAAACTGAGATTTTTCAAATGGTGTTGAATAATACTAAAGCAATTTATGCGGAAATTAGTGAAAAGGATGGGCTTATTGAGGATAACAGAAGATACTATGTAATAAATCAACCAAAAACAAAGAAAGCCCTACTTGTAACAAATAAAAATCTTTTTATTGAAAAATCTTTATCTTCAGTTAATAATCTTGAGCTTTTTAAAACCACAGATATAAATAGCGTAGATGATAATTATGATTTATATATTTTTGATGGCATGATTCCAGAAAAAATGCCCCACAAGGGAAGTATATTTGTTATAAATCCTGAAGGAAACTCAGAATTTTATGCGGTTAGGGGAAATCTTTCAGGGGGAGTAGCGGAAATAGAAGAAAATAATGTGACAAAATATATGGAAAAAGCTGATTTTTCTATATCAGAAATAAAGGATATTGAATTTCCATATTGGGGCAAATCAATTATTAAAGTTAATGATTCATCAGTTGCTTTTGTTGGTGAATACAAAGGTAGAAATATTGGAGTTTTAGCTTTTGATTTGCATAATAGTAATTTTCCTTTAATAGCTGAGTTTCCAATTTTCATAAATAATATAACAAACTATTTTTTAGGTGCTTCTTTTAGTGATAGAATTTCCTATTTTTGTGGGGAAAAAGTTAAGATTAATGCTATTGAGCAAGTAAAAGACATGTATATTATAAAGCCTAACAATGAAAAAGAAGGTTTAGACCTAGAATATCCAATAAAAGATTTTGATGACACAGCCAAACCTGGTGTATATAAATTAATTCAAAATATTGAGTCGGAAAACATAGAAAATTTATTTTCAGTTAATTTTCCTGCTGAAAAAGAATCAAATATCAATAAGGAATTAGTATCTCAAGAAAATAAAGCCCAAAATTATGAAGACATTAGAAGACTAGCTTTTAGTATTCAACCTTATCTTATTTTATTGGCCTTGATGATTTTATTGGGTGAATGGTGGGTTTATTTGAGAAGTTAGGAGGGTTTAATTTGAGTTTTGAAATTCAAAGATGGTGGGTACTAATTCTTATACCTTTAAGTTTGATATTCATTTATTATATAAGTAGAAAATTAAGAGTTGATAAATTAAGAAAAAGAATTATGCTTTTTTTTAGGTGCACAATTGCTATTTTATTAATACTTGCTTTAAGTAATATGGCTATTAAATGGACTTCAAAGGAAATAACCACTATATTTCTAGCGGATCTATCTGATAGTGTAAAAACGGAAAAAAATCAAATAGATGAGTTTATAAAAGATTCCATAAAATATAAAAATAAAAATGATTATATAGGAGTGACAGCTTTTGGTGAAGAGGCTATAGTGGATAGTTTTATATCTAAGAATTTTTCTTTTTCTGGTGTTCAAAGCACACCAAAAGGCATATATACAAACTTTGAAACTGCAATTCATTCTGCTTTTTCCATTATACCTGAATATACAAAAAAGAGAATAGTATTAATTACTGATGGAGAAGAAAATAGTGGAAATATTTTAAGTATGGCTGCTTTACTAAAAGAAAAAGGTATTGACTTTAAGGTGAAAAAAGTAGAGAAAATCACAGGAGAAGAAGTATCTGTTGAAGGTATTGATTTACCACAAAATTTAAGTATTGGTGGAGAATTTAATGTGGTAGTTACAATTAACAGCACTATAAATACTGATGCTGAGATAAATTTATTTAGCGGTGAGGAAAGCAAGTTAAGAGAAAAAGTAAAGTTAAATAAAGGAGAAAATAAATTTGTATTTAAGGATATTGCTATTGAAGGAGGATTCATAAATTATAAAGTTACTATCAATGCGGTTAATGATACTAATGTGAAGAATAATGAAGCCACTGCTTTTACTGATATAAAGGATAGACCAAGAATACTTGTGGTTCAAGATAATGAGGGAGAAGCAAATGAAATAATAAAAATTTTGCAAGCCTCAGGAATAGAGTATGATTTATTAAGAAGTTCAAGTTTACCAACAACCTTGGAAAATCTATCAAAATATAAAAGTGTTATCACTTGCAATGTATCTGCTGAAAATCTTAGCGATAAATTTTTAAATATTTTAGAATCTTATGTTAAAGATATAGGTGGCGGCTTTGTTGCTGTAGGTGGAGATAACTCTTTTGCATTAGGAGGATATTTTGAAACCCCTTTGGAAACAATACTTCCTGTTTATATGGATTTAAGGGGAAGAAAAGAAATTCCTAGTATGGCACTTAATTTGGTTATAGATAAATCAGGAAGTATGTCTGGAGCAAAATTAGCTCTTGCAAAAGAAGCGGCTACAAGAACATTAGATGCTTTAAGAGAACAAGATGAAATAGGAGTTTTAACTTTTGATGATAGTCAATTTTGGGTTGTAGAAAGACAACAAATCAAAAACAAAGAAGCAATAGCGGAAGATATAGGTACAATCAGAGAAGGTGGTGGAACCAGTATATTACCGGCTATTGAGGAAGCTTATGAATCTTTAAAAGAAAGTAATGCTAAAATTAAGCATATAATTTTATTGACGGATGGGCAAGCAGAAAGAACAGGATATGAGGAGCTTATTGAGGAAATGAATAAAGATGGGATAACCATCTCTACTGTAGCTATTGGAAATGGGTCGGATACAGTACTACTAGAAAATATAGCAAAAAAGGGAAATGGAAGATACTATTATTCAGATGAAGCAACAAATGTTCCAAGAATATTTGCTAAAGAGGCTTTTATGGCATCAAGAACTTATTTAAACAATGAGGAATTTACTCCGGTTATTGAAAATTATAGTTCTATTTTATCTGGAGTTGCTGATAATGGACTTCCAAATCTTTTGGGATATATAGGTTCATCTCCAAAAGATACTGCACAAGTGGTTTTGAAAAGTAGTGAAGAAGATCCAATACTTACTATGTGGAGATATGGGCTTGGAAAAACTATTGCTTGGAACTCTGACATGAGCGGAAAATGGAGTTCGAATTATATATCTTGGGAAAATAATATGAAATTGTGGCAAAATATCATTAACTGGACTATTGATAATTATGAAAGTTCTGATAGTAATATGGAAGTAAATCTAGATGGAAGTAAAGCAAAAATCAAATTTACCACAAAAGATTTGGAGTCTGTAGTGGATACAGAAGTTGAAGTTTTAACCCCTTCCATGGAAAAGAAAACTGTGAAATTATATCCTTCTTCTCCGGGAGAATATAGTGGAGAAATGGATTTGAATGATACAGGGGTTTATATCTTAAAAGGTATTCAGAAAAATGGAAATGAAATTTTAAGTACAGCCAAAGCTGGAGTTAATCTCCCATATTCACCAGAATATAATATTGGAAATACTAGTGCTGTTTTAGATGATTTAGTTAAAGCCATTGATGGAAAATTTATTGAGGAACCTCAGGAAGTATTCCAAGGTAATTTAGATAAGGTTCAAGGTAAAAAAGATTTAACTAATATTTTCTTAATAATAGCATTAATATTTTTTATTCTTGATATAGCTTTTAGAAGATTAAATCCTCCAGTAGAAAAATTTCAGCAAAAACTAAAGAACCTAGCAAAAAATAAGAATAAATCTGGAAGTAAAGAAAAGATTATTGTAAATAAAAGCTTTACTGATGAGCTTAAAAATAAAAACATTAAAGATAAAAGAAAATCAAAGGAAGTTGAAAAAGTTGTCGAAGAAATGGAAATAAGTAAGTTATCTGAAAAAAAATTAGTTGAGAAAAAAGAAATGAAGGAAAAAATTAAAGAAACAAAAAAAGAAAGTAATGGATTATTAAATACCGATGCTTTATTGAATAATAAAAAGAAGAAATAAGAAGATATTCTATAATTCACATGAATTTAACATTTAGTTAAAAGGAAACCACTTGCATTGATTAATAAGTGGTTTCCTTTTAATTGTAAACATTTAAACAAAAATACATTGAGATTTAATTAAGTATTTGATATAATCAAAATTATTAATATACTTTTGTTTTTAATTAAACATTTGATGAATTTTAGAAAAACACAGTAATTTTAGGGGGAATATAATGCGTAGTATAAGAGGAAAATTTATTTTTGTCATTATTTTAAACGTTTTGTTAGTATCAGCTATTATTAGTTCAGCTACTTTATTTATACTTAACAAGAACAATGATGAAAGACTATCTCAAACAAAGGAAATTTTAAATGAAAATTATAATGATAAGATTAAAAATCAAGTAGAAATTATTGTATCTCAAATTGATGGTATTTATGATGAGATAGATGCAGGGATTATAACGGAAGATGAAGGAAAAATAATTGCAGCTAATATGATTAGAAACGCTAAATATGGAGAAAATGGGTATTTTTGGGTTGATACTTTAGAAGGTACTAATGTAGTACTTTTAGGAAAGAAAGATGTTGAAGGTACCAATAGAATCAATGCAACCGATGAACAAGGTAATAAATATATTCAAAATTTTATTAATATAGTTAAGGAATCTGGAGAAGGTTATTCAGAATATTTTTTCCCTAAAGCAGGGGGAGATACTCCACTTCCCAAAAGAGCTTATGTAAAATTATATGAGCCATTTGGATGGATAATTGGAACAGGAAATTATATAGATGATATTGAAACCTTTATTTCTAATGAAAAAGAAGTAATTGAAAGTCAGTACAAAAATGCAGTATTTCTTTTGTTTATTGTGTTGATAGTTTCAATATTTATAGGGTACATGCTTGCTTCTTTCATGAGTAAATCTATCAGCAATCCAATTAAAAAAATATTGGATGCTGCAAATACAATAGCTACAGGAAATTTGAATATTGATTTGAATATTAAAAGAAAAGACGAATTAGGGTCACTGGCTACTGCATTTACTATAATGTCTGATAATATGAATGGAGTACTATCAAATATTAATGTAGCTTCAGAACAAGTGGCATCAGGTTCTAAGCAAGTAGCTGATTCAAGTATTTCTTTAGCACAAGGGGCTACAGAACAAGCTAGTTCAGTAGAACAGTTAACTGCATCTATGGAGCAAATTTCAGCTCAAACTAAATTTAATGCGGGAAAAGCTAATGAAGCTAAAGAAATAGCAGAAAATGCAAAAGAAAATGCTAAACAAGGATATACTGAAATGAAAAAAATGCTTGATGCCATGACAGACATTAATGAATCTTCAAATAATATCTCAAAGATAATTAAAGTTATTGATGAAATTGCTTTTCAAACAAATATATTAGCATTAAATGCAGCAGTTGAAGCAGCAAGAGCTGGACAACATGGAAAAGGATTTGCAGTAGTTGCTGAGGAAGTTAGAAATCTAGCAGCACGCTCTGCTAATGCCGCAAAAGAGACCACAACCATGATTGAAGGATCAATAAATAAAGTAGAGACAGGAGCAAAAATTGCTAAAAATACTTCTGAATCTTTAAACAAAATTGTAGACGAGGTAGCAAAAGCAGCTAATTTGGTGGGAGATATTGCCTCAGCATCCAATGAACAATCTATTGGTGTAAGTCAAGTTAATGAAGGAATATTACAAATAACTGATGTTGTTCAAAGTACCTCTGCTACTTCAGAAGAAACGGCTGCAGCTAGTGAAGAATTATCTGCACAAGCTGCAATGTTAAGAAAGCAAGTTAGTACATTTAAGTTAAAAAAAGATAACTATAATGCTATCTATGAAAGTTCAGCTTATGAAAGTATGGAAGAGTTAAACCAGGATAACTCAAAATTGCTTGATGGTGTAGATAAAAAGCAGGGTTCATCAAAAAATAGAATAATACATTTAAGTGATGAGGAGTTCGGAAAATATTAAAAGTTAAAAAACTTATGGCCGGTAAAAAATTTTACTGGCTTTTGGTGTTTATAGTATTTATTAAAGGATAAAAGTTCAAACAGGACATTAAATATTATAAATATGAAAATGTATAAGAGTCAAATCAGTTAGTTGTAAATTGATTTGTTTTACCCATCATGTATGCCAATTTGATCATAGACTTTTCTTCGGTAGTTATTTTTCTATGATACATTTTTTCAAATTGATTAAACAAGGCTTCTTCACAAACTTTGCTATTTGAATTAGATTTACTTTTGGGGGTAAAGTTTTTAGAATAACAGTAGGTATCGATCTTAAATGTATCATTATAAATCTTCTTTAATACTTCTGATGTATAACAAGCATCATAAAAAGCATTGTGGTAGTTATTATTGCTTTCTATATTAAGTAAGTCAACAGCTTTGCTTAAACCTATATTAGTTCCCTTTGGATAGTTAAAATATTTTGAAGCATAGAATTGCACATTAATATATTCTTTAGAAAGTTTGGTAGTGTTTAATTTGTAATATTCCACATTGTTAAATAATTCTTTTATATCGGAAAGGCCCCAAACACATAATACACTAGTAGAATCTCCCATAAATTGAAGAAAGTTATTATAAACTACATTAAAGTGGTTTTCATTCGCTAAACTATCCATGGTAATTCCGGTGAGATTTTCTACAAAAGGATTTATTCGATGGTATATTTGAGGTTTAACTAGTTCATTGAATCCTGAAATTTTTCTAAAATTTTCATCAAGCTTAACAGCTCCTATGTGAATAATTTCGAATAAGCAATGTCTCTTTTGTTTAATTATTGTTTCAGGGACTGTGATTTTATTTTCATTAAATCCACTATTAAATTCTAAATCGAATACTATATAATTCAAGATATACACACTTCTTTCTACTACTAATATTTTGAGTAAACATTTTATTCATAATGAATATATGATTATTTTACCATAAATAAAAGGAAAAAAATTATTTTTTATATAATTGAGAACATATATATTAATTGTTTATAGTTAATCATGGATTTTATTAAAAAAATATAGTAGTATATTTATTGTAGTAATAATTTTATTTAAAAAAGTGATAAATTAAAAGAAAAACTAATATTTATTAAACAATTGGGGGGAAATTTATGAAGTGGCTAAGAAACTTAAAATTAAGATTTAAATTAATTATTTGCTTTGGAATTATGGCTTTTTTTATTATACTTATTGGAACAGTGGCTTATCTAAATTTGGAAGAATCACATAATGACGCTGAAGTTATTTATAAAGAAAAGCTATTACCGATATCATATCTAACTAGTATTCAAAAAAATTTATTAATTATTCAAGTTGTTTCAAAAGATATGATTATAGATAGAGATTTAAATAAATTTGATAATGAGAGAAAGCATATTGAAACTATTACGTCAGAATCTTACGTTTTACTTGAAAATTACGAGAAAAATGATTTGTCGGAAAATGAACAAAATCTTTTGAGTGAATTTAAAGAGGATATTATTTCATATACTGAATTCACAACGGAATTTTTGGAGCTTTTGGAAACTGAAGATTATGAAGCAGCAACAGAGTTGACTAATAGGTTAAATCCCATGGCTGCAGAAGTTAATAATGATATAGATGCTCTTGTACAGGAAAATATGGTAGAAGCAGAATTGTTAGAAAAAAATATTTCGAATAATTTTGATGCAACAATTCAAAGAATGTTGGTATTAATTGCAACGGGTGGAGTCGTTATTTTAATTTTAGGAATACTTATAACTAGATTTATAAGAATTTCTATAGAAAAATTAGCGCTATCTGCAAATGAAATAGAAAAAGGTAATTTAAATATTCATATTGATATAGATTCAAAAGATGAGTTTGGAAATCTTGCAAAAACATTTACTAGAATGGCAGAAAATATGAATCACGTTTTAAGAAATATAAATGTATCTTCAGAACAAGTAGCTTCAGGATCTAAACAAGTATCAGATTCAAGTTCTTCTTTATCTCAAGGAGCTACGGAGCAAGCTAGTTCCATTGAAGAATTGACTGTTTCCATAGAGGAAATAGCTACACAAACAAGAAAAAATGCTGAAAATGCAAATATGGCAAAAGAAGTTGCGGAATTAGCTAAGAAAAATGCAAATAAAGGTAATAAACAAATGAATGCCATGTTGTCAGCTATGTGAGAAATTGATAATTCATCAAATAATATTTCTAAAATAATAAAAGTTATTGATGATATTGCTTTTCAAACAAATATACTTGCACTTAATGCTGCAGTAGAAGCAGCCAGAGCAGGACAACATGGTAAAGGATTTGCAGTAGTTGCAGAAGAAGTAAGAAATTTAGCAGCTAGATCTGCAAATGCAGCAAAAGAAACAACATCAATGATAGAAACCTCCATAAAGAAAGTAAAAGATGGTACTAAAATTGCAAATGCTACATCTAAGGCGCTTAATGAAATAGTTATTGATGTGACAAAAGCCAGCGATTTGGTACAGAATATTGCAACGGCTTCATATGAACAATCTTCTGGAGTAGAACAAATAAATCAAGGTATTAATCAAATAGCAAATGTGGTACAATCTACTTCGGCTACATCAGAGCAAACAGCTTCTGCTAGTGAGGAATTATTTAATCAAGCTGAATTATTAAAGAATGAGGTAGCTACATTTAAATTCAGAGACAATGAGACTGAATCATTAATTAAAAATAAAACAAATTTAAGTGAAACTAATTCAAACGAAATTCACTTAACGAATGAAGAATTTGGTAAATATTGATTTTGATAATAAATGTGGTATTGATTCTATATTAATTAATAGTAAGATATACGCAAAATAAGGAGAAGAAATAAATGGAATTACTTCAAACTGTGTACTTATTACCTGGTATTTTAATAGGGTTTACTTTTCATGAATTTGCTCATGCAAGAATGGCTGTTTGGTTAGGTGATGAGACCCCTAGATTTCAAGGAAGACTTTCACTTAACCCCTTTGTACATATGGACATTTTTGGACTTTTACTGATTATCCTTGCTGGCTTTGGTTGGGCAAAACCTGTTCAAGTTAATCCTGATAATTTCAATAATAAAAGAAGAGATCATATTTTAGTTTCTTTAGCGGGTCCTTTAATGAATTTACTAATAGCCATATCTTTTTTAATTATCATGAAGATAGCATATTTAATGCCGCAAAGTGTGATGAATAGTAATTTACATGAAGTCATAATGAATTTTCTCAGCTACGGGGTTTGGATAAACATAGTATTATTTGTGTTTAATCTTTTACCAGTACCTCCATTAGATGGAGCACATATTTTTAGTGATATTTTTAACTTAAAAGAAACAAATTTTAATTCTACATTGAATAATTTAACTAGATTTTTGTTGCCTATTTTAATAATAACAAGTGCTTTAGATCTTATAATAATGCCACCAATTATTGCTATATATAATTTTCTGCTTGGAATTTTTTTCTGAAGCTAAGTCTGTGATGAAAAATGATAACTTATATTAATATTTAATACATAAGGTAATCTATAGGGATCCCACTGTGAAACTTAATTTATACTTGTACAAAATCTCCATGTTTCTAGGAGTTTTGGACACGTATAAATTAATAGTTGAACTGGGATACCTCTAACGATTAAAATGTCGAAAGATTACCTTTGTTGATATTTTTTGTAATAATAATTATTGACTAAATAAATGGAATACTTTATCATATATATATAGTATAGTTAAAGATTAAATTTAAAAAATGATTTATAATTTAATTTTTAATAGATGAACTGGGATACCTATAGAATGAAGATCAAGTTTAATAGTTAAGTATTTTTTTAAATCACTTAATAGTCAAGTACAATTTTGAATATAAAAAAATAGGGGGAAATATTATGTCATGGTTTAACAAATTAGATACAAGAAGAAAAATAACTATTTGTTTTTTTCTTTCAACTTTAATTGGTTCTTTAGTTGTAGTAGCAGGTATATCAAACATCGTTAATCAATTAAAATTAGCGGGAGAAGAAACAGAGGTTATAAAAACAGTAATAAATACTGCAAATTCCATAATGATAATTATGATTACTGTAAATGTGATATCTTCATCAATTATTGGATTCTTTCTTTCGAAAAATATAGGAAAGTTTTTAAGTGGTGTTTCAACACAATTACAATCTTTAGCAAATTTTGATTTTACAAAAGAATTGCCAGAAACATTTTCTAATAGAAAAGATGAATTTGGAATAGTAATGAACTCTTTTAAAAAAATGACAGATAAATTAAATGAAGTTATGACAAGTATAAACCTGTCATCA
Source organism: Clostridium grantii DSM 8605 (assembly GCF_900129965.1). Lineage (GTDB taxonomy): Bacteria > Bacillota > Clostridia > Clostridiales > Clostridiaceae > Clostridium_AF > Clostridium_AF grantii. The sequence continues at coordinate 22,513 of NZ_FQXM01000026.1, read as the reverse complement.
GATCAAGTTTTAATTGGTGCAAACCAATTATCAAACTCAAGTATGGCTCTTTCTCAAGGAGCAACTGAACAAGCAAGCTCCATTGAAGAATTAACTGCATCTATGGAAGAAATATTCTCCCAAACAAAACTTAATGCTGATAACGCTAAAAACGCTAAAGAATATGCTAAAGAAGCTAAAAATAATGCTTCAACAGGTTCAATTCAAATGAAAAAAATGTTACAAGCAATGAGCGATATAAATGAGTCTTCAAATAATATTTCAAAGATAATAAAAGTTATAGATGATATTGCTTTTCAAACAAATATATTGGCTTTAAATGCTGCGGTAGAAGCGGCAAGAGCAGGACAACATGGGAAAGGCTTTGCAGTAGTTGCGGAAGAAGTACGTAATCTTGCAGCGCGTTCTGCAAATGCTGCTAAAGAAACCACAGAGATGATTGAGGGATCTATAAATAAAGTTGAGGATGGAAGCAAAATTGCTAACGCTACAGCAGATGCTTTAAATAAAATAGTTGACGGGGTTTCAAAAGTAGCAGATTTAGTTGGAAATATAGCAAATGCTTCTAGCGAGCAAGCTGTAGGAGTGGAACAAGTTAATTTAGGGATAGCTCAAATAGCTAATGTGGTACAAACAACTTCAGCTACATCAGAAGAAACAGCAGCAGCAAGTGAAGAACTTTCTGGACAAGCATCTTTATTAAAAGAACATGCAAGTATTTTTAAATTAAAAAAGCATAAGAAAGAGTCTTTAAAATCAGCAAACAATGAGTTGGTTGATATTAATCCAAATGTTTTAAAGATGCTAGATAATATGAATAATCAATCTCCAAAGAATATTAATTTAAGTGATGATGATTTTGGAAAATATTAAATAAGTTGAATTTTATAATATAGATTTGAAGTAGCTAATTATTAGCTACTTTTTTATTTTGTATCTTTAATTGCATAAAATAATTTAAATCTAATATATATTAAAATGAAAATAAGTTTGAAAAATATCAATTATAGAGTGAGGTAAGTGAAAATAGCTAAGAAAATTTTGTTTGTTTGTTTGATTTTGATTTGTTTTATAAATATGAATACTTTAAATTCTTTTGGTCAGATTTATATGCAGCAAAAATTAAAGAATCTAGATAAAACTTCTATAGATGAAACCCTGGAGAATTTAACTAAGAATGATATATTCAAAAGAATAGGAAAGTGCAGAGAAACAAATATTGAAACATTTATTGAACAGGTGTATGCCAAGGTACAATTGAAAGAAAAGGAAAATACTTCACAAATAACAAAAAAGAACATTGGAAAAAATGTTGATTATAACGAAGTTTTTAAAAATGATGTTTTTATAGGAGATTCAATAACTGATGGATTAAGCTGTTATGGTGTATTAAATGATGACTTGATTATTACAAAAACAGGAATGCATGTTTATGAAGCATTGAATTTAATTGATACAATTGTAAATAAAAATCCGGATAATGTATATATTCATTTGGGAATAAATGATATTGATACATCCTTCACTAGTGAAATATATGCAGGGTATTATTTAAAGCTTATAAAAGAATTAAAAGAAAAATTACCAAACACAAATATATACATTCAATCCATATTACCAGTGATTCCAGTAGCAACAAAAGCAAAAGCTGTTTTAAATAATGAATATATCGATGAATATAATGATCAAATTATTGAACTTGCAAAAAGTGAAAATGTGAATTATTTAAATATAGGAGAAATTTTAGAAAACGAAGATGAGTCTATATATGCAAAAGATGGAATTCATTTCAAAGAAACCTTTTACAATAAATGGTTGGATTATATTATATTAATGAGTAAAAAAGGTGAAATTTAATTTACAGTGAAGGGGTGTTATATGAGTAAGTTATGTATAAAAGTTTTTTTGATTCTATTGATAATTACAAATTTAGCTGCTTGTACATCAAAATCTGAAAATACTTCTAAAGAAATATCTATAGAGCGAATAAATAAAAAAATTACTCAAGTTGTAGACATTTCAGAATTAACTAAAGGTGATGAAAATAAATTAGATAAGTTATATGGGATAAAAAAAGAAAATATAGAAGATTTTGTTTTATATCTTCCACCTAGTAATATAGAAGCATCAGAAATACTTTTAATAAAAGTAAAAGATAAAACTAGTATTGATAGTATTAAGGAAAAGATAGCTAAACGAGTAGAAAAGAAAAGCGAAATTTTTAAAGATTATTTACCAGAAGAATATTATTTAGTTGAGAAACATGTACTTGAATCTAAAAACCAATATATACTTTTTTCTATCCACAAAGAAGGGAACAAAGTGCAGAAAGCTTTTGATGAAAGTTTTTAAATATATGTAGGAGGTAAAAAAGTGGTATTTAGTAGTCTGATATTTTTATTTATGTTTTTACCTATAACTCTAATTCTATATTATATTTCACCTAGATACTTAAAAAATCTTATTTTGTTAATTTCAAGTTTGATATTTTACGCGTGGGGGGAGCCGGTATATATAATATTAATGTTATTTTCAATAATAACAATGTTTTTCTTTGCTAAAATAATTGATAAAAATAGGGAAAATAGAGTTTTATTTAATATTTTATTTGCATTGGCAGTAATGATATGTTTAGGGAGCTTAGTTTTCTTTAAATATTATGGATTTATTGTTATTAATCTAAATATGATTTTTAGTTTAAATTTAAGTACATTTGAACTTCCTCTTCCAATAGGGATATCTTTTTATACTTTTCAAATTCTTTCTTATATAGTTGACGTTTATAGGGGAAAAGTAGAGGTTCAAAACAAAATCATATCTTTTGCCATGTATGTTACAATGTTTCCACAATTAATTGCAGGACCTATTGTAAGATATTCAGATGTTTTAAATGAAATAGACACTAGGAAAGAAAGTATGCTTTTATTTGGACAGGGAGTAGAACGGTTTATCAATGGATTAATTAAAAAAGTTTTACTAGCAAATTATATAGGATTACTTTGGAATACAGTTAAAACAACTTCAATTGCCGAAATATCAATATTTGAAAGTTGGTTAGGTATTATAGCATTTTTCTTTCAAATTTATTTTGATTTTAGTGGTTATTCGGATATGGCTATAGGCCTAGGGAAAATGTTTGGTTTTAATTTCAAGGAAAACTTTAATTATCCTTATATATCCAAGAGTGTAACAGAATTTTGGCGAAGATGGCATATGTCTTTAGGAACTTGGTTTAAAGAGTATGTATATATTCCACTTGGTGGTAATAAATATGGGCTAAAAAAGCAATGTAGAAATTTAATAATAGTTTGGACTTTAACAGGTATTTGGCATGGAGCAAATTGGAATTTTTTGATTTGGGGTTTATATTTTGGGATTTTTATAGTTGTGGAAAAACTTTGGCTTCTAGAAAGACTTCAAAAACTCCCATCATTTATAACACACACATATGTTTTGATTATTGTGATAGTTGGATGGGTATTTTTCGAATTTGAAAATTTGCGAAATGCTTTTGAGTATCTTAAAATCATGTCCGGATTAAGTGGTAATAAACTGATTTCGGATAATGCTATATATTTATTTTATACTAATATCATAGTATTTATATTTGTAATATTAGCTTCTACACCCATATTTAAAAAAATAAAAGAAATAATTTTGGCTAAAGAAAATCTTTATTTTAATTTAGGAATAATTATTTTTTATTCTATTTCTTTACTTCTATGTACTGCTTCACTTGTAAATGAAAGTTATAACCCTTTTTTATATTTTAAATTTTGAAGTTTTAGCTCTTTTGAAAGGAAGATTTATTTGGAATATTCTAATAAAATATATTATAAAGTTTTAGTATTCCTATTTGTGTTTTTCATTCTAGGTTTTATAATTATGAATTTTTTTAATGAAGATAAAAGATTTTCTAAATCTGAAAATAGGGTATTGGATCAACGTCCAATATTTTCATTGAAAGAAGTTTTAACTGGGGACTTTACTAAGGATTATGAAAAATATATATGTGACCAATTTGTGTTTCGTGATTTTTGGATTAACATTCATTCGGATATGATGCTTGCATTAGGGAAAAAAGAAAATAACGATGTATTTTACACTGATTCTGGTTATTTAATTCAACATTTTAAAAAACCGGATATGGCAGAAATTGATAAAAAAATTGAAAATATTAATTCTCTAGCAGCCTCAATAGATAATGTTAGTGAATATTTTATGTTGGTGCCTAATTCAGGTGTAATTTTGAAAGAAAAACTTCCTTACAAAGCTCCGGATAATAATCCGGTAGCTTATTTGGAAATAATTAAAAATTTGTTGAATAAAAAAGTTGTTTATGTAGATGTATTAGATAAATTAAAATCTAAAAAAAACGAATATATTTTTTATAAAACAGATCATCATTGGACAACTAAAGGTGCTTTTTATGCTTATGAAGAACTTGCAAATGAAATGGGATTTAAAGCTAAATCCAAAGAGGAATTTAAAATAAAAAAAGTTACCACAGATTTTTATGGTACATTATACTCAAAGGGCGGATTTAATGATGTATCACCGGATAGTATTGAAATATACACTTCAATTGGCAATAATAAAGTAAGTGTTTGCAAAGAAAACAGTGAAATAGAAAATCAGCTATACCATTTTGAATATTTAAAAGAGAAAGATAAGTATTCAGTTTTTCTTGGAGGTAACTATCCTTTAATTAAAATTGAAAGTGAGATACCTTTATCAGATAACAAAGGAAAATTGCTTTTAATAAAAGATTCCTATGCAAATTGTTTTGTACCATTTTTGATTTCTCATTTTAGTGAAATTTATATGGTGGATTTAAGATATTATGATGATGATCTTAAAGAGTTAATAGAAGACAATAATATAAATTCTATATTGTATTTATACAATGAAATTACATTTTTAAATGGTGATTAAATTAAAAAAACCATAAGAAAATCAGCTATATGCTGCTTTTCTTATGGTTTTTAATATCTATTTTTTCATCTATTTTGTCAGTTATATGTGTAGGATAGCCTAAATATTTAAGTATTCTTATAGCATTTCTTGTAGGACTTACCCCTTCTTTTAAAGTGTAATCAAATTCTAATTTGTTTTCAGTAACATGTTCTCTAAAATAATAATTTTTATAATTTTTTAAAGTTTCAGTTAGTTCAATATCATGTGTTGCTGCAAGAATAGTGGCTTTTGAATCATTTAAATATTGAAGTATTTCTTCAGCAGCACTTATTCTTTCAATAGGATTTGTTCCTCTAAAAATTTCATCTATCATTGAAAGAACAGGTACTTCACCTTCACAGGCTCTCACTATTCTTAAAATGGACTGTGCTTCTCCCAAATAATAGCTTTTGCCTTCCACAATATTATCTTCTGGTTCTATGGAGGTAACTATGTTGTAAAAACAAGTTTTATATTCTTTTGCCAAGCAAGTGTAAATGGTTTGAGCAAAAACTGCGTTAATTCCTACAGTTCTTAAATATGTAGATTTACCTGACATATTTGATCCAGTTAGTAACATACCTTCTGTTTGCAAAGATATTGAATTTGGAATAGCTTTTTCAACTAAAGGATGTTTAAGATCTACACCATGTATAAATGGTTTATTTTCCACGAAAATTGGCGTTGTATATTCTTTGATTTCTTCTCTATAGGAGGCAATTGATTGAAGTGCATCAAATTCGCCTACTAAATTAAAAATTTCATTTAACTCACTTTTATTTTTTTCGATTTGAGATAAAATTTTAAAATAATTTCTTTCCTCAATTAAGAAAAGAATAAAGATATAGTCAGCAAGCGAATCAAATCCTTTTAATCTACCAATAAAAATAGAACTATCTCCAATTTTTTTGCATTTAGCATATAAGGATTTGAGTTTTTCAGAATAACTTAATAGTGTAGTATTTTCAATTTTTGAAATCTTATTAGCAGTATTAACAGTCATACCAATATAACTAGCTGCAGAAGCTCTTTCATTAATTACAGATTCCATTTTTTGGTGGAAATACATATTAATAAAGAAATTAAGAATAATAAGACCTAAAAACCCTGTTGATTTTAATATAATAGATAAAGCTATATTAATTATGATAGGGGCTACTAAAAGATTACTTATTATTTGAAGTTTATTATTAGTTTCTGATTTTTCGAATAAGATAGAATTGATATTATGTTTTGTATGGCCTAATTTAAATAGAAGTATTTGTATTTTTTCACGGAAAACTTGATTATTTTGGAATTCTTTTATTAAAGAATCACGCTGTTTTAAAACATTTATATCTTTAGAGGGGTTTCTTAATAATGAGTAAAGTGTATACTCTCCAGCTGTACTCATATTTCTATCTAATTTTTTAAAAATCTCATCCATGGTCAAATCTGTCCAAGTGAAATCGTCTATGGAGATGGAGGTTTTTGAAGAAAATTCATAAAACTTTTTTAAAACAGTGAAATTAGTTTTCTTTTTAATTGTCTTTTTCCAATTATCCTTTATATAGCCAAGAGCTTTTCGGTTGGTTAATTTTTCTAAAATAAACATTGCTGATAAATCATTATTCATAACTATTACCTCATATTCTAAATTTTATTAAAAATCTTACAAATTTATTATAATATAAAACTAAAAAAAAATATATATGTATAAGAATTGCATTATTAATTGCATATAAGTTAATACTTTTAACAAAGTTTATGTTTTTAGGAGGAAATCAATAATATATGTCGAATGAAAATAAAATAAATAACTTTGTTTGGAGTGATTTTATGAACTATAAAAGAAACGAAAATAGAAGAAGTCGAACCAGTAAAAGAAGAGTTAATCATAGAAACAATAAAAAAAGAAATAAATTCATATTTTTTGCTATTTTTATAATACCTTTACTTATCTTAAGTTTATATTTACTTACAAATTATAAAGACATTAAAAAGAGTTTTTTAACTAAAAATACTGAAGAATTTACTAATTTACAAGATGATTTACAAAGGGATAACATAAACACTAGTGAAAGTAATAAAAAAACTGAGGATGATTCTAAGGAAAATCAAATAGAATCAGTTGACGAAACTTTAGAAAATAAAGAAAATGAGATAAAAGTTTTAAAATTATTACCTGAGGATAAAGAAAAATATACTATTTATAAAGAGTATTTTAACAGTTGCTCTTCCTTTTTAGTTCAAGATGGAACAGAATATGATGCGGATTTTATTAATGATTTTCGATTAGATACAGCATGGAATGAAGGAAAAGAAGGCAATGGTATAGATGAATGGATAGAAATAAAACTTCATTGGCCAAGTGACGTGAATGGAATTATAATTGAAAATGGATATAAAAAAACTGAGAAATTGTATTTTGAAAATAATAGACCTAAAACTTTAGAAATAGAGTTGATAGGGCAAGATACTTTTACAGTTCAATTGCCGGATGATTTTGAAAACAGTTATTACTTGAAGCTACCTAAAACTTATGATGCTATAGGAGTAAAAATTACAATTTTAGATGTTTATAAAGGCAGTAAATATTCTGACACATGTATATCGGAAATTCAATTAGTTTATGAACAAAAATAGTATTTAAAAAATATCTTTACAATGAAATTTCACAAATAGTATAATCTTTATATAAAATAAAACATAGGAGATGAAGAAATGTACGTAGCATTTGGAAATAATATAGTTGATAGTAATGAAATAAAAGATACAATTGAAAAAAACACAGAATTTAAAATCATCAAAGATATGAGCAAAGGGACAAAAAGAGATGATATTTTGGCATACAATTTAAGTATTAACACAAAAGTTTTAAATATGATAATTGAAGAAGAATGCAATTTGGATGATTTAACAGAAGATGAATTATTTGAAGAATATCTTTCTTTAGCAGAGGAAATATCAACAGAAATAGAAGATTTACTTCCAGAGGAAGCAGTTCTAGATATAAAAGCTTATAAATGGGATGAATCTGAAAATGCAATTAAATTAATAATAGCTATAGCTCATGAAGATTTAAAAGAATCTAAAATGCGTGACATTATGAAAAGACTAGCAACTCAAGTGGAATAAAAGGTAAAACAGCAATTGATGAGAAACTTGTCATTGCTGTTTTTTATATGATTTTTTTAAATAGTTCATAAAAAAATTGAAGTGTAACATATGAAACACTTTTTTACTTAAAAGTATGATATTATAGTTATATAATCCTCAGCAAAACACTGGGAATTAAATTTAAAATAAATATTAGGGCATACTTATGGTATGAATCTAATTTAGGAGGAAAATATTATGAGTTTATATTTAGGTCAAATACATTACTGGTTGTTCAACAAAATTAATTTATTCGAATTAGGGGAAAAAGATATAAAGATATGGGCGAAAAAAGAAGGATTAAAGGTTGATGAATGGGAAAAAGAAATTTATGATGAATTTGGTGAACCGTTAGAAAACAAGCCTTTAGAAGATATGATTGATACTGGAAATATTCATGGATGGTTGCAAGACAAAATTTCAAGAGCTGAATATAGATATGCCACATTAGTAACAAGAATATTAGAAGTAAATAAAGATTATATAAATGATTTAAATGAAATTATGAATTTAAAAGGAAATAGAGAAGGAAAAGCTTACGATAAAGATAAAAATTCTTTAGAATCAATTTATAACGTTATAAATGATTATGTAGTTGAAGGAATGCCTTGTGATAGAATTAATGAAATAATTGAATCATCAAATACAGAATTAACATGGAAAAGAACTAGATGTCTTCATAAACAATATTGGGATTTTGTTGGTGGAAATGTAGAAAATTATTATATTTTAAGAGAGAGCTGGATAAAAGCATTTCTTAAATCAATTAATGAAGATTTAGCTTACCGTGAAATAGAAGATGGCTTATATAAAATCCAATTAAAATAAGAATTATAACTATTGTATGGTAATATAATTAATATAGTGATAAAGAAAAGCTAAGGTCAAAAGGATCTTAGCTTTTCATTTTGGATATATTTTTCTCTTTAACTCTATCAACCACATTACATAAAGTATCACATGTTCCAACAGACATTAATCCTGCATATATACCATTAATAATATGCTCATATAAAGAAGTGGAGGGAAGTATAAAAAAGCTTCCTATTATGCCTAAAGGGATAGCAATTGGATGTGCCAACTGTTTTTTTAAGCCGAATTTTTCAAGAGTTTCTACAATACCATAAATAAGTGTAGTTAAAAGTAGTATTTTGTTATCAAACATAAAACCACCCCTTATTATAATATGATTGAAAATAATTATGGGTATACTTTTATGAAATTCTTCAAAGGTATCAAAGTTATCAATGTAATTTTCTTGGTAAATCATAGATGTAAATATAAAAAATGTGGTAAAATATAATTAACTTTTGATTAAGATAGTGGAGGTAGGGATATATATGAATGATTATAGTAATTATAAAGAAAACCTAGAAAATATAAATGAAGGTATATATTTCGTTGATAATGAAAGAAAAATAACATTTTGGAATAAAGGTGCAGAAAGAATTAGTGGATTTTCCGCCAAAGAGGTATTGGGAAAATACTGTATGGATAACATTTTAAATCATATTGACGACAAAGGAAATAAACTTTGTTCTAATGGGTGTCCTTTACATAAAACAATTATAGAAGGTTCCCGTAAGAGTAGATTGATATATTTACATCATAAAGAAGGTCATAGGGTTTCTGTGAATGTTAGCACAACACCTTTATATCTTGAAGGTAAAATTATTGGAGCAACAGAGGTATTTACAGATAATATAAACAATGAAATTTCAATTAAAGAAATAGATAAGTTAAAAGCTGTAGCAATGTTTGATAATCTTACATCGTTAAAAAATAAAAAATACTTAGAAACTGCTATGAAAACAAAAATTTCTGAGTATAAACATTTTAATACTTCTTTTGGAGTAGTATTGCTGAACATTGACAATTTTAGGGTTTTAAATGAAAATGTTGAACAGTGCATTAGCGATCAGGTTCTTCAAATGGTTTCAAATAGTATTAAAGCATCCACAAGAGGAAATGATTTAGTTGGTAGATGGAGTGGAGATGAATTTATTGTAATTTTACCTTCAATAAATAATATTAATACATTAAAGGATTTAGCAGAAAGAATGAGAATTATTGTTAAAAATTCATCTTTAAGAAATAAAGAAAATAATATGGGTGTTACTTGTTCAATTGGTGCAACTTTGATAAAGGAAAAAGATACAATAGAAGATATAACCAAAAGGGTGGTTACGCTTATGACTCAAAGTAAATTAAATGGTAAGAATAAAGTTACCATAGGATAAATAGAGGTATCACGATTCAAGTATTAATTTATAGGTGTGCAAAACTCCTTAAAACATTAAATTGAGGTGAATTTATGAAAAAAAATCTTATTTGTATATTGGTAGTTGCATTAGTAGTATTAGTTGGTTGTGGAAAAGTTAATTTAGCTAATAAAAACACTGAAAAAGAAGGTAGTAATTCTGTAGATTTGCCGGATAACATTAATGAGAAAAATAATACTGATGATGGCTCAAATAATATTGAAGAAACCCTTACAGTGGAGGATTACTATCCTTTTATAGAAAACAAAAGAATGTATTATGAAGGGATAGGTAATGAGTATGCATCTCAAGAAGTTTATGTTGATTTTATTGAAGACAATAAGATTCAATTAAGATCAAGCAATGGTGGAACTGTAGTAGCAAAAGTAGTAGAAGTAAGTGATACAGAAATCAAACAAGTAAACTCAAAAGAAGAGTTTTATTATAGACAAAATATTATAAGTGAAGTATCACAAGGAAATAAAGAAGAAATCTTATTAAAAGAACCTTTGATCGTTGGGACAACATGGGAAACTTCTGATGGAGGGAAAAAAAGTATAACCGCAATCGATAAAGAAATATCTACCCCATATGGAAGTTTTTCAGCTATAGAGGTGACTAGAGAAGATGAAGAATTTCAAATTAAAGAATATTATGCTAAAAATATAGGTTTTGTAAAATCAATATTTATATCAAATGGTTCAGAGATATCTACATCACTGGCTAAAATAGAGGAAAAATCGCAGCTTCAAACTATGAAATTTTATTATCCAATTTCAGAGGAAACTAAATTTGTGATTAAATATAAAACAATTCCAGTTTATTTTGACACAAATGATACTATTGATGATAAAATATTAGAAAACTATAAAGACTACCTACCTGATAATGGAGTAGTATTAATGAGTACCAATACGAAAATAAATAAATTATATGTAGACACTAATCAAAATATAGTTTACATTGATCTAAACCATAAATTTATTGAGGAAATGAATGCTGGCGCGGAGCCTGAAAGTCTTATTTTGCAGGCTCTAACTAATACATTAGGAGACTACTTTAACGTTGATAAAATTCTGCTAACTATTGATGGTGAAAGTTATTCATCTGGTCATATAGAGTTAGATAAAGGCCAAGTTCTATACGTAGATTATAGTGATATAGCTGAAATAAAGAATTTCTAATAAGGTGATTAAAACCTGTGAGATAAGATTATTAAGGGAATTTAAAATGTTAGAATTAGAATAGTAAAACAAAAACTAGCAATCATGTCGAGTGCTGGTTTTTGTTTATTAAAATAAATTTATCTTGAATTAAATTGATTTGAAGGGAAACATAAATTTTTTCATTCATTTTATCAAATGTATTTTCTTCCACGATAAAATTTTGGATTTCAATTTTATCTTCTTGTATAGCAGTTTCTAATACCTTACTTGAAATTAATTGGCAATAAACCCCCTGGCTTTTTTCTTGGGATTCAAAACAATTCTCAAGTTTTGCATTACTTGTGCATTGGAAAGGAAGATAAATCAAAGAGTATTTAATTTCACCATTAATAACTTCTTTTTTTATTTTATTTACAGTGGCATACTGGATTAGTTGTCGCACGTAACCATCTAAAAATAAGTTGTGACTTTTTCGCTCGTAGCTATAATTGTTTAAGATAACATTATTTTCAATATTAATCACTTGAAGAATCGGTTGAAAAAATTTCACTATGGATTGAATGTTTATTGAAATATCACATTTAGCAATAACTACAGGTAATTTGCAAAGAAACTCTCCATCTTTACAAACAACATTTGAAGACTCAGTGAAGCATTGTGGAATTATCTGAGTTTCAAGTAATTCAGCGTAAGAATCAGTATCATAAATGTTACTTTTATTATCCGAATCTTGGATTTTAGGAGCACATTCATTGATAATAGTATCTTCTTCCACCTTTACTACATCAAATAATATTTTTTCATTGTTCTCTCCTTGACTTCTTCTATGTTTATGCTTGGTGGACATATGATTACTCCTTTACAAATTCTTCTATAATTATACTATGCAAATAAATGTGATATGTAACTATAAAAATAAGCAACCCGTAAGTTGCCTATTTTATGATTTTATGAGAGAAGGAAGCCTAGTTATTCATCTTCATCTTCATCCTCATCCTCATCTAAATATGAGGGGTCATTAACCCTCTCAAAGCCGTGTTCTTTAGGTGCTTTCTTTTCTTCAGAACCTTCTAATTCAGAATTTTTTCCACCATAAGGGGGTTGAAATCCTGGTGCTACAAACATTTCTTCATTTTGTAAAATTCTTAAAGTGACACTTACCACCATTTTTTCTTCTAACTTCTTAAAAGTTCCATCATCCATAGGGTTTTTTACGAAATCACATTCATTTATAACAGCTTGAACTAGCTCACAATAAGGTAATTCTTCAAAATTCTCGTAATTTGTCAAATGAAAAGCGTATGGATCTCTACAAAGTTTATCTTCTCCTAGAGTTTCAAATTTTTTCTGGTAGCTTTCATTTTTTCCACATACTTTGCTCCTAGGCAATTTTACAGTTGTTGAACACTCAAAAGGAATTTTGCAAGTTGTGCATAATACCTGACCACTAACACAACCGCATCTTCCAACTGGTTCACAGGTAGGTTTGCAATATCGAATATTCTTCTTAACATATCCAGCTAAGAATAATTGATATTTAACCCATCCATATCTTCTGTGTGTGTAAGGTGAATGAATTGGACATAATGTTGCTTGTGTTATGCAAACTTCTTTATCAATATCTTTGATATCTGAAGCAAATCTTTCTAATTTTATAATTGATTTAACATTAATATTCACTGAGCATATTTTTTTAACCACAGGAATTTTTGCTACAAAGGGAGCACAAGTCATTGCAAAAGGGGGCATAGATTTATTGCAACAGCAAGGCATAGTTCTAGAATCTAGTATTCTACTAGTACATAAACCTTCATCTAAATTTTCAGTTGTGTTTTGATTTGTATCGTCTTTAATCATTTATATCCTCCTATATGTCAACCTAATATAGATAGGTTGAAATTTATTGTATTTCAATAATATAATATGCAAAACAAGTAATAAAGGTACTAAGTGAACTGAATCTATAAAAGAAATACATAACTACCATTAATTTTGTTACCCACTATTGAAAAAATGCATAGTATATAGTAACAAACGTTAAAAGGGAGAGTTTATATGAGCAAGAAAGTAAATTGTTCATGCGAAGAATTTGAGAGATTCGTTAAGTTTAATTCTTGTGAAACATTAAAAGAAGAAGAGTTTAAAATCAGGATGCACAAGCCGAGAACCGATCTTTGTAATAAAAGACTTAATGAATTTTTAGATTCTGTACTACTGGTCTTATTTGTTTTGTTCTTATATAAATATTTTTTAACATACAGAGGTAGATGTGAATACTATATATAGAACAATTCTAGCAGTTAATACACAAAATATAAAAAAATGGAGAGATGGAAATGAACGAAGATTATGAAATCATTGATGTAAATAGTGAATTCGATTCAGAAATTGAAGTTGACAATTTATCTAAAGAAGATTTTAAAGAAGATAAAAATTCGGAGCAAGCTTTTGAAAAAGATTTAAAAGTAGATAGAGATGAATGTTGTGAAGGTGAGTTCTGTGATAAATTTGAGCATTGTGAGATTATAAAAGACGTAAATAAGCAAATTACTTTGGAGTGTCAAGGTAGACTTTTAAGACTTAAATTAAAATTAAAAGATTTATGTGGGGGAAATTATGTAAATCTAGGAGTAGTTATTTTAACTATGGACAATAAAATCCTTGGTTTTAGAGTAAAAAAATTCAAAGTTATAGGCCCTAGATGTTCTTGTGTAGATGTTTGTAAAGAGTTCTGTTTTGCATTTGAGGATAAAAATATTTGTGCTGAACGTAAATTTAAAGTGAGGATTATTGCACAATATTGTTAGGAATTTAATATAAGGCTTACAATGATTAAAAAGGTATATTTAAAATCAAGTTTTTAGGTTTTATAAACTTAAAAACTTGATTTTATTTTGCTATATTTTTATGGATTCCTTTTAAAGTTAAAAACTTCTATATTTATTGTTGACAAATTGAGTAAACAGAGTTACTATAATAAATGTAAATAAAATCTAAAAAAGGAGGTAGGATTATGAAAAACTTTAATATGTTTAATACTAATTTTATAATTTTTGATGTTAGATTGATAGCTATAATTGAATATTACAGCCCTACCTTGCAGTGTGAGGAATATTTATAGATTTTATTTTATATTTCACGTTTATCTGCCATGGGCTATTATACCCATGGCTTTATTTATAATGACAAAGAAATTAGATTATGTTCTGTTATTATTAGCAAGTAAACCATGGGAGAAATTCCATGGTTTTTATTATTTTATCAATTGAAAGAGGTGTTAGCTTGAAAAGATTATTAAAGTACGTTATGAAGTACAAATTGAGAGTGATTATTCCGGCTCTTACTATGCTTATTGCAATGATTGCAGATATGTTTAATCCTTACATTTCTAAAATCATTGTGGACAGGGTCATCGAAAAAAAGGAATATTCGTTATTATCTTTATTATTACTAGCTATTCTTGGCATAACAGTTTTAAGGGCAGTTTTTGGGTATATAAAAGAATATGTTGCAGACGATTTGGCATCTAAAGTAAGTGAAGATTTAAAAAAGGATTTATACAATCATGTTCAAAGTCTTCCTTATAGTTATTTTGATGATATGAATACAGGCGAGCTCATGGCAAGAATAGGAGAAGATATCGACAATATATGGAAAACAGTTTCTTTCGGATTCAGATTACTTCTTGAAAATGCAGCATATTTTATTATAGCTACTAGTATACTGTTCTATTTGAATTGGAAACTAGCATTAGTAACTACATTAGTGGTACTTCCTATAGCTTTTATAGCTTTAAAGTTAGAAAAAGAAATAGGGCTTACTTATGGTAAAATAAGTGATCAAACTGCAACCATAAATACTGCAGCTCAAGAGAATATTTCAGGGGTAAGGTTGGTTAAAGCTTTTGCAAGAGAAAAATACGAAATATCAAAATTGCTGAAACTTAATAATGTCAATTATGATTTGAATATTGAGCAAGCTTCAATTGTGGCTAAATATTTTCCTTTAATAGAATTTTTAACAAATATATCTATTGTTGCTATTTTATGCTTAGGGGGATACTTAGTTGTAAAAGAAGATATGTCACTAGGAACCTTGGTTGCTTTTATAATGTATAGTGGTATGCTAGTTTGGCCGATGAGAATGCTTGGTTGGCTTACAAATATGTTGGCTCAAAATAAAGCCTCAGCAAAGAAAATTTTTGCTATCATGGATATTGTCCCTGCAATAAAAGATAATGAAGATTCAATTCAGTTAAATGAAATAAAAGGTGAAATTAAATTTAATAATGTTGATTTTAGTTATGGAGAAGAAAATATTTTAAAGAATATTAATTTAGAAGTTAAAGCGGGCGAAACCATTGCGTTAATGGGTACAACAGGAAGTGGAAAAACCTCTCTTATAAATCTTATAGGAAGATACTATGATGTATCTAAAGGGGATATTTCAGTAGATGGACATAATATTAAGAATATAAAACTAAATAGCATTAGAAGTAAAATGGCGGTTGTTTCACAGGATACTTTTCTTTTTTCAGATACGGTTGAAGAAAATATTAAAATGGGTAAGTATGATGGAACTTTAGAAGATATAAAGAAGGCTTGTGAATGTGCTTGTGCTTTAAACTTTATTGAAGAATTACCTGATGGATTCCAAACTGTAGTAGGGGAGAGAGGTATTGGTTTATCAGGTGGACAAAAACAAAGGATTTCTATTGCTAGAGCTTTAATAAGGCAAGCTAGTATTCTAATACTTGATGATGCTACATCGGCTTTGGATATGGAAACAGAGTATAATTTGCTTAGAAATTTAAATACAAGAGAAGAAAAGCCTACAACTTTTATCATTGCTCATAGAATATCAGCAGTAAAAAATGCAGATAAAATTCTATTCCTTGAAGATGGTGAAATTGTTGAAAAAGGTACACATGAAGAATTACTTCAATTAAAAGGATTGTATTATGAAGTTTATTTAGAACAATTTAAAGATTTTAATGAAGATGATAGAGAGGTGATATAATGGCTCGAAATTCAGTTAATAAAGATGAAACAATAATTAATCATAAAAGAATGGAAATTATAAATAGACTTTTTTCATACTTAAAACCATATAAATTAAAAGTACTAGTTGTTATGTTGATGTTGATTTTCGTCATGATTTGTGGGGTTATTAATCCATATTTACTTCAAATAAGTATGGATAATTATATTGCCAATGGAGATTTGCGAGGACTAGTAATATTAGCTTGTATAATGGTTGGTTATAATTTTGTGGCTATGATAGTTTCAATTGTAAGAATGAAAATGATGGCTTCTGTAACCAATGCTGTGCTAGTGAATATTAGACAAGATTTATACGGACACATTCAAAAGCTAACTTTTTCTTTCTTCGATAACAGACCAGTAGGAAAGATTTTAGCTAGAGTTATGGGGGATGTAAATTCCTTACAAGAACTATTTAACAATAGTATTACAAATTTCATTCCAGATTTGCTTAACATTATTTGTGTTACATTAATAATGTTTTATATGAACTTTAGATTAGCTTTGGCGTCTGTTATACTTTTGCCATTTTTATTGATACTCATATTCACTATAGAAACTTTTAGTAGAAGAAGATGGCAAAAATTCAGACAAAAAAAATCTAATTTCAATGCATTTACTCATGAAAGTTTTTCTGGAGTTAGAATAATTCAATCTTTTGCTACGGAAGAGAATAAAAAAGATAAATTTGATTCTTTGGTTGTTTCAATGATGGATAAGTTTATGTCAGCCATTAGATTGAATGACTTGTTTTGGCCTATGGTGGAATTATCTTGGGGAGTTGGTTCAATAGTAGTTTATTGGTATGGTGTAAGACTTATAAAAGGGGAAGGAACATTAACAGTAGGAACACTGGTAGCTTTTATTTGGTATGTGGGAATGTTTTGGAGACCCATTATTAATATAACTCAATTCTATAACACTTTAATCACAAACTTTTCTGCAGCGGAAAGAATATTTGAAATTATGGATATTGAACCAGATATCATAAATATAAAAGATGCCAGAAAGATGCCTAAAATTAATGGAAAGGTAGAATTAAAAAATGTTACCTTTGGGTACGAAAATGATGATATAGTTTTAAATGAAATCAATTTAACGGTAAAACCAGGTGAAACAATTGCTTTAGTAGGGCCTACAGGAGCTGGAAAAACAACGATTGTTAATTTAATTAGTAGATTTTACGATGCTTCAAAAGGAAAAGTTCTTATAGATGACATTGATGTTAAATCTGTGAATCTTGAATCTCTTAGATCTCAAATGGGGATTATGCTACAAGATACATTTTTATTTTCTACCACTATAATGGAGAATATAAGATATGGAAAATTAGAGGCAACAGATGAGGATGTTATTGAAGCGGCTAAAGCGGTAAATGCGCACCAATTTATTTCAAAACTTAAACAAGGCTATTCTACAGAAGTAAATGAAAGAGGTTCAAGACTTTCAGTAGGGGAAAGACAATTGATTTCTTTTGCTAGGGCATTACTTGCTAATCCAAGAATACTTATTCTTGATGAAGCTACTTCAAATATTGATACAACCACTGAACGTGCAGTACAAAAGGGAATCGAAAAACTTCTTCATGGAAGAACATCTTTTGTAATAGCTCACAGACTTTCTACAATTAGAGATTGTGATAGAATAATTGTGATAGATGATGGTATAATTAAAGAAACAGGGAACCACGATGAGTTGATGAATATTGAAGGCTTATATTATGATTTATACCATGCGCAGTACAGGTTTTTGAAAGAAGGAGCTTAAAAAGAATAATGGTGGGCTATTGCTTTATCATGCTAACAAAAGGGGGTTTTATTATTGGAAAATGGTTTATCTACAGAAAGCAAGTTATTAGCTATTGCTAGTCACGCTGCTTTGTTTGTTGGTGGTGGAGTTATTGTACCACTTGTCATTTATTTATTGATTTCTAAAGAAAATTATTACGTAAGGGAAAATGCGAAACAAGCTTTTGTGTCACAAGGATTATTTTATATTTCCTACGCTATATCGGGAATATTATGTATTCTCTTAATTGGATTTTTGATGTTACCTATCTTAGGAATAATGCAAATTGTTTTTACTATTATAGCTATCATTAAAACTTGGGATGGGCAAGTTTATGCATATCCTATTACAGGGGCTTGGGCCGATAAATTGTAGTTTGTATGTTAAAAAAGAGTAGATAAATTTGTTATACAAATTTATCTACTCTTTTAAATTAGTATTTGATTCTTTATCTAGTTGTTCAAGTAGCTTTTTATACTTTTCTTGATACCCTTGTATTTCTTCATTATGTTTATGATGAACTATCTCTAAATGCTTTTGGTGAGTTTTTTCTAATTCTACAATAGCTTTATCTTTTTCTAGAGTGAATTTGTCTTTTAATATGGATAAATCGTTTTTATATTTATCTTTTAACTCATTCGTGGATTTATTTAAATTTTCAATAGTGTGATTGTTCGCCTTTATAGTATTTATTAAAGAATTTGTATTTGATTTAAGTTCTTCAGATTTCTTTTTATAATCTTTATAGCCTTCCATCATATTTAATAAATCTTGATTTTTTTGCTTGTATTCTTCTAATAAACTAGTTTTATCTTTTAAACTCATTTCTAATTGATGTAGAATATTTTTATTATCATCTTTTACTTTAAATAAATCCTTCTTATTTTTGTCTACCTCTTTTTGCAAAGAATTTAAACTAAGAGAAGCGTCTTTAACTTCTTTTTTTAAGGATGATATTACATTTTCCTTAGTTAAGAGCATATCTTTATATCTATTATTTAGTTCTTGGATTTCTGAATCTTTATTGCTTAAAAAACTATTTCCCTGGTCACATAAACCAATAAATAAGTTATATAATCTTGAAGTTATCTCTTGCAATTCGGTGGAATTTACTGCAAATATATTGTTTTGCTTAACATTTTCTAACTCCATTATGCTTACTACTTTATTGAAATATTCTTCTTGCGTTAGCCCTAAAGAGCTCAATTGAATTTTGATTTTATCTTTTGTTTCTTGTTTTAATCTATAGGTAGTTACGACGCTACTCAAATTATATCACCTCAATAGTATATTTATATACATAATATAACATGTAAACATGTTGTAATGAGTATAATTTAAGTGTAATACAATCCGAAAGATTTGTCAATTATCAACTGGAATACAAAGTAACATTACCATATTTGAAAGTGTAGAATATAATATGGTAAGAGTTATATTAATTTTGAAAGAAGCGTAGTTATGTTTAAGGAAAAAGAGTTAAAATGTTCTGATATTGTTATAAATCATATATTATATCTAGAACCCCCAGCACAAACTATTATGTCGGTAAAACATACTTTTAAAGGGCCTATTGAAGTAACTAAGATAAAGGATGATAGAATTGCTATTTCTGGAATGATAAAAAAAACAATAAAATATACTGATATTGAAAATAACACTAATGAAATTACTGAAGATATAGCCTTCAAAGATGAAATTAAATGTTGTGAAATAAAAGCAAAAGATATAGAAATTATATCTAAAGATATTTTTGAATTGTGTAGAAAATTATCTGGTAAAGGTATTATTCAAGAAAAAACTATTTATAGGAGTTTAATAGAAAAAATAGCTATAAGTTTTGAATACAATTTAAGATAAGAGGATATTTACTAACCGAGAAATTTTAGTTGGAAAGTGAGGATAAAATTTGATTCCACCTAAAGCAAGTGAGATATAAACTTAAAATTATGGTATAATTAATTCCAAAAAGATTTTGGAAGATAAAATAAATTTAAGACCAGCTAATTAAAGTCAACAATTATTTTTAAATTTATTAGAATTAATTTTGAGTACAACAAAAAGACCATTTTAAAACACGAACAATGGGAAAAAAAGGGTGATGTATAGTTAATTAAGCTACTTGCCTAGAGTTGTTTTCTAAGAACATTTTCTGGTGCAATTTAGGATCTCTAAGCTGGTATTCTTGTTGATTTCTTAAAACAGCAAATAAGTACTTAATAAGCTTGTGCATAACTGCAACTAAAGCAACTTTGGCTTTTTTACCTTTGAGGTTTTCTTTATAATATTTAAGTAAAACTTCATTTGTGGCTTCGGCATTACGTTTAGACCTAATGGAAGCTAAAGCAGCTGCATATAGCGCTCTTCTGCCGAGTCTTGTGCCACGTTTAGACATTTTAACTTTATCACCTTTAAAATTACCAGATTCATTAACAGCAGGGTCTACGCCAAAGAAAGCTACAAGTTGTTTTGGAGTGATAAATTTATCAATACCACCAATCTCAGCTAATATTGTAATAGCTGTAATATATCCGATGCCTGGAATAGACATTAAGAGGGATACGTTTTTATAAAAATATGGAGATATTTCATCACTATTTATGAAAGATTTAATTTCGCTTAAAAGAGTAGCTGCTTCAGTATCAATGGCTTCATATAGAGATATAGAAGTAGTTATGGATATTGATAACCTTGATGATGGTAGGCTAATGAAAGTAGCATCTTCAGCACACTTAATAAGTTTAGAGTACTTTTTTTCAGCCCATTTAAGACCTTTCTTTGAACCTAGCAGAATATCTATAATATCTTGCTTTGGAGCTGAAAGAACTGTCTGTGGAGAAGGATATTTTTTAAGTATATTAATTGAGACATATCCACAGGTATCACAAAAAAACCTTTTGATAACCACTGAAAGCCATATAAAGTGAATTACTAAGTTTCTTTTTAAATTGTGATCTAGTATCAATAAGTTTGTAGTAATCACGGATTAGCAATTTTACTGTAAAAATATTGATATCTGAATCAGATGAAACTTTGATATCTTCATATTTTCCTAATTTGGCGATAGATAATGCATCATTTTTATCATTTTTCACTTTCCTAATGCTCTTGTTTTTGTTAGAATTAGTTACAAGAGGATTAATAACGAAGGTCTCAAACTTGTTATCCTTGAGAAAGTGGAAAAGAGTTAGATGGTACACGCCAGTGGACTCCATGAAGAAGGTAGACTTCATGGCAAACTCTTCTTCTGCTTTTTTTGTTTGCTCAATTAAGTAGTTGAAGCCCTCAACTGTGTGGAAAACTTTGAAAGGTTTTCTATACTGACTACCATCTGGACAAAGAATAGCTACAAAAGAAAATTCAGAAGCAACATCAATGCCTACAACAAGGTTATTTAAATATTTTGGCATAATAAACATCTCCTTTATAAGAAAGTGAGATAGAGTAGAGATTCCACTTCTATCAATGAGGCTGCAACCTCGTTTGTGACACGGGTAGTTCCTAATAAGGAAACCCAACCAGCTAAAACACAGAAAACTCACTGATGGAATGATACGCTTTTTTACGAGTATAGGTAATCACTTACCTCTCAGGAGGAAAACATCTATCTTCTCTATTCAGGAGATATTATACCACTGTGGAATAACTGGTTTCCAGTATCCTTTAATACTAGTTGACAATAATCAGAGTTAAGAAAAGAATAATTAAAATTAAGTTATGGGTTGTGAACATTAGATTAGATATTAGGAGAAATATTCGTAGTTATTTTGACTGATTTATTATCAATGCTTACAACTACATTATACGAGGAGCATTCCTGTTATGAAGTAAAATGAAATTTGAAAAAAAGAGCACCTGCTGATAAAATACGGGGTATAAGACGTTCGAACGTTTATCCCTAATTAAAAATTATCAGTGGAGGTACTCAATATGAATTATACACAAAATGAAAAGATTTTGTCAATTACAGAAAAAACTTTAGTTATAGGAATTGATATCGCAAAGGAAATTCAATATGCGAGAGCATTTGATTACAGGGGTATAGAATTTAGTAAAGTACAACCCTTTGAAAATACTTCACATGGATTTAAAATGTTTGAAGAATGGGCTAAATCAGTAGCTAAGGAAAATCAAAAGAAGACTATAATTGTTGGCTTAGAAC
>NZ_FQXM01000053.1 GCF_900129965.1 Clostridium grantii DSM 8605 | reverse complement strand
AGCGTGAAGCCCACCTCAAGATTAGATTTCCCATAACGTTAAGTTAGTAAGACCCCTGGAAGACTACCAGGTTGATAGGTCAGAGGTGTAAGTACAGTAATGTATTAAGCTGACTGATACTAATAGGTCGAGGGCTTGATCAATTTAATTAATTCACTATGCAATTTTGAATGAATAATTCAAAAAACAACTAAATAATCTGGTGATTATAGCTTGAAGGCAACACCCGTTCCCATTCCGAACACGATGGTTAAGCTTCAACACGCTGATGGTACTGCATGGGTGACTGTGTGGGAGAGTAAGTCGTTGCCAGGTCATAAGGCTCCTTGGTCAAGCGGTCAAGACATCGCCCTTTCACGGCGGTAACAGGGGTTCGATTCCCCTAGGAGTCACCATACTAAAAAGAGTTCACTTTGAACTCTTTTTTTATTGTATAGAAAAATATAAATAATTCCATTAACAAACTAATAGTATTAAGATACAATAGAAGTATATTTTATAAATAATAACTAAAGAAATTGAGGGAGCAGATGAAATTTAACAATAAAATTATAAAAACTACGTTTTTACGAAGGCCTAATAGATTTCAAGCATATGTAATTTTACATGGAAAAGAAATAATGGTACATGTTCCTAATACCGGAAGGTGTAGAGAAATATTAAAACCTAATACTGATATTATCTTAAGAAAAGAAGATAATCCAACTAGAAAAACAGCATATGATTTAATTGCAGGGTATAAGGATGGAAAATTAATAAATATAGATTCTCAAGTACCTAATAAAGTAGTTCTAGAAGCTTTGAGCAATAAAAAAATAGATAAATTAATTAAATATAATATAATAGAAAAAGAAAAAACTTTTGGTAAAAGTAGATTTGACTTTAAGTTATCTAATGAAAATAAAGAAATATATTATTTAGAGGTAAAAGGAGTAACTTTAGAGGAAGATGGATATTGTTTATTTCCAGATGCTCCTACAGAACGAGGAACCAAGCATGTGTTAGAGCTAATAGATGTTATTAATAACGGTATGAATGCAGGAATTTTATTTCTTATACAAATTGAAGATGTTAAATGTTTTTCTACTAATGGAGAGATGGACACTAAATTTGCAGAAGCTGTTAAGCTAGCTAAAAATAAAGGAGTAGATTTATTTGCATATAGCTGTATAGTAAAAGAAGATTCCATTGAATTATATAAGGAAATAGAAATAATACTTTAAAAATTAGGAGATAATGATATGATTTATAAGTACTGTCCTATTTGCGGAAATGAACTAGGAATAAAGAGTAGCTGGGATGAAGGAATGGTTCCTTATTGCTGTGAGGATAATATTTTATTTTTTGACATTCCTAAAACTGTAGTATTGATAGCTGTTTTAAAAGAAGATAAAATTTTGTTATTAAAACAAAGCTATATATATGAGACTTGTAGAGTTCTTATATCTGGATATGTAACTAATGGAGAGTCATTAGAAGAAACAGCCATTAGAGAAGTTTTTGAAGAAACAGGAATAGAAATAAGTAACGTAAGATATTTAGGCAGTTATCCACTTAGTGAAAAAGATTTTCTTTTTGTAGGATTTGTAGGAGATTATATTCAGGGAGATATAGTAAAGTCTGAAGAAGTTGAAAATGCTGAATGGATTAATATAAAAAATGCAATTGAAGAAATGAAAGATGATACAATTGGGAAACAAGTTGTTAATCAGGTGTTAAAAATTTTAAATTTTTAGAATTGATATAAGATAAAATGAATGTCACCATGCTTATGGGTAATAATATAAATGAGGTGATATTATGAGAAAAAATAGAAAATTAGAAAGTCCAATTGTTGGTTATGGAAGAAATAGTGATGAAAAAATATCTTTAAGAGAAGCATTAAGTTACTTGCCTTTAGAAAAGTTTGTTTCAAAAGAGGATGTTGTTGTAATTACGGCAAATATGGTTAATGAGAACCCACCAGAAAAAGGTGTGGTTGTTGGTCAAGAATCATTAAGAGAAGTTATAAAATTTTTTAAAGAAATGAATCCTAAGAAAATTATTGTAGCAGGCGGATCAGGTGGAACCAATACAAAAAATGTATTACATAATATTGGGTTTGACAAAATTGTAGAAGAAGAAAATATTGAATTTTTAGATTTAAATTTTGGTCCATTCATTGAATTAGAGATAAATAGTAACATAATTAAAAGCACAAAAATAAATTCAATTATACAAGATGCAACAATCATAGTATCTTTTACACAATTAAAAGCCCATGAAGAAGCGACAATTTCGGCTTGCATAAAGAATATAGCATTATCTTGGCCACCAGCAGAAATACATGGGTACCCTAAAAAAAATTTAGGCATTCATGAAGATTTACATGATTTTATAGTAGCTATGGCTAAAAATATTCCTATTGATTTATCTATATTAAGTTTAAGTCCAGCTATGATAGGAACAGGTCCATCTAAGGGAATTGCTAAGAATACGAATATGGTATTAGCGAGTTTAGATCCTGTAGCAATAGATACAATTGGGGCACGATTACTAGGTTTTAGACCCCAAGCTGTAAATTATTTATTCAGGTGTATAAAAGAGGGAATAGGACAAGGAACGATAGATAACATAGACTTAAAAGGAATTAAACTTGTAGAAATTGAGAAAGAATTTTCTAAAGTTGCTTATGGAGCAGAATTTACAATAGATGAATAAGGTATGCAAATGCTAAAAACAAATAATGTTTTCTGGGATAGAAAATGGGGGTAGTAAAATGAAAATAGTTCAGGAAAATTGCACTAGATGTACTTTATATAAAAATAATGAATGTGATGGGAATGTAATTGATTGTATGTGTAAGAATTGTCCTAGAAATTTGGGACAATGCTTAATTACTAGATATTGTCGAGAAACTGAATCTGTATTATATGAAGAAGAATATTAAAAATGTGAATTATTTTATTAGTATTGGGTAATATATATGTAAACAATGTTTACGGAGGTAAATTTATGTACTCATATAAAGATAGAATAAGAAAAATTATTGCAGAAAGTTGTTTTAGTTATGAACCATACTCAATTTTAAATTTATACAGTATGGCAGATTTATCTCCTAGTTGTGAAAACTGTAAGAATTTCGTCGATTCACAATGCACAAAACAATTGTTTCACGAGATAAAAAACAGAATAACTATGAATTAATTCATAATAGGAGGTAATTTTATGGGTAAATCGGCTAGCAGAGAAGAATTAAGCACAGTAGGTAGAAATTGTTATGGATATGAAACAGAACAGCAAGGGTTTTTATCAAAAAGTGGAGATGCAGTAGCAAAAAGTTGTACTAATTGCAAACATCTTGTGAATGAAAAATGTGATATAAATTTATATGATAGTGTTGTTGCTAATCTAGATGAAAAATAGATATTTTGAGTCAATAGAGAATTTTTAAAAAATGGTATTCACTTAATGTTTCTATAAGTTTGAGTTGTTAAAAAAACTGCTATGGCAGTTTTTTTTATTTTGAAAATAATAAATGTAATAATTTTAATATTAGTAGTTTGTTGGTATAATATATTAGAGGTAATAACCAATATATTAATAAAGGAGAAATATAATGACATCTTGGTTACAAAGAACAGAAGCTCTTTTGGGTGAAGAAAAAGTTGAAAAGTTAAGAAATTCCAAAGTAGTAATTTTAGGCGTAGGGGGAGTAGGTAGTTTTACATGTGAAGCTATAGCAAGGAGTGGCATTGGAGAGATAACGGTGGTTGATAAAGATGTTGTTGATATAACAAATATAAACAGGCAATTAATAGCCACAACTAAAACAATAGGGCTAGACAAAGTTGAAGTTATAAAAGAAAGAATTTTAGAGATTAATCCTTCTTGTAAGGTGAATATGTTTAAAACTTTTGTTAATGTGGATAACTTTGATGAAGTAATTGATAAAAATGTGGATTATGTAATTGATGCAATAGACACAATAACATCAAAAATTGATTTAGCAGTATGGTGTTATAATAATAATGTGAAATTAATTAGTTGCATGGGAGCAGGTAATAAGTTAGACCCTACAAAGTTTAAAGTGGCTGATATATACAAAACAAGTGTTTGTCCTTTAGCTAAAGTTATGAGAAAAGAATTGAAAAAAAGAAATATAAAAAGTTTAAAAGTTGTATATTCTGATGAATTACCACTTACCCCTAATTGGAAAAAAGGTGATATTGAAGATTATTCAAAAAGAAAAAAGGCGACTCCAGCTAGTGTGTCATTTATACCATCAGTGGCAGGATTAATAATTGCAGGGGAAGTAATAAAGGATATCTAGGTTTAAAAATATATTGTTCAAATAAAAGAGATTATGAGGAGAAATAAATGAATAATCGTTCAAAGGCACAAATAAAAATAGAAAATGTAAATGGATTAGATTTTATTATAAAAGATACTAATGGAATTTCTATTGGTAGATTTAATTTTATGGAAATTGAAGAAAAAAATAAATTTGCTTTATTAAGAGTTAACTTCTATAAAGATGATAAGGCATTAGAGGCAGAGTATACAAAAGCTTTAGAAATAGTCATAGAGTCTTTATACAAAAACAAAGGTATATCAAAAATGAGTGTTATAGCAAAGGATGATATCAATATAAATATTTTTAGCCAACTTGGTTTTAAATTAGAGGGAATATTATATAATTCTATTAATAATAAAAAGGAACAGAAAAGTGAAATAATTTTTGGATTAGATTATGAAGAATATAAAAAAATTGAGTGTATCAATGTATTTAGACTTAGTGGAAAAAGAATCGAGTTAAAAGTATTAACACCAGAAGATACTGAAGAAGTTCTTCAATATTATTTAAGAAATAAAGATTACTTGGAACCATATGAACCAGAAAGAGAGGATGATTACTATACAATGGAAGCACAGAATAGGTATTTAGTAGAAGGATATAGACAATTTTTAAATAATGAAAGTGTACAATTTGGAATTTACTTAAGTAAAAAACTTATAGGAAGAATAAGAATATCAAATATAGTGCTAGGTGTTTTTAAAAATGCATTTATAGGATATTCTATAGATGAGGAGTATCAAGGAAAAGGATTTATGAAAGAAGCTGTACAAGTTGCAATGGAATTTGCATTTGAAGATTTAGGGCTACATAGGATTGAAGCATCAACATTAGTTGATAATATTAAATCACAAAATGTTTTATTGGCAAATGGATTTAAAAAAATAGGAATAAGTGAAAAATATCTACATATTAATGGAAAATGGAGAGATCATGTAGTTTTTTATAAAACATCTGAAGCATAAACAAGTAATAATTATAATAATAAAAGAAATTAGGAGAAGAAAATATGGAACAATACAAAATTTATTTTATGTTATTTAGTGCAATATATCTTTTTATATTTGGAGTTTTCATGAAAAAGCACAAAGGGAATGGAGTTAATAGAACATTAGGTTTAGTAACAATTTTATTTAGCATATTTTCATTAACAAGTGCAGCTATAGGTTATTTTAATGGAAAATTAGGAGCAAGCTTATATAATATATTTGTAGTAATTCTAATTGGTTTATCAATAGGGATATCTATTATTAATTTATTAGTAAAGAAAAAGAGTTGAATTATAAATTAAATTCATTATGAATAGAGTTACGGTAAAATAAAAAAAGCTATATAATACTTGTAAGAAGGAAAAGAATATGAAAACAAAAACAAAGCAAACAATCAAAATAACTAGTCTCTTAGTGTGGATGAGTGTAATATTTATATTTTCACACCAGCCAGCATCAGTTTCTAGTGAAAACAATAAATTGGTCATATATATTTTTAATTATATGGGCATAGATTTAAATAGTATATTTGGAGATATAACTAATTTTATAATTCGCAAAACTGCCCACATAACAGAATATTTAATATTATATATTTTAATTATTAGAGTTTTAAAAATATCTAATAATGATAAAGGACAATATATAAAAGCATTAGTTTATGTTTTTTTATATGCATCATCTGATGAGATACATCAAATATTCGTTGAAAATAGAGGGCCGTCAGTTAAAGATGTTTTAATAGATACGTGCGGGGGAATACTTGGCATGATAATATATTATATAAATGATAGGAAAAATATATTGAAACAAAAGAGGCAATGAATTAATTAATTCTTTGTTTTTTTTATTAAAAATATATAATAATAAGTAGAAGGTATGTGATAAAGTGAAAAAAATTAAGAAATTTATTTTAGTCTTTGTGGTGTTAATGGTTATTAATCTAGTTGGGTGCAATAGTTTAAATTCTAAGGTAGAAAAGTATACTATCGATAAATCAGGAGAACAATCATTAAATAATATAGAAAATATAATAATAGAAGGATACTACTTAAACATAAATATTTTTGTATCAGATAAAGATACACTAAGTTATAAATTAAGCGGCGACGTAAATTTGAATCTAACTAATAATATAGAGGATAAGATTAATATTATTAGTTATGTAAAAGAAAATGATTTGATGATTACTTTAAATAAAGATAGTGATTTAAAAGAATACAATAGTACAAACAGTTTAAGTTTAGATATCGAAATTCCAAAAGCATATTATAAAAATTTATCAATAAGTACGTCTTATTCTAATATTAGGGTTATGGGAATAACGGTAAATGAATTAGTAATAGATAGTAATGAAGGATCAATGTATATAGAAAATAGTACAAGCAATAATTTAGTAGCAATATTAGATAGAGTGGATTTTATATCAGATAAAGTGATTACTAGCAAATCTTACATGGAAATGACAAAGGGGAATATTAGCTTAAAAGACTTTAATGGTAATTTAGAAATTTATTCAAGAGAAGCGGAAATAGATATTCAGTTAGGTGAAAGTAATGATGATATAGAAATTTGGAATGAAAAAGGGGAAATAGATTTATATTTACCAAAAGAAGCTACATTTAAATTAGATGCAAGAACAAAGAATGGATATGTTAAATGCGAATTTCCAATACCTATAAATGAAATATCAAGCAATGAAGGTTTAAAAGGAGTAGTTTTTGATGATAGTAGTAGTGTTATTATAAATAATAATGAAGGGAATATAAAGATTATGAAGAAGAATTAATGGAGGTTGATTCACCAAATTACAAACGAATGAATGCAAACAGTTCCTAGTGTATCAGCATATGAAAACTCAAGAAAATACGAGAAAAAGCTATTATTATTGACATAAATAGTTTTAATAAGATTATTTTAATAACATAGTTCATATTATTTTGATAAGATATTCCTTGTCGCCAAGAGAAATCGCGAAAGTGGTTGAAAAAACAAATAAGAAAACTCTTGACAACAAAGAAAAAAAGTGTTAAACTAATATAGCTGTCGCAAGATAGCGAAAAGATTTAATTTGATCTTTGAAAATTAAACAGAGAATGATAGAATAGATTCCAGAAATGGATTCTATGTAAAATGCCAGTCAATAATTTAAGTAAATGAGTAAACAGATTAAACTTTTTAAATTGAGAGTTTGATCCTGGCTCAGGACGAACGCTGGCGGCGTGCTTAACACATGCAAGTC
>NZ_FQXM01000018.1 GCF_900129965.1 Clostridium grantii DSM 8605 | reverse complement strand
GAAGCTGTTATTGATATTTATATTGGGGTTAATCCTAATATAATTTAGTTAATAATACTGGTAAAATCTTTTGGCCAAGGGTTTACATATAGTTTTGAATAATTTACAATATAAAGAAGTGGTATCGAATTTTTCATCTAACTTCTGGAGGTTAATTATGTCAAGTAAAAAAATCAACTTTTTTATGATAATATTATTAGTTGTATTAAATATGCTATGGTTATGTTCTTTTGTCTATTTTATCATCTTTAATAATATGTATAATATAATTATTATTTATATTATGGGTTTTGTAGTTATCTTAAAAAATAATATACGTGCATATAATAATTTTCTGAATGAAAAATGAGTTACTACAATAGCAACTCATTTTTTTAATATCCTGTTTTATAAATATTCAAAATTTCTTCTCTAGAAATTTCTCTATAGTTATTAGATAGCAATCTCTGTTGATTTTCTATAACACTATCCGTAAAATCTACAATATCACTTTCTTTCATTCCATATTCTCGTAGTGATTTTTTGTGGAATATCTCTTCTAAAAGCTTTCCTAATGCTTCTATAGCAGCTTCATCTTTTACCTTCAAGATATCACCAATAATTTTATTTAAGTCTAATATTTTTCCTAAAGAAGAATTTTCATTATATAACTTCAATACTCCAACCAAAAACTGATAATTTGCTTCTCCATGAGCAACATGATACATACCACCTAATGGATAAGCTAGTGCATGAACTGCTGCAACTCCGGTATTTCCAAAAGCAATACCTGCAAAATTACTTGCAATCACAAAATTATCCATAACCTTTGCTATATTTTCTTTTCCACTGTCCAATAAATTAACATACCCTTTTAATATTAATTTTATCGCCTCTATAGCAAACATATCAGTATACATATTTGATTTAGGTGATAAAAATGATTCTATTGCATGGACTAGAGCATCGATTGAGCTAAAAGCAAAAACTTTATAAGGAAGTTTTTCTAGTAATTCTGGAATTAAAACTGCTTTGTCTGGAAAAATTTCATCAATTCCTACACCCATTTTTGTGTTTTTAGATTTTATCTCTGCTACTGAAAAATTAGTTACCTCACTACCCGTTCCACATGTTGTTGGAATCATTACTAATTCTTTTTCTTTCACAAAGTCTATATTTTTTTCAAATATATCCACAGTATTTGAAATGTTTTTTAGCACTAATAACTTAGCTATATCTAGAATTGCTCCCCCACCAATAGCAATAATTCTGCTATAATCGTACTTTTTGCTTTCTTCAATAACTTTATCTATTACAGAATCACTAGGTTCACCATCACCGTATCTTTTAGGGAATATTACATTCAGCTCTAAATTTAAAGGACTAACATAAGCATTATATATTGATTCACTAACAACTAATAAATCATCTTTGTTTAAAATAAATTCTTCTGTGAAATCCTTAAACTTATTGAATTTATGAATTTCAGGCATTAATCTAAATAATCTCATAGCACTCGACTCCAATTTAATTTAAAATTATTTTGCTACACTCAATATAGCTTCTTCTAATACTGATAATCCATATTCTAGTTGTTCATCTGTCATAACTAAAGGTGGTAAGAATCTAACTACATTTGAAAAAATACCTGCACTAATAAATACTACGCCCTTTTGCAAACAATAATCGCAGATTTTTCCTACAATTTCTTTGTATGGTTCTTTAGACTCTTTGTCTTTAACAAATTCTACTCCAACCATAGCACCTATTCCTCTAACATCTCCTATATAAGCACATTTTTCCATTAATTCATTCATTCTACCTTTAATAATTTCTCCAATTTCATTGGCTCTTTGGCAAAGGTTATCTCTTTCAATTTTTTCTAGAACTTTTAAACCAGCAACACAAGCAACCGGATTACCACTATAAGTTCCTCCTATAGATCCTGGTATAGGTGCTTCCATTATCTCTTCTTTACCAACTACAGCACTTAAAGGCAATCCCGCTGCAATAGATTTTGAAAGAGTTATTATATCTGGTTCTATATCAAAATTTTCACTGGCAAATAACTTCCCTGTTCTTGCAAAACCAGCTTGTATTTCATCCACAATAAATACAATATTATTTTCATTACATATCTTTTGCAGTTCTTGTAAGTATTCTTTTGGAGGAACAATAAAACCGCCTTCTCCTTGTACAGGTTCTACTATCATAGCCGAAACTGTATCTGGGCTTAATTCTCCTTTTAATAAAGTTCTTACCCTTTTAGCACATTTCAAACCACATTCAGGATACTTAGCATCACTAAATTCACATCTATAACAGTTTGCTGAAGGAATTTTAAAAGTATCTGTATTAAATGGAGCAAATCCATCTTTGTATGGTTTAACTTTACTTGTCAAAGTCATAGCCATATAAGTTCTTCCATGAAAAGCATTTTCTAAAGATAATACTATTGGTTTTCCATTATACTTTCTTGCTATTTTAACTGCATTTTCTACAGCTTCTGCTCCACTATTTGCAAAAATTAATTTTTTAGCATAATCTCCCGGAGTTTTTTCAACCAACTTTTCAGCAAGTTCTACATATGGTTCGTACATACAAACATTAAAGGATGGATGAATTAATTTTTCCACTTGTTCCTTAACAGCTGCAACCACTTCATCATCACAATGTCCAACATTTTGAACCCCTATGCCTGCTGCAAAATCAATAAATACATTACCATCAACATCTTTTAATAAGGCTCCCTTTGATTCTTCCACAAATAATTTGCTACTAACACCTATTCCTCTTGCTACATACTTTTGTTTTTTTTCAAATAATTCTAAAGATTTTGGTCCCGGAATTGTTTCTGTAATTATTTTTGCACTTTTCTCATTTATCATAATATATTCCCCCTAATTATTCTGCATCTAAATTAAATTCATGTACTCCAAAATCACTATATGATACTTTTGCCCAAGCATAAAATATTGCCCCCAAAATGCTCCACCCAATAATTATTACCCATTCATATGGCCATACTAAAGCTGCTGGTGCTCCTGGTAAGTATAATATAATTATTAATCCACTTAAGATGACTGCCATAGTACCAACCGCTTTCCCACGCTTTACTTTATATGGTCTTGGCATATTAGGCTCTTTCTTTCTTAAAACTAAGAATGATATAGAAACTATTAAATAAGCTACAACTATTGTAAGTCCGCCTGCATCAACAAGCCAAACTAGCATTTTTCTACCAAATAAAGGTGCTACCATAGATAATACCCCTATTAATAATATTGCATTAGTTGGAGTTTTGTACTTTGGATGTAACTTTGCTAAAAATGATGGTAGCATTTTAGATTCTGCCATACTATAAATAGCTCTACTTCCTCCTACAAAGAAAGAATTCCAACTTGTTATAATTCCACCTATACCACCAATTATAAGTATTTTAGAAGCTAATCCACTACCATTAAATACTGCCTTCATAGCATCAGCAGTTACTAATGATGATGCCTCCATAGCTGCTTTATCTAAAGCTAGTGAAACTCCAATAATTATCATAATGTACCATACAATAGCCATAACTACTGATAAAACAAGAAGTTTTCCTATTTTATTAAATGGCATATTTATTTCTTCTGCTGCTTGTGGGATTACATCAAATCCAACATACATAAATGGAGTCATTACTGCAACTCCCAATATTCCTTTCATTCCATCAGTAAACAAAGGTTTCATATTCGCTACCTCTCCATTTACTAAAGCTCCACTAAAGAAAGAAATTCCAATCAATGCAATCAATATTGTTAAAACCCCTTGTAAAAAAGCTGCAGGTTTTACTCCTAAATAATTAATAACTGTAATAGCTATTGAACTTATTACTCCTACTAAAACCCAAGTAAAATAAACATCATATCCTGCTACAGTATACATTTTTAATTGAATGTAGTTAGGAAATAAATATTCAACTACTGTTGGAAATGCCACTGCTTCAAAAGCAACAACTGAAACATATCCTAATATAATAGCCCATGTGCACACAAAAGACATATTGGCTCCCAATGCTCTATGACTAAATACATGCTCTCCACCACATTCTGGCATTGCTGAAGTTAATTCTGCATAAGTAAGACCTACAAATAAAACCATAATTCCACCAAATAAAAAAGCAACTATTGAACCTAATGTTCCAGCCATATTTACCCAACTTCCTGCTAGAACTACCCATCCCCAACCAATCATAGCCCCAAAAGCTAAAGCAAAAACATCTTTTCTAGACAATACTCTTTCAAAATTACCTTTTGACATAACATCACCCCTTATATGAATTTCTACCCCTTACACTGCATTTTTTTATTAATATATAAGCTATATCTGTATATATTTATTGATTTAATAAAAAATGCACTGTTTTCTTATTGATTTAAAGTTTAGCATACAGTTTCTACTTTTGTATATGGACATATGTACAAATAAAATTGTTTTCTTGTACAACCCCTTTATTTTCTATATAAAATAAATTTTTTTTGTAAAACAAAAAGGAGTTTATAGAAAACCCCTTTTACTTTGTATAATTTATTATTGCTATAATAAATTTCTCACTTTAAAAGCCATATTTAATTTCACACGATGATCCATATTCCCAAAATCACAATGTAGTATTTCTTCAATTTTTTGTAGCCTATATCTAAGAGTGTTTTTGTGTATAAAAAGTTTATTTGAAGCTAAATTTATATTACAATTCATATTGATAAAACATTCTAATGTATCTACTAAATTAAGTTCATTAGATTTATCACTTTCGATTAATGGTCCAATAGTACTGCATAAATACTCTTCCAAGATTTTATTATTGTTTATCCCTAGTAATAAATTATATAAACCTTGTTCTTCATAGAATAATATATTTGAATTATTTTTTTCATATTTTATAATTTGGATTGATTCTTCTGCTTCCCGATAACTATTCCTCATATCTTTTAAATCACTATAAGCTTTTCCTATTCCAGTACTAAAAGAAAGATCCTTAATTTTTTTATTTAATTTTATATTTATTTTATCAATAATTAATTTTATCCAATCTATACTGCCATCCTTTGCTTTAAACATAAATATAATTGAATCATTTTTTTGCATAGTAACAATACTTATACTATTTTCTAAGAAACTATCATATATAATTCTTTGTAACTTGTTTTTTATATCAGTTATTATATTTTCATTCTTAATATTTTTTTCTTTAATATACTCTGCAAAATTATCTATATCTATAATTCCAACTCGATTCTTACCTGATAAATCATGTCCATATTGATTTGCCCTTTCTAATAAGTTATCTTCAGCTTTAATATCACTAAATAAAATATTTTCCAGTAAATTATTTAAAGATTGTCCTTCTATTTTTTTCATTATTATAGAACTGCAAATTTCTCTAGAAATATCTAATAGCTTGACTTTCCAAGGTAGTTCAAATAAAGGTAATTGCAATTTATTTGCAATATCAATAGAGCTCTGGGGAATTGTAGGAATATATTTACCTACATTTATAATAAGTCCTGATATATTTTTTTTATTTATTTTTAATATAAATTCATTTAATAATTCTTCACTACCTTTTAAACCAACACCAGTAATAAAAACAAGTTCTCCTCCATAAAGCCAGTTTGCTGCTTCTCTTGAATCTTCAAAGCATTCAGCTACATACACCCAAGTCATAGTTCTGTCCAGTCCTTCTTCTCCAGCAACTACTTTAAGAACTTTTAATGATGGTAAAGATATAATATCCTTGCATCTTACAAACATAAGTCACCCCACTTTATTCCTTACTTATTAATGCATTATTCATATATTTTTAAAATCAAAAACAAGATGGTATAATTATTATTTCAATAATAATTATACCATCTTGTTGTCAAATTATCAATTTTTAAATGTTTTATTGATGTTTTCTATTATTATACATGCTTATTTTAATAATTAAAGAATTTCATATGATTTTAATACAACTGATATAACAGTATATCTTTCTAAAATTATTAGAAAATCAATAATAATTTTATATTCTCTATATTATAGCTTTTTAACCCTTAACCGCTCCAATCATAGCACCTTTAGCAAAATACTTTTGAATAGAAGGATATACAAGAATTATTGGTATAATAGATACTATGATAGTGGCATAAACCACTGTTTCAACCGAATAACCTTGAGATGTCATCTCAACAGCATTATTAAATTCTTCAACAGCATTCATTTCAACAATCATTTTTCTTAATAAAACCTGTAGTGGTATCTTATTTTCATCTTTTAGAAGAATCATTGACCAAAAGTATCCATTCCATTTACTAACAGCATAAAATAATGATACCGTTGCAATGCCCGGCTTAGCTAGTGGAAGATATATTGACCATAAAATTCTAAAATCGCTACCACCGTCAATTTGTGCTGACTCTTCCAAAGAGTCAGGAATTGATTCAAAATAAGTTTTTAAAAGAATAACATTAAAAGCTACAATTGCAAAACCTATAATAGGCACTGCTCGAGTATTATATAAACCAAGAGATCTAAAATTTAAAAACTCTGGAATTGTTCCTGCCTTAAACCACATTGTTAATGTAACTAAAATAGTAAAGAATTTGCGGCCTACTAGCCTTTTTTTACTAAGCGCATAAGCTCCTGTAATTGAGAAAAACATGCAGGTAGCAGTTCCCACAACAGTATAGTAAATTGTATTAGCATAAGCTATCCACAAATTAGGGAAAGTAAGTACCTTTTTAAATGAATTGAAGTGTATTCCTTTAGGAAATAATACTACTTGCCCTGCGGACACTGCATTTCCTTGACTTAGTGATGCTGATAATACATAAACGAATGGATATAAAGCTATTAATGATATTAATGATAAAACTAGAATATTTATTGTATTAAATATTCTTTCCCCTTTACTACTCTTCATATTACCCCTCCTACCATAATGAATTTTGTGTAAACTTTTTGCTCAATCGATTCGCCCCATATACTAAAACAAAAGCAATTAAAGCTTCAAATAAACCAACTGCTGCTGCAAGATCATATTGAGCATTAACTAAGCCTGTCCTATAGACAAATGTACTAAGAACATCTGCGGTTTCAAATGTTGATGGATTATATAACAAAATAATTTTTTCAAATGAGAGATTCAATAAATTCCCTATAGCAATAATAAGCATAATCATTATTGTTGGAAGAATACCTGGTAATGTAACATGTATCATTTGTTTAAACTTATTACCTCCATCAATTTTTACTGCTTCATATAATTGCGGATCAATAGCAGATAATGCCGCTAAAAATACTATTGAATTAAATCCTGCATCTTGCCAAACATTCATAGAAACAAATACTCCTCTAAAATATTCAGGCTTAATAAGAAAATACACCCTATCGAGTCCAATTTTCTCCATCAAAATGTTTATAATACCTGTGGATGGAGACAAAAAATTAACTACAATACCTGCAATGATAACTGAGGATATGAAATGTGGTAGATAAATTGATGTTTGTATAAATTTCTTAAACCTCATTATTCTTATCTCATTAATTAACAAAGCTAGGATAATTGGAATCGGAAAACTCACTAATAACATAACTCCATTTAATATAACGGTATTACCAAAAGTTCTAAGGAAATAAGGTCCATTAAAAAATGTAATAAAATGTTCGAATCCTACCCACTTACTTGCTTCAATTCCCTTAAAAATATTATAATCCTTAAAAGCAATTTGCAATCCATATAGTGGTTTATATTTAAATAATATAAGCCATATAATCATAGGTGCTAACAAAACATATAATGCCTTATCTTTCTTAACTTGAGTCCAACTTTCATTAAATTTAATCATAACCTTTTCATTCTTAGCTTTAATCTTTCTCATAAATATTGTATCTTTCAAGCATATCAACCTCCTTATAGTTTTCTTTACACCCAAACTATAACACCATAAATACCTATAGTAAATCTACACTATTTTATATTATCTTCAAAAATTAATAAGATTGCTTATACTGTATACTTTATTTAATATAACTATATATTTTTTAAATTTTTGTATATTAATCTCTTAATATCAATAGCTATTAAGTTCTTTTGTAATACTGACGTGCATACTCTCCTGGCGATATTCCCTCATACTTCTTAAACATTCTAATAAATGAATTTGCATTATTAAATCCTAATTCACTGGTTAAATCTTTAATCTTAATATCTGGATCTAACTCTAATCTATACTTAGCTTTTTTTACTCTATATTGATTTAAAAAATTCTTGAAATTTGTGCCTGTAACTTTTTTAAAAATAGTACAAAAATAACCCGAAGAAATATTGAGATAATTAGCTACATGTTCCAATGACAAATCTTCTTGATAATGATTTTCTATATAAGATGTCATCATTACCAAAATTTCTTTATCTTTAGATACTGTTTTTTCATTTGCTAGTTTACCATAACTAATAAAAATATCTCTAACTTCACAAATATGGTCTCTACTAATATCTTTGTTATATAAAAGTAACTTGTTTATATCCACCTTTTCTTTAAACTTATCCTTTAATGTTATCTTTTGTTCTACTCTCCTCAAAGTATTTACTAAACTAATTAATAAACTTGCTTTCTCTCGAACCTCTAAGTTACGTTCATTAAAGTTAACAACAATAATCTCATTAAATAATAGATTTATTTTTTCTAAAACACCGTTAATAGTGGCATTAAATAATTCTTTTTCCATATCTAAAGTATAATAGAATAATTCATGAATATTATTACTAACAACATCCTTTATTGAGAAAATAGCTCTTTTATCATAACTTTGTCTATACTCAAATACAGATTTAATATTTTGATAAGATACTTGTAGTTTATAAATTGTTTCTACCTGTTCACCAATACCCATAACAAGATTAGCTCTTTCATCCAATTCAATAGCATTAAGTATTTTTACTAAATATGCCCTAACTTGATTTTCATCAAGTTCTCCCAATATCATTGCATAAGCGTTAGAATTCAATTCAATGAGTTCAAAAGATAACCCTTCTATAGTCATTAAGTTTTTAATGATATCCTTGACTTTGGCTCGGACATTAGCTCTTGCATCGCTTAAGAAAGTTGCTTTATAATCTTCCATTTCTTCAATAACTATATATACAACCCTGCAAGGTTTCAAAAATGTTTCTAGATTATATTCATCTATCTTAACTTGTATCTGTTTTTTACTAATTATACCCGAAAGACATTCCCTAAAAAATTTAGTTTTTAAGTCCACTTTATTGTTTTTAATCATATCTTTTAGTTCTTTATTTGCTTTAATCATATCATTGGTCATATTCTGTATAAACTTAAATTCATCCATTGATTCTTCTTCGCCTTCACTAAAATTTGATATAACTGCACCAATTGGTTTATATATTGATTTAGTTATAATAATAGCAATTAAAAAACCAACTACTGTGCTAGCTAGAAATATTAATGATGCTAATAAATACTTACTATTTAAAGAAGAATTTTGAATATATGGACTTGTTATTATATACTTAAGATCAGGATATACACTTGAAGTACGTAGCAAATAGAACACATCATCCAATATTACATACTCTTTTTTGGAATCACTTATTTGTTTTGCTATAACTCCAACCTGGTCATTTCTTCCTTCCATATAAAAATTAAAGGATGTGAAATCATCATCAGTTTTGAGCATTTGCGCATTAACACAAGAGAATATAATTAATTTTTGTTCTTTATTCATACGATTTTTCTTTAAAATATGGATTTCTTCGTAGGACTCATTAGCTATAATTATAGTTTCATTAATATTATCTTTTTTATCATAAAATTCGTAAACCTTTGCAATCATTTCTTGTGTAAATCCAATTTCATCAAAATAAGCATCTGTTTTTCTAGTACTTTGATTACTAATAACAAAATCGTCTACTAATTTAGTTATTGCAATTCTTCCACCCATATCACTAAATACAGACATGTCTGTCTGAAGTTTATTATAGACTTTAGTAATGGTATAATAATCTTCATTTGTAACAATATAATCTTTTATATATTCATTAAGAAATAGTGTATCTGTATATTTATTAAGACTCCAAAGTCTTTGGTCTAGATTTTTCACGATTTGATCGGCTTGATTTACTATATAATTGACTTGTTGAGTTTTTAAACTCTTTTTATTTTCATATACAAAATAGCTAGTCATTGTCATGCCATAAACCAGTGTAAATGTAAAAAATATTATAAATAATTTTTTAAAATACTTTCGTTTTATCATAATTTTCACCTACTATTGAAATTGAAATAAGGAGACTAAGTCTCCTTATAAACATTTCATACTTGAATAATAAACATTTTAAATGTATATATTTATTATATCATTTTATTATAATCTATCATATGCAGCTTGATATATTTGTAATAAATCTTGAAAACCAAGATCATCTAGAGTTTTAATATATTTATCCCATCCTTCATCAACAGATTCTGCACCAAGAACCCATTTCTGATGTGCCTCCATCATATATGTTGTAATATTTGTATAAATTTCATCAAATTTCTTTTGTTCTTCTTCATTAAAAGATATATAAGGGAATGGTTCAATAAGATAATCTCCATCCGTATACATATTAACACCTTTTTGAGCTACTTCATTATATGTTTGAAGCTCATATGAAAAATCTTGATAAAATCCTATTGGTACTTGAGCTCCAATTTCCCATAATTGATTTTGAACACTTGACTCACCATTAATAATTTCATCTTTAAATATTGGCTTACCATCTACCATGTCATATTGAACACCTTCGATACCAAAATTCATTAACCTACGGCCTTCTTCACTAAACCAAAAATCAAAATATTTTATAGTTTCAACTTGATGTTCATTTGATGAAGTAATTGCCCATCCATCAGGTTTAACTAAGTCACGGTTAAATTCTTCCCATGATTTTCCATTTATATCAGCTGGTGGTGCAATAGGTTGGAAACTAAACCCTTCAATTTCTGATGCTAAATTATCATTGTATGCTGCTGTTGAACCAAACCAGTCATGAGTAAATCCACCAATATTATTACCTAAAGCTATATCTCTAGCTTTTCCACCACGAGTGTAAATTTCTGGATCAATAAGTCCTTCATCATACCATTTAGCTACATTAGAAATACCTTCTTTAAACTCTTTTGAAACAAGTCCATGCTGTACTTTTCCATTTTCATCAACATAGAAATCTGTTTTTGCACCCCAAAAATGTGCTAATCTTGTTGCTTCATTATCTTTAAAATTTTCACCAACGTGACGTGTAAAATATGGGATCTCGTCTTTAACTCCATTACCATTTGGGTCATTGTTAGCAAATGCAGTTAATACATCATGTAATTCATCTACATTAGTAGGTTGTTGAAGTCCAAGTTTATCCAACCAATCTTGACGAATATAATATCCTTTACTTACTCCTCCATCTGGAATATATGGTACAAAATACATGTGCCCATCCGGACCAGAACAAAACGTTTTCACATATGGGTGCTCATCTAAAAATGCTTGAAGATTTGGTGCATGTTCAGCAATTAAATCTTCTAATGGTACAAAAGCTCCTTCTAATCCGTATTTAATGAAGTTATCTCTAAGATCATTTCCTTCAACAATATCAGGTAAGTCACCAGAAACCATAAGTAAATTAAATACCTCTTTAGTGTCAGTAGCTGATGATGGTGCAACACCTTTTAAAGTAATATTTGTTGCTTTAGCTGCTTCTTTGAATACTGGCCAATCTTCACTATAAACATAAGCATTTCTAAAATGCATATGCATTGTAAGTTCTAATGGTTCTTGCACAGTAGTGGTATCCCCATCTGATTTTGCACCTTCATTAACATTAGCATTGTTTTTAGTTCCACAAGCTGCCAAAAGAAATGTTGTAGCTAGTAATAATGATAAAATTTTCTTTTTCATTGTATTACCCCCTATGTTAAATTTTATTATAAAAAAAATATAATACATTTATGGATACTATAATCAAGTATTTAAAATGATTGCTTGTTATGTGTTGTCCACAAATTAACCTTATCACTCTAACTTAAGATTTTCAATCTTCATAATTTCATCTTAATATGCTTAAATTCATTTCTTACTTTTCATATACATAATTTAATATTATTTTGTAATGTTAAAATAAGTATATAAAGCTTCAACGTAATAGTAATCTCCCCAACTAGTATATTCTCTAGCTCCTTCATCTCTATGATACATACCTTCTCTAAGAATACCCATTCCAACTTTAGGGATATTATTTTGATATCT
The DNA here is from genome assembly GCF_900129965.1 of Clostridium grantii DSM 8605. Classification (GTDB taxonomy): domain Bacteria; phylum Bacillota; class Clostridia; order Clostridiales; family Clostridiaceae; genus Clostridium_AF; species Clostridium_AF grantii. The sequence goes on along the minus strand of NZ_FQXM01000018.1, from coordinate 71,218 downwards.
ATTAGCTAGTATTTGTAATAATTTAATTGCACTATTTTTAAATTTAATACTCAATTCTTCACTTACTACATTTGAAAGTTTCAATAAACCAGATGCTGCTGTACTAGCTGCTGAACTATCTCTTATATCTGGATTATCATCTGTAAAGTTGAAATCCCAATAACAAATATCATTTTCAGGCAAATTTTCTATAAATACATTAGCAGATTTAATTGCTGCTTCTAAAAATTTTTCATCCTTTGTATAGTAATAAGATTTATAAAACCCGTATAGACTCCATGCTTGTCCTCTAGCCCATGTAGATTCGTCACTAAATCCTTGATGTGTTGCACCATAAAGAGGTTTTCCTGTTGCTTTATCCATATAATAAGTATGGTAGCTACTTCCATTTTCTCGTAGAAGTGTCTTACTGCTAATTAATGCATGGTTATAAGCTGCATTATAATACTCATCATCGCCTGTTAACTCTGTAGCAAGATACAATAAAGGTAAATTCATCATACAATCTATGATTATTCGAGTGGAAGGTTCATCAGATTCCATTGGCCCCCAAGCTTGTATGTATCCACCGTTTTTACGATATCTTTTCATTAATTTTTTTGCAGCATCTAAAAATAATTTTTTGCTATCTTCATTGTGAGTATATTTATAGTCATAATATGCTGTTAATTCAAACAAAAAACCAATATCATGGGTAGCCATGTGTCCTTCATAGCATCTTTTAGAAAATGAATCTAAAACCCACTTTTTATTTTTAATAAAATATTCATCACCAGTTAATTCATAAGCCAAATATTGTTGTCCCGGATAAAAGCTTGCTGTCCAAAGTTTATTTTCCACTTTTGGATATATTCCATTATCACTAACATGTTGAAATCTATCTTTATAAAACTCAACATTTTCACGTATAACTTTTAGACTATCTTCAAGTGCTATCTTTAAAACACTATCATCATCATATTGATACTTTCCTGCTAAAAATTCATCTCTTTTTTTAGTTTCAAATAGCTTCCAACAGTTTTCTTCATTTCCATATCTAATTTGGTAATAATGTACTCCTATAGATTTAGCTGCATGGTAATCACCAAATGCATCCCCAATCATTAATATTTTATTAGGATCATAACCTTTCTGCATAATCAAACTCAAGCAATGGCTTTTTGAACCAAGCTCTTGACTGGCAATAAATTGAATATTTTCTAATAAAGAAACTTCCTTCCACTCTCTATAAATAGCATTATAATTGGCAGATGATACAACTACTATGTCAGCATAGCTTTTAGCATTCATAATGGCTTCTATTGATTCATTAAATACTTTGTCTGAAATATACTCATCCTTTAGTTTAGCATTTACAGCATTTGACCATTCTAATACTTTTATCATCATTGGATCATGGCTTTCTGTTATAAACTCTAATAAACTTTCGTTTTTATGAATATCTGTTTCAGCTAACCATTTATTAAATAATTTAGTGTCATATCCACAATCAATTGATTCAAAAAGTCTCCCTAATCCTAAGAATCGATTAATCCCTCTACTTGGGTACTCAAGATTAATTTCTTCCCATAGTTTTAGTATTTTTCCATCTTTATTCTCTATTTCAAACACCTTTAATATCAATGGGAAAAAGTAGTGTCTGTGTTTTATTTTCATATTATTAAAAACACAACCATCTGAATCAATTGCAATTAAAAATTCTTTATTTTTTTTATAATCTGATAAATTTTTATACATATTCATTCTCCTTCGTATTTGTTAATGGCCATTGACCTAATGGCTTTTCTCCTTCAATTAAGATTTTTGCAAGAGCATCTAAATTTCGAGGTGTTGTGGCTAATGTTACTATTAAATTTTCACATCCATCATAGCTAGATAATTTATATGGTGTATTTGATACCACAATTATTGGTGTTGACTTTCCTTGCAACTCTTTAACTAAGTTATTATTAGATGTTCTAGATCTAACATAAAAGTTTGTCATAACAACAATGTCATACTCTTCTACTTTGCTCATAACATTTAGTCTATCTTCCTCATTTGCCATATATTCAATTTCTATACAATCAACATTTGCACCTAACTTTAAAAATCTGTTATATAAATAACCATAATGCCAATACTTATCATTAGGTACATTTTTATTTAATTGCTCAACAATAAGTATTTTATCTTTTTTATCTATAGGCAAGGTAATATTAGTTGAATTATAGATCGGAAGGATAGACCTATAAGCAACTTCACTTCCAATATTTGTTTTCTTAACTTTTTCAATAACACTTTCAACGCATATATTATTATTCAACTTCCCATTAAAAAAACCATACTCTTTTTTCATTTTTAATATACGCATTACTTTTTTATCAAGCTCATCTAAAGTAATTCTATTTGTCAATACAAACTGTTTAATCATATCAATAGTATCTTTTACCATTTCATTCTCAGCTTTCATTAGAACCAAATCACAACCGGCCTCAAGTGCCATAGCACATGCATTAGCTACACCATACTTTGTTGCTAGCGCACCCATAGTCATACTATCCGTTGTTATAACTCCTTCATATCCTAGTTCTTCTCTTAATAATCCAGTAACAATTTTTTTAGATACAGTAGCTACATTATCTGGATCTATTGCGGGATATATACTATGAGCAATCATAATTGATGGTAATAAGTCTTCCTTAATTAATTCCACGTATGGTAACAGTTCTCTATTCATAAGAGTTTCCTTATCTACATCAATAACTGGCAATTGATAATGAGCATCTACATCAGAAGCTCCTCTACCTGGAAAATGCTTACCTGTAGCAATCATTCCAACTTCTTTAAGCCCTTTACAAGTTGCTTTTGCATACTCTGTAACTACAGATGCATCGTCTGAATAAGCTCTTGTGTAAATTTCGGGATTTTTAGGTTCTACATTAATATCTAACACTGGTGAATGTACGAAGTTAAATCCAACTGCCATACTTTGTTCTGCCATTGCTTTAGCTACTTCATATGCATATTTCGGGTTGCCTGTTGCACATAATCCCATTGGTTTTGGAAATAACTCAACCCCACCAAAATTGAAATCCGCACTTGTACCACCTTCTTGATCAAAAGAGAAATGTAGTGGTATACCTAAAGGTCTATCTAACGCAATTTGTTGAAGTTCATCTAAAACTTCTTTATAGTCATTTGCATTTAGATAAGCTGGGGAGACATTTTTTATTTTATCTTTACATTCTACATTTACAATAACTTCCCCTGTTATAGGATCTACATAATTACCGAACTTCCTAAAAACTGGAGATAATCTAAGCCCTCCACAATGATATTTTTTTATATAATCATATATATGTTTTCTTGGCAATGTCCCAGCAAATCCAAGAGTTAGTAAGCTACCTACTTTTTGTTCTAAACTCATTTTTTCTATTAACCTTTCTAAATTAAGTTCCATTTTCAATCCTCCTCAAATATTATATTTAAACTATATCAATAAATTTGCCCTATTGAAATCTACAAAAATTTAAATAGATATCCATTTTTTTAAAACTTATTATTCAATTTCAAATGTTGTATAATGTATATATGTTTTCCCTTTGCCAAGATAAAATAATTATTATCATTATCTATAATTAGTATGAGGAGGTCATACAATGAAACCACTTATAAAGTATTTCAAAAAATTTATTTGGCTATTTGTCATAGCTATTTTATTTTTAGGTATTGAAACAATTTCAGATCTGATGCAGCCACTTTTATTATCAAAATTAGTAGATGAGGCAATCTCAACTATGGATATGAATCTAGTCCGTTATTACGGCTTACTCATGTTATTGGCTACAGCCATAGGCCTTATTGGAGCTCTTATGAGAAATTGGATATCTACCTATGTATCTTATTTGTTTGCCAAAGAATTAAGAGAAACTTTATTTGAGAAATTACTCTCCTTATCTATAACTCAAGTTGAAGAAATTGACCGTGGTTCATTAGTAACTAGACTTACCAGTGATATCAACTTTGTTCAGCAGTTCGTAAATGGAACTATGAGAATATTGATGAAAGCCCCTTTGTTGGCTATTGGATCTTTTTTTATGGTGCTGAAACTTGACTCTCGTTTTCTAAAAGTTTACCTTGTAATGGTTCCCATAATCTTTTGTATAACCTTTATTCAAATTAGACTTGGTTTCCCACTTTATTCAAAAATACAAAAATCAGTAGACCAAATTAACCAAAAAACCATGGAGTTTTTAGGTGGAATTACAGCAGTAAGAGCTTTTGATAGATTTGATTATGAACAAGAAACTTTTATCGAACTTAGTGATGATCTAAGAGATGTAAATACTAAAACCTTGCGTATTATGGCTATTTTTAGTCCAATCATTATGCTCATTATTAATATGTCAATTGTGTATGTCATATATTTAGGCAAAGATTGGGTCTTCTCTGGTGAAATTGGAGCTGGACAAATTATAGCTTTTACCAACTATATGACACAATTCTTTTTTGCAATGTCAATGATTTCTAGGGTATTCAATATTTTTGTTCGTGCTAAATCCTCTGCTGAAAGAATAAATGAGATATTTGATATGAAAGCTGATGTACAACTTGGAGAAATCTTAGAAAAAAATATAGCTTTAAAAAGTAGCTTGAGATTTGAAAAAGTTAGTTTTCAATATGGTAATGGACGACCTACGCTATCTAATTTAAATTTTAATATAACAGAAGGTGAGTCTATTGGTATACTAGGTGCTACCGGTGCTGGTAAAACCACATTGATTCAGTTAATGAATAGAATCTTGTTACCAACAAAAGGTGAAATTTATATTGGTGATACACCTATTAAGGACATACAAAAAAAATCTTTAAGTGATTTGATGGGTTATGTACCACAGAAAACTGTTTTGTTTACTGGTAGCATTTTAGAAAATTTGGAGTGGGGAAAAAGAGGTTTGTCGATAGATAATTATAAAAATGCGCTTAATGAAGCAAGTGCTCTTGATTTTGTTGAAGCAATGCCACATAAATTAAATACCAAGCTAGGTAAAAATGGTGTCAATGTATCCGGAGGTCAAAAGCAAAGGCTATCTATAGCACGAGCCTTGGTTCATGAACCTAAAATTTTACTATTAGATCATAGTACTAGTGCTGTGGATGTAATTACAGAAAGATATATCAAAGACCAACTTAAAAAACGAAAAAATATGACATTATTATTAATTGCCCAAAAAGCATCTTCTGTAAGAGACCTAGATAGAATTATGATTCTTGAAAATGGACAAATTACAGCCTTTGATACCCACCAACAATTACTTTCATCATCTGAAATATATAAAGATTTATATGAAGCAGAGATGGGGAAGGAGAAACCTTATGCCTCAACAATATAAACAAAAGAATGATGAAAAAAATATAGGAATCAATAGGGCTGCTGCACGATTTGGTTCCAAAATAAAACCTAGAAATTTAAAGGAAACGGTACTAAGATTATTAAAAACCTTTGGTAACCAAAAATTATTGCTATGTATTGTAATTATTAGTGTTTTTATATCAACAGGTGCTTCTTTATTTGTACCTTTAACCATAGGTAAGCTTATTGATTTTATTTCCTACAAATTGTTAGATAAAATCAATTTATATATATTAATATTATTAGGATTATATATTTTATCAGCATTTTTCAATTGGTTTTCTGAATTCCTTGTGGCAAAAATATCTCAAAATATTGTTAGTAAGTTAAGGCGCGAGCTATTTTACCAACTGGAAAAATTGCCTTTGAAATATTTTGAAGAAAACCCCCATGGCGATATTATGAGCCGTTTCACTAACGATTTAGAAGCTGTGAGTAGTGTGGTAAGTCAATCCACAATTACATTATTTAGCAGCGTTATAACTGTTATTGGATCAATTGTTATAATGATAAATTTAAACTTTATCTTAACAATAGTTGTTATGTTTAGTGTACCTTGTATTGTCCTTTTATCAAAAATCATTGCAAAAAAAACAGTTTCCTTATTTAAAGGTCAGCAAAAATCAATTGGAGCCATAAACAGTATGGTTGAAGAATCTGTTAATGGACTGGATATTATTCAAAGTTATAATCAAGAAGAACATATATTACAACAATTTAAAAAAGCTAATGAAGATGCTTTTATTTATGGAAAGTCAGCTCAAATATGGAGCGGTTTACTTATGCCTTTAATGAATGTAATTAATAATTTTACCTTTGCTATTATTGCATTCTTAGGTGGATACTTAGCCATACAGGGCATTATTACCATAGGTATTATTGCAAGCTTTATTGCTTATTCAAGGCAATTTATTCGTCCATTAAATGAATTAGCCTTTACTTATAATAGCTTGATGGCCGCTATAGCTGGCGCTGAACGTGTATTTGAAATCTTAGATGAAGCTATTGAAAAAAGGAATACTGATGGTTTGGTAAAGCCCTTAAAAGGGTCTGTGTCCTTTGAAAAAGTTTCCTTCGGTTATGATAGTAAACAAAAGGTATTAAAAGATATTTCTTTTAATATATCCAAAGGGCAAAAGATTGCTATAGTAGGGCCTACTGGTGCTGGTAAAACCACCATGGTGAATATTTTGACCAAATTCTATTCACATAATGAAGGTAATATTATTGTGGATGATGTAGATATTAAAGATTATGAATATTCTTCATATCTAAAACAGTTTGGAATTGTACTACAAGATTCATATCTTTTTAGTGGTACTATTTTAGAGAATATCCGTTATGGTCAACCTAAAGCAACAAAAGAAGAAGTATATGAAGCCGCTAAATTTGCTATGGTCCATGAAATTATTATGAAATTGCCAAAGCAATATGATACTAAATTAACTTATGGAGGGCTAAACCTTAGTCATGGTGAACGACAATTAATAACAATTGCCAGAGCTGTTCTAGCAAATCCCTCTATACTCATACTAGATGAAGCAACTAGTAGTGTTGACTTAAAAACTGAAAAACAAATTACTCAAGCTATGCGTAGAATAATGGAAGAACGTACAAGCTTCGTTATTGCCCACAGACTCAGTACTATAAAAGACGCCGATTTGATACTTGTCCTTCAAGATGGACAGATTACAGAACAAGGCAACCACGAAAATCTTATGAAGAAAAATGGTTTTTATGCAAAAATGATTTTATATCAATAGAATAACTAATCAAAAGACCATTTATTCATTTTACTGAATAAGTGGTCTAATTTTAATAATGATTAAATAATCACATCTTATACTTCATATTTTATTGTTTGAATTGTACCATCATCATTATACTTTAATTCCGTGTATTTTACGCTACGTTTGTTGTCAGCGCCACCAGATAATGAACTATCATGATAAAATAAATACCATTTTTCTTCATGTTTAACAATTGAATGATGCGTAGTCCAACCTATTACAGGATTTAATATTCTACCCTTAAATACATAAGGTCCTTTTGGATTTTTACTCATAGCATATACAATATAATGGGTAGATCCAGTAGAATAAGAAAGATAATAATATTCATTATGTTTGTGTACCCACGGCCCTTCAAAATATCTTCTTTCTTCATCCCCAGCAAGTAAAGAATTTCCCTCTTCATCAACAATTACAATTTCTTCAGGTGTTTCTTTAAAAGTAAGCATATCATCACTTAATTCAGCCACTCTTGGGCCTATAGCTGGAGCTGATTCATCTGGACCAATTCCATCAGCATTAAAAGCTCCTGTCTGCCATTTTTCTAATTGTCCTCCCCAAAGCCCTCCAAAGTAAATATATGTCTTATCATCATCATCTACTAGAACAGCAGGATCAATACTATAACTACCTGGAATATAATTTTCTTCAGGTTTGAACGGTCCTGAAGGCGTAGTGCTAGTAGCTACTCCAATTCTAAAAATACCCTCTTTATCTCTTGCTGGAAAATAGAAATAATACATATTATTTTTATAAGCAGCATCAGGTGCCCATAGCTGTTCACTTGCCCATGGAATATCCCTTAGGTTAAGTACTTCGCCATTATCTACACATGGTGAGTTAAAATCATCCATTGATAAAACGTGATAATCCTTCATATTGTATTGGTCTCCATCGTCATTTGAATCTCTTTCTTCATTCAAATCATGAGATGGATATATATAAATTTTGCCCTCAAATACATGTGCTGAAGGATCTGCAGTGTAAATATGGGTTACTAAAGGTTCATTTGGTTTTGCAATATTTTGCATAAAATTTTTCTCCTCAATAAACTTCTATTTTGTGCACTTAATATGTAATTACCATATAAATTATTTTAATTTTTAATACTCTATTTTCTAATTTTACATCATTTTTGAAACCGATACCACTATAATATAATAGTAAAATTAGAGAAAATTAAAGTTATTTATGGGATTAGAGAAAGGGCCCTTAAACTTGTTTTTATCTTGATAGTTTATAATTACTGAGTGTTTTTTACTTTATTTTTCAATTACCCTTTAAATCTATACCCTACCCCCCAAATTGTTTCAATAAACTCTGGATTTGATGGATCACTTTCTATTTTTTCTCTAATCTTTCTTATATGCACAGTTACCGTTGCTATTTCCCCAAGGGAATCATATCCCCATATACTTTCAAATATTCTATCCTTACTAAATACTTTATTAGGATTTGTAGCTAAATGATACAGTATATCAAATTCTTTTGAAGTTAGAATTATTTCATTTTCATTAACAAAAATTCTTCTAGCTTCAACTTCAATTCTCAAACCTTTTATCTCAATCACATTTTCACTTTGAGTATTTTTTTGGGTAAGTCTATTGTATCTTGAAATATGTGCCTTTGCTCTAGCCACCAATTCACTCGGACTAAAAGGTTTGGTAATATAATCATCTGCTCCTAATCCTAAGCCTCTAATTTTATCAATATCTTCTTTCTTAGCAGATACCAATAGAATAGGTATGTCTTTAACTTTTCTAATTTCCTTGCATATTTCAAAACCATCCATACCAGGCAACATTAAATCCAAGATAACTAAATTGTAATCATTTTCTAAGGCCTTTTTAAGTCCCATAAGTCCTGATAATTCCACATGAACCTCATAACCACTAATTTCTAAATAATCACGCTCTAGTTCCCCTATACTAACATCATCCTCAACTATCAATATTTTATCCAAATTTCACCTCACCCTTCCAACTTTCCAACTTTCCAACCTTAAACTTTTTATCTAAGAAACTCCCCAACTACCTTAGGCAAAGTAAACCTTATACAAGTTCCTTCTCCTAATTCACTTTCTGCCCATATTATTCCACCATGTTCTTCTATTATACTTCTACATATTGCAAGTCCAAGGCCACTTCCACCAGTAGTTGTATTTCTAGCTGAATCACCTCTATAAAATCTATCAAAGATATTAGGTAATATTTCTGAGGACATACCTATACCATTATCTGAAATACTTATCTCTACATTATCTTTTTTATCTACTAAAGTAATAACTATTTTAGGCCCTTTATCATTATAGAAATATTTGCTAGCATTAGTTATTATATTCAAAATTACTCTTTTTAACTGCTGTACATCTGCTGAACAAAAAAGTTTTTTTTCTGTGTATTCAAAATCTAAATTTATATTATTTTTATTCAAATCAAAACTAAGTTCCTCTACACAATCCTTTAAGTATTCTGTAACATCTATTTTCTGATAGTTAAAAGGAAACTTTTTTAAATCTAATTTTGAAAATAAAAATAATTCTTCAATTAATTTATCCATATCATCCGCTTTTCCTGCGATTGTATTTATATATTTCTCCATTTTTTCTGGTGAATCTGCTATTCCATCCTTTATTCCTTGAATATAGCCTTTTATTGAAGTAATGGGTGTTCTTAAGTCATGAGATATATTGGAAATTAATTCTTTTCTATTTTCTTCATATTGATTTTGTTGCACAAGAGACTCTTTTAATCTCTTCCTCATTTCTTCAAAAGATTGATATAATTCTCCTACTTCATCTTTACAATTTACGCTTACTTCATAATCTAAATTTCCTTTTCTTATTTCATTAGCAGCATAACTCAATTTATTTAAAGGATTTACAATACTCTTTGATACAATATAAGTTATTACTGCAAGAGTAGTCAATAAAACTACAACTATAAAAATCATTATAAATAGCATCAGTTTATTAATTATACTTATGGCTTCTCTTGTTCTAAAATAAATAAATATACTTCCTTCACTACCATCTTCAAAGTAAAAATCCTTTTGATTTAATTTTACAATTGATTCATCTAAATAAGTTTTATCTACTGCTGAATTATTTTTATCTGGTAGAAAGCCAAAAGGTTCTAATCCATTTTCTATCTGTAAAGTTTTTATTATAGGCGATTTATATGCTATTGTATCATTTTTTCTAATAACAATAGCATAACCATTTTTTTCTATTTCTTCATTGAATTCACTTATAAATTTTGAGTCTTCAAATTTATTTGGTTCTGTTAATGCAGTTACATCTATCTGTCTAACTATATAATTATAATAATTTTCAAATCCATCTGTAATTTTTTCAAAAGCATTAACATTATTAGAATTGTTATATTTCTCAAAAAAGTAAAATCTTAAAGTTAACATAATCATAGCTACTAAAATTATGGGCACTAACATCATAAAAATATGTGAGTGCCTTAATCTAGATTTTATTGTCATAAAATCACTTCCTATTCATATCTAAGTGCATCTATAGGTTTTAAATTAGCTGCTTTTCTAGCTGGATAAATTCCGAAAAATATTCCAATAGCCGAAGAAAATAATATTGTACCTATAACAACTGTAGCAGAAACTTCTGGAACAATATCTACAAATCCTCCAATTATATTTGCCCCACCTATTCCAATAATCATTCCAATAATACCACCAATCAAAGATATTATAGCTGATTCTGTTAAAAATTGAAAAAGAATATTATTTGTTGTGGCTCCTATAGCTTTTCTAATACCTATTTCCCTTGTTCTTTCTGTAACTGATACAAGCATTATGTTCATTACTCCTATCCCACCAACAAGAAGTGAAATAGCCGCTACCGCAGTTATAAAAGTAGTGAAAATACCTAGCACATTATTAATCTGATCTAGAATATCTAACATACTTTGGATACTGTATATTTCTTTGCCTCTATTATTATGTCTAGCTTCTAATATAGATACTGCAGAATTACCCATATCCTCTGCTTGGTCCTTTTCTTTTGATACCAAGGTCATAGTTGCAATATTACTATCCTCTGGATATAAATATTCTATAGTTGTAATAGGGATATATATACTTGCTCTGTCTTCATTGGGAGGACCAAATTGTTGAGATGCTTCTTGTACTCCAATTATTCTAAACTTTTTTTCATTTCCATTGCTACCTATTTTAACATATTCATCTACAATATCTGTTCTACCAAATAAATTATTAGCTGTGGTTTCATCTACTACCGCTACATATTTAATGCTTAAAACATCATTTGCATTAAAAAATCTTCCGTCTACCATAGTAACATTATTTATATCATCATAGAATTCATTTCCTGCTGTAATAGATGCACTAAGCTTAGTTGTATCAGTAACTGCCGTTCCTTGCTTTCCAATTATTGGTGTAGCATATTTCAAGTCTTCTAATTGCTCATTTAATATGTCAATATCCTTTAAGGATATATAATCAGCTTCACTGGCATTAGTTGTATCCACCATAACACTAACTGATGATGCTCCTATTTTTTCAAATTCACCAGTTATTGAAGCTTGACCTCCTGTTCCAAGAGATACAATAGCGATTACTGAACTTATCCCTATGATTATACCTAACATAGTTAAAAAAGATCTCATTTTATTGGCTAATATACTGCTTAAAGCCATTTTTAAACTTTCTAATATTTTCATATAATCACCTTTATTCCATTATTAGTCTATTTTCTACTTCACCATCTTTAACAATTACACCATCTTTAAAAGTCACAATTCTTTTAGTATATTTAGCAACATCTGGCTCATGAGTTACCATAACAATAGTAGCCCCTTCATCATTTAGTTTTTGAAATATACTAATTATATCATTAGTAGATTTACTATCCAAATTACCTGTTGGTTCATCTGCCATAATTACGTTTGGGTTATTTACAATGGCTCTAGCTATAGCTACTCTTTGTTTCTGACCTCCTGATATTTCGTTGGGTCTATGCTGAATTCTATCTAAAAGTCCTACTTTTTCTAATGCTGATAAAGCTTTTTCTCTTCTTTCTTTCATGGATACTCCAGCATAAACCATGGGTAATTCAACATTTTCTAACACTGATATTCTTGGCAATAAATTAAAGGATTGAAAAACAAAACCTATTTCCTTATTTCTAATAGCCGCAAGTTCATTATCATTTAAAGTAGATATATTTTGATTATTTAAGATATATTCGCCACTATCTAATCTATCTAAGCATCCTAGAATATTCATAAAAGTAGATTTACCTGAACCTGAAGGGCCCATAATTGATGTAAATTCTCCTTTTTCTATTTTAAGAGAAACACTATTTAAGGCAGTAAAATCTATTGTTCCTGTTATATATCTTTTTACAATGTTTTTTACTTCGATCATATTACGCCCTCCTAATTAGTAGTATTTTCTGTTTCACTATTTCTAGACTTTCTCATATTAGAAAAAAAAGATCCTTTTTTTACTGTTTCATCTGTAGAAACCATAGTTCCATCTATAATTTCTGAACTTGGATTTAAAATAACCTCTTCTTTATCTAACACTCCAGCTACTATTTCTGCTGTTGTATCTGATTGTATTCCTAAAGTTATATCTTTTTCTACAGCCTTATTATTCTCTATTACATAAAGATAATTTCTACCATCCTTATCTGTTTTAATAGCTTCTACTGGAACTGTTACAACTGCTTGTGTACTCGCAGTAAGTATATCTATATCTGATTCAAAGTTGATTTTCAAATTCTCATCCCCATTTAAAATCTTAACTTCTACTTTTAGTGATGCAGTGCTTCCTGTAGCTCCCTGTGTTTTTTCTGCATTGGGTGCTACAAAACTAACTTCACCTTCGTATTCATTGCTTCCACTAAGAATTATGGCTTTATCTCCTATTTTTACACTATCCGCTTCATATTTATTTACATATACTATAGCCTTTAAATCCTTAGTATCCATAACTTCTACTGCAGCTTTACTGACGTTATCTTGAGCTCCTACAACAGAGTATAATGAAGTAACAACTCCATCTTGTTCTGCAATTATAGAGCTTTCAGATGTATCTCTTCTTTCCTTAGCACTATCCAAATTTATTTTTGCTGAAGAAATAGAATTATCTGCTTGTTTTAGTTTTGAATCAGACACAAAATATATAGCATCTCTTTGCTTTTCCAAAGAATCTTGTGACGTTTCTAACCCAGTTATTTGCTGATCTTTAGCAGTTATCATTGCATCTTTTGAATGGTCCTCATTGGTATTACCTAACTCTTCAATTTCTAAATTCAAATTTTTTATTTGTCTTTTTATATCTTCAATATCTGTATTATAATCATCAACTTTAGCTTGTGCATCTTTATTTTGATCAACTAAGTCTTGTTTAGCTAAAACTGCATTATCATATTGAATTTGATTTAAAGCAACAGTTGATTCTAAATCATCCATATCATATTTTATTAAAACTTGACCTGCTTTTACTTCATCTCCAACTTTAACAGAAATTTCAATTACCTTCCCATTTACAGGTGGGTAGTACGTTTTAGAATAATTTGATTGAATATCAGCTGTGGTTGATAAATAAGAATTTATATCACTAACTTCTGCCTTTGAACTTTTTACTAAAATAATACTTCCATCTTCTGTATTAGCTTTATTATTTATGACAATAGCTCCTAAAACCACTAAAATTATCACAGCGCAAACTATTCTTCTTGCTACTTTTTTATTTCTTTTTTTATTTAACCCCTTGCTTTGAATATTGTTACTATTAATTTCTTGAGTTAAATTTTCTTCTTTTTTAGTTATAATTTCCTTGTCCTTCAATTTTATTTCCTCCCCTAATGTTATTTACTATATAATCTATAATACACTATTAATATAAATTTTTTCTCTTGGAATTATTAAGTTTTTATAAAGAAAAAGACCATTTTATGGTCTTTTTCTTTATAAAGCATACAAATATAGTTTATACATTTTGTAAATTTTTAATTCTATCTAAAAAACTTATAAATCTGTTTAATTCATTTAAATTTTCTAATTCTTTATCTAATAAAATATAATCAACAAAGTCTTCATTCATTTCATATGCTTTTTCTAAGTCTTCCATAGCTTCATCTAGCCTTTTATCAATTGAATAAAAACATGCCCTATTATAGTATAAATAGGATGTATCCGAATTATTATTTATCCCCTCACTGATTATTTTTATAGCCTTTTCCATATCATCATTTTCTTTATAAATAATTGCTAAATTTAAATAACTAAAAGGGTAATCTGATTTTTCATTTATAGCTTTGTTGTAAAATTCTTCTGCTGTATTTTTTCTTCCTAGTTTGTTATAAATAACACCCAAATTAAAAAGTACCATATGATTGTTTGGTTGTATATTCAAAGCTTTTTCAGTTACTTCAACAGCATTTTTGTACATTTTAAACTCTTCATATATAGAACCCAAGTTAAGATAAGCCCAAAAATCATTAACATTCAATTCTATAGCCTTTTTATAACATTCAATAGCTTTTTCTTTTTCTCCCAATGCATCATGAGCGCCTGCTTTAAAAAAGTAAGCCCTTTGATAATACGGATTTAACTCAATAGCTTTATCGTAATATTCTATTGCCTTGTTAAATTCACATAAACTATCTAAAGCAATTGCTATACCATAAAAAGCACGTTCTTCTTCATTATCTATTTTTATAACTTTATCAAAAGTTTCTATTGCTAATTCATATTGCCCCATTTCATCATAAATTAAAGCCATATCTAATATTATTTCTATATTACTGTCCCCTTTAGTAAGTTTCTCAGCCTTTTCTAAAAATTGAATAGCTTTTATGTAATTTTTCTCTTCTTTAAATTTCTGTGCTAAATTTTTATAATTGCTTATCATATAATAGTCTTTCATCATCTTCATCCTATACTTTATTTTATAGTAGTTTTGTTTTTACTATAATATTCTTCTTTAGATTTTTTAAATTAATTAGCGCCATATTCATTATATATGCTACAAAAAAAAATTTAAAGTGAAAAACTCTCAAATAGATAAAAAAAATTCTTGCAAAGCAAGAATTTTAATTAGCTAATATTTCAGTCCATATTTTATCATATAATTTTATTGAATCCCCAATGTCAATTAAAACTTCACAGTTTTCTAAAGTTTTTTCTAAAGGATATGCAGTCTCGTCATTTTTAATTTCATCATCTAACATATCAAAAGTCTTTGTATTTGGAGTTGAATATCCAATATAATCTACATTTTTTAAAGATGTTTCTGCTTTTGTCATAAAATCAATAAACTTTTCTGCTTCTTCTTTATGCTCACTAATTTTAGGAATCACCATATTATCAAACCACTTGTTTGAGCCCTCTTTTGGTACTACATATTTTAAATTTGGATTTTGCTCCATCATAGTAACAGCATCACCAGACCAAACAACAGCTATAGCCGCTTCTTCTGCTACCATCATATCCTTAACTTCATCACCTACGTAAGCTAAAACTAAAGGTTTTTGCTTTAATAACTCTTCTTTTGCCATATTTAATTCGTTCTCATCAGTGCTATTAATAGAATATCCTAATTTTTTCAAAGTAATACCTATAGAATCTCTTTGACTATTAACCATTAAAATCTCATCAGCATATTTTTCATCCCATAAAATATTCCAGCTATCAACTTTTTCATCCACCATAGTTGTATTGTATATAACCCCTAAAGTTCCCCACATATAAGGCACAGAATATTTATTGTCAGCATCGAAATCTAAATTTTTATATTCATCTCCAATTAAATTAAAATTAGTAATATTATTCAAATCTATAGGTTGAAGTAAATCTTCTTTAATCATTTTTGAAATCATATAGTCAGAAGGTATTGCTACATCATAATTTGTACCTCCACTTTTAATTTTTACATACATATCCTCATTTGTAGCAAAGGTTTCATAATTAACTTTTATTCCAGTTTCCTTTTCAAAATCATCTAAAACGGACTCATCAATATAATCTCCCCAATTGTATACATTTAAAACCATCTTATTACTTCCACATCCAACTAAAGTTACTGTCATAATACATACCATTAAAACTAATGAAAATATTTTCTTAATTTTTACCATAAATTTTTGACCTCCTTATTATTTCTATTATTTATTATTAATAATAAAATCAAAACTACCCCAAACATAATTGTAGATAAAGCGTTTATTGTTGGGTTAATTCCGCGTCTAGCCATTGAATATATTACAATAGACAAGTTAGTAACCCCAGACCCAGTTGTGAAAAAGCTAATAACAAAATCATCTATAGACAAAGTAAACGCAATCATAGCTCCTGTTACTATTCCTGGTTTTATTTGTGGAATAATTATTTTTCTCAAAGCATACATAGGTGTGGCTCCTAAGTCCATAGCTGCCTCTGTAATATTATCTGGTAATTGTTTTAATTTAGGTAGTACGGATAATATTACATAAGGTATATTAAAAGTGATATGGGATAAAAGCATGGTTCCATATCCTAATTTAGCTTTTAAAAATATAAATAAACTCATAAAAGCGATTCCTGTAACAATATCTGGATTAAGTACTGGTAAATAATTTATATTTAATATTAATTTTTTTCTAAATCCCTTCATTTTAAAAATACCTATAGCTGCCGCTGTGCCTATAATAGTTGCTATAATAGAAGATAAAAAAGCAATTGTTAGAGTATTATATAAAGCCCCCATTATTTGCCTATCTTTAAAAAGTAATGCATACCACTTTAATGTAAATCCATTCCAACTTCCTCTAAGTTTTGAATCATTAAATGAAAAAACTATTAAAGTGATTATAGGAATATATAAAAACAAAAAAATCAAAAATAAATAAAACCTTTTTAAAAATTTACTTACCATATTGTAACCTCACTTTCTTTTTCATCAACTTTATTCATCAAAGCCATAGATAATAAAATAATTATCATCATGAATATAGAAAGTGCCGAACCAAAACGCCAATCTCCAACAACTAGAAATTGCTGTTCAATCAAATTACCAATTAGCATATATTGTCCACCTCCTAGAAGTCTTGAAATAACAAAGGTACTTACAGCTGGCATAAATACCATGGTAATCCCTGATAAAACTCCTGGAATACTCATTGGAAATATTATTTTCAAAAAAACCTTAGCCTTATTAGCTCCTAAATCTTGTGCTGCCTCTAATAGATTTTTATCCATCTTAGTTAAAACTGTATATATTGGCAAAACCATAAAAGGTAAGAAATTGTACACCATTCCTAAAATTACAGCACTATTATTATATAAAAGTGATAAAGAGCTGAATCCAAAAAAATTTAATATGGAATTTATCAAGCCATTTTTACCAAGAATCCACATCCAAGCATAAGTTCTAAGCAAGAAATTCATCCACATAGGCACTATAAATAATAATATAAGTGTATTTCTTCGTTTTGCTTGTACATTTGCTAAAATCATAGCTACAGGGTAACCCAAGATTAAACATATTAATGTTGAAATAAAAGCTAAAGAAATTGATCTTCCTATAACTTTCAAATAAATTGGTTCTATAGCTCTCTTATAATTTTCTAAAGAAAAGGAAAAAAATCCATTCCCAACACTCAAACTAAAATATAGCACTAACAAAAGAGGAAAAACTATAAAAATTATACTCCAAAAAATATAAGGATATGCAATTGATTTCTTCATATTACACCCCCGATTTTTTCATAATATGAATATTTTCAGGTGAAATGTTTATACCTACAACATTCCCTACTTCAATCCATTTAGTACTGTGAATCTTCCAATGAAAATTATGTTCTTCTACCATAATTTCATAGTGAACCCCCTTAAATACAATGGATTTAACTTCCCCTTTTATCATAAAGTTATCATTTAAACTTATTTCAATATCTTCCGGTCTAACAACTATGTCTACCTCTTCATTCTCATCAAAACCTTTATCCACACATTTAAAATCTTTTTCAGAAAAATTAACCAAAAAATCTTTTTTCATTATTCCTTGAATAATATTACTATCACCTATAAAATTGGCAACAAATCTATTTTGAGGCTCATTATATATTTCTACAGGGGTACCCACTTGTTGAATATATCCTTTATCCATTACAACAATAGTGTCTGACATAGTAAGAGCTTCTTCTTGATCATGTGTAACATATATAAAGGTAATACCTAGTTTTTGTTGCATATTTTTTAACTCTACTTGCATCTCTTTTCTTAATTTTAAGTCAAGTGCTCCTAAAGGTTCATCTAAAAGCAAAACCTTAGGTTCATTTACTAAAGCTCTCGCTATAGCTATTCTTTGTTGCTGTCCACCACTTAAAGAATCTATCTTTCTTCCACCAAAATTACTTAAAGAAACTAAATCCAACATTTTATTAACTTTTAATGTAATCTCATCTTTAGATAATTTTTTAATTTTAAGTCCAAAAGCTATATTATCGAAAACATTCATATGAGGAAATAAAGCATATTTTTGAAATACCGTATTGATATGTCTTTTGTATGCTGGCAAATCATTTATTACTTTTCCTTCAAAATATACTTCTCCTGATGTAGGTGCTTCAAATCCACCTATCATTCTAAGCGTAGTTGTTTTTCCACATCCACTGGGGCCTAATAAGGTTATAAACTCATTCTTTTTTATATTTAAATTCAGATTTTCAATAACACTTTCTCCGTTGTACTCCTTACAAATATACTTTAAATTAATGATTTCATTTGACATTATCATCGCCCCTTAATATTAAAAACTAGGAGGGGTACTTACCCACAACACCTTAGCTTTAGATTTACTTGAATTTTCAATATAATGATTACTTTTAGCTTTAAAATAAAAACATTCACCTTTTTTTGCTTTATACTTTTTATTTGCAACATATAAATTTATATTTCCAGATAAAACGTACCCAAACTCTTCACCTTCATGTGGTTCATGTAAATCATATTTTCCATCTTCCTCTAATGTAACCAAAATAGGCTCCATCATATTTTTTTGAGCATTAGGAATAACCCATTCTAAAACATACTTAAGATTTTCATTTTCTACTTCAAAAATATCTTCTTTAGAAAATAAAATTTTTTCTTCCTCCGGTTCACTAAAAAACTCTTTCAGATTTGTTCCTAAGCTCTCAAGCATATCTGATAAAGTGGCAATAGACGGAGAAGTTAAATTTCTTTCCACTTGAGATATAAATCCTTTTGATAGCTCACACCTATCTGCAAGCTCTTCTTGAGTTAATGCTTTTTCTACTCTTAGTAATTTTATTTTTTCACCTATATTCATATTTCACACCTTCAAATAGTTATATATTAATTTATTTGTTTACAAATACTAAACATTTCATAAATTATTATATATTTCTTTTATCCAAAAATCAATATTCCTTTGTAGAAAATTTTCAAAAATAAAAAAGAAATGGGCATCCCCATTTCTTTTTTATCTTCTATTCTTTTTTATCATTTATTTTTTCTATTTTTTTGTTTGTAATTTTTTTTCTTACCTTAAGCCCTATTATTACTAAAATAGAAATCACAACTAAGTATGGTAATAAAACAACTAAAGTTATTATTAAATATTTACCTAGATTATATAAGGATTTTATTGAATTCTTAAATCCATCTTTTACTTGTTCCAAAAATTTCGTTGATGTTTCTGGTGATAGTTCTTGAACTTCAATTACATCTATATTTATGGTGCTATAATCAACCAAATTATCTAATTTTCTTAGAGTACCCGTCATACTTTCTATTTGATACCTAACATCAGATAATTCTCTTTCTATTTCAATTATATCCTTCAATTCCCCACTTTTCTTTAACAATTCTAAAAGCCTTTCTTCTTGAATTTGTAAAGATTTCAGATGAGCTTCTGTATCAAAATATTGATCTGTAACCTCCTCTGAACTAGTAGTTGATGTTGTAACATTACCTATATCTCCTAAAGTTTTAACAAAAGCATCACTTTTTTCTTTGGGAACTCTTAAAGTATAATATCCACTTCTTTTTTCACTCTCATAATTATAAGATAAAGCCTTCCCATTAATTTGAGAATTTTGAACAAATCCTCCTACCTCAGCAACTCTCTCTAATATTTTTGCATTAGTTTCATCAAACATCTTTGTTTCTAAACTAACATAATAATTCATTATAATTTTTCTATTTGAATTAATTAAAGCATCTGCCTCAGGACTTTCAGTTCCTGCCGTTTCTTCCGTAGAAATTTCATTTGTGAACTCTTTACCAAAGCCTGATCCATCCATCTTTGCTTTATTGTTTGTTTCATAATCCATAGAATTCTGTGTTCCAAAGTTATTTTTAGCCCCACATGCCGATAATATTAAAATTATACTAATTAAAGTAGCAATTATGATAATAATTTTTTTATTGTTTTTCATTTTACTTTCACTCCCTTATAATTTTATATTCATTGTATTGAATTATTACTTTATATACGAAACAAATAAAAGAAAAGTTATAAGTAATAAAAAAAATCAGCAGTTTTATTTCTGCTGATTTCTTTTGAATTGATTCTATTGTTAATTATTTATTACAGACAAATTTCTTAAAACTTCATTTATTATCTGAACCTATATTGATTTTAAATATCTGAACAAAAACTCCCTTTAAAGAAAACTTTCTCCTCCAAATTTTGGGAACATCTGTAAATGAATAATCAAAAGGAATCAATTAAAGTTTAACAATATTAGCAGCTTGAGGTCCTCTAGCTCCATCAGTAATTTCAAATTCAACTTCTTGTCCTTCTTCTAAAGATTTGAATCCTTCTCCAGTGATAGCACTGTAGTGTGCGAATACATCTCCTTCACCTTCAGTTGAAATGAAACCATACCCTTTTTCTGCATTAAACCATTTTACTATTCCTTTTTTCATTTAAAAATCCTCCTAAATAAATATAATAATTAAAAATTAGATTTATTCAATAAAATTACCAAACAAATCTAATAATTCACATTATTTAATAAACTTTATATTATACTTATATTACCATAACTTTGGTTTTATGTCAATTATGTGGTAAATTTTATTTGCTGGTTTTTATTAAGGTTTCTATCCCTTAAACAACTCCATGAGCAATCATTGCTTCTGCAACTTTCATAAATCCTGCTATGTTTGATCCCACTACTAGATTATTCTCAAATCCATATTCCTGTGCAGCATTTTTACTATTTAAGTAAATATTCTGCATAATGCTCTTTAATTTCATATCAACTTCTTCAAAAGACCATGAATATCTCATACTATTTTGAGACATTTCTAGAGCCGAAACTGCTACCCCTCCAGCATTAGCAGCTTTTGCAGGAGCAAATAAAATCCCATTTTCTAAATATACATCAATAGCTTCTAAAGTTGAAGGCATATTGGCACCCTCACCTACTGCAATACATCCATTTTTCACTAAAATTTCTGCTTGCTCTTTATTTATCTCATTTTGAGTTGCACATGGAAGTGCTATATCACATGGAACTTCCCATACACTTTTGCTCTCATGATAAACTGCATTAGGTTTAGCATCTATGTATTCCTTTATTCTTGCTCTTTTTACTTCTTTTATTTCTTGTACCATTGAGTAATCAATACCATCTTCATCATATACATAACCTGAAGAATCACTACAAGCCACAACTTTTCCACCAAGCTCATTTATTTTCTGAATTGCATAAATTGCAACATTTCCTGAACCTGACACAACAACTTTTCTATCTTTAAAACTTAATCCTCTGTCTTTTAACATTTCATCAACAAAGTATACCAAACCATAGCCTGTAGCTTCTGTTCTTGCTAAACTCCCACCATAATTTAAACCTTTACCTGTTAACACACCAGCTGTAGACATTGTTTTAATTCTCTTATATTGTCCAAATAAAAATCCAATTTCTCTAGCTCCTACTCCAATATCTCCTGCCGGAACGTCAATATCATCTCCTATATGCTTACAAAGTTCTGTCATAAAACTTTGACAAAATCTCATAACCTCAGAGTCCGATTTACCTTTAGGGTCAAAATCAGAGCCACCTTTTCCTCCTCCAATAGGAAGTCCAGTTAAAGAATTCTTTAATATTTGTTCGAAACCTAAAAATTTAATAATACTCAAATTAACACTTGGATGAAGTCTCAAACCACCTTTATATGGTCCTATAGAGTTATTAAACTGTACTCTATATCCTCTGTTAACTTTAACAACTCCATTGTCATCAACCCAAGGAACTCTAAACATAATCATTCTATCTGGTTCAATGATTCTTTCTAATATGCCAGCTTTTATAAATTCTGGATGTTTTTCAAATACTGGTTTTAATGAGAATAACACCTCTTTTGCCGCTTGTTGAAATTCTGATTCATTTTGATTTCTGTCTACTAATTCTTGATACACTCTTTCTACGTAACTCATTGTCATAAAATTGTCCCCTTTTTATACATTTATTTGTAAAATTGTATTTCTGTATTTATATTACTACTTTTAAAGGTATTTGTGAATATTTATACGCTAAATTATTTCTTTTAATGCTTGCAACCCCAATTTATATCCATGAAATCCAAATCCACTTATTTGTCCCACACATGCTTCCGCTGTTACTGATTTCTTTCTGTATTCTTCTCTTTTATGAATATTACTAATATGTACTTCTACCGTTGGTAAGTTAATCCCTTTTAATGCATCATAAATTGCTATACTATAATGTGTATAGGCTGCTGGATTAATAAGAATTCCATTAAAATTATTATATGCATTATGTATAAAATCTATTATTCCACCTTCATAATTACTTTGAACAACTTCTATCTCTAAATTTAACTCTTTTGCAGATTCTTTAATATAATCACATAAATCCTCATAATCTTTATCTCCATAAATACCTTTTTCTCTTGTTCCTAACAAATTAAGATTAGGTCCATTAATAACTAATATTTTCATCTACCTCTCCCCTTTCCAAAACTTCTACTTTCCACTTTCCAACTCTTCCAACTCTTCCAACTCTTCCAACTCTTCCAACTCTTCCAACTCTTCCACCTTCCTCAACCTTCTACTTTCCAACCAACTCCAAAATCCCCTCCACTACACCTTCTAAAGAAGATATATTCTTTATTTCATAATCACAATACATTTTATATAAATGGTATCGCTGCTCATAAAGTTTCTCTAAGGCACCAGATTGTTCTTTCAATAGTGGTCTATCTTCTGTATTTATATCACTAATTATTAACTCTAATGGTCTATTTATAAATATTATAATACCATTTTTCTTAAGTTGATTTATATTATCTTCATCCTTAATAACCCCACCCCCAGTTGAAATAACCATTGGTGTCTTTAAGCTTACTTCTTTAACCGCTTGCTTTTCTATTTTACGGAAAATAGCTTCCCCATCTTTAAATATATCTTTTATTTTCTTTTTTTCTTTATTTTCAATATATTGATCAATATCGCAAAAGGGTAAATCTAATTTTTCTGATAATAAATGTCCTATTGTGCTTTTCCCGCAACCTGGCATTCCGATTAATACTAAGTTCTTATTTTCTATCATAAAAATTTTAGCTCCTTTTTCCGTATAAAGATTCTTTTATTTCCTTATAAATTTTATCCACAATTATTTCATCAACTCTTATATTATTCCACAATTCTTCCGCTTTTATAGCCTGACTTACTAACATGTATAATCCATTCACAGCTTTTAAACCTAAAGTTTCAGCTTCTAGTAAAAACTTTGTTTTCTCTGGATTATAAATCAAGTCCACTGCTACTTTAAAATTCTTTAAAAGTTCTTTTTCAATAGGACTTTCATCAACCTTAGGATACATACCTACAGGCGTACAATTAATAACTATATCCCTGTCTTTTAATTCCTTTAGTCCATCATAGTCTATAATCTGCGCATTATTATAATACTCTTCATTCTTACTTTTATTTCTAGACACAATAATTATTTCTTTTGAG
Organism: Clostridium grantii DSM 8605; assembly: GCF_900129965.1. Classification (GTDB taxonomy): domain Bacteria; phylum Bacillota; class Clostridia; order Clostridiales; family Clostridiaceae; genus Clostridium_AF; species Clostridium_AF grantii. Next base: position 47,041 of record NZ_FQXM01000018.1, on the reverse strand, counting down.
CCATGATTTAACAAATAATGATATACTGCTTTAGTTGCTCCCCCTGCCCCAAGAAGAACAGCTGCTTTGCCCTCCAACTCTATATTAAATTTATTAAGCATATGCCCAAAGCCAAAATAATCTGTATTATAGCCAATAGTTTTACCATCTTCTATTGCAATGGTATTAACAGCTCCAATGGCTTCTGCTTCTTCAGATATACGATCTAAATAGTTCATCACATCTAATTTATAAGGTATAGTAACATTTAACCCCTTGATTTTTAAAACTTTCATAGATTTAACAACTTGCCCTAGGTCTTTTTTATCCACTTCAAATAAATGATAATGAGCATCCATATTTATTTTATCAAACAATGAAGAATGAATTTCAGGAGAATAGCTATGTTTTAAAGATTCTCCCAGTAATCCTGATAATGTTTTCATTAAAAATAACCTCCTTTAATTTTAGGCCTTTTAGCTGTTAATGTAGCTTTAATTCCATAATTCTGCTTCTAGTCTTCATATTTTTATTTTCATAGAATTCTAGCTCCATTTTATTAAATTCCCACACCATCAACTCTAAACTATCTACATTAATTTGCAAAGCACGTTTTTTTCCTTCATAAAACAATTCTTTTCCTATGCCTTGTTTTCTATAAGATTCAAGAACACATAAATCCTCCATATAAGCAATATTCCTTGGTATACTCACATTATTATCCGGTATATTTTTAATTGAAATAATACATAAACCTACAACAACAGAATCAATTTGAGCTAAAATTGAAATTATTTTTTCATCATTAACAATTTTGATAAAGTCTTCTTTAGAGATTACTTCATCGGTATCTTTATAAATATCTGGTCTATTTTCTACATGTAAATCATGTACCTCATTCATCAAAATGCTAAAATCAGTAAAGTCATTAATATTAAAATCTCTAATTATTAACTTTGACATATAGCATATCTCCCTTAACTAAATAAATTTTTGATTTCCTATAATATAAATAATCACTTTGCTTTACAAAAGGTTTTTTAAATATTTTACTTCAATTAAAGCTTTCGCATAAGCGAAAGCTATCCTTAACTGTTCACTGTTAACTATTCACTAAGAATGTGCCTCATAGTTTCCCAACACCTTAAAATAACTACTTTCATTTCTCATTTCTTCAACAGCATTTTTCACCAAATTGTCCTTAATATTTCCCTGGAAATCTATATAGAAAAAGTATTCCCATGGCGTATCTTCTATGGGTCTTGATTCTATTTTTAGCATATTTAATTTATGTTTCCAGAATACTTTAAGTACATTATAAAGCGCTCCACTTTCATGCTGTACTGATAAAACAACACTTACTTTATCTGCTTTATTTGAAAGTTCCATATCTTTACTAATAACTACAAACCTAGTATAGTTATTTTCATTATAATTTATATTTGAAGAAAGTATATCTAAATCATAAATTTCTTTAGCATCTATACTTGCTATGGCCGCTTTTTTTATATCATTGCTTTCTTTGATATATTTTGCACTAGCTGCTGTATTTGTATAAGGTATCAATTTTAAATGGGGATAATTATCAAAATATTTTTTACATTGTTGTATTCCTTGTGGATGAGAATATACTTCTTCGATATCTTCAATCTTAGAGCCTTTAATCCCTAAAAGATTATGCTCTACTTTTATTTTTCTTTCACCTATAATGAAAAAGTTATGATTTCTAATCAAATCATATACATCAGAAATTCCTCCAGTAGATGAGTTTTCTAAGGGTAATATTCCATATTTTACTTTTTCGCTTTTTAACGTAACAAATACATCTTCAAAATTTTCCACATTTATTTTATTAATATCTTCTAAATTATATCTTAGAGAAAAAAATTTTCTTAAAGCGTTATAACTATATGAGCCTGGTACCCCCTGATAAACAACACTAGTCTTATTTTGTAACATATCATTGCTTTCAGTTGCTGGTAAGGTATTTTCAACTTGATTTTCTTTTTTCCATGAATTAATCTTTTCACTTTGATAATTCCTACTTATCTTCATAAAGCTTTTATAAAATTCTTCTAAGGAATTATTAAGTTCCTTATTTTCTAATCTATCCTGATTTTTCTTAATAACTTCATTTTCTCTACCTTCATTAAGAATAGGAATTTCATTTTGGATTTTATACTCAGCAATTCCCACAACAACTTTCATTCTTTCCTCAAAAAGCTTTACTATTTCTTCATCTATTTCATCAATTTTATTTCTATAATCATTAAGATCCTTCAAAATTATCCCCCCTATATATGCTCTAAAATCCCCATAGCAGTTACAGCTTCAACAACTGGAATAGCTCTTTGAACAATACATGGGTCGTGTCTACCATGTACTTCAATATTAGCATTTTCTCTTTTAACCATATCCACTGTTCTTTGGGATTTCGCAATAGAAGGTGTTGGTTTTATGGCAACTCTGAATACTAAAGGCATTCCATTAGTTATTCCCCCTAAAACCCCTCCATTATTATTTGTATAAGTATTTATAACATCATCTTCTATATAATACTCATCATTAGCCTTTGAGCCAAATAATTCTGTTATTTCAAAGCCTAATCCAAATTCAACACCCTTTACAGCAGGTATAGAAAATAGAAGATGCGATAATGAACTTTCTATGGAATCAAAATAAGGAGAGCCAATTCCACAAGGTAAATTAATGGCTGCACATTCAATAATTCCACCCACAGAATCCTGTTCTTCTCTTGCCTTTAAAATTTCATCCTTCATATCTGAACTTTTTTCACTACGGATAACTGGAAAATCCATTTGAGTAAGTTCTTTTAAAGAATCTTCCTTTATACTAGCAAGATCAAATTTATCATCTTTTATATTCTTTATACTATAGATATGACTTCCAATGATTATTCCCTTTTTCAATAATGCTTGCTTTGCTACAGCACCTGCGAATACAAGTGGAGCAGTAATTCGTCCAGAAAAATGTCCTCCACCTCTATAATCATTAAAATCATTATACTTTATTCTTCCTGTATAATCTGCATGCCCAGGTCTAATTAAATCTTTTGTCTTACTATAATCCTTAGAATGTTGATTACTATTTCTTATTATGGCACAAAGAGGAGCTCCTGTTGTTTTATCTTGAAAAACTCCACTTAATATTTCAAATTGGTCTTTTTCATTTCTGCTAGTAGATAATTTGTTTTTACCTGGTGCTCGTCTTTCCATCTCTTTTGAGATTGCATCTAAGTCTAGTTCAATTCCAGGTTCTAATCCATCAATTACAATACCTATACCATTTCCGTGAGATTCCCCAAAAATAGAATATTTGATTTTATTCCCCCATACTCCACTCAACTGCTTTTCCCCCTAACATGCTGAAGTCTTCCCAAAAATTTGGGTAAGATTTATTAACGGAACTACTGTCCTCAATAATTACTGGGCCTTCACATCTAATTGATGCAACAGCTAAGGCCATAGCTATTCTATGATCATTCCAACTATTAACTATACCGCCCTTTAAACTGTCACTGCCATGAATAACCAAACCATCTCCTAGTTCTTCAATGTTTGCTCCTAATTTTTTAAGTTCTGTAGTAATAGCTTTCAATCTGTCACTTTCTTTTATTCTAACCCTAGCACCATTTATAATCTCAGTTTTACCTTGACTAAAGCAAGCTAAAACAGCAAGTATTGGTACTAAATCTGGACATTGTGATACGTCAATAACAGTTCCTTTTGTTATAGATGATTTTACCACAACTATTCCATCTTTTATTTCTAAATTCCCCTGCATCTCTTTAATTATATCTATAATAACCTTATCCCCTTGAAGAGATTCTAAATTAAGATCTCCACAATAAATCTCATCACCTATTATTCCAGCTGTAAGCCAAAATGCTGCTTGGGAGAAATCCCCTTCTACTCTATGGTTATTAGCTTTATATTTTTGATTTCCTTTTATAGAAAAACTCTCATAATTATTATTTATAATTTCAATTCCAAACTTTCTTAAAACATCTAAAGTTAAATCTATATATCCAATAGACTCTAGTTTTGTTGTGATCTTTATTTCAGAATTCCCATCTAATAAAGGAAGAGTAAAAAGTAATCCAGTAATAAACTGTGAACTAACATTACCTTTAACATTAAAAATTCCTGGAGAAAGTTTCCCTTTAATTTTTAATGGAAGATTTCCATTATCAGTAGTAAACTCAATGTTTTTTTCATCAAACATACTATAATATACATCTTGTGGCCTAGAAATAAGCTTGCCTTTTCCTATAAACTCCACATCATTGTCAACCGCTAAAGAAAGAGGAATCAAAAATCTAATTGTAGACCCTGATTCTTCACAATCAAAAATCTGTCCAACTTTTTTAACTTCTCCATTACTTTCAATGATAACACTATCATCTTTTTGTATTATTTTAGCACCCAAATTTTCCATGCCTTTTAAAGTTGCAGTAATATCCTTAGAGTAAACTAAGTTAGTTACTTCACTAACTCCATCCGCTAGTGCAGCTGCTATTACCGCTCTATGTGCTAAACTTTTAGATGGAGGTATGTTTATTTTTCCCCTTAAACTTCTTGGTTCAATCTTCATACTTTTCATAACTACAGCCCCTTTATATTGATATTACTTCTTTTAAATAAGCTTTATCAATTTTTTCTATAAATACTTCCCCAATATTTTTTATCATAATTAAGTTTAAAAAGTTTCCCGAACTTTTTTTGTCTAAAGCAATAGTATCAAATATCTCTTCAATGTTATCCACTTTCGCATTATATGGTAATTTATATTTTACTAGCATTGTTTTAAGCTTTTCTAAAGTACCTTTTGAAGTGAGCTCTTTCTCTTCGCTAATCTTTGTTATAGCATACATTCCTATTGCTACCGCTTCTCCATGACTATATTTTTCAAAGTCAAAGTATTTTTCTATAGCGTGACCAATAGTATGACCAAAGTTTAGTATCATTCTTTCCCCAGTATCTTTTTCATCAGCCTCTACAACTTTTCTTTTAATATCACAACATCTATAAATTATTTCTTCAAAATTATCAAATAGTTCCTCTTTTGAATTTAGTTCTAAAAGATAGTCAAATAATCCTTTATCTTTGATACATGCAGTTTTTATAACTTCTGCCATTCCATCATAAAGGAATCTTTCTTCTAATGTTTTTAGCACCTGTGGATCAATAAAAACAGCTTTTGGATGATAAAAGCTACCCACCAAATTTTTCCCTCTTGGCAAATCAACTGCAACTTTACCTCCAATACTACTATCTATTTGTGCTAATAATGAAGTAGGTATTTGCACAAAAGGAATACCTCTAAGAAGAGTGGAAGCAACGAATCCAGTTAAGTCTCCGATTACTCCCCCTCCTAAAGCTATAATTAAATCTCCTCTTGACATTGTAAAATCTAACAACTCATCATAAAGAAAAGTTAGATTTTCTATAGATTTAGTTTTTTCTCCTGGTGGTAAAACAATTTTTTTTACGTTAAATCCTTTATTTTGTAAAGATGCAACTACTGATTCTCCGTAAAAGTTATCCACATTACTATCAGTAATTAAAGAAATTTTTTCTCCAGAGTAAATATTTTTTATCTTATCTCCAATGTTTAATATAAGTCCACTTTCAATAATAATTGGGTAATTATTTTCAGAAATATTTACATTTAAGCTTTTCATGATTTCTCCCTCCAATAACAGATTAAATTTCTCTTTCTTCTACTTCTGCTATTTTCTTTAATTTTGTCATTAAAGCATCAAATTTAGCTGGCTTTATAGACTGTTGTCCATCACATTTCGCATTAGCTGGGTCATTGTGAACTTCTATCATAAGTCCATCTGCTCCTGCTGCTATAGCTGCTTTTGCTAATGGTTCTACCATCCACCACATTCCTGCTGCATGGCTTGGGTCAACAATTATAGGTAAGTGACTTAATTTTTTTATTGCTGGTACAATACTTAAATCAAGAGTATTTCTAGTATAAGTTTCAAAAGTTCTTATACCTCTTTCACATAAAATTACATTTTCATTTCCTTCAGACATTATGTATTCCGCACTCATCAAGAATTCTTCTATTGTTGATGACATACCTCTTTTTAATAAAATAGGAGTCTTACTTTTACCAACTTCTTTTAATAAATCAAAGTTAGACATATTTCTCGCACCTATTTGAATTATATCCACATCTTCAACAAATTTATCTAACCATTCTAAAGACATAAGTTCTGTAACTATAGGTAATCCAGTTTCTTTTCTAACTTGCTTTAATATTTCAAGCCCTTCACTACCCATTCCTTGAAAGCTATATGGAGATGTTCTAGGTTTGAAAGCTCCACCTCTTAGAACTCCTGCTCCTGATGCTTTTATAGATTTTGCAATCTCCAATACTTGTTCATAACTTTCAACAGAACATGGGCCTGCCATTACTGAAAGAGCTTTTCCTCCAATTAAATGATCTTTTACAGAAATAACTGAATTCTCAGGATGGAAAACCTTGTTTGCTTTTTTGAATGGTTCTTGAACATACATTACTTTTTCTACAATTCTATGAGATTGAATCATACTTGGATCTAGTTTAGAAGTATCTCCTACTAAACCTAATATACTTTGAGTATTTCCGATTATAGGATGAACCTCTACCCCTAAGCCTGTTAAATGTGCTATTAATCCTTGAATTTCCTCTTGTTTAACATTATTTTTTAAGATTACTACCATGATTTAGTCCCCCTGTTTTTTAGTTTTTATGTTATTTTTTCTCTTCTTTTTGTAGATTCTCTAAATAATTCTTTAAGCTTTTCTTCATCCCCATTAATTAAATAATCCTTTAATTCTCGAATTTTATTTTCAAATAACTCTATCTGTGGGATCAAATTTTCTTTATTACCCATAAATAATTCACACCATAAATCTTCATTAATTCTTGCAATTCTTGTTAACTCTCTATAACTATCTCCAATGAACAAATCTATTTCCGGTGCCCATTCATCACTATTAATTAATGATACTGCTATAGCATGAGGTAATTGACTTGTATAAGAAATAATTTCATCATGTTTATCTACATCTACCCTAGAAACTCTTTTAAATCCCATAGCTAACACTAATTCTTCAATTAATTTAATGTTTTCTTCTTCATTCCTTTTATTGGGAGTAATTAAGTAATTTGCACCTTGGAACACTTCCCTTGAAGAAAAATCAATTCCTTTTTTCTCTCTACCTGCCATTGGGTGTCCAAAAACAAAATCCACAGATTCAGGTAATATAGGATTGATTGCCTTAATATATCCATTTTTTATACCAGTTACATCTGTTATTATTGAATTATTTTTAAATTTGTTTTTATACATTTGTATAAATTCAATAATTTGCTTAGGATATATACACAATATAATCAAATCAGATTTTTGAATAGGTTCACTTGCATCTTTATATCCCTTATCTATAATTCCCAGTTCTTCTGCTTTTACTAGAGTTTTATCATCAAGGTCTACTGCCCAAACTTTATCCACATTCAATGCTTTTAAAGATTTTGCAAAAGACCCTCCAATAACTCCAAGTCCAACTATGGTTATTTTTAAGTTGGTAAACTTTTCTTTAATCAAGAAAATCCCCCCAGTTATATTTCTCTTCCAACAGCCCCTGCTATTATTTTTAATGATTCCATCATAGTCTCAAATTTTTTAGGTTTTATAGATTGTTGCCCATCACTTAAAGCATTTACTGGATCATTATGAACTTCAATCATAAGACCATCTGCCCCAACTGCTACTGCAGCCTTTGATAAAGAATCTACCATCCACCACATACCTGCCGCATGGGAAGGATCTATAATAACTGGCAAATGACTTAATTTTTTTATTGCTGGAACAACACTTAAATCAAGTGTATTTCTTGTGTAAGTTTCAAAAGTTCTTATACCTCTTTCACATAAAATTACATTTTCATTTCCTTCAGACATTATATACTCTGCACTCATCAAAAATTCTTCTATTGTTGATGATAATCCTCTTTTCAACAAAATAGGTTTTCTTGTTTTTCCGATTTCTTTTAAAAGATGGAAGTTTTGCATATTTCTTGCCCCTATTTGTATTATATCTACATCTTCAACAAACTGCTCAATCATATCAACTGACATAAGCTCACTTACTATAGGAAGTCCAGTTTCTTGTTTTGCTATTTTTAATAAATCTAATCCCTCTGTTCCTAATCCTTGAAAGCTATATGGAGAAGTTCTTGGTTTAAAAGCTCCACCTCTTATAAAAGTAGCTCCTGATTTTTTAATAGATCTAGCAATTTCAAGTATTTGTTCTTCGCTTTCTACTGAACATGGACCCGCCATTACTGCTAATTTCTTACCTCCGATTATATTTCCTAAAACATCAATTTCAGAATTCAATGGATGAAACATTCTATTTGCTTTTTTATATGGTTCTTGAACATGCATTACTTTTTCTACAAACTCATAAGCTTCTACCTGTCTTGGATCAACTTTACTAGTATCTCCTACAAGTCCAATTATTAAATATTCTGTTCCTTGCGATATATGAAGATTTACCCCCTTTTCTTCTAACACTTTAGAAAACTTTGCAATATCCTCTGCTCTAGTACCTGGTTTAACTACAATTATCATATTATTCCCTCCACCTTATTTATAATATTTTTTTTAATATTCTATAAAATAAAAATAGCACTCATCTAATGAGTGCTATTAATCTCTATAACCGAAATTAACTATAAAAATCTATATTGCTCCACAAATCTCATTAGGGTAAAATCTATTAGTTTTTTTGCAGCAAAAATATCCAGCGCTAAAATAAAAGCCCCAGCTAAAATAAAAATAAAAATAATTTTTGCTATATTCTTTACTAATAAATTTTTCCATTTTAATTTCCTCCAATAAGATATTCTTTGTATATATTTACTTTATTTTAAACATATTAGTTTTTATTGTCAACCTATTTTTTTGCTGATTCATAGCTTAATAATTGAATTTTAATTCAGAAACCTTTTATTTGTCACCGCTATTTTAAGAATACCAATGCATTTATATACTTTTTATAGTTTAATTACACATATTATATAGCTAAAATTGAGACAGGAATATCTTCCTGCCTCAATTTTTAAACAATTCCTTCATATCTGAATTTATTGCTTTTTATATTTGTTTTTTTGTATTCTTCATATATTCTATCGTCTATATAACTCTGGGAAACATATTTATTAGAATCAATAATATGCATTATGTGTATGCCCTGTTCACTTAAGGATCTGCCCAGCAACAAACCACGTAAACATATAGATGGATCCTTTTCAAAACTTAAAATTCCAATTTTATGTTTTCTTTTTATTCCATCTACTATCATGTTTATACCTTCATTATATTTTTCACTTTCTAGAAGGAACTCTATATTTTTTTTCTCTTCAATAATTTCATTAATATCTATCCAATTTATGCCTTCCATATTTAATCTTAATTTTAAGTTATGCTTAAAATATTGACATAATTCAGGTTTCAATATCAAAGAATCACTTCTAATATCCATAATACAATCAATATTTAAGCTTTTTATTATCTTTATAAACTCCGTAAAATTTCTATCTGAATGTCCAATTGTGTAACAAATCATTCTCGTCCTCCAAGTTTTATTACTATGCAATTCCTTTATTTATTACATACGTCCCTTTTACTTGAAAAATTTCCTTCAAGGCTTCGTTGGGATTATTGTAAAATTCACTTCCACGTACTAAAATTGTATTCCACCCTAGGCTTTTAAAATATTTTTTAGCTTTGTACCTTTCATTCCATAAATCATTGTAAAAATTTCCATTTCCATCTAATTGTATTATGAATTTTTGTTTATTTTTCTCCACAAAAAAATCAATACAAAAATTATTATCTTCATTTATTTTTACGGAAAACCCATTTTCAATTAATAATTCATATACATCTTTTCTAAAAATAGATGTGTTAATATTCAAATCTTGATTTTGATGTAAAGATTCCCATTTGAACTTAATATAATTGTATTTATCCTCTATTTCTATAAAAGGAAAAATTCTTCTTGAAAAATCGAAGACATTATTATTCATTTTTCTATCATAAATATTTTTTATATCTTCATTATTATTATCACTATTATTAACTATAAGTCCTTTATTTGAATTTAATAGAATTTTAATATCTTTCAAACATATATATTCTGCATCTAGTAATATTACTAAATCAAACTGCATTTTTTCTTCATATTTATAATTACACAGTTCATTAATTGGTACTATACATAAAGGATTTGTATCTTTAAAATTTTTATTATAAATCAATTGACTTTTTATTGCAGTAATTTTTTCTTGATATTTCTCTAATTCACGTTCTAAACTATTTAAATTTTCTTTATCACATTCCGTAATGTATTCATAAAATTTTCTCCAAGTCCATGCTTTACTAAAATTTTTATATCTCTCTAGCATATTTATTCTATCCTCTTCCCACAATATTTTCTTCATCAAAAGTGGACACTTATCTTTAATAGGAATTGTTAATTTTCTGATATCTTTTATTGTATTTTCAATTGCTTTTAGTCTTTCTATTTTTTTATATTCTTCTTTAAAAGCTTCAATATGGTCATTCTTTAGTAGTTCTGCTAGTCTTCTTAAAGAATTATATCTAGACATTATATTAATCAAATTTTCCCTATATATCTTCAAATCTTCAAATTCCCTTATTTCAGTTAAAACTTTATAACTAAGAGATAACTTACTGTAGTATTTATGATTTGTCCAGTTAATTTTTTCTTCACATTTACTTCCTTCTATGTATGGTTTTATATTGTTAATCAGTTTAGTAACCTCTAAAATATCAGACAATTTACTTATATTTTCTTTAATTTTATTCAATGTATCATTATCTAATTCTTTAAACTTTTCATAAGCAAATTCAATTGAATTATTATTCCAAAGTAATAATAATTCATTTTTTAAACATTGATTTTCTAAATATAAATTTAATAATTCAAAATCCTTTTCTTTTTCTATCTTTTTACCATCTACTTCACATTTTTCATCAATATAGCTATATTTAGAATGAGTTATTCTATATAGCTTGTTTATTTTGCCTTTAACTTTAAACTCCCTTAAAACTTTAACAACTTCCTTCAATAAAATTTCTTCTTCAATATTTTTAGGTGTATCAAAAATATGTCCTTTAATTTCTCTTTCTAACTTATTATTTTTAATAGTCAAATAATTTATACTTAAAATAAATTGATTTATTGACTCTCTTATTTTTTCCTTCTCTAAAGTTAATTTTAATAAATTTAGAACCCATTCTTCATTAATATTACTTAAATACTCTCTTATATTTTTTAAGTCATAATTTATTTTTTTATAATCATATGTGATATTTAAATTAATATTCCATTCATTAAAATATAAATCCAAATCTTCAGATGAAGTTTTTAATTCTTCATATCTTTCAATTTTTGTTACTATTTCTTCTTGCCGTGGAAGAACGCCAAGAATTTCTTCACTGTCATAAAAATCAAAATAGTCTTCTCTACTTATATTACTTAACAAATAAATAAGTTTTGAAAATTTAGCATCTGTCAATGGTTGTTCATCCTTCATTCCCACAAAATCTTCAATCCATCCATATTGATTTTTATTATTATTTACCCATTTAGATAATTGCCAAGTCCTTAATTTTTTTCCGTTATATTCAAAAACAGCATTCTCTTTTTTTTCTGTATTAATTATCTTTTCACTAACTTGATAATATTGTCTAAAAGTTTTGCTTAATTCTAACTCTTTAAGATATATATCATTTTCCATAAATTTTTCTTTATTGATAAATAATTTAGGCAAATAGTTTCTAATTTCATTTAAAGTTATTAAATTATTTGATGTTATTAAAATCTTTTTACCTTTCCATAAATATTCAAAAATAATGTTAGTTAAAATTTTATATTTTTCGTCCTTATTATTCCCTTTTAAAGTGAGTATGGATCTTTTATCTAGTACTGCTAGCATATTCAAAATATTACTGCTAATATTACTTACAAATGAATTTTTTCCATTACTCAGCAACTCTTTATTATTAAACCCGCAACTACTTTTTTGAATTAAATTTAAAATCGATTTATAAATATCCATCCCCGCTTCTGGATTTAATATAAATTGCTTGTATTCTAAATCCACTACTTCAATATCTTCCTTATGCATAACCTCCCCCCTAAAGTGTTTGATATAATCCATAATCTATTATACCACATTTTGTAAATAAAGGTAAATATAAAGTTGTTTGTACTTAATTGTATTTTGCTAGAATTGCATTAAATTTTTCATGTAATAAAAAAAGAACTATATTTTTCAATATAATTCTTTTGCTTTAATTATTTCTTTACAGAATTACGCTCAATCATTCTATAATTTAAAACATAATTTTGTTTTTCAAGTTCCTCTTTATTAATAATTTTGATAAGCATTCTTGTTCCAACAGAACCCATATCATATAAAGGTTGTGCAATTGTAGTCAATTTAGGATAAAACACAGAAGAGGCATAAATATTGTCAAAGCCCATAACATCTATTTGTTCTGGAACACTAATTTCTTTTTCTCTAAGTGCATTTATTGCTCCCATAGCTAATTCGTCATTGCTACAAAATAAAGCATCAAAATCTTCACCTTTTTCTAGCATATCATTCATAGCTGCATATCCATTATTAGCTCTAATTCCACCTTCTGTAAATTTAACAATATTTGAATTAAATGAAATATTGTTTTGCTCTAAAGCTTGTTTGTATCCTTCAAACCTCATAGAAGATGCATTTATCTTTTCACTAGAAGTACCAATAAAAGCAATTTTTTTATTTCCTTTTTCAATAAGAAAACTTACTGCTTTATTTGCCGCTTCAATATTATCTATAGTTACACTTGCAAAAGTATTTTCATTATCTGATGTTTCTACTAATACTGTTGGCATTTGCAGTTCATGAATAGTATCTATAACTTCTTTTTCCAAAGAACTACTTATGTATACAACCCCATCCACCATTTTTTCTTTTAAAACATTTAAATATTCCTTTTCTTTTTGAATGTTTAAGTCAGTATTACATAAAATAATATTATAATCATAGATATTAGCTATATCTTCTACTCCTCTAACTACCTCTGGATAAATTTGACTTGCTATATCTGGAATTATTATGCCTAAAGTTTTTGTTCTTTGAGTTTTTAAGCTTCTTGCAACAATATTTGGTCTATAACTTAATTTCTTTATTGCATCTTCAACTTTCTTTTTAGTATCCTCATTAACAACATCTATATTATTTAAAACTCTTGAAACCGTAGCAATTGAAACTCCTGCTTCTCTTGCAACATCTTTAATTGAAGCTGCCATTTTACTCACTCCTATAACCTTATTTTGAACCATTATACTATATTAAACTAATTAATTACAACATAAATAATTATTTTCATTATTTTTACCATAAATACAATAGTTATTTCATCAAATTCTCTATGAAATAATTATTATTACTACTATTATACCACATTTAACAAAAAACTCTGCATATACAGAGTTTTTTGTTAATAAAATTATTTTAAAACTTCAACAGCCATTTTTAAAATTTCACCATTAATTTTATACTCATTATATTCCATAGACTCATTATACTTAATTTCTACAGTTAGTGTTTCTTTCTTAATATGTTCTTCAAATTTTATAATGATATTTAATAGCATTTCATTATCTGCCACAAATAATCTAATTTTATCTGCTACTTCAAAACCACTTTCTTTTCTCAAATTTTGAACCTTACTTAAAATTTCTCTAACATAACCTTCTTCTTTTAATTCTTCACTTATTGTTGTATCAAGAACTACACCTACATCGCCCTCACCAGCAAAAGCAAAGCCTTCTAATCCTTGCATAGTAACTAATAAATTTTCGCTATTAAGTTCTATTTCATTCCCATCCACATTTATATTTTCAGATAAACCATTATTAATCTTTTGAGCTAAACTCATTTGGTTTATTTCACTTATAGCTTTTCTTATTTTTGGTATGATTTTTCCATACTGTTTTCCTAGCACAGGTAAATTAGGTTTGATTTCAAAATTAACATATTGAGATAAATCTGCTCCTGCTTTTACAATCTTAATATTTAATTCTTCTTTAATAATATCTCCATAATAATCAGGTAAAGTTTTAGTACTAACTAACATTTCACTTAGCGGCTGTCTATTTTTTACATTTGCTCCATTTCTAGCACTTCTTCCCAATTTAACTATTTTGTAAGCTAGATCCATTTCTGATTCTAATTCACTATTAATTAATTCTTTATTGTACTCTGGCCAGCTACATAAATGTATACTTTCAACAGCATCTTTATTTAAATTATAAACTAAATTTTGATAGATTTGTTCTGTCATAAAAGGAACAAATGGTGCCGCAACTTTTATTAAAGTAGTTAGTACATTATAAAGTGTAGTATAAGCTCCTATTTTGTCATCTGTTAATTCAGTTGTCCAGAACCTTGATCTATTTCTTCTAACATACCAATTTGATAATTCATCAACGAAATCTTGTAACTCAAGTGCTGATTGAGTTATTCTATAATTGTCTATATGATTTTCTACATTCATTATCAATGTATTAAGTTTTGATAAAATCCATTTATCCATTATATTATCAGAAACAAAATCTGGATATTCCATTGGATTAAATTTATCTAAATCTGCATAAAGCACATAAAATGAATATACGTTCCATAATGTACTTAAGAATTTTCTTTGAGTTTCTGTTACATCTTTTTCTGAGAATCTAGTTGGAAGCCATGGTGCACTAGCTGTATAGAAATGCCATCTAGTAGCGTCAGCTCCTTCATGCTCAAGCACCTCAAAAGGATCTACTACATTTCCTTTATGCTTAGACATTTTTTGTCCTTTACCGTCCAATACATGCCCTAAGACCACACAATTTTCAAAAGAACTTACTCCAAATATTGCTGTAGATATTGCTAAAAGAGTATAGAACCATCCTCTAGTTTGGTCCACTGCCTCAGAAATAAATTGAGCTGGGAAAGTTTTTTCAAAAACTTCTTTGTTTTCAAATGGGTAATGATGTTGCGCAAATGGCATTGATCCTGAATCAAACCAACAATCAATAACTTCTGAAGTTCTTGTCATTTCACCTGAACATTTTGGACAAGTTAGTTTAACTCTATCAATATAAGGTTTATGAAGTTCTAAATTTTCTGGAACATCTAATCCTTTTTCCTTTAATTCTTCTCTGCTTCCAATACATTCTCTGTGTCCACATTCACATTCCCATATTGGAAGTGGTGTACCCCAATATCTGTCTCTACTTATACCCCAATCAATAACGTTTTCCAAGAATTTACCAAATCTTCCTGTTCTCACATTATCAGGGTACCAGTTAACTTTATTATTATTCTCTAATAATTGATCTCTTAGTGTTGTCATTGCAACAAACCAACTATCTTTTGGATAATAAAGCAATGGAGTATCACATCTCCAGCAATGAGGATATGAGTGAGTAAATTTTACTGATTTATACAAAGAACCATTTTCAGCCATAGCTTCTAAAATTTTAGGATCAGCTTTTTTTACAAAAAGTCCTGCCCAAGGCTCTACAGCATCTACAAATTTTCCTTCTAAATCAACCAAATTGATTGATGGAAGATTATATTTTTTACCGATAAGATTATCATCTTCTCCATAAGCAGGAGCGATATGAACTATACCAGTACCATCAGAAAGCGTTACAAAATCACCATGAACAACATAAAATCCTTTTTTATCTGTTTCATGGAATTTAAACAATTGCTCATATTCAAGACCCAATATTTCCTCACCCTTGAATTTCTTAACAATTTCATATTCATCCATAATAACGCTTAAAAGTTGTTCAGCAAGAATTAAATTTTGACCATTAGTTGTTATTTCAACATAATCATAAGTTTTATTAACTGCTAATGCCACATTAGATGGTAATGTCCAAGGAGTAGTGGTCCAAGCTAAAATAAATCTATTTTCTTCTCCTTTAACTTTAAATTTAACCATAGCTGTAGCTTCTTTTACATCCATATATCCTTGAGCAACCTCATGGGAAGATAAAGATGTTCCACATCTTGCGCAATAAGGCATTACTTTATGTCCTTTATAAAGCAATCCTTTATCCCACATTTGTTTTAAAGCCCACCACTCTGATTCTATATAATTGTCATGATAAGTTACATATGGATCATCCATATCAACCCAGAAACCTAATTTTTCCGACATATCTTTCCACATTTTTGAATATGTAAATACACTATCTTTACATTCTTTTATAAATGCTTCTACACCATAATCTTCTATTTGAGGTTTACCCGATATTTTTAATTTTTTCTCCACTTCTAATTCAACAGGAAGACCATGAGTATCCCATCCAGCTTTTCTCAAAACTTTATAGCCTTTCATAACTTTATATCTAGGAATAAAATCTTTCATAACTCTTGTTAACACATGCCCTACATGAGGTTTTCCATTAGCAGTTGGAGGACCATCATAAAAGGTAAAGTATTCACCATCTTCATTTAAATTAAAACTTTTCTTTACGATATCTTTTTCTCCCCATAGCTTTGCTATGTCTTTTTCCATATCTACAAAACTTTTAGTACTATCGATTTTTTTATACATATTTCATTCCCCTTTCTCGTAATTACATTAAATATACTTTTAATTCTTACCTTCTAAGAATTTTTTACTCAAAATGATAATATTTTCTGATTTTATTTGCACAAAAAGGCTGCATCCCTTATAGGACGCAGCCGCATAAACCACCTATTAAAATAATTTCAAGTACAAAAATACTCTATTCTTTAACGCAGAACTACGGAAAAACTTACTGAAAATTTCAGTTTACAGCTCCATGGTGATTTTCTTCTACTCTATGTTATGAGTTTTCACCATCCCTCACTCTCTAAAAACATTCAAATAGAATACTTTTCCATATCTAAGCTTTTATTAATTTTATTTATCAAATTATATTATAATATATCCTTTTTTTGTTGTCAAATTTTAATGCACATTTACTATCTATCGGTGAAACTTTCTTTATATATATTACCAAAATAATCTTCCACAATAACTTCAATAGTCCCTGCTACATTAACATCATTCTCTAATTCAATATTTTCACTATAATCTATTATTTCAAGACCATGATTATTCTCTATTTTAACCCCTTCGATTTCCTCTATACCTTCTTTTAACAATATTTTTTCCAAAACAATCTCATTATTTATATATACTCTATACTTTATATTTTTTATTTTAAATAATTCCTTTGTTTGTTCATTTATTAATAAATCTTTTGATGTAATAGTTCTTAAGTTACTATCATTAACAACATTTAAGTAGACTTCAATAGATTTATCTGTTCTACTTTTAAAATATGTTTGAGTTTCTATTCTTTCTTTAAACATACTTGTAAGTTCTATGCTAGTCAAATTTTCAATTATAGTTTTGGATTTATTTATTACCTCAACCTTAAAATAATAATTTTTATCTGTCTCTAAGGTTAAGGTTTCCTCATAACTGAGAACATCCTTTTGTTCAACTTCAACTAATTCCCATTTATTTATTTCATCTATATTTTCTTTATAACTTCCATAAATCAAATAAACTTTATCACCGGAATTAAGCTCTCTCAAACCCCATTTTAGTTGAATTGTTGCTTGTTTAAGATCATCTGAAATACTCATTATATTTTGTGACTCTATTTTTAACCATTTTTGTTCATCACTAAGCTCTTTAACTGAATCATTAACACTTTTTGATATGGAATCTATATCCTGTCTTAGTTGACCACTTTGTTCTTGCACTGTCATCATTTTGTTATCAACTTGATTCAAAATCTTAAACATTAACATATTTGAAATCAGTAGAATTATAATTAGAACAATAGCAAATTTTTCTTTTTTCTCCATATTGCAATATCTCCCATCTATTCTTATTCCATATTTATATTATCCTAAAATCAAATCCGCCGCAATAGAAATAATAAATAGAATCAATAAAATTATCATATATCTATCAAAAACTTTAACTTTCTTAGTTTCATTTATTCCTTTTTCATTAAATGAGTGAGTTTTCTTTAATGATCTTAATAAAAGGTATATACCGCCTCCACCTAAGCACGCAAGCATACTATAGCTTATGATTGCTAGAAGTATAGTATTTAAAGGAAGGCTATTTAAACCCAGTTCTCCCATTTGTGGAACCTGTTGTCCTGAAGTTTCTCCAAACTTCACAGATAATTCACTTACTTTCACTGCAATTTCAGCCATAGATACTTGAATTCCATTTACAGTAAAGTGAGCTATCATAGATGTAAATATGGAACCAGTAACACGCACCATATAAGCAAATAAAGTTCCTAAAACAAAAGCATATAAAAACTGCTGTCCATTAAGGTGCATTATTCCAAAAATCAATCCATTCATAAGTGATGCCTTCACAATATGTACATCATCGTAACCTTTTAAAGCTACTCCTCTAGCAAAAATCTCCTCACACAAAGCTGGAACTCCTGCTATAATTATCAATTTGTATATAAATGGAATTTCATTCATCATTTTCAATAATTGAGTCACATTATTTGGAAATATTAATTGAGAAAGTAAAGATAGTAATATAGCTATAGGTTGGCTACATATACCTATGCCTACAGCAATCAGAATAGTTTTAAACGGAATTTTTTTTAATCTTAAAGTTGGTAAAATCGGTTCCTTAGTTATTAAAAAATATATAATTGCTGAAACTAAAAATAAAAGAATTTCTGGAAAAACCAAAAGAAATTGTAACGATAAATTTAATCCAGCCATTTGTGGAGCTATAAAATATTTTAGTAATAATGAAGATATTATAACTATTAACACATAAATATTGGACTTTCGAACATTATAATCTAACATTTTTTACTTCCTTTCTCTATATCACTATTTTCTATAACCCATAATATTTATTTTGTTTATAAAAAGGATATGTAAACATTATATAATTTACATATCCTTCAAGTCAATTGTTATTTATATTAGCTAATTAATAGTTTTCATTATACCCGACGCTAAAGATTCTGCACATAATCCTTGAAATATCGAATCTTTAAGCATTAATTCTTTTGTTGGGTTACTTAAAAACTCTAATTCTGTCAAAATAGCTGGCGCATCAGTATATTTATTTACATATAAACTACTACTTTTAACCCCTCTATTTGAAGAATTTATTCCTTTATATAATTCTGTATTAACATTATTTGCAAAAGTTTGTGATCCCGCTTTTGCACTATAATAATAAGTTTCTACCCCTGTAACAGTACTGGAGCTTGTATAACTATTACAATGAATAGATATAAAGTAATTAGCTTTTGCATTATTAGAAATATCACATCTCATCTGTAGCTCAGCGGATTTAGTGCTTGGCCAAGGTACATTATCACTAATTCTAGTAAATACAACATCTACTCCATTTTTAACTAGAATATCTGCTAATTTTAAGCTAACTTCTAACGTAACATTTTTTTCTTGATTTCCTGCATTTCCTATGGCACCTGGATCATATCCTCCATGTCCTGCATCAATAGCAATTAAATAAGGCTTTGTTATACTTGGCCTCACTATTAAAGCCATTGAAAGAGTTTTATTGCTAACCTTAGTTTTTCCCGTTATTATCTTAACACCAGCTATAGAAGTACTTACACTAGAATTATTCCAAATAACACTAGTTCTAACAATATTCCCTTTCGAATTAGTAGCTAGTACATATTTAGGCAATGTAAAACTTGTCCCTACACTAGTTCGAACTGTAAAATCATCTACTTTACTTAAAGAGGTTATATCATCTATAGGTATGTTTGAGTCTGGTTCTCCATTACTTATTTGTTCATTAACTGATAATTTTAAAGTAATTTTCTCACTATACCCACTAATAGTTCCTATGTAGGTATAATTTCCACTTTTACTTGTATCAACACTACTCTTATCCCAAGTAACAGATACAGTTGATTTCGAATTATCACTCATAAGAGTTTCTACCACAGTTGGTAATGAATAATTCTCACCTTTCTCAACAATTACATTTATGTTATCTACTGACTTTATAGTTAATTTACTTCCTTCGCTATAATATTTTGATACAGCCGATGCTATAGACTCTGCTGTTGACTGTTGAAATTCAGATGTAGCCATTGTTTTTTCTTCTATAGGATTAGATATAAATCCAATATTAGTATAAACAGCTACTGCATTCACAGATTTAAGAGTATTTAATTCATTTGCTGAAATACCTCTATTAGTTGAATCACTTCTCAAACTCATTTCATTTTGAATTTGAGTAGCTAATTCTTTTCCTGACGTACTAGAACTCAAGTAATAAGTTTCATATCCTTTAGCTGTAGATGACCAACTATTTGTATGTATGCTAATAAACAAATCTGCATTAGCATCATTTGCTATTTTACTTCTTTCGCTTATACTTGATGAAGAACTCCATGCTACAGAATCTGTAGTTCTTGTATATACAACTTTAAATCCTTGAGCCTCTAATAATTTTCCTGCCTTTAATGCAACAGCTAAGTTTATATCTTTTCCTAAAACCCCTGATTGTCCTACTTCATTTCCTATATCATTAGCTGCTCTTCCAGGATCTAGACAAATTGTATATTTACTCGCGCTACTACTTGTCCCGTTATTAGCTGAAGAATTACTTGAGTTAGATGTCCCACTTGTAGTAAAATTCATTCTTATTTCATTTGAAAGATTAATTCCTGTTGAAGACTTAACTGTATTTCTAACAATCAAAGTATATGTTTTCCCACTTTCATAACCATAAGTGGGTGATATTTCCACAGTTGTACTATTAATTAATTTTCTTTGAATACTTATATATGTGTTATTTTGATCTAAAACCAAAATATCACTATTATTATTAATTACAGCTGGATCTATATCAAAACTAAATGTAATATTCCATTTTTTATTTATATCCACGTTACTTTTTGCCGGCATTTCTGTATAAGAAGTTGCTGCATAGCTTTTATTAACTGTGAATACTACAAACATATACATAATTATGATTGCAAATACAAATACTCTTTTTTTATTCAAAATATCCCCCCTCTAATTTTGCATACTTATATTCTATTTTAATTCTTCTTTTTTTTCAACCTTTATAAAACAATTCCCCTATTAATTTTTAGTTTAATCTTTAATATAAATAAATTTTTACTTATACCTTGCTTATTATTAAGATTTTCCTCCTTTTATTTGATAATCAATGAAATATATGGATATATTTCTTATAGTGAGTTAAAATATTACTATTGTGAATTTTTAATAAAAAAATTATTTAGGAGGGTTTTTTATGAAAATAACTTTAATTGCTCATTCTTGCTTTTTACTTGAAGATTCAAAAAATAGGAAAGTAATTACTGATCCTTACGATAACACCATTGGCCATAAAGTATATAATCAAGATGCTAACTCAATTACCATCAGCCATAATCATTTCGATCACTGTTATACAAAACAAATACAAAATTCTCCCAAAATTTTAAATAAGGTAGGATTATTTAATTTGTGTGATATAGATATAGAAGGACTACCCTCTTTTCACGATAATGATAATGGTGCAAAAAGAGGTACTAATGTAATATATATAATAAATATGGATGGCTATAGAATTTGTCATCTTGGCGATTTAGGTCATTCTCTATCCACTGAAATAATAGAAAAAATCGGTGCTATAGATGTGCTTTTAATTCCAGTTGGAGGGAACTTTACAATAGATGCAAAAGAAGCTGCCACTCTCTGCAAAAAGATAAAAAGTCACATAGTCATTCCCATGCACTATAAAACTCCTAAAATAGATTTTCCCATAGACGGTGTAGAAAATTTTATAATTGAAATGAAAAATGCTAAGAAAATAGATTCCTGTACACTTGAGCTTAAAGAATCATTATATGGAGAAAACAATGTTATTATTTTAAACTATAGAAACTAAGTTAAGTAAATGATAAATAACTGGTTAAATCTTCATATTAAATTAAGCTGGGTATCTTAACCCCAGCTTTCATGTAGTATATTTTTTTCTATAATCTCCGGGTGTTATATTCTCCCATTGCTTAAATCGTCGTATAAAGCTAGTTACATTACTATATCCAACCGCTTCTGATAATTCGCTTAAAGGTATATCAGTTGTTATTAGTAGTTCCTTAGCTTTTTCCATTTTCATTTCTGTAATATAGCTTAATATTGTTTTATCTGTTTTATCCTTAAAATACATACTTAGACTTGATTGAGACATATTAAAAAAATCTGCCATACCAAGTAGCGAAAAATTGCATTCTGTGTAATTATTTTTTATATATGCAATCATCTCATGAATTATTGATAACTCTTCTTTTTCTTTTTGTTTTATAATCTGACTACATAAATCCCGGCTTAAATCTTTCACTATTCCTACTAATTCATCCACTGTATCAAACTGTGCTAAAGTAAAAACATCTGGAATTTCCAAATCATTATTATGAAACTCGCTAACCATCCCTTTACTTGTTTGAAAAATCAAATTAATGATATCAAAACAAAGTCCTCTTGCAATAAAAATTGGCGTATTATTATTTTTAATATAGTTGCTTATATTATCAAGTTCCTCTTCAATTGCTTTCATAGAACCATTCTTTAATAACATTGCAATATTCATAAGATTATTTTGAGGATAGTTCTCTAACACTCCCTGCTGTTCAATAATCTTACTAAACGAGATAACGCATCCATGTCCTTTAACAAGACGATAATCCACTGCCGTAGAAGCTTCAATGTAAGCCTTAGGCACAAATTGTTTATCATGATAGCAATTTCCAATACCAATTACTGTTGATACGTTCCATTTCTCTCTAATAGATTTTTGAACAAATTTAAATTTGTCTTGTAATGTTACATATTGTTGTTCTTTAAATGATAAAATCATAATAATTTTTCTATAATCAACATTCTCGCAGGTATAAATCGTAATTCCATCTAAAAAATCTTTTTTCAACTCATCTATAATTTCTTTACGTGTTAGAGCATACTCTATTTTACTATCAATATATATAATGGCTACAGTACAACTTGCTTCTATATATACGCCATATTTTCGGGCCTTCTCTTCTAATTTCTTATCAGTCGTCATTGAACCTCTTAGAAATTGCATAGTAATATATTGCTTATTTGCTTCATTGGAGTGTTCAACTTCATCTGAAAGCAATGCATTCTGATGAGATAAAAAGTCAATAGTTTTTTTAACCAAATCCAACTCTCCAGTAGATTCCTTAAAATCACTAATAATACTTTGAGAATACTTTTTTAATTGCTTAATTGGATTATAGTTAATATGCATAGATATAAATATCGCTAAAAATCCAATAAAAATCACTAGTATTATTCCTATAAAAAAACCTATTCTTACTTCTTTTATTTTTTCTGAAATATTTATTTTTGGTGTTAAAGTTATATATTTCCAACCAGTATCTTCAGATTGAACGTATGCAGCTATATACTTCTCATTGTCAAGTTCAACAACTTTTCTATTTAAAGAATGCGGTGACTCAACTAACTTTAAAAAATCATTTGTTTTGAGAAATGTTTCATCTCTAGAGGATACAATTATTTCATTATTATCATTAATAATTATAGTGATTTTAGAATGGTTATCGATTACAGTATTTATCTTTGAATCAAAAAAATCTTTTGAAATAACAAAAAGAAGCATTGCATATGGCTCCCTAGAATTACTACTCAATGGATAAATTATTGTGGAATATTGATTTTTACTACCATCTCCTAGAGTAACTGACTCCACAGGACGAACCATAGTTATCTGATTATTATTTATAGTATCCAAAAAATCTTCATTATCCCACTTTTCATAGTTAAAAAGTCCATCCATAAACATTTTAATAGGAGCGGTTCCTGTTGAAGTTACTATATATTCATCTCCACAATAATATAAAAAAATATCCTTTAAATATGGATTTGTTGTTTTATAATTTTTTAATTCCCTTATGCGCTCCACTATTTCAAGTGGATCATCTTTAAAATAACCATGTTTTTTTATTTGTATTTAAATAAACTTCTTCTTTTATTCTCTTCATCTGAATAAGATATGATTCTATTCCATTTTTAACTTGATATAAAGAATTAACTTCGTTTGTAATAACCTCTTGTTCTAAAGTTTTGAAAATACTCATATTAACATAAGAGGCTATAAAAAATATAGGAATTATAAATATAATAATATATGAAATCAAATATTTGTAGTAATAACTTACGTTTTTTCTTTTCATATCCAAGCTCTCTCCCCTATTATTTGTTATTAAACATCTTATAATTGCTAATTAAGTATTTCAAATTCAATTAACTTCTCTAGATACTATATTTTATCATGATTTATTAACTTTAAAAAGAAAATGAAAAAAATCCAAATACACTAAAATACTATTCTGTAAAGTATTTTAGTGTATTGTTTTTTTATTCTAAAAATTTCTTATTGTTTTTACTTAAAATCATCATATCTAGCTTGATAAATTCCTATTAATTCTTCTACGTTCATTTGTTTTAATTTTTCAACATATGAATCCCACTCTTCATCTATACCACCTTTTAAAAGCCATTTTGATGTGTTTTCATCAACGAATGAAGTAATGTCTGCTCTTATCTCTGAAATCCTTGTTGAATCTTCTGGACTCATTGAAAATGGTGGTAGCGGACTATTAGTTGCAAATTTTTCATAAACTTTTTCATAACTTTGTTTTTCTGCAATAGACGTACTAGGAATTACATTTTCTAAATATTTAGCTGTTATCATATGGAAACTATTTGCTCCTGCAGCATCTTGATGCCTAAATTCAGCTTGATTCATTCCTTCTGGAATTGGAAGTGCTTCTAATTTTCCATCTGCATTTTTTTGGTATGTACCACCGATCATACCTTGTGATGCTTGGAAACTTACGTCAGGGTCACACATGTAATCAGCTAATCTCATAGCCACTTCTGGATTCTCACACTTGCTTGTTATTAAAAATGATCCTTTACCACTTAAAGTTGCAGATGATCTATAAAAATAACTTTGATCTCCATTAGGTCCTTTTAATGGTGGCATAAATACATATCCTGAATCTTGATAGTTTTCACCAAACCATGATGAAAGAGACCATCCGTTTACAACCCCTACATCTCCCTTAGAAACTTTTGCATTATATACTTCTCTTGTTTGTGAGAATGATTCTAAATCAATAAGACCTTCATTAAATAGTTTATTAAAATACTTAACTGCTTCCTTATATTCAGGTTGCATTGCAGTAAATACAACTTTATCATCTACAACAGTTATTTTTGAATTGTCGTCTGCTAATCCAAATGAACCAAACATTCCACCTATTCCGTAAGTGTTATTTCCATACATAAAACTAAATGGTGTTTGACCATCTTTAGCATTTGCTTTAAAAGCTTTCAATACTTCATAAAACTCATCAGTTGTTGTTGGTATTTCTAGTCCTAACTCATCTAACCATTTTTTATTAATAAATTGAGCACTTGGTGCTGGACTTTGATATGCATTAATAGTTGGTAATGAATAAATATGTCCATCTGGTGCTGTTATATAATCTTTAAAATCTGGATACTCTTCAAATACTTTTTGAACATTTGGAGCATATTTTTCAATTAAATCTTCTAATGGAATAAATATACCATCAGCAGCAAGTTTAACTACTTCTTCATCTTCAAGAATATAATTACCATAAAACACATCTGGCCAATCTCCACTAGCAATAATTAAATTTTTCTTCTCCGGCCATGTTTCTTGTGGAGTTTCTTCCCACTCAATATTTACATTGGTAGCTTCTTTTATTTGTTTCATTGTTTCTAATTCTTCAAAAGGTTTCTTAATATTAGCTACTTTTTTAACTGCCACCTTTAAAGTAATTGGTTCAGTTACAATTGGTAATCCTGTGCTATTAAACCCTTCTATCTTTGTTTTTCTGCTACATTTGATTCATTATTCTTATTCTTACCACATCCACTTAAAGCTGCTGTGAACAATAAAACAAATGCTAACAATAACAAGGCTACTTTTTTCTTTTTCATTTTCTTATTCTCCCTTTTTATTATAATTTATTGTTTTTATGTAATTAAGAACTATCAATTTTTATTATCCTTTGACAGACCCTATCATTACCCCTTGAACAAAGTACTTTTGTAAAAATGGATATACCATTAAAACAGGCAAACTTGAAACGATTATAACTCCATATTTTATTAATTCTCCTATATTTTGTTCTTTAAGAGCGTTAACGTCATTTACCATATTACTTTCCATTTGATTCTGTATTAAGATTGATCTTAAAATCAATTGAAGGGGGTATAATTTTTCATTTCTCAAATATATCAATCCTGTAAAGAAATCATTCCAGTTTGCAACTCCATAATAAAGTAATAAAACCGCAACAATTGGTTTTGATAAAGGTAACACAATCCTCCATAAAAAAGTTATATGCGAACATCCGTCAAGAGTAGCTGCCTCATAAAGTTCCTCTGGTATATTACCTCTTAAGAATGATACTGCAATAATAACATTAAACACACTTACTGCGTTAACTATAACCATAACCCACCAGTTATCTATTAAGTTTAATTGCTTAACTATTAAATACCTAGGAATAAGTCCACCATTAAAATACATAGTGATTAGTAAGAATATCATAATAAATTTCCCAAACTTAAAATCTTTTCTTGCAAGTGGATAAGCAAGAGTTATTGTTAAAAATAAATTAATAGCTGTTCCTACTACTGTATATAAAATAGTATTCCTGTACCCAATCCAAATCGTACTATCTTGTAGAATTCTTTTATATCCTTCTAAAGTAAAACCTATTGGCTTAAACCATACTTGTCCTGTATTAATTGCATCTGGACTAGATATAGAAGCTATTATAACAAACCATAAAGGATACATTACTAATAATAAAGCAATTGTTAATACCACATATTTTATAATATCAAATATCATATCCTCTTTTGAATTTTTTATTTTTTTCATTACTTTACATCCCCTCCTTTACCACAAGCTATTCTCAGTAAATTTCTTGGATAATCGATTTGCTGATACCAATAATATTATGTTAATAAGTGTATTAAATAAACTTATTGCCGTAGAATATTCAAACTGCATTTGTAACAAACCTATTTTATACATATATGTTTGTATGATTTCAGAAGCTCCCGCATTTAATGAATTCTGCAATAAAAATGCCTTTTGAAATCCTAGATTCATAATTTGCCCTAAATTCATAATTAACAATATAATAATAGTAGGCATAATACTAGGTATATCCACATTTTTAATAATCTGAAGTTTTGTTGCTCCATCAACTTTTGCCGCTTCGTATAACTCTGGACTAACACCCGCTAATGCTGCTAAATAAATAATAGATCCCCAACCTGCATTTTGCCAAACACCTGAAAATACAAATATACTCTTAAAATATTCAGGTACTCCTAAAAAATAAATTGGATCTTTGCCCAAAAGATGAAGTAAATTATTTACTAAACCTGTGGTTGGTGATAAGAAAACATTTAACATTCCAACTAATACAACCACAGATATGAAATGTGGAATATATGTAACTGTTTGTACCAACTTTTTGAAATGCTTTTGTTTTACTTGATTCAATAACAAAGCAAGTATAATTGGAATTGGAAACCCTGCTACTAATTGAAATACGCTAATTCCTAAAGTATTTTTTAAAAGTATCCAAAATTGATATGAATTAAAAAATCTTTCGAAATATTTAAATCCTACCCATGGACTTCCTGTTATTCCTTTTACCGGAGAAAAATCTTTAAATGCAATCTGAATTCCATACATTGGTGCATAATGAAATATGAGAAAATAAATAACCGCCGGTAAAATAAGTAAATATAATTGATAATCTTTTTTTAGTGCCTTTAAAAATTTATTGTTTTCATATTTAAGTGCCATTCCCCTAGACTCTTTCATCTTTATTATCCTATCCTTTCTTTTTTTTATATTCATGCTACTTTTTGATTCTTGTCTTTTAAATCACTCATTAATAAAGTTTTTTAAAATAGATTTTCCCGTACCTATTTTTTATTGCTATGCTTATATACGTTTACAAAAACAATAAATTAGCATATATTCATGATACATATTATTTAGTTATAAAGTAAATATACATTTTTTTTAATGAGCTTACATTTTTTCAATCTCTATTAGCCCTTTATCCATGGTCTTTTATAGCTTTTTTTAATCTTAATTATTTATTTATACTTGATTTTATAGTATTATTTTAAAATTGTATCTTGTTTTTTATATGATATCGCATATCTTTTATATATTATTTTTTATAAAATAC
The DNA here is from genome assembly GCF_900129965.1 of Clostridium grantii DSM 8605. Lineage (GTDB taxonomy): Bacteria > Bacillota > Clostridia > Clostridiales > Clostridiaceae > Clostridium_AF > Clostridium_AF grantii. Next base: position 18,555 of record NZ_FQXM01000018.1, on the reverse strand, counting down.
TTACTTTTTTATTAATTAAGATTAAAAAACATAAAAAAAATCACCAAGTAAATTATTATTTACTGGTGATTTTCTTTACGGTTGATGATTTTCTTCTACTATTTATAGATTTGCAAATGAATTTATACCACAAATACTTTCTGCATTCTTAATAGCATTAACAACTGCTTTTTCCATTATATTAGCAGATATCATACCAATAGTATTTACATCTACTATAATTTTTCCTGAGGCCATTGTAAAAATTGTATCTCCATCAAACATCGTATGAACAGGACGTATACTTCTTGCAAAACCATTATGAGCCATTGAAGCTACTTTATTAGCTTCTGATTTAGTTAATTTGCCATTAGTTATTATAGCCCCTATTGTTGTGTTTCCATTAAAAAGATTTGTTTTATCATCATATTTTGAAACCATTATGCTTTCTGTATTTAGTAGATTTTTCTTTTCACTATCTAAAACTCCAGCTATTATTTTATTTTCTTCGCTATCGAATACATCTCCTAAAGCATTAACGGCAACTACAGCTCCTATCATTAGTTCCCCAATTTTAACAGCATAAGTTCCAAGCCCACCTTTCATAGAATTTTGTGGTCCTAAAATTTTGCCAATAGTTGCTCCTAATCCCGCTCCATAATTTCCTTCTTTTATATTTCTTTTTTCTGAATCAACACATGCTTCATATCCAAGTTTTTTATCAGGTCTAATCTTGTAATTACCAATAGCTAAATCAAATAAAGCCGCTGCACAAACTATAGGTACTTTAGTAACCCCAACATCAAAACCTATTTCTCTTTCTTCTAAATACTCCATAACTCCCGAAGCTGCATCCAATCCAAAAGCACTACCTCCAGTAAGTAAAATTCCATGTATTTTATCTACCATATTTACAGGATTTAATAAATCTGTTTCTCTGGTTCCAGGCGCTCCTCCTTTTACCTCAATACCTGCGGTAGCTCCTTCTTCACAAATAATAACTGTGCATCCTGTAACCCCTTCATTATACTCTGAATTTCCAATTCTAAAATCTTTTATTTCCTCTATATTGATTTTTTCCATAATTTAACCTTCTTTTTTGTATATAATTAAAGTAGTAAAAACAAACTGTTTTTACTACTTTTATATTTTTTTATTTTCTAACTTTTTTAACTGCTACCACAATTGAAACAGTAATTATTACTGATACAATAGCCTCTGGTATTCCATTAGTAAGTGCTAATCCATAAATAAATTTTCCTGCTGATGAAGGTTCAATATTTATAGCTTTTGCAAATCTAGCTGCATATAATACATAAATCATTGTTAAAACACCAAAAGTATTTATTAGTGATCCTATTGCTGCTGCAAAGCCTATTTTAATACTTTCTTTTTTAGTTGGTATTAACCTATAAACATAATAACTTCCAATTCCAATAAGTATTCTTGGAAGTACCGCTACCAATGGATTTAAAAATAAAAATGATGTTGGTGTTGGAGTAACAATAGCTTGGTACATACTAAACATTCCAAAAATCAATCCAATTATGGCTCCTACCAATGGCCCCTCTATTATTGCCCCAATGATAACCGGAACGTGTAATATAGTAGCTTTAACTAGTGGCAATGGAATAAATCCCAATCCTGTAAGACCTAGAAAAATTGAAATTGCAGACAACATACCTATAACAGTAATTTGTCTAGTCCCAAGTTTTCTTCCTGCTTTTACATTAATTTCTCTTTGCATTTTACCTACCTCCGTTCTTATTCCTTTAAGGATATAAGTCGAATGAGCAAATTTGCCCTATTCTCTTTTTAAAGTTCGGTTTCTTAATTTAGATAAACACCTTCTAATATTAAATTTAAATAATGTTTAATCTATTGAATACCGACTAAAATCATTTTAGCACAACTTAGTATTTTTTTAAAGTCACTTTTAATATGTTATATTCAAATATTTGTAAAATACTATTTAGCTAATCTGTATATTGCCTCAGCATATATTTTTGCATTTAAAACTAAATCATCTATAAAAATATATTCATCTACTTGATGTGCCAATTCTTCTCTTCCTGGAAATAAAGGTCCAAAAGCAACTGTATTAGGCATTTCTTTAGCATAAGTACCTCCCCCTATAGAAAAAGGTTTAGCTTCTACTCCTGTAGCTTCTGAATAAATTTTTGATAAAGTTTCAACAAGAGGGTGATCTTCTGGAAAATAAAGAGGTTCCTGATGTATCATATTTTGTATTCTCATTCCCGTTCCATCTAATGTTTTGTCAATTCCCTCCATCATTTCCTCAAAAGTATGAGTAACTGGATATCTTAAATTTAGCTCTAGTTTTACAGTTTCTTCATTCATATCTATTAGTCCTACATTAAAAGAAAGTTCTCCGGACACTTCATCTTTCATATAAACACCAAAAGATTCTCCATCTGTTTCAAGTCCAATATGTATATTCATAAATTCAATAAATCTTGTAGCATCACATTTGTCTAGCTCTAATTCCCCAGCAAAAGCAAGAAGTTGCATAATTGCATTTACTCCAACTTCTGGAGTACTCCCGTGTGCTGACTTACCTTTGGATACAACAATAACCAAATCACCTTTAATTTCAGCTTCAATATCAAAACCAATCATTTCTTTAAAAGTATTTGCATATTCTACTATAATATCTTCTCTATCCGTTTTTATTGCCATTTCACAGTAGTCAGGAACCATATTAGCTTTACTTCCGCCTTTTATATAAATAATCTTTTCCTTATTACTTTTCACTTCAAAATCTTTGTGAAGTTGAAAAAATGTTATCCCTTTTTCTCCATTAATAACTGGATAATCTGCATCTGGGGTAAATGCTGCTACTGGAGCTTTTTCTTTATCTAAATAGTATTGAATTTCACCACAACCACTTTCTTCGTTTGTTCCGAAAATAATTCTAATTTTCTTTGATATCTTTATTCCAGAGTCTTTAATAGCTTTTAATCCATATAATGCTGCCATTATAGGCCCTTTATCATCAATAGTTCCTCTTCCATAAATTTTATCATCATGTATTTCAGCTCCATAAGGATTATACTTCCATCCACTTCCCTCTGGAACTACATCTACGTGCCCAAGTACAGCAATATACTCTTCACCTTGCCCATACTCAACAAAACCTACATAATTATCCATGTTAACAGTTTTAAATCCCATACTATCTGCCGTATTTAGTGCATATTGAAGTGCTAGTGCAGGTCCTTCTCCAAAAGGCATTCCATCTTTTTCTTCTTCTTCTATACTTTTAATTCTAACTAATCCTTTAGTTGATTCTATTAAATCTTCTTTGTAATCGTCAATATACTCATTAAATTGCATAATACACCATCCTTTTTTATCAAATCATATTAAAATTCACGCTATCTTAAAGATAATTATTGGTTCTTGACCCTACATTTTATATTAATACACTCTTTAGATTAGTGCAATACTTTCCATTTCAAACTCAATAAGCTTATCCTTTTTCCTTTTTAGTTCTTATCCTCCATAAGTATACCCAATATTGTTTTTAATATTTGTTCTTTAACTGTTTTTGATAAAATACTATTTTTTCTTATAAAGTTGGGAATCTTATTTTTTAGATTTAAATCAGATTCTTTGTATTTATTTATAATTTCCTTTAAAAAATCATTGACTTGATAAACTTGAAATCTATTCATTTCTAATTCCATGGCAATTATTTCACATAATTCTATACATATATCTTCATAATCTTTTTCCTTTGAAATATTCATTAATTCAACTATCCTAGGAATTATAAATTCGAAAAGCATTCTTTTATGAGGAATTCCTTCAAATCCCATTAAAATACCAATATTTTCACATTTTTCTTTTGATAAATTCATTAAAATATTATGAAATAATTCTTCATTCCCTTTAATATTGATATAATACTTATTTCCTCTTAAATTATCTAAAACCTTTAAAGTATCATAATATCCTAGAAGTAGATTTTTTCTAGCAGTTTCTAAATTAAAATCCAATGTTGACCCTAAATCTTCAGTTGGATTTATATAAATAATATCAATATCCTCAACTTCCACTTTTCGTTGTCTTCCAATTCCAAAAGTTCTAACCGCAATAATATTTTTATATCCCTTAGATAGCATTAATTTCACAGGAAAATTATCATATACACCTCCATCTATGAAAACTTTACCATCTAATTTTTCTATTTTAAAGGCCGGAAAATTTGCACTAGCCATTACGTAATCATTTAGTTTTCCTTCTGGTATTTCATCTATAAAAATCTCCAACGGTTTCATATCTGTCAATGACACAGTTACAATACCAAAATCTATTTCAGATTTTCTTATTTTTTCTTCATCAATATTATTTGCTATTATACTTCTTATGGTTTTGGTATCTAATCCCTTATTTCTAATTATTTGTTTAGATTTTCTAAAAAGATATGCTATATTTGATTGATTTAATTCATACTTTCTAATTTGACCTAGCATTTCATCATCTACATCAAATATTTGTGAATTACTTATGTTATACCATAAATCATATACTCTTTCAAAATCGCCTTGACATAACATAGCTCCATTTAATGCTCCTATAGATGTTCCTGTTATAGCACTTACTTTAATATTTTTTTCTATCAAAGCTTTATATGCCCCTATATGGTAAGATCCTTTTGCTCCGCCACCTTCTAATACTAGTCCGTACATAACACCCCTCCATTCTGCTATATTATGTTAATTATACATCATTTTCGAATTAAAATATTATTATTGAATATAATTTTATTTTAAAGGATATAATTTTAATTAATAATGAATATACCAGGAGGTGTGCTTATGAACAAATCAAAAACACAAGACTTTGATGTAGATAATATAGTTAATTCTTACTTAAGCGAAGGTCAAAGTTATTTAGAGAAAGGTCATATTGAATTCGCTTTTAATTTTTTTAACAAAGCTTTATTATTAGCTCCCTATAACTCTAAAATTTATTTGGTTATAGGTGAATCATATATGGCTTTATTCGATTTTGGAAATGCAATAGAATATTTAAGTAAATACATAAGTTTTAATCCAAAGGATATCCGTCCTTACATAGATTTAGTTGAAGTGTTTTCTTTGAATGGTGATTATAAGAAAGCCTTTGATTGTTGCAATTCTGCAATTATTATAGAAAGTAAAAACTTTGCTTTGTATTATAAAAAAGCAAGAATTCAACATAAACTTAATAGAAATATAGATGCAATTCGCTCTTACAAAAAATGTATTAGTTTAAAAAAAGATCACTATGATGCTTATTTGGAAATGGCTGATTTACTAATTTATGAAATGAAATATATTGATTCAATAAAAAACTACAAAATTGCTATTAGCATCAATTCAAATAGAGTAGAAGCATATTTAGGTTGTTCTCTAGCTTACATAAAATTAGCAAAATATTCAGAAGCTTACCTTTATTCAAAAAAAGCTTATAGATTAGATCCCTATGATAATAAAAATAAATATAATTATCTTTTATTAAAAGGTATGATTAAAGATAGTTATAAAAACAACAAACTTTTTATTTTAGATGAAAATTCGTAAAAAAAACCCTTTTAAAAGGGTTTTTTTATTGGTTCTTACTTCTTACTTTGTTTTCTCTCTCTTTATCTTTTCCAAGCTTTCTAGCCTCACTAGAATAACCTATTTCGTTAGAAGTTTCAAATTTCATTTTATTCAATTCTTTTTTAGTTTTCTGCCCTGATTTTTTGTTGTCTTTGCTATTTTTATTATCCTTATGTGACATAAGAACACCTCCACCAATAGTTAATATAAACCTTAATTAAATTAGTTTACTTAATATAGTGTTCCTAATCATTATAATTTTATTAATATTTTAATTTTCTAAAAATTCTTTCTACTTAATCTTTTCTTAACAATTTAGTTATTGTAATTTTATTACAATAATGATATAATTTCTTTAAACTTATTTTTAAAGTTTGTATCTTAATTGTTAAAAGGAGGTGTTAAAATGAAAGTACTTAAAAATAAAACAAAATCTGACTGTGATAAATCCGTTTCTACTCAAAAAACTACTGATAGTAAAACGAAAAAAATCAACAAACATGAAATTCCTAAATCTGTAATAGAAGAATGTTTATCAACTATAGGGTAAATGAAAATCCCCCTCATCAAAGGAAGGCTCCATATTTGTTAATATTGAGAAATTTTTTATAGTTTTTCAATTTCCTTTCTTTCTGCTTTCTTATTACCCAATTTCTTTCTTCTTTCTGATAGTTCGCTAAATACCATTTCCATGGTAACATTATTTTCAGCCATTAGAACCAAAAGATGATACATTAGATCACAGATTTCACTAGTCACTTCTTCTGGATTAGAGTCTTTTGCAGCAATAATCACTTCAATACTCTCTTCCCCAAATTTTTTGAGGATTTTATCTAATCCTTTTTCAAATAAGTAATTAGTATAAGATCCCTCTATAGGGTTTATTTTTCTGTCAAGAATTACATCATATAAATCAAAAAGTACACCTTCATTATTCATTTGAATTCTCCTCAAAATTTATTTTTCTATAAAAACAAGTTATATTTCCTGTGTGACAAGCTGGTCCTTTAGGAACAACTTCAACAAGCAAAGTATCTCCATCACAATCTACGGAAATATTCTTTACTATTTGAACATTTCCTGAAGTAGCCCCTTTGTTCCAAAATTCATTCCTAGATCTACTCCAAAACCATGTTGTTCCATCTTGAAGAGTCTTTTTTAAAGATTCTTCATTCATATATGCCATCATCAATACTTCTTTACTATTAAAATCTTGTATAATGGTAGGCACTAAGCCTCCACCTTTTTTAAAATCAACAGTTTTTATAAGTTCTTCATTATTCATAAAACCACTCCATAAATTTTCTATTAACTATTTTTAAGTCTTACATCAATGTTATTTTTACTTAAATATTCCTTAACCTGATCAATACTTAATTCTCTAAAGTGAAATAAAGAGGCAGCTAATGCCGCATCAGCACCTGTTTCTTCAAAAACCTCACAAAAATCTTCTAGTTTTCCACATCCACCTGATGCAATTACAGGGATATTAACAGTTTTAGTAACAGCATCTGTTAATTCAATATCAAATCCTTGTTTAGTACCATCAGCATCCATACTAGTAAGTAAAATTTCTCCGGCTCCTAAATCTTCCACTTTTTTTGCCCATTCTAAAGCATCTAATCCAGTATCTATTCTTCCACCATTTATAACTACATTCCAGCCGGTATTATCTTCTCTTTTTCTCCCATCAATAGCTACAACAACGCATTGGCTTCCAAATCTATCTGCTGCTTGTGATATTAATTCTGGATTTCTTATAGCCGCTGAATTCACAGAAATCTTGTCAGCTCCTGCTCTTAGAATTTCTTTAAAATCTTCTACAGTTCTTATTCCTCCCCCTACTGTTAAAGGAATAAACACTTTTTCTGCTGTTCTTTTAACCACGTCAATCATGGTACTTCTTCCTTCATGGGTTGCAGTTATATCTAAAAAAACTAATTCATCCGCACCTTCTGCATTATAAAATTCTGCAATTTTAACTGGATCCCCTACATCCTGTAAATCAACAAAATTTACTCCTTTAACTACTCTTCCCATATCTACATCTAAACAAGGAATTATTCTTTTAGTTAACATAATTCTCCCCCTAACTAAATTTTACTCAATTCAACAGCTTCCTCTAAATCTAAAGTTCCACTATAAATTGATTTTCCAGCAATTACCCCATATAAATCCATATCTTTTACATCTTTAATATGCCCTATATCTCTAATTCCACCTGAAGCAATAATATTACAAGATACATTTTGTTTCAACGCTTGAAGTTGTTCTAAATTTGGTCCTTGTAACGTTCCATCCTTACTAATATCAGTAAAAATAATTGTCTTAACTCCTATTTTCTCCATTTGTTTTGCAAAATCTATATAATCTACCTTACTTACATCCATCCAACCTTCTATAGCTACAAATCCATCCTTTGCATCAATACCTACTGCAATTTTTTCACCGTATTTATTTACGGCTTCTTCCACAAGCTCTGGATTTTTTAATGCCGCTGTGCCCAAAATCACTCTGCTTATACCTTTTTCAATTAATAAATCTATTTTACCCATATCTCTAATACCCCCACCTAACTCGATAGGAATATCTACTTCTTTAATTACTTGGGAAACTACATCAATGTTTTTTAAACTTCCTTCAAGTGCTCCGTCTAAATCAACCATATGAAGATATTCTGCACCCTGTTCTTTAAAGGATGTTGCTACTTCTACTGCACTTTCTGCTACTACTTCTGTTTTATCAAAATTTCCTTGATATAATCTAACACATATACCATCCTTTAAATCTATAGCTGGTAATATAATCATTTAATCATCTCCCCAAAATTCTTTAACATTTGTAATCCTATATCGCCACTTTTTTCTGGATGAAATTGAAGCCCAAATACATTTCCTTTACTAACAATACCAGGCACTTTAACTTCATAATCCGCATAAGCATTTAATATGCCTTCTTCTTCTATTTCAGCATAATATGAATGAACAAAATAAACAAAAGAACCTTCTTTTACATCTTTAAGTATAGGAGATTTTTTATCATAGTTAAGACTATTCCACCCCATATGAGGAACTTTATAATCAATATCTAATTTAACTATTTTACCCTTTAAAAATCCTAGTCCATCACATTCTTTTACTTCATATCCTTTTTCAAATAATAACTGCATACCTAAACAAATTCCTAATAGTGGTTTCCCTTCATCTACAGCTTTTCTTAAAACTTTATCCATCCCAATAGATTTAATATGTTCTATAGCATCTGGAAATGCTCCTACACCAGGAAGGATAATTCCATCACTATTTAATATCACATCTTCATCATTAGTAATTACAGATTCTATTTTCAAAAAATCAAGTGCATTTTGCACACTCATCAAATTACCCATTCCATAATCAATTATTGCAATCATTTATTAGTCCCCCTTTATTTATAAAGAGCCTTTTGTAGACATAACCCCTTTAATCCTACTATCTTTTTCAAAAGCTTCTCTTAATGCTCTTCCTAATGCTTTAAATATAGCTTCTATTTTATGGTGATCATTTTTCCCGTGAAGAATTTTTACATGTAAAGTTATCCCTGCATTAAAAGCCACTGCTCTTAAGAATTCTTCTACCATTTGAGTATCCATTGTTCCTACTTGATCACTACTAAACTCAGCATCAAATACCAAGAAAGGCCTTCCGCTTATATCTAATGATACCAATGCTAAGGTTTCATCCATTGGAACATAGGAGGTTCCATATCTTTTTATTGAAGCTTTATCCCCTAAAGCTTCTTTTATGCAACTTCCTAAGGCTATTCCCACATCTTCTATGGTATGGTGACAATCAATATAAAGATCTCCAACCGCTTTAATATCCAAGTTTATAAGACCATGTTTTGTCATAAGTATTAGCATGTGATCAAAGAATCCTATTCCTGTATCGATATTTGAAGTTCCATTTCCATCTAAATCTATAGAAACCACTATATCTGTTTCACTTGTTTTTCTTTTTACACTAGCATTTCTATTATCCATCAAATTCACACCCTTTACTCATATCTAACTTTTATAGAATTTGCATGAGCTGTAAGACCCTCTGTTTCTGCCAAAACAACTATATCGTCTTTTATTTCCTTTAGAGCTTCATCAGTATAATAAATATAACTTGATTTCTTTATATAATCATCTACTGAAAGAGGTGAATAAAATTTTGCAGTTCCATTAGTAGGTAATACGTGATTAGGTCCTGCTGCATAATCCCCTAATGGTTCTGGAGCATATTTTCCTAAGAAAATAGAGCCTGCATTTTTAATATTTCCAAGATATAAGAAAGGATCTTTAACCATAACCTCTAAATGTTCTGGTGCTAATTCATTTGACATTTCAATAGCAGTTTTCATATCCTCTACCACAATTATTGCACCATAATCTTTTAATGACTGAGCTATAATATCTTTTCTAGATAAGTATTGTATTTGTCTTTCTAATTCCTCATCAACTTTTTTGGCAATTTCCATAGAAGTTGTTATAAGAATTGATGAAGCAAGCACATCATGTTCAGCTTGAGACATTAAATCCGCTGCTATAAATTTAGCATCTGCTGTTTCATCAGCTAAAATTAAGATTTCTGAAGGACCTGCTATCATATCTATATCCACATTTCCATAAACGCTTTTTTTAGCCATAGCCACATATATATTTCCTGGTCCTGCTATCTTATCTACCTTTGGAATACTTTCAGTTCCATAAGCTAAAGCCGCCACAGCTTGTGCTCCACCAACCTTATATATTTCATCCACTTGTGATATATGTGCCGCTACTAAAATATTAGGATTTATAGTTCCATCTTTAGAAGGAGGAGTAACCATTATAATTTTTTCAACCCCCGCAACTTTTGCTGGTATAGTATTCATTAATACAGAGGAAGGATAAGATGCTGTTCCCCCTGGTACATAAATACCAACTTTTTCTAAAGGTACAACTTTTTGACCAAGTATTACTCCCTTATCCTTATTAGTCATCCAAGAATTTTGTTTTTGTTTTTCATGAAAAAATTCAATATTACTTTTAGCAAGTTTCAATGCTTTTATAAATTTTTTATCTACTAATTCATAAGCATTAGAAATTTCTTCTTCACTAACTTTAATATTATCTTTATTTATTTTGTCACTATCAAATTTATTAGTATATTTAATAACAGCTTCATCGCCTATTGATTTGACTTGCTCTAATATTTCATCAACTGCTAAAATAACACTGTCCTGAACGGTTTCTGATCTTTCCTTAAGACTTTTCAAATACAAATCTTTAGTATTTATATTTAGTTTTTCAATATTAATCATTGTTTTACCCTCCTTCTAATAATTATTTTTTATCTACCACTTCACTTATAGCATTAATTAATTTTAAAATTTCGTCTTTTTTCGTCTTCATACTAGCACGATTTACAATCATTCTAGCACTTATATCACAAATTGTATCCACTATAACAAGCCCATTTTCCTTTAAAGTTGTTCCCGTTTCCACTATATCAACAATTGCATCTGCAAGACCTAAAATAGGTGCTAACTCAACAGATCCTTCGATTTTAATTATTTCAACATCCTGCCCTTGTTTCCTAAAGTACTCTTTTGCTACGTTTGGATATTTCGTTGCTATTAATTTTCTATTAAACCCTTTATCAACTTTAAATTCTGGTAAAGCTGCTAAAGCAAAAGTACATTTTCCTACGTTTAAGTCTAGTACTTCGTAATAACTTCTTCCTTTTTCCATCATAGTATCTTTACCTACTATCCCTATGTCAGCTGCCCCATACTCTACATAAGTTGTTACATCCGGAGATTTTACTAAAAAGAATTCTAAATTGTAATTTTCATTTTTCCCTTTAAATACAAGCTTTCTGCCTTTATCTTCAAGTTCACTAACATCAGCACCTATTTGTCTCAAAATTTCAACTGCTTTTTTTTCAAGTCTACCTTTAGTTAAAGCTATCTTAATTTTTTTCACCGAATTCACCCCATTTTATATTCAATTTTCTTTACATTTCCTTTAAAATATCATTTGATTGTAGAATTTTCTTTTCTCTATTAAATACATTGTATATTTCAATTTTATCATCATTCTTTAAAGTTATAATTTTGCTAGCAGAAATTTTTTCTGCATATTTAATAGTTTTCTCTTCTTCATCGAATAAGCTAAGTTGACACACAATTCCTTTTTCTTGAATCTGATTTAATAAATCCATAGCTTTTCCAAATAACCCATCTTCATAATTAATTATTATTTTTTCATAATTTGTCTCATAATCGTAATTTAAATTCTTTAAAGCTAAAATTACATTATCAACATTTATTGCAAACCCTGTAGCCGGATAATCTTTTCCAAAGTGTTTAATTAAATTATCGTATCTTCCTCCGCTTACAATATATTCACCAACATTTTCAGCATATCCCCTAAATATAATTCCAGTATAATAATTTATGTGGTGAACCATACCTAAGTCTACATTTATATATTCTTCCAGACCTGCTTCTTTTACCAAATCATAAACTCTTTGAATATTATTTAAAGCCTCTAAAGCTTTATTATTTGTAGTCATTTCTTTTGCTTGCTCTAGAATTTCTATTGCTCCAAATAATTGAGGCAATTTTTCAATTAACTTAATTTTATCATATTGATCATTATCTTTCATACAATTCACAAAATCGCTAAGAGCTGAAAAATTTTTATTCTCAATATAATTTCTTATGTCTTCTATGACATCTTCATCTATGTTTAGTTCTTCAATTAAAGCCTTGAAAAAATTTGCTTGCCCTAATTCAATTTTAAAGTTTTTCAAACCTAAGTCTATCAAGGCTTTTATAACTGTTATTATTATCTCAACATCTGCTTTATAATCGCTGATACCTATAATTTCACCACCACTTTGAGTGATTTCACTGGTTTTTCCACCATAATCTTCATTTATTCTAAATATATTAGAGGTATAACATAATTTTATTGGCAATACCCCATTATTTATTTTAGTTGAAGCAATTCTTGCTATTGGAGTAGTCACGTCTGGTTTTAAAACTAAAATTCTTCCTTTATTATCAAATAATTTATACATTTTTTGTTGTTCGATAGGCTGATTCTCTATATTAAATACATCATAAAATTCTAAAGTAGGTGAAATAACTTCAGAAAATCCATTCATCTGGTATACTTTTCTTAACTTTTCTTCTACTTTTAATTTCATTTCACATTCTGTAAATATTGTATCCTTCATACCATCTGGAATATATCTTCTTAAATTTTTCAATTGGCACCTCCACTTTATCGCTTTATCGCATTAAATTAATAAAACATTTATTATATATTATCATTTTTATATCAATATTGTCAAATATTTATTTTCATTACAATTATATATCGAAATTAATTGGTACTTAAATTTATTTATCTTTAATAATACAGCTATTTATAAGCAATTACCATAACTATATTTTTAATAAAAAGCCTAAGTTTGAAAGAATACTTTTCTTAAACTTAGGCTTAAATATTATGTTTTATTCACTTTCTGTAATTGCTAAAGCTGCCGCACCTATCATCCCTGCATCAGTTCCAAGTCCTGCTGGAACAATTCTACATCCTGCTGCCATTTCCTTAAAACATCTTTCTTTAACTACTTCATTTATTTTATTAAAAACAATCTCTCCTGCCATAGAAACTCCACCACCTATAACGATCATCTCTGGGTCGAATGTTACTATAAGGTTAGAAATACAAATACCTAAATAATTTAAGCTAAAATCCAATACTTCATTTGCTACGTTGTCTCCTGATTTTGCTTCAATAAATACTTCTTTAGCTGTTACTGTTTTATACTTAGTTAAGGATGTTTCTTTACCTTCTAATATAGCTTCGTTTGCTATTCTACCAATAGCTGTCCCAGATGAGTAAACTTCTACACATCCTCTATTTCCACACTTACACATTGGACCATCTTTATCTACCGATGCATGACCAACTTCCAATGCATTAAAAGTATTTCCTCTAAATATTTTGCCATTAATTATTGCCCCTGCGCCAACACCAGTACTAACAGTAACAAAAATCATGTTCTTTGTTCCTATACCTGCTCCAAACAAATGCTCCCCAATTGTTGCAACGTTTGCATCGTTATCTAAGAAAGTTGGTATATCAAATTTTTCTTGTATAGGTTTTATTAATTGAAAATTTTCAAACGGTAGATTTGGTGTTTGTAATATTTCACCCTTTTTAGGATCAAGTGGTCCTGGAGAACCAACCCCTATAGCTTTTACATCTTCTATACTATGTCCGCTTTCTTTAATTACTTCTTTAATAACAGTTATAATCCTATCAAGTACAGCTTTTTCTCCTTCAAATGCATTAGTAGGTATAGTATGCTTGTACAACACGTTACCTTCTAAATCTGTAAAAGCTCCACTTATTTTCGTTCCCCCTAAGTCTATACCCACCACAAAATTTTTAGTCATTTAATTCACTCCTAACCTTATGTTCTTTAAAATGATCAATGAAATAATAAAAAAGCACTCTCATTTAACACTAATCATTAACTTAATGTTTATTTTAGCATACTTCCTTAAAATTTAATATTGATAATTAATCTTTTATAACAAAATCAGTAATTTTCCCAAAAAATCTATTAACTATTGCTAATAGTTAATAGATTACAAGTACTAAAACAAATTTTCACTTTTTAAAATATCTTTAATTTTTTCATTTTTATCATATCCATCAGCTACTGAATGAAGATTAGGTATATAACCTGTGTATCCTGAAAGATTATTTAGTTCATAATTTAATCCTGTAGCTGAAGTATTATCAATTTCATGATAGTGAGGTACACTTACTGAATTAGTGTTTATTTTTTGATGCTTTGATGAATATTCTGTCATCATAATTTCCTCCCTTCTCTTTAATATGGAAATCACTATTTTGCAACATATTACAAATAATATCTAAATCTTCTTTACTTTCTTTATTTAAGTTAATAGTAAAGGTGTCAGAATCATTTACTATGGCAAAATAATCATTTATTGTACTATATTCGCTTAATCCTATATGCCCTTTTATATCTAGTCTATAAACTGACATCTTCTTCTCTCCTTAAGTTATTTAATATTATTTTTTGTATTTTTCGAAAAATTATACATCTTGATTAAAAGAAGTTACTTATTACTTTAAATTTTAATATTATTTGTATTGCGAATCTTTATTATATAAAAATTTATAAATAAATCTGGAGGTCATATAGTGACATTATTTAATCAATATAGTAAACTAAATTAGTCACATATCCATAATTCATAATAAAAATTTACTTTTTAAAAATGTTTTATAGTTTAATTGGAGGAATACTAATGAAAAATAATGCTTATTTGCCTTATATATCGGCTGCTACAACATCTTTAATTTTTGGTTTAAGTTTTTTATTTTCAAAATTAGCATTAGAGATTGTAGACCCTATTACCTTAATTAGTTTTAGATTCTTAACAGCTTTTTTAGTAATGACCTTTTTAATAATAACTAAAGTTATCAAAGTTAATTATAGAAATAAACCACTTCGTCTTCTATTTTTATTAGCTTTATCACAACCCGTAACTTATTTCCTTTTTGAAACCTATGGAATTAAATTATCCTCTTCCTCAGAAGCTGGGTTAATGATTTCCTTAATTCCTATAGTAGTAACACTTTTTGCCGCAGTTTTTTTAAAAGAAAAACCTAGTTTATATCAAGGTCTTTCTATTTTGATTTCTATATGCGGAGTTTTTATTATTATATTAATGAATAATGTTTCATCTGAAACCTCATCATTTTGGGGAACCATACTTCTTTTCGGCGCTGTTATTTCTGCAAGTGTTTTTAACATTCTATCAAGAAAGCTTTCATATAAATTTACTCCCTTAGAGTTAACTTATTTTATGATGTTCATGGGAGCCTTATTTTTTAATGTTATATCAATATTTAATCATGTTATAAATAATACATTGGACACTTACTTTCAACCTTTAAAGAATATTAACTTTATAACTTCAATATTATATTTAGGAATACTCTCCTCTATAATTGCATTTTTTCTTATAAATTTTACTTTATCTAAAATAGAAGCTTCTAAATCAGCAATTTTTGCTAATTTATCCACAATTGTATCTGTTTTTGCTGGCGTCCTTATATTAAAAGAAAACTTTTATTTTTACCACTTAATAGGTTCTTTTTTAATATTAGCTGGTGTCTGGGGTACAAATTTTTTCGGAAGAAAAAAAATAAAACTTACTTAAATATTAATTTTCTTAAAATAAAAAAGAGTAATGTTTATTCAAACATTACTCTTTTTGTTATTAAAATTGTCTATCTTTACTCTTCAACGTTACTTTCTTCAATAATTTTATCCAAAATATTTTGTGGTACTTCTTCATATCGTGCAAATTCCATGTCAAAATTTCCTCTAGCACCAGTCATTGATTTCAAATCTGTAGCATACTTAAACATTTCTGCCATTGGTACTTCAGCAATTATCATCTGTGTTCCCTTTGTAGCTTCCATTCCAAGTACACGACCTCTTTTTTTATTGATATCACCCATAATATCACCCATATAACTATCAGGAACTATTACCTCAACGTGCATTATTGGTTCTAAAATGATTGGCTGTGCTAATTTAACTCCTTTTTTATAAGCTAATGATGCTGCCACTTTAAATGCCATTTCAGAAGAATCTACCGGATGATAAGATCCATCATGTAAAGTTGCTTTTATTCCTATAATAGGATATCCTGCTAAAACTCCTTTTTTCATGGACTCTCTCAATCCTTTTTCAACAGCTGGTATATACTGTCTTGGTACTACACCACCTACAACTTTATCTACAAATAATAAATCTTCTTCTCCATCATCTCTTGGTTCAAAAGTAATCACAACATCCCCATATTGTCCATGTCCGCCTGATTGCTTTTTGTGTTTTCCTTGAACATCTGCAGATTTCTTTATAGTTTCTCTATAAGGTATTCTAGGGAAATCTAATTTAACTTCCGCACCAAACTTATTTTTTAATTTGCTAGCTAAAACATCCAAATGAGTAGCTCCAACTCCTGAAATTATGGTATCTGCATTTTCTACATCTCTACTAATAGTAAATGTGGGATCTTCATCTAGCAATTTGTGTAGCCCTGAAGATATCTTATCTTCATCACCTTTTGATAATGGTTTTACTGCCATTGACATTTTAGGTTTCGGAAAAACTATATTATTATAAACTATATTGCAAGTTTCATCTGCCAAAGTATCTCCAGTCATAGTATATTGTAGTTTTGCAACTGCACCTATATCACCTGCAACTATTTTGTCTGTTTTAATTTGGTTTTTACCTTTTAAAAAGTACAGCGTCCCAACCTTCTCTTGTTTATCTTTATTTACATTATGAACAATAGAATCTGATTTTGCTGAACCAGTCATAACTCTAAACATTGATAATTTACCTACAAAAGGATCTGCAATTGTTTTAAAAACAAAAGCGGAAAAAGGTTTTTCTTCATCAATATTTACTTTAATTTCTTTATCGCTAATCGTATCTTTTGCATTTATAGGTGTAGAATCTTTAGGTGAAGGAAAACACTCAACTATATCTTCTAATAAAGTGTTTATACCAATACCATTCAATGCCGATCCACAAGTAACAGGTGCTACCTCACCTTTTGCTGCTCCAGCAATTAAACCATGATAAATTTCTTCATCACTTAATTCTCCTTCTTCAAAATATTTATCTAAAAGAACTTCATCTGTTTCTGCAACTGCTTCCATAATCATAACTCTACATTCTTCAACTTTACTCATCAATTCTTCTGGTATATCATTATCTTCCATTTCACCAGTTTTAGGATTAAAAATTCTAGCTCTCTTTGAAATCACATTTACAACACCTTTAAATTCATTTTCTTTACCAATAGGATATTGAATTGGTACAACTGATATTCCAAAAGCTTCCTTTAACTGAGTCAATACTTTTTCAAAATTACTGTTTTCTCTATCTAATTTATTTATAAAAAACGCTCGCGGCATATTGTTTTCGTTTACATATTCCCATGACTTTTCAGTCCCTACTTTTATTCCTGAAACTCCTGACACTGTGATTAAAGCTAAATCAACTGCTCTTAACCCTTGCATCATTTCTCCTACAAAGTCGAAATATCCAGGAATATCCATGAAATTGATTTTAACATCTTCCCATTCACAATGTGCTACTGAAGCTGAGATTGAAATTTTTCTTTTCTTTTCTTCTGAATCATAATCACTTACGGTATTCTCTTCTTCAACCTTTCCAAATCTATCAATCATTTTAGTGTGAAATAAAATTGCTTCTGTCAATGTGGTTTTACCTGAACCACTATGACCTATCAAACCAACATTCCTTAAGTTTTGGGTTTTATAAACCTTCATAGTAACTCCCCCTTCATTTTGCAAAATTTTTAGCTTAATATATTTTATATTCTATGTTTATCAAAAAAATCCTTTTAAAATAAAACAAAATTTTCAAACTATTTTGAAATTTAAAGAAATTAATTGTATGACCTAATTCTATTATACTCATTTATATTGAAATTATACAAATATAGAATTTATTTCTATAATATTTAATTTTATTACAAACTAAAAAACTCTACTTAGTTAAAAGTAGAGTTTTTATTTACCTGGCAACGACTTACTCTCCCACACAGTCACCCATGCAGTACCATCAGCGTGTTGAAGCTTAACCATCGTGTTCGGAATGGGAACGGGTGTTGCCTTCAAGCTATAATCACCAGATTACTATTAAGTTTTAAAATGGCTCCGCGAAGAGGACTCGAACCTCCAACCTATCGGTTAACAGCCGAGTGCTCCACCATTGAGCTATCGCGGATCATTAAAGGTTAGAAAGAATCGTTATTCTTTCAAAATTGCATAGTGAATTAATTAAAT
>NZ_FQXM01000014.1 GCF_900129965.1 Clostridium grantii DSM 8605 | reverse complement strand
AAAGTAGTGCACCTAGATGAACAAGGTGATTATAAAGTAACTTTTAAAGAGAAAGATAATATATTCCCAGAGTATTATCTAATTAATATAGAAAGATTTAAGAATATTGTAAAAGAAGATATAGATGAATGGATATATATGCTTAAAAATTCAGAAATCAAAAAGGAATTCAAGTCCAAGTATATCAAAGAAGCAGAGAGACAATTAAATCTTACAAAACTAGAACAAAAGGATCGAAGAGCCTATGAAAAACATTTAGAAGCTATAGCAATTGAGAGAGATATAATGTCTACAGCTAAGGTAGAAGGATGGATTGAAGGAAGAGAAGAAGGAAGAGAAGAAGGAAGAGAAGAAGGAAGAGAAGAAGGAAGAGAAGAGGGACGAGGAAAAGGAAGAGAAGAAGAAAAAATAGTTACTGTTAAAAATGCTATTTCTTTAAATTTATCAATAGATCAAATATCTGCATTAACTGGATTATCAATTGAGACAATAAAAGAAATCATGGAAAATACTACACACCTGAGGTCGTAGCTAATATTCTCTAAGGTAGAATTATTTCAAAATCACACTGCTCAATATTGAGAATTAACATTTAGGTGGCTGAAATATTTAGTTGTCAAAAAAGCATCCCAAATGATATATAATAACATTTGAAGGTGCTTTTTTAATAGTAAAATGTAATTGCTAATATTTATGTGATCTAAAAGCCATTCTTTAAATGCTTGTTTGAGCAACAAAAATTGTTCTAGTTTTTGTAAGGGTTCAGGTACCATGTCCGTATAAAAAGCTTCAGCCTTATCTATATATTCAAGATGATTAACTTTAAAGTAGCCTAAATCTTTTAATTTCAAATCATTTTTTCCTATGTTATTCTCAAGTTTAGGAATATGCCCAAAGTCGCTCTCACCAGCATCAACTATGCTTTTTAAACGTTTTTCGTTATGAGAAAAAAGCTTACTTTGAGACATCATTAATTTACTAAAGAAACTTCTTAAAAAATCCTCAGATTCCTTATTAAATCTATTATTTACTCCTTGTTTAGTTATTGATAAAGTTTCATTTACTCGCAACCAAGTACTTAATTCTTCTAAAGAATTTTCACATAAATGATTATTTGAAAACACACATAAACTTATAAATTTTTCTGGAGTGAATTTGCTATCTTTTATTAGAAATTTAGCTTTTATAGCTAACTCATTTAAGAGTTTTGAGTTCAAGATATACATTAAATTATCAATTAATTTCCTTATTCGTTTGTTCAAATTTTAACAACCTTTCTTCTTTTATTAATAATAATTTTATCATAAACATGAAAAACTATCTTAACACAGGGGGGGGCCTAGCGATAACTGGAAGTTATTGTTTTCTAAAAATATTTCCTTTCTGATGTGGTTGCGAAATATGAAGACACTTTTTTTAGCCAACAGGAGAAAAGTACATTTATTTAGGATATAATATAGATATTAAAGTAATTATGTTTTAGAATTGTTTAAGGATGGTGGAAATATGAATCATAAGTTAATTTATGAAAAAATCAAAGATTTAATACCTAAAGATAAGATTGATGCTTTATATCTATTTGGTTCTTATAGCAATGGTACTTTTACAGAAAATAGTGATGTTGATTTTGCTATTTTTAGTGATAATTTAAGTTATATAGATTTAGTGGATTTAGAAGATAAAATAAGTGAAAGACTGAGTAGAGAAATTGATCTTATTCTACCAGAAAAAAATGACGTTCTATTATTAAGAGAAATACTCCAAGGTAAGTCTTTAATTGAAACATCAGAAGCTTTTGATAGGTGGTTTGAAAAATTCAATGAATGGTTAGCTGCTGAATGGTGGTTTATAGAGATGTGTATTAATGAAAGGTGTGGTTTAAATGAATAGTTTAAATAATGAACGATTAAAATATATAAGTATTAGTATGCAAGATGTAATAAAAGATTTAGATGAAATAATATCCATTTATGATAGCCAGCCAATAGTTATTCAAAAACATTTAGAGCAAAGTTTTAGAACTAGTTTTCTTCAATATAAAGAGTTATTAGGAAACTATATGAGTCAATGTCTTAAAATACTTGCAATAAGTGTTAATAAAATCACTTATGCTGATGCAATTGAATTATGTATAAAGGAAGAATTTTTACCTAAGAATGAAATAGTATTATATAAAACTTTAAGTAAATTTAGAAATGATACAGCTCATGTATATAAAAAACCCCCATTTAAAGTATTGATTGAGTTTTATAAAGAACATAGAGACTTTTTGATTAATATAATTAAAACTATTAATAGTGTTATAAAAAAAGGATAAGCATAGGGTTTTGGTGTGGCTGCCATATGAGTTATAACAACTCATATGGCAGTACCTTTTTAAAGTTTTACAATCTAGCAACTTCTGTTCAGTTTCAACAAGAGAAACAAACTTCTAATGTATTGACATTTTATGATAGAATTGTAGAGGTTGTATGCACCTCTGAGGTGCAAATTTTTCCAAGTACAAGACTTCAAGAAGAATATATAAAAAATCATTTATATAGTTGAAAAAGATTGGCGTAGGAGTGGAGGAGTGGATTTTTGGAGCTGTTTATAATGAGGGTGAGTGAATTGCAATGGGCAAGGTATTCCTGGAAAATTTTACACCTTGAGATCCTAGGAGGTAATAAATTATTTAAATGAGGTTGAGATTCAGAAGGTTAGGTTTGAATGATTTTTGCTCTTTAAATTGATCCACTTTTCTACTACCCACGCCTCAACAATACTATCTTGATACTTTTCAATATAATAAAATTTTCTATTAGTTAATGCTAGAATCTTCATTTTTCTTTCTTTAGGATCATACTCACTTAATTTACCCAAAAACCATTTATTCTCTAATGTTTTAATCAGAATCCAATAATTCACATAACTATCCCAATTAAATCTTTTGAGATTTCTAATTAAAGCTCATTTATTATTAGGGGCACAATCAATCAATGGGTTATATATACAGCAGTAATAATAAGGGCAAAATTTACAATATGGTAACAACATTTTCCTCCTAATCTTTTTAGTGATTTAATCTCATACAATAAAATATGATTCTATTTTGAAAAGGTGAGTAGAAAGCTAAACCTAAATGTCTTGCGAAAGGAAGTTGGTCATCAAAGGTTCCTTACTAGGTGCACCGGTTGAATTAAAGTAAAAAGCAATATTATTTTCAAGGGATGATGTTACTGTAGCTAGAATAAAAAATATTTATTATTATCAAGGGAAAGGCATATAAAATAATATTTTTAACAAAAGCCTCTAAAGTTCTTAGAGTATTTTTATAATTATTGGAAGTTATGATATAATTATATTGAAATAAAGAAATTAAAATTGTAAGAGCTTATGAGAGCACTTTAAGTTATATTGCACAG
The DNA here is from genome assembly GCF_900129965.1 of Clostridium grantii DSM 8605. Lineage (GTDB taxonomy): Bacteria > Bacillota > Clostridia > Clostridiales > Clostridiaceae > Clostridium_AF > Clostridium_AF grantii. The sequence goes on along the minus strand of NZ_FQXM01000014.1, from coordinate 108,834 downwards.
CATGATTTAGAAGATAAAATATGGATTCATTTATGAAAGATTATTATAAAAGTTTTGAATTTGAAGGGAAAACCTGAGGATAATAAATCACATTTTACTATTTTAGCTAATAATAAAGTTATTGAAGAAGCGCATATACATACATATTTTAATATGGCAAAGTTTAGAAACAGAATAGTTCATATGTATTTTAATATTAATGACGTCATGATATATGATATCACTCAGAATAATATAGAGGATTTTGAAAAATTCATTAGAATTATTACCATAGAGAGGAAGTGAATCAGATGGAAAACTCAAATAAATTAATAAGGTTTGATTGGTTTATAAAAAAGATGTTACGGGATAAAAGTAACTTTAATGTGTTAGAAGGATTGCTAACAGCCTTACTCAAAAAAGATATTGTTATTTTAAATATTCTAGAGAGTGAAGGAAATCAAATAAGTGAAACAAATAAATTTAACAGAGTAGATATTCTTGTAGAAGATGAAAGTAAAGAGAAAATAATAGTTGAAATACAAAATGAAAGAGAATCTGATTACTTAGAAAGAGTTCTTTATGGAAGTTCAAAAGTTATAGTGGATTACTTTAAATTAGGGGACAAATATAAAGATATTTCAAAGGTTATTTCAGTAAGCATCCTGTATTTTAATTTAGGAACCGGAAAAGATTATATTTATTATGGAACCACAGAATTTTATGGAATGAATACAAAGGAAAAATTAAAGGTAAAAAACAAAGTAGTCCAGATAGATGATAAAGGAAAAGATAAAGTGTCTTTTAAAGAGAAAGCAAATATATTCCCAGAATATTATTTGATTAATATAGAAAGATTTAAGAATATTGTAAAAGAAGATATAGATGAATGGATATACATGCTGAAAAATTCAGAAATCAAAAAAGAATTTAAGTCTAAATATATCAAAGAGGCAGAAAAACAATTAAATCTTACAAAGTTAGATCAAAAAGATAGAAGAGCTTATGAAAAACACTTAGAAGCAATAGCTATCGAAAGAGATATAATGTCTACAGCTAAAGAAGAAGGTTGGATTGAAGGAAGGGAAGAAGGCAGAGAAGAAGGAAGAGAAGAAGAAAAAATAGTTACGGTCAAAAATGCCATTTCTTTAAATTTATCAATAGAACAAATTTCTGCATTAACTGGATTATCAATTAAAACAATAACAGAAATTATGAAAAAATTAGAAGATTAGTTGGAAAATCCTTATTTTTGGGTTAATTTATCATGGAGATTTTATAGTTGGGATATAAAATTACACTGCTCAAAATTGAGCAGTGTAATTTTTCTTTCAAATACTAATATTAAATGAAAAAAAGTTGACAACTAATCTTGTCAATGGTATCATAAGTATGACAAGAATAATTGTCAACATAACAATAAAAGTTGTCAAAATTATATGTAAATTTGTCATGAGGAGGAAGAGATGCCTTTATATAATACTTTGAAAGTTCAAAGAGCAAAGCTTGGTATTAACCAAACAGAATTAAGTAAAATGTGTGGAGTATCAAGGCAAACAATAAGTTCAATTGAAAGAGGGGAATATAATCCTTCAATAACTTTGGTGATAAAACTAGCAAAAATATTTGATGTTGCTATAGAAGAGATTTTTAGTTATGAGGAGGAAAATGAAGATGAATAAAGCAAAAAAGGTGTATAACAAAACAGCATTTCGTTTATTATTATTATTAATTATCGGTGGAATTTTGGGTGGGATTTCATCTATAGGAATGATTAAGTTTAAAGATTCAGAATATGTGAATTTATTCACTAATATGGGCAAGCTTTTCATAGAAAATAGCATAAATATAAATATTGCCTTAATAGTATTTTTATTCTTACCAGCTGTTTATTTTAATATTAAAGGCAGAAAAATCACTAACATGATGTTTCAAGAAAATGTGTCTGATGATAAAATAGAGTCTTTTGAGAAATATGGAAGCAAATTTCGTGATATTTCATTATCTATAAATTCTGTTTTTATTATACTAAATTTTATGCTTTTAGGAATGACCTTTGATGTTACCAATAGTAAATTATTTGTTACACTTATTGTATTTCTGGTTTCCTGTATAGCAGGTTCAGTACTGGAGATTGTAACCATTAAATTTATGCAAAAAAATGATAGTAGATTGAAGGGAGATCCAACATCTTTTAAATTTCACAAAGATTTTCTTGAAAGTTGTGATGAGGCAGAAAAATTAAAAATATATAAAACTGGATATAAAGCTTTCCAATTTTCAAGAGGTGCTTCTTTGGTGCTAATAATAATTACTATAATGGGTAATATGACATTTAAAACGGGGGGCTTTCCTGTATTTATAAGCGGTATGTTTATGTTGATTCAAATAAGCTCGTACAGCTATTATGACTTTAAAGAAAACAATTAATCTAAAGAAGGAATTTATTATGATAATTACAGGACAAAAAGTTTGTGCTTTTATTTGTGGGTTAGTATTAATAGTTTCTATTTTGATGGTGTTAGGAAATTTAATCTTAAATTATGATTTTTCTTATATTGCAGTTGCAATGGGTATTTTTGCAAGATTTTTCTTTTTAATTCTAAGTGGAGATGGTAATAATATGGAGATATTTGGATTGATGGCATTTGCATTAGTCATTTCCGATATGGGATTAAAGGATAAAGTTAAAAAGTTAAAAAAAGATGTGAGGAAAATAAATTCAAAAAAGGAGGAAGTTAAAATGTCCGAAATACTAAAGGAACTAGAAGGTAAAAGATGTAGGCTTACAGTCTCAGAAATTTTTGCGGGACAAATAGAATGTGATGTTATAACTGTAGATGACGAATGGATGAAAATAAGTCTCAATTTTTGTTGTATCAACAATAGTAACAGCGCCAGATTTTAATGCAGCAACAATAAAATCATTGGATGATAAAAAAGCTACAGTTATTAAGCTGGCATCAACTACGGCAGCATCCTCCACTGCTTTATCGTTGATCCCTGGAGATGCTGCAATGCCAATTGCTAATGAAATTGCAGAATTAGCTACTTATTTCATTGTTATACTGGGTTCTATTTTATTAGAAAAGATATTAATTGCAGTAGTTGGGTATGTGTCATTTACTTTTATTATTCCTTTTAGTTGTCTTTTGGGTATTTTTTATTTGTACATAAAGAAAGAGGTATTAAGAAATCTTGCGATAAAATTAGCTATTTTTGGAATAATTATATTTATAGCAATTCCGATAAGTATACAAGTAAGTGACTTAATATATGATTCTTATCAAGCTTCAATAGAGCAAACAGTTGAAATAGCAAACCAAAATAAAGAATATATCGAAGAAAAGAAAAAAGACCTTTCCGAAAAAGATCAAAATTGGATGGGAAAAATTGAGGATTATTTGTCCGATTTAACCTCTAAAATAGGAATTGACATATCCGAAATGGTTAAAAAAGGAGAAGATACACTTACTACATTTTTAGAGGCTGTTGCAGTTCTGATTATAATCTCTTGTGTTATCCCAATAGTTGTAATACTAATTTTTGCTTGGATTATTAAAATCTTATTCAGCTTTGATAGCAACGGGGTATCCACAATTTTAGGAAAAAGATGAATGAGAACATGCTATCAAACAGAGAATACTAACTACTATATTTTCAAGTGTTTATCTAAAAAAGGATATAAAAGTAATGCATTAAGCACACACTTACTTTGCAATGGTTGAAAGATTGATTATCCGATAAAAATGAATAGTAAAACAATTGGAATTAAAGCATTAGAATTCTTTTGTATATTGCTTTGGAGAAACACCAGTGATTTTCTTAAATGCTTTATAAAAATTAGAGTAATCACCAAAACCCACAGCATCAGAAATTTCTAGTATAGGGATGCCTTTATATAGCAGTTTAGTTGCTTCAATAATCCTTTTATAAGTAATGTATTCAATTACAGTAAAACCAGTACTTTTTTTAAAAATATGTGATAAATAATATTTATTAACATAAAACAACTTCTCTAGTAAATCTAGAGTAATTGTTTTATTCAGATTTTCATTGATATAATCCAAAATAGTGTTGATTTTTTCGTTATTTTCAAAAGAATCCATAATCACAATTTTATTTTCTGAGAAGATTTTATTTATTTTAATAAGCATTTGTACCAAAAGAGTTTTAATCATAATAGAACTTTCAGCGGAATCATTCTGGCAGTATTTTTCAATTTCTAACCAATATTTATCAATTCCATAGGATATTACATTTTCACTACGAATTCTATTAAAGTAACCTAATTTTCTTTTTTCTATATAAGTTAGCATATTGTAGTCTTTTGTTTGAAGGGGAAAAATAAACTCTGATTTAAACTGAATCCATTTTCGTTCATAGTTTTTCTGAGAATTAAATACAATTCTATGAAGTTCTCTTGAATTGGTTACAATCATATCATTTTTTTCTAGTTGATACACTTGTCCTTCAATATAATATTTAACATCACCGGAAATAAAATAAAACAATTCATAGCAATCATGAATATGTGTATCTATATCTGTTGGAGATTCAGTAAACGGATGAGAAAAATAAAAATCACTTGTTTTATAAGAAACCAAATCCTTTGTCATATAAAAATCACTCCCAATATAGTATAAAGCAATATTTGCAATATTTAAAGCAGTAAATACTAAGAATTTCAAGTAATCTTAATATAAAATAAAATACAAGTAACAACATATTGGGAGGAAATAAAAATGAGTAAATTTACTTTATCAGCTTTTGCAGATGAAATTCATAGGGACTTAAAGATTCAAATGGATGTTTTAGAACAACATAAGATCTCATATATAGAGCTTAGAGGCGTTAATGGAAAGTGTATATGTGAGTATTCTTTAGAGGAAGTAAAGATGATAAAAAAACAATTAGATGAAAGGAATTTTAAAATATCTTCAATAGGTTCACCTGTTGGTAAAATTCTAATAACTGATGATTTTGAACCTGATTTACGACTTTTTAAACATACTATGAATATTGCAAAAATTATGGAAACAAAGAATATTAGAATGTTTAGTTTCTTTATACCGCAGGGAGAAAATCCGGCAAATTATAGAGAGGAAGTTATGAATAGATGGAAACAATATGTAAAAGTAGCAAGAGGTTCTGGGTTAATGCTTTTACATGAAAATGAAAAAGAGATATATGGGGATACAGCGGAAAGATGTCTGGATGTGGTTCAAACAATGAATTGTGAATATGTAAAAGCTGTTTTTGATTTAGCAAATTTTGTACAATGTAATGAAAAGGTTTTTCCAGAGGCTTATGATTTATTAAAGGATTATATTTACTACGTTCATATAAAAGATGCAGTTTATATTGATGGACATGTTGTACCAGCAGGTAAGGGCGATGGAAAAGTGAAGCAGGTTATAAATACTTTATTTAATAATGGGTATGAAGGTTTCTTATCTTTAGAGCCACATTTAACGGATTTTGATGGATTAAATGATTTAGAACTTAATGGTGTTGCTAGTTTGGATACTATGGAAAAAAAATCAGAGGGGGAGGGGGCAAGAACCTTTGCTATTGCCCTTAAAGCTTTAAAAAATATAATGGTTGAGGTTACTGGAGGAGAATTATAAAATTGTAAAAAATCAATTCTAGGAGGAAAAGGAATATGCCTATTGACTTCCCAGCGCAGGGCATAGTTTATAATGATATTAAAGAGGGGATTTTGTGTATAAAATAATGAGGCCGATTTTAATAAAGCAAAGTTAGTGCAATTATTGAGGAGCTTGGAGTTTTCAATTGCAGAAATAAAAGACGTATTAAGCAAGATTAGCCCTTCAAATAACAGCCCTTTAAAGTATTTTTCCTATATGATATTTGTATTGAGCTGGCTTTTTATCTTTATAAATAATTGAATTCTGAGGACAAATATTTGCACATCGTGTACACATAATACAACTATCTTTAAAGATAATTTTATTACCATCAAAGCTTATATTTTGAGTTGGACAGGATTTGATGCAAATACCACATTCTATACAAGTATCATTAACGGAAAAATGAACACCGGCTTTTTTAGTTCTTTTTCCATAAAATTCATTAGTTTTTCTACATAAGAAAGCTAAAGGGGGGCTTACTTTTTCTATTGAGTAGTTGCCATTCAAAAAGGAATCAACTATTTGTTTACTTTCTTTTAAAGCATTAAATGTGTATAGTTTACAATCTAGTGTAGTAGTTTCTTTGAAAAAGCCAATTAGATAGTTATTTGGCATTCTTATGGTTTTAGAAATCACAAGGTTGCAGTTTTTATCTTTGAGAATAGATTCTGATAAATTAAAGCTAGTTTTTGTAGGAGCCACACCAGTTAAATATTGAATAGTAGGAGTAGGTTTTTTGAAAATAGGCAAATTGGTAGCCATCCAATTAATAAAAAAACAAGGGGTATATTCATAGTGCTTGGGACTTCCCAAAATCATAAAGTCATAATAATCATCTTTTATTATGAAATCTTCTTCAGTAGAATGAATATCCATTTCAATTCCTTTAGTTTTAAAATATTTCTTGATTTCTAAAGCAACAAACTTTGTGTTTCCTGTTGCACTAAAATATAGTATAAGCCCTTTCATATTGCACTCCTTAAATAAAGTTTCTATTTAATATAGTGTGGAAAAGAACAAAATATTACCTATATTTATAGTTGAATGCTTTGTCTAAATAACTGATTTAATAGTATATATGGGAAGAATGGTATATAATTATAGGCATACCTATATTGTGACTGCTTTACTGCATACAATGAATTAAATTGAAAGGAGCATACAATTGGAAATTAAAGAGTTTAAATATTTTGCAGCGGTTTGCAAACATAAAAATATATCAAAAACAGCAAAATCCCTGTATATATCTCAACAAGCTTTAAGTACCTCAATTAAAAATCTTGAGCAAAAATTAAATACTACACTTTTTAGAAGAACTCCTACTGGAGTGGAATTAACTAATGAGGGAATATACTTAGCTGAAAAGATTGATTCTTTCTTAGAACAATATGATTCCATTTGTACTGATATTTATTCACATTTTGATATCAGTAAAGGCACAATTTCTATTGGGATTACTTTAGGAATATTACGCTCATTATCACCAATGATATTTATAGATTTTATGGAAGCTTATCCAGATATTAAGATTGATAAACTAGACTACCTTGATGAACTATGCAAAGTTATGGTTATGAATGAAACCATCCATACTGCAATTAGCATTAAACCTGTTAATTCAACTAATATAGATTTTATATCCATTAAGTCAGAACCACTTATGCTATTAGTAAATAAGCAAAGTGATTTTTCTCAATTAAAAACCGTTAAGTTAAAAGACTTAGCCAATGTGCCATTAATAACCTGTGATGAAAGATTACAATTATATCACTATCAAATTCAAAAATTTAAGCAACATAATATTTCACCTAATTTTATTTTTAAAACTAATGAAATTGAAGTTATGACTTCTCTTGTAAGTCAAAATAAAGGAATGTTGATTTGTGCAGAACACGTTTGTTTAGGAAATAGACATAATAATGTTATAGGAATACCTTTTGAAGATAAGGGATTTGTTTGGGAATATGGGTTTCTATTAAAAAAAGGTAAACCAATATCAAAAAATATTAAAAAATTAATTGATTTTATTATTAATAAAGTTTGAAGCAACCAAGAACCTATAGCATTCTTGGTTGCTTCTATTTTTTTTATATTTCCACTGCAACATTGAAAGCTGAGTGTACAGCATTATGAATATCTTTAACAGTGGAGCAATCACCAACAACATATGTTTCAGGAATTAGTGAACTTAATTGATTTACTGTTTCAACAGTAGATTTCATTCCTAGTGCAATTACCACAGTGTCAGCCGCTAATATGCTTCTGTTCCAATTTCTATCAATTAGTTCAACGCCATTTTCATTGATTTTCTCTACTTTAACATTACCAATGAACTTAACCTTATGTTCATGTAATAAATCAAATAATGCTATTTTACTAACCAAGAAGGTTTCACTACATAAGTTTTCTACTGGCAACATATCAACAACAGTTACTTTTTTCCCTTTTTGTGCTAAGGCTAATGCACTTTCGCATCCAGAAAGTCCACCGCCACATATAACCACTTCTTCGCCTATTTCCACATTGCCCTCATCAGCATCAAATACTGAAATTACATTTTTCCCATGAATTCCATCAATTGGTGGAACTATTGGTGTAGATCCTGTAGAAATAACAATTGCATCAGGGTTTATTTGCTCAACTAATTCTGGTGTCACTTCTGTATTTAAAACTATTTTGGCACCGCAGTTCTCAATATTTTTTACTTGCCAATCAAGATATCTTTTTAAATCATCTTTGAATGACAATACGCTAGCCTCATGAAGTAATCCTCCAAGACGATTTGCTTTATCATAAATAGTAACATCATGTCCACGTTTTATAGCAGTTTCTGCAGCCATCATTCCTGCAACTCCACCACCAACAATCATAACATTTTTCTTTTTATCAGCTTTTTGAATTGTTCTGTATCTTGTTTCACGACCTACAACTGGATTTAAACTACAATGTACAGGCCAACCAGGGAAAATATCTTTTAAGCAATTATAGCAGCGCATACATGGTCTGATTTTATCACTTTCACCTCTATAACCTTTGGTTACAGTTTCACCATCTACCAAAAGTGCGCGTACCATACCAATAACATCAGCTTGTCCTTTTTCTATAATTTCTTCTGCTTCTTCAAGTGTTGTGATACCACCCACTACACATACAGGTATATCAAGAGCAGCTTTTACCTTAGCGGCATTTTCTGCATTTACGCAATGCTCAGATAAATAAGTTGGTAAGGTATACTTTGCATACTTTAAGTCTACAATTAACCCTCTTGATATATGAACCATATCTAAATCTTTTTGAGCTACTTTTAAGAATTCAATTACTTCATCAATCTTCATACCACCTGGAGCGCACTCATCAGCACTAATACGAAAATCTATTGCAAGTTTATTTCCACATTTTTCTCTAATAGCTTTTATTACTTCTAGTGGAAATCTCATACGATTTTCAAGGCTACCGCCATACCAGTCAGTACGTTTATTAGTCATTGGTGATAAGAATTGACCAATAAGATTTCCATGGGCTCCATGCACCATTACCATGTCAAAGCCAGCCACCATACATCTATGCGCACAGTCAGCAAATTTCTTTATAATATCATCAATCTCTCTTTGATCTAACTCTTTTACATATCTTGATTTTCCTGGAAGAGGGATGTTTGATGGTGCTAAAGCATCTCCCACAAGTAAATTTGGAAGTACAGCGCGCCCTGCATGATTAAGCTCTACTGATAGCTTGCAGCCATATCTATGCACTTCTTCTGCAAGTCTTGAAAGTCCCATAATATCTTTATCTCTTGTAATAGATAATGCACCTAAGAAATCTTCTCCTTTATCAGCATCAATTGCAGTAGCCCCAATTGTTATAACGGAAGCTCCTGTTCTTGCTTGACCACCTAAAAAATCAACAAGTTCAGTTGTAACTCTTCCCTCTGCATCTGCATGACAAGAAACAAGGGGAGTAAAGGTAATACGATTTTTAATTGTCATATTACCAACCTGTAAGGGTCTGAATATGTTTGGATAATTATTAAATTTTGTCATTTTTGTATCTCCTTTTTAAATTATTTAGTAACCTTTTGTACTTCAAATTTTTTCACAGCTGAAATATAAGTAAGAACTCCTAAAAATCCTCCCATAAATCCGCTTAGCAAACCACTTATTCCATTTCCTATTGAATTTACAAATATACTTTGAGGCATTGGAATAACAAAATAGTTTAATAAAAAGCTAATGATAAATCCCATAACTCCACCTATAATTCCTGGTTTTAATGAATCTTTCATTTGAATCCTCCTTTAAATGGTTTGTTATTTTTTTAACATATCTTATTATATAAATTATACTTCATTTAAAAGTGGCCATAAAACAGAAAGATATTGTTTAGGTCACAACTAAAATTTGTAGCACTTAATTCAAAAAATATTTGAGTAATCACTATAATTATGATATTATAGTAAACACTATAATTGGAATGATGAGGTGTTCAATAATGGCAAAACAGGAAACAAGAAAAAATATACTAAAAGTCGCAGAAGAATTATTTTCAAAAAACGGTTATGATGGTGTACCAACCAAAATAATTGCCAATGAAGCAGGAGTAACCGAAATGACTTTGTTTAACCATTTCCAGAATAAAGAGTTGTTATATAAAACTGTAGTGAAAGAGAGATATCTTGCAGTGGAGATTCAATCAGTATTTTCTGAATTGACCTACCAAGACTTAGAAAAAGACCTAAAGAGAATTTCTATAAAGCTTATTGAGAATTTTATAAACAATAAGAATATATTAATGATGAGGCTAAAAGAAAAAGAAAATTTTCAAAATGATGAAAGTTTTAGAATTGAGCAAGATCCACTAGTTGAGCAGATCACACCTGTCTTTAAATCATATGAAAAAAAGGGTTTAATTAACGGGTCAGGTGAAAGTGTAGCACTGCTTTTCATGAGTGCAGTTAAAGGTTTGTTTTATATATTTCTTTTGGATGACAAGAGTGAAGAGGAAATCAAGGTTAAAATCAGTGATTTTGTCAGCACAATGTGTAATGGAATAATTTGTAGGTAGAAAGAAGGTATACCATGAAAAACACTGAAAACAGAATTCTGCGATGGGATAAGAAAAAACACACGAAATACGGTGCAGAAAATAAAGGTAAATGGATTACAGATAATAATCCTTATATCAATATAAATCCAGAGTCATTTGACCGATATACAGAGATTGATCCGCCAAACCCAAATACTAAAATGGCTCTTGATCCAAAAAAAATGCGTAAGTTTTTAAGGGATAAAGAGACACCTAAACTTGGAAGAACTTTTATTCAATATATTCCTGGACTGTTTACAGGCTCAATGCTTGAAAAAACACAAAAAATTAAAAACAACAAAGTAAAGACAAAAAAATATGAAACTCTTAAGGAAAAACAAAAGCTAAAAGAGGAAATACTTGAAGAACTCAGAGCTAATGAATTGATTGGTGGTTTTACGCTAATTGACCGAAGATACATTAATGAAGAAAAAGAGTATATTTTTCCCTATGATACTTTCTTGATTATAGGCATGGAAATGACTAAGGATACAATCATGGAAATACCTCAACCAACAACTGATAGCGGCAAGATTTTTGACTTTGACGTTTATCATAATGGAGGATTAATTGTTGACAAGCTTGCTGATTTTATAAGAAGAAAAGGGGTAAAATGTTTTTCACATATTCCACTGAAATGGGATATAAATTTTGCCCCTCACGCAATAAATGCAGGTATAGGTAATTATTCCACACATGGTTTAGTATTGACCAAAGAGTGGGGAACCAGACTAAGGTTTTTTGCTATTAGTATAGACTTGGATATCCCTATTGACAAACCAAAGGATTATAACTTTGAGGAGTTTTGTAAGAAATGTAGAATGTGTTATAAGGCATGTCCTACAAATGCTATACCTAAGGAGGCTTATGATTACAGAGGTGCTGTGAAACGTAGGGTCAGTATAAAAAGGTGTGGTGTAGGTATGTCGGAAAATAAATTCTGTGGTGTTTGCTTAAAAGTATGTCCATTCAATAATTTTGGTTATGAAAAATGTATGGATACACTACCGGAATATTATAAATACAACCTAATGGATAATGAGACAGGCTCCTATGATAAATATGAAGAAGCGGGTGATTAAAATGGTTGATATGAAGTTATTCGGAAATATTAATAAAAAAGGTTTTGTGAGGATAAATGAAAACAAAATAATTCTTGATATTTTGAAAGAAGATGCTATGGGAATGGCTAGTGAAAGAAAACTGGAAATTGTTCAGATAGGAGGTCCATTGGGACAATTTGTGGCGGGAGAGCAATTAACAAAACAACTGGTTGATTATTTGGACAACATGGATATGGCAACAGTGATGTTCTTGAATGATAACTTCTGCCCAGTGGATTTCACAAAATTTCTTCTGCAATATGTAAAAAGAGAAATGGGAATCAGTAATGAAGATCTAGAAATCCTTAGTAATCTCATTGAGGAACTTTCAAGCGGAAAGACACGAAAGTATACATATGAAGAACTTTTGAGAGAAGTGAGAGAGGTAACAGCAAACACAATTGTTACTAAAGTGAAAAGAAACATTAAATATTTGATGGATAGGTATGAAGGTGTTTTTCTTCAACATTTTGAAAGCAAGAAATGTGCTGCAGGCATATGTAACAGGCTGTTTTCTGCACAATGTGTAAATGCATGTCCGGCAGAAATTAATATTCCAGGGTATATTGCACTGATGTATCAAGGAAAAGACGAAGAAGCTTACAGACTTATGCGTCAGAATAATCCTTTGTCTTTAATCTGTGGGAAGATTTGTGCAAGACCCTGTGAGAGTAGATGCAGACGGGGAGAGATAGAACAAACAGTGGGTGTGCGCGCGCTAAAGCATTATGCAGCTACAATTACATTGAACAAGGATGAATTTATAGAAAAGAAACTACCTAAAAATGGCAAGAAAATTGGTATTATAGGAGCTGGGCCAGCAGGTCTTTCGGCAGCTTATTACCTTGCAAAAACAGGTTATGAAGTAGATATTTATGAAAAATATCCTGTTGTGGGAGGTATGCTTGCTGTAGGGGTTCCTTCATATAGATTAGCTCAAGCATCTATTGATAGAGAAGTGAAACTCATTGAAAATCTTGGTGTTAGTATTTATACCAATACTGAAGTAGGAAAAGATATCACCTTTGAGGAATTTAAAGAAAAGTATGACAGTATGGTGCTGGCAACTGGATGTCATTTGCCTAACATTTTTAGTGATCATATCAGCAATCTAGAATCCGCTATTGATTTTCTAAGAGAGGTAAAGCTCTATGATCGCAAGAAAGTTGGTAAGAAAGTAGTTGTAATAGGTGGTGGCGATGTAGCAATGGATGCTGCAAGAACAGCATTGCGACTTGGTGCAGAAAAAGTGGATTTAGTAAGCCTTGAAAGTTATTTGCAGATGCCTGCAAATGATGAAGAAAAAGAGGAAACACAAAAAGAAGGTATTGAATTCCATAATGGCTTTGGCACAAAGTACATCCATGAGGATGAAAATATAGCACAGGGTATTACATTGAAAAAATGTATGGAGTTATATGATCTTAACAACAGATTCAATCCGATATATGATGAGGATGACACGGTAGATCTACAGTGTGATCATATAATTTTGGCTATTGGGCAGAGAAGTGACATAAGTTATCTGGAATCCGCAGTTCAGGTTGATGTAAAAGGCAGAATTCAGTTTGGTAAAAAGCAAGATACAAGCCTAGAAGGGGTGTATGTTGCTGGGGATATTGGTGGACCGGGTAGCGCCATCAAAGCTATAGCTGAAGGAAAAAAAGCGGCTGAAAATATTGACAGGTATTTAGGCGGAAAGGGTCTTTTCATTGGTGATGAGATAGAAGTACCAGTATTTCAGTCTCATTATTCAATATGGGATACTGAAAGTAAGACAGAACAGGTTGAACTATTTACAGAAGGATGTGGCCATGCTTTTGAAGAGAACAGAACTGTACTTAGTGAAACTAAGGTCAGGTCAGAAGCACTGAGATGTATGCGATGTGACAGAAACAGTAAACAGTAGTTGGATTTATAAAAATTGAACATTAAAAGGAGAAAAAGAAAATGGAAAAAAATAAAAAAAGATAAAAAAAGATAAAAAGAAAAATGATTCAGTTGGCAAGGAAAGCCACTCAGTTAATGCCATTACATATGCTTTAAGAATTGAAGAAATTTTTGAAAATAAAGAATACATTAATAAGAACATATGTTTATTGTTATTTGATATTGATAATTTTAAGGAGATTAATGATTTCAATGGACATTTGGTAGGAGATAAAAGTTTGTGTTCTGTGGCAAGAGAAGCGGAAAAAAATGTTAGTGAAAAAACTTTGATTTCAAGATGGGGCGGAGATGAATTTGCAGTCCAATATTAGAAACATAAAAATAAATGAAGAAACAACTTTAAGCATCAGTAGTGGAATAACATTAATTAAAGAAAATGACAGTATTTTAGAAGTATTTAAAAGAATGGATAAAGCTCTTTATGAATCCAAAAATAAAGGGAAAAATCAATATACAATTATATAAATACGATTAAATACCTATAGGCATTGATAAAGAATTAAATCAATTTATAGGTATTTAATTATTATGATTAAAATTCAGTAGCAGTGGATATTAACTTATCTTCAGGAAAACGATATATAGTCATAATGTCCACACCTACAGCGCCTAGTTCTTTATAAAATTTAATGGCAGATTCATTCCAATCTAAGCAACCCCATTCTAATCTTTTGCAGCCACGTTCTGTAGCAAGCTTTGACATAAAGGCCATCATAATTTTGCCAATACCTTTAAATCTCATGTTTTCATCAACATAAAAAGCATCTATGTAAAGACCAGTTTCACCTATAAAGGCAGAAGAATTTTCATAAAAATATGCAAAAGATACTAATTCTTCATTGTAATAGCCTAAAATAGCCTCTCCTTTTTTTTCTAGTAAAAGTTTAAGGACACTTTCTTTTGTTGATGTAATCTTGTCCAACATTTTTTGATATTCTCCAAGTTTTTTCATGTAATCTACAATTAATTCAGCATCATCTGGTGTTGCAAATTTAACTGTGAAGTTTGGATTCTTTGTTTTAATTAGGTCCATGCTATTCACTCCTCATATTTATACAAATTGACACTATATATGTTCAATTATACTATATTGTAAATAATATTTAAAGTAAACTAAAATATTCTAATTCAAGTTTTTATTTTATAAAATTTGCTTATCTTTTTATATTAGCAAGAATATATATAATTAATGCAAAATTTAAATTTCTTAAGTAAAGCAAATTATTAAAACTCTATTAATAATAAAGAATAAAGTAAAGTATGGAGGGGAGAACTATTAGTCTCAAATTTAAAAAATATAATAAAAAATATCTTAAGAGTTGTGGGGAGCTTATAAGAACAACATGGAAATTGGAAGAAGAATTTGAAAACCCGAAGAAAGTAAATTTAATATATGAATATTATTTATTGTGCTGCGCAAATTATTCAGAATATTTGGAGATTCTTGTAGATGAACAGGATAATGTAAAGGGATTGATTTTTGGTAGTATAGAGGATAAAAATATTAAACGTTTGGTGAGCTACAAATTGAAGGGATTCACTAAGGAAATTTGGGCTTTTTATAATTTAATACTAGGAAATTTTGGAGAATTAAAAGAAGCGTTGACCTTTAAAAGAAATATTGATGCTATGGATAAATTGGGGGAATCTTATGCTGAAGAATTTGATAGCGAAATAACTTTATTTATGGTAAGTCCTGAATTAAGAGGGATGGGCTATGGAAAAAGATTGATGGATAGATATATTAAATTTTGCAAGCAGAATAAACTTTATAAAATATTTCTTTGGACAGAACTGGGATGCACATTTACTTTTTATGAAAAGTATGGTTTTAAACTTTATAAAAAATTCTATCATGAGAATTTAACAAAAGGAAATAAAAAACAACCTAATGGACTTATATACACTTATACAATAAATTAATTGATTTTAAGTCTTCATTTAAGAGGGATTAGCATAATATTATTACGGAGGGCTTTTAATAAGTATGATTTACTTTAGCTATATAAAAAGGAGAAATGACTAGTGGGATTTAAGTACTTCAAGAAATATATATTAATAAAATTTTATGATTGTAATAGATATATATTAAACGATTATAAAGTTGTGAAAAAAGTTATTAAAGAAGTTTCGGAAAAAATAGATAATAAAACTGAAAAAAAAGTTTTTCCTATGGTTAATCCCTGTGGATTGAGTGCACTTATAACTACAAAAGAATCACGTTTGATTATTAATACATGGGTAAAGTATGGATATGCAGAGGTTGGGTTGTTTACATCATTAAATAAGTTTATTATAGAGGATATTTGTAAGTATGTAAGTAAGGAAATGAAGGCAAGTAGATATGAGGTATTAGATGATATTCCAATGATACCTACTAGAACGGAAAAAAACTTGAATTATTTAAACAAAACTCGTTTAGAAGGGGCAGTTCAGTCATATCAAGGAACTCCTACAATTTCTATTTTGGGTAGTGCTGGTGGGGTTGCTAAATCTGTTCTGTCTATATTAAATAAAGCGGTAAAAGATAAAAATGATCCTATTTATAGTTTTGTTTGTAATTCTCAATTTCATTTGATTGATTCTAAACAAAAAAGCATAGAGTATTTTTATCAATGGTTTCCTAACCTTAAAGATAAAATTACTTTACATGAATTGGATTTAAAGGATACTGATAAATTTAAAACATTTTTAAGTAATACAAAGACTACTCATGTAATTGATATTTCTTATGCGGATACCCTTGAAATGTTAAGATGTTGTGATGAATTAAAAGTTATTTATATCAATACTGCTTTTGAGAATACAAGTGTAGATGAAAATATTTATTTGGAAGGTTTTACTTTACAAGAAAGATACGCTATTTATGAAAGATATAAACATGATTTTACAAATACTACAGCTATTATTTGTTCTGGAATGAATCCAGGAGTTGTGCAATGGATGGCTATGGATTTGATGAAGAAATTCCCTGGCGAAACCCCAAAAGCTTGTTATATTGTTGAAGATGATAATTCTTTTTACGAAGATGAATCCTTGGCAGATAAAGATACTATTTATACAACCTGGTCAACAATATGTTTCTTAGATGAAGCTATATATAGTTATCCAGCTTTTATGAAACAGCATATGTGCTTATTTTTGTATAAAGCAGTATATGATTTGCAGTTTAAGGTAACTTTGGGTGATAAAAAGTTTTTAGGATGTCTTATGCCTCATGAAGAAGTGCTGACCTTAGCAGCTTTATATGATATGGAAATGGGCTTTATATACAAGGTAAATGACCATACAACTGAACTAATTAAGAAAAATATAAATAATCTTGACGCTTTATGGGATAGTCCTATGAAAGTACTTGATCCAGCGGAAGCACCTTTGAAAGGTAAAGATTTAGTTGGGGTACTTCTTGTTTATGAAGATAAAGAAAGATATATGTATAATGCATTAAGTAATAAAGAAATTTTTTCTAAGTATGGGACCAATGCTACTTATTTTCAAGTGGCTTGCGGAATTTATGGGGCTTTAGCTACTATGCTTTTAGATGATATTCCTAAAGGCATTTATTATGTAGATGAATTACTTCTTAGAACAAGTAGTAATTATGGTAAGTATCTAAGTTATTATATGAAAGAATTTGTGGTGGGTGAAAATAATAAATCTGAGGGTAGTTTACTAGATAGAATAAATTAATGAAAAAAACTACAAGTATATTTTGAAAACTTGTAGTTTTTTCGTTTTATTATCTAATTTTATTTAAAATCTTCATAACCATCTCAACTCTATTAAAAGGGGTGATAAAATAAAGCCCATCAACATGAGGTTTCATTTTATTAGCTACTTCTACAGCTAAATTTATGCCAACTTCTTCAGCTTGTTCTCTTGTCATATCTTTATGAAATCTATCTACATAAATTTTTGGTATAGAGATACCTGGAACTTCATTATTTAAAAAGTGAGCATTTTTATAAGTAACTATAGGCATTATCCCACCAAGTATGGTTACATTATATTGTTTTTTTAGTTTTACTAGGTATTCAATTACTTCCTCATCATAAATAGGCTGTGTAAGAAAGAAAGTAGCCCCCATTTCTATTTTTTTTTAGCATTCTAGAGACTTCTGCATCTTTGTTAACCACATTTAGATTTAAAGCTCCACTTACAGTAATATTATCTTCTTCAAAAACACTTTTGTTCATATCAGAAATAAGGTTCATTAATTTAATGGAATTCAAATTAAAAACACTTTTTGTGGAGTGTTTATCAACATCTGCAACAGGGTCCCCAGTAACAGCCAATACATTCCTTATATTTTCAATATGAGTAGCAAGTAAACCAGAACGAAGGCCATTTATATTCTTATCTCTACAGCAGATATGAGGCATAGTATCTATTCCTATTTCTCTTTTTATTTTTGAGGAAATCATAATTGAATCCACTCTTGAAATAGCTCGAGGAGAATCGGCTATAGTAACCAAATCCACATTATTTTTTTTACAAACTTTTGCTCCTAACATAATCTTTTCTATGGAAGTGTCATAAGGAGGATCAAGTTCTACTGCAATAACAAATTCTTTGTTTTCTAATTTTTTTAAGAAAGCATTATTTTTTTTAGTAATAGATGAAGTTTTTATTAAATCATCTTCAAATGAATCTAAATCAGCAACAATATTTTTATTTAAGGATTCCGTTAATTTTTTTATATGAGAGGGCGTTGTACCACAACAACCTCCTATAATTTTAGCTCCTAGCTTTTTTACATCAAACATTACTTCAGAAAAATATTCAGGATTGTTAACATAAACTGTTCTTTCATTAACTAGTTCAGGGTATCCTGCATTAGGTAAAACTGAAACAATATCGCTGAATATATCTAATTTTTTTAAATGTTTATATAAATGAGCGGGGCCAGAGCCACAATTAAATCCATAAGCATCAATATATGTTATTGATTTTACTTCTTCTACAAAAGATTTTATGCTAATGCCTTTTCTTGAAAGTCCATTTAATCTAATAGCAAATTGAGTTAATATAAAAACATTAGGATTTTTTTCTTTTATATATTTTGAAATTTCTTTTAGATATTCTAAGCTACTAAAAGTTTCAAATACAAAAATTTCTGTTCCTAAATTTAGAAAAGTATCCACTATAAATTTATATTCATCTAGAATATGTAAGTCAGAAATATCAACTTCATTTTTAGGTATAGGTCCAATACTAGCACCTATAAAAGCTGTGCTATTTTTAGTGGCAGATTTAGCGATTTTATAACCTTGTTCAATAACTTCTTTTACTTTTTCTCTTGATACTTCTAAAGAAATAGAGTTAGCGGAAAAAGTGTTGCTTCTAATTAATTTTGCACCGGCTTTTAAATAATCTTGGTGTATTTTTTCTATTATTGCTGGATTGGTAATATTAGCAAGTTCACATAAAGTAAGATAATCTTTAGTGGTTTCAGCATAATATGTACCCATAGCTCCATCAGTAACTAGAATATTTTTTTTTAAATATTCTTTAATCATAAGTTATCTCCTTTCAAAAATAAATTGATTAAATTTATTTTGAAATCATTTATTCTTTTATATAAGAGCAACAATAGTCAGTAGTTTCTTTAACTATCAATTTGAAACTAGAATTTGCACTTACTTCAAATTGACTACCACCAATGAAATTAACCCATTCATCACTACCAGGCAATTGTACATCTAAATTTCCAGCAGTGATTTCCATTATTTCTTTAAGTTCTGTTCCAAATTCATACTCTCCAGGTAACATTATTCCTAAAGTTTTCTTTTCCCCACTATCAAATAAAACAACTCTGCTTGTAACTTTTCCATCAAAATAAATGTTAGCTTTCTTTATAATTGACACATTTTCAAAAATCCCCATTTTATTTCCTCCTAGTTTGTGATTAATATTATAATTATACATATTTTTGAGGGAATATTCAATTTAATTATTTCATTGATTTAAAAGGTTATTTAAATTTTAAAGTCAGTAAATATATGTAATGACTGAAAAGAAGATATTTATTATAAAAATGCTTTAAAAAATCAATTCACCAGTATGTTGATAGTATATTGAATAGTATATTAAACAATGTTAAAATTTAAATGATTAATATGGTATAATTACCTATACAAAAGTTTTATTTTTATAAAAAAATCAAATTTTATCGGAGAAAATTAATGAAAAGAATTTATTGGAATGACATAAAGAAGGTATTAAAGAGTTATTTAATAGTCATTGTTCCTATACTCGCTGTTGGTATATCAATTTACAGTTATATTTTCAATACTGAGATAGAAAAAACAAAAGAGATTATTACAGAAGAACAAAAGCAGAAAGCAAAAGTTATTAATTATATTATTGAAGATAATTTTCAGGAGGCTTATGAAAACCTATTAGTTATAAAGAATTCAAATGAAATAAGTGATTATTTGAATATTAAAGATGAGGAGACTCTTTCACAAACAGAGCAAATGTTTTTAAGAATATCAAAAAGTAAAAAAAGATTTGATCAAATAAGATTTATTGACACTGAAGGCAAAGAGGTTATTAGAGTTAATAGTGACAATGATAATTCTTACATAGTCACAAAGGATCAATTGCAATACAAAGGAGATAGAGAGTATTATAAAACAACAAGTGAATTAAGTGAAGGAAAAATTTATGTTTCAGATTTGGATTTAAATATAGAGAATGAAGAAGTGGAAATTCCTTATAAACCAGAAATTAGAATTGCAACTCCAATGTATTCTGATGATAATAATTTCCAAGGAATATTAATTGTTAACTATTTAGTGCAAGATTTATTAAATTTGTTTGATGATGAATTTAATAAATCAGAATACAATATTACTAATTCTTTTTTAATAAATAATGAAGGTTATTATCTTTTTAATAAAGATGAAAGTAAAAATTTTGGCTTTATGTTTGAAGAAATGAAAAATGTTAATATAAGTATGGAAAATCCAAATTTATGGGCTGAGATAAAATTAAAAGACACTGGACTTTATGAAAACAACGAAGAAGTTGATTATTATATGAAGGTATGGCCTTTAAAGGGGCTTGATGATAAAATTGAATCTGATTATAATTGGGTAATTGTTACTAAATATAATCCAAATGACTTGCCGATTATGAAAGATAGTATTATTTTTGGAATGAAATATGAAGATATTTTAGTTTTAATTGGTATTAGTATATTGATGTTTATAATAATAGTAGCAAAGTACTATTCCAAAAAAGATAAGGCTTTGCTGAATCTTACAGAAAGAATAGCCGAACATACCAGTGATGCAGTAATTGTAACAGATAGTTATACAAATATAATATATGTTAATAAATCATTTGAAGAAGCTACCGGATATATGAAAGAAGAAGTTTTGGGATTAAAAACCAGCTATTTTAAATCTAATAAACAATCCAAAGAATTTTATCATGATATGTGGAAAAACTTAAATACTAAAGGACATTGGCAAGGAGAGTTATGGGATAAAAAAAAGGGGGGGAGTTTGTACCCTAAAAAACTTAGTATATTTGAAGTGAAGAATGAGTATAATAAAAAAATAGTTAATTATATGGGTATATTCACAGATTTAACTAAAACAAAGAAAAAAGAAGAATACGTAGTAAAACTGCAAAATTATAATTTTGAAACAAATTTACCTAATGAGAATCTATTAGAAATATTAATAGATAATAATATTAAAGTTAAGAAAGATAATTTGTTTATTATATATTTTTATATTGAAAATTATAATAGCATTGTGTTAAAGAAAAAGGAAGATGGGCAAGCTGTTGTGAATAATTTAATTCAAAGGATTAAAGGCACACTTCATGAAGAAGATTTTATTGCTCAAATAAGTAAAAATAATTTTGTTGTTGGAGTATCTTCTTTGGATAGCAAAAATAAATTTGAGGATTTTATTCAAAAGTTTTTTGAAGTAAATAAAGAATCAATTTATGTAAATGAAGAGGAAGTTTTTTATGACATTAAAGCGGGGATTTCAATTTATCCTAAAGATGGAACTAATTCTGGGGAACTTATAAGTAATGCTTACCTAGCAATGGAAAAGGTAATAGGCTTAAAAGAAAAAAAATACTTGTTCTATGAAGATGATTTTAAAAATGCTATAAAAAAAGAAATAGAAATGGATTTATTGTTAAGAAAAGCTATTGTAAATAATGAGTTAGATGTTTATTATCAACCACAGATTAAAATAGAAGAAGAGGACATTGTAGGGGCAGAGGCTTTGATAAGATGGAATAATTCTGAATTGGGAAATGTTTCACCAGTTGTTTTTATACCTCTTGCTGAGAAAACCGGACAAATTATTGAAATAGGGTATTGGTTAATAGAAAAAATATTTAAGGATTATTCTTTCATAAAAGAAGAGTTAAGCAACGATTTTAGAATTTCTATAAATGTTTCTCCATTACAATTTAATGATAAAAATCTTTTGGAAAAGTTTAAAGAGCTTGGTGAAAAGTACAATGTGAATTTTAATAATTTTGAAATTGAAATAACAGAAAGTGTTTTGATGACGGATATTAATATTGTGAATGAGTATTTGAAGAAATTCAAAGAGTTAGGGATGACTGTGGCTATAGATGATTTTGGAACTGGTTTTTCATCCTTAAGTTATTTAAAAAATTTAAATGTTGATAAATTAAAGATAGATAGAAGTTTTATAAAAGATTATCCTGAAAAAGATAGTGGAGAAATTGCGCAGGTAATAACTAATATGGCAAATAAATTAAAACTAAAGGTTATTACAGAAGGAGCAGAAACTAAAGATCAAATAAAGTATCTTGAATCTATAGGCTGTGATTTGATTCAAGGATATTATTATAGTCGTCCTCTTGAAAAAGAAGATTTTTATAAATATCTTAGAAATTCTTATTCTACAAAGGAAAGAGATTCCACTGTA
This sequence comes from Clostridium grantii DSM 8605, assembly GCF_900129965.1. Lineage (GTDB taxonomy): Bacteria > Bacillota > Clostridia > Clostridiales > Clostridiaceae > Clostridium_AF > Clostridium_AF grantii. The sequence continues at coordinate 86,133 of NZ_FQXM01000014.1, read as the reverse complement.
GGAATTAAGAATAAAAAAAGCTGAAAAAGGTTCAATAAAAAATAAGCTCATAAAAAAACAAAATGCTTTTGCCATGCAAAAGCATTTTGTTTTTTTGATAAAGATAAGCAGAAATTTATATAAAATATTAAAGTTTATTCTTTATTTCTACATAATTATAAATAGAGTATTTTGAAATACCAAAAAAAGTTGCTATTTTTTCCCCAGATTTAGTAATTAAAAAAGCACCAGCTTCATTAAGAAATTGTATAGCTTCTATTTTTTCCTCTTTACTCATCAAGGGGACAGGTTTTCCAACTTTTTTTACAGATTCATCTAATAAATCGTCAAGTAATTGATTTACATTTTGAGGAATTTTACTGGCTTCTTGAAGATCATCTTTATGGCTTATTAAAGAGTCTATACAATTACTTGCAATGGTAAGTTCGGTAATATCATAATTGATGCTAAATATCCCTACCACTTTATTCTCATCGTCTCTTATATATATAGTACTTGACTTTAAGACTTTACCATCTTGAGTCTTTGTAATATAATTCAATTTATCTTCCACATCAGTTGAGGAATGTTTCAAAGTATCTAAAACAATACGTGAGGGACCATCGTGGCTTGTTCTGTGAGTAACATGTCCGTTCTCAATAAATAATATTGGATAATCGTTATATCCGGAAGATAAATCATGAATAACCACTTCACAGTTTCGTCCAAATTGTGAAGTGAGTCCTTTTGCCATTCTTTTCATAAAATCTAAATTACTTAGTTTATTCATAAAAACCTCTCATTAAATAATAATATAGTGAATATTTTTGTTGAAATGTTATAGAAACACCTGTATGAGGCGTTAATAATATAAAATAACTTTGTTTATGAATTTAGTATAACAATATTTATTTTTAAAATCAATTGATTAAAATATTAAAAATCATAAAATAAATGAAGAGTTTAAATTAGGGAGAGCACATAATCTTTAAACTTAGTTGTATTTAAGGATAATGATGAATTTTTAAGCCATCCCATATAAATTGTTTTATAACCAATATCCTCTTTTATATTAACTATAGAAAGAGTGTTTGTATTAATGAGTGGAGTGTTAGGAACTATTGTTATACCAACACCTGCTGCAACCAATCCCCCTAGCATACTTGCCTCACTGGGTTGAATTGAAACTTTAGGAGTATAATCAATAAATTCAGAATAAGAAAGCATTTTATCTTTATTTTCATCACAATAAACAATAAAAGATTCATTTTTTAAATCTTTCAAAGAAACTTCCGTTTCTTTTGCAAGAAAATGATTTTTGGCAACGATTAAAACATATTTTTCTTTTTTTACTGGAATTGACTCAATTTCAGTGTTTGTAAGAAGGTTATCATTTTTTTCGTAAAAACCTAGAGAAATTTTACCTTCTTTTAAATCTTTTATTATCTTTGAAGTGGGTTGATGATTAAATTGAAACTTGGTATCAGGAGAAATACTTAAAAAGCCACTTATTATAAAGGGCATAAAATAAGTTCCAATACAATGAGTTGAAGCAATTGAAATATTACCTTCCTCTGAATTCACCATAAACTTTAATTCTTCTATTCCTTTCTCAATTTGCAATAAAGCTAAGTCGGTATGTATTAAAAAGGATTTTCCATAAGAAGTAAGAGTAACATTACGTTTATTTCTTTGGAATAAAGGAACTTTTAATTCATCCTCTAATTTAGAAATGGCTTTACTTAAAGCTGGCTGACTTACTGAAATTAAAGTTGCAGCCGTGGTAAAATTTTCAGTTTCGGCTATTTTTTTAAAATATTCTAATTGTTGTAAGTTCATATATTCAGGGCTCCTTAATTTTTAGCTTAAGTTTGAAGAAAAACTTAGTTAGACATAACTAAAAGTTATTACTATGTGAATTTTAATAATTGGACAGAATGATTTAATCCATGTATAATCATATTTGTTGATAAAAAAACTAAATTTATGCATGAGCTTATTATAAGTTTTATTTATGCATATGTCAAAGAGATAATAATAATTTAAGGAATAAGGAGAGTAAATTTATGATGAAAGTTAATAGTGAGAAGTGTATAGGATGCGGACAATGTGTTAAAGATTGTTTTGCAAGAGATATAGAAATAACAGAGGGCAAAGCTAATATTAGAAATGTAACTTGTTTTAAATGTGGTCATTGTATTGCAGTATGTCCTACAAATGCTATATCAACAGATGAATACAATATGGACGATGTAGTGGAGTACAATAAAGAGCAATTCCAAGTTGATTCTGATAATTTATTGAATTTTATCAAATTTAGAAGAACTATAAGACAATTTAAAGATAAAGATGTAGAAATAGAAAAAATTTCTAAAATTATAGAGGCAGGAAGATTTACTCAAACTGGAAGTAATATGCAAGATGTATCATATGTAGTGGTAAAAGAGCAAATGAAAGAAGTAAAAGAATTGACTTTTGAAAGTTTGAAAAATATTGGTGAACACATGTTGGCTAATTTAACACCAGAAACTATGATGTATAAGGGTTACGCTGAAATGTGGGTAAGAATGTATAGTGCTTATAAAGAAGATTCTACTAAAAATGATAACTTATTCTTTAATGCACCAGCATTAATAGTTGTTACAGCTAAGTCAGAAGTAAATGGAGCATTAGCTTCATCAAATATGGAACTTATGACTAATGCTTTGGGACTTGGAACTTTCTTTAGTGGATTTTTTGTAAGAGCTGCAAAAGGAAATAAAGCTATTGAAGAGTTACTTGGACTTAAAGAAGGAAATGAAATAGTAACTTGTATGGTAATTGGTTATCCTGATGTTAAATATAAAAGAACAACTCCAAGAAAAGAAGCAGATATATCTTGGAAATAAGATTTATTAATTAAAGAGTCTTAAATATACACAAAAAAAGAGTAGGGGATAGTAACTAGATTTGGTTTAGAAAAATCTAGCTACTATCCTCATTTTTTCATATGTTTTTAGTTGAAATTATATTCTGTAACTATGCTATTTCTTCCAGTAAATTTATCATTATAATATTCATAGAAAGATAAGCCTAAAAAGCTGCCAGTTATATTATAAATTTGGTCAAATCCTTCATTTTGCAATGCTAAGGTAGCATTATAGCTTCTTTGGCCAGTTCTACAGTGTAAATATACTGTTTGATCTTTTGGTATTTCATTTATTCTATCTCTTAATTCACTTAAAGGAATATTTTTAGAACCTTTAATATGGCCTCTAGCATATTCACCTTTTTCTCTAACATCGATTATATAAGCATTATTTTCTACTAATTCTCTTACTTTATCAACGGTAACTTGTTTAAAATCTCCTGATAATAAATTTGAAGCTACATATCCAGCATAATTAACTACATCTTTTGCAGTACTAAATGGGGGAGCGTAACATAGTTCTAAATCTTTTAAATCTTCTACAGTACCACCAAATTTTATAGCAGTAGCAATTGTATCAACTCTTTTTGTTACATCACCTTTTCCAATAGCTTGAGCCCCTAAAATCTTACCAGTTGGAACCTCAAATAATAATTTGAAATGCATAGGTGCAGAGTCTGGCATAATACCAACTTTGTCGCTGACTATAATATTTACAACCTCATAATTTATTTTCAAATTTAAGAATTTTATGAGAGATTCATTTAATCCTGTGGATGCTCCATTGTAATCAAATACCTTTATAGCAGAGGAACCGATATATCCTTTATTTAAGGTAGCTTTATTATTAATATGGTCTGCAACTGATCTTGCCTGCTTTTGTGCTGGTCCAGCTAAAGATAGTTTTGTCATAGAATGAGATAATGAATTATATACTTCAATAGCATCGCCTACAGCATATATGTTTTTGTCATTTGTCATATAGTTTTTATCTGTTTTTATTGCACCAGTTATTCCTAGTTCTAAACCAGCCTCTTTAGCTAAATCAACCTCAGGAGCCACTCCTATCGCCATAATAACAGCTTTAGCATTGATTTTTTTGCCAGAAGTTAAAACAACAGAGTTTTCTTCAAAAGATTCAACTTTGTCTCCAACCACTAATTTAATTCCACGGTCATATATTTCCTTATGGAGTATTTGAACCATATCATAATCAAAAGGTCTTAAAATTTGATCCATAGCTTCTATAAGAGACACATTATAGCCGGCTTCTCTTAGATTTTCAGCAGCTTCAACCCCTATGTAGCCTCCACCTATTACAGCTACATCTTTTGCTTCAAGGGAATCTACAAACCTCTTTAATTTATCTATATCAACAACATTTCTAATGGTAAAAACATTTACTTTTTCAATTCCTGGTATGTTAGGAACTATAGGTTTAGCCCCTGGTGATAAAATAAGTTTATCATAATTTTCAGAATATATTTCTTCAGTAAGTAGATTTTTAACCTTAACTGTTTTGTTTTTTCTATCAATTTGTAGAACTTCATTATTAACTCTTGCATCTATTCTATATTGCTTAAGAAATTTTTCAGTACTCATAAGCACAAGTTTTTCAGCTTTATCAATAACTCCACTTAAGTGATAAGGTAATGAACAGTTAGAAAAAGAAACATCAGGTCCTTTTTCAAACATAATAATTTCATCTTCTTCACTATTTCTTCTCAATCTTGCTGCAGCAGATGCTCCACCAGCGACTCCGCCTACAATTAAAACTTTTCTCTTCATAATATTGACCTCCAATTTATATTAGTTTCTTTTTGTTCCTACATATGAGCCCATTCCACCAGATACATTTACAACATTATAGCCCTCTTTTATAAGACTACTGCAAGTTCTAGAACTTCTTGCACCAGAATGGCACATGATATAATATTCTTTGTCCTTAGATAAATATTTCTCAGGATTATTTAAAATTGTGCCCATAGGAATATTTTTAGCAGTTTTTAAAGTTCCACTATTATATTCATAAGGTTCTCTAATATCAATTAAATCTATTTTTCCAAGTAATGTATCTATATCATTTACGTTAATAACCTTTTTACTATTGTTTTTTAAAAAATTAAGCATATATTATTACCTCCTAAATTACCAAGTTTAAATTTTGGGTGATAGTTAATTTATTAACTAAATATAGTATATAACAATAATTTTAAATTTTATGTGATTAAATCACATAAATAATAGAAATGGAGAAGACTTTTGTTATTTTAATAGTTCATGAAGATCTTTTATAATCATTATTTTTCCCCTAGTTAAAGAAATGTATCCTAATTTTTCTAAGTATTTAAGTTTTCTACTTACGCTTTCTCTTGTAGAGTCAATCTCTAATGCAATGTCACTATGTTTTAAATAAATCAACTTAGAATCTTTGCTGATTAATAGTTTTAAAAGTCTTGTTTCCAAATCTTCATGCATTATTTTTTCTTTATTTTCTACAATTAAACAAAATTTGTTATGAATATCTTGGTACATATGTTGTAAAAAATCATTTTCCTTTAGCAAGATTTTTTCTACCAATTCAAAATTAAGAATTGCTATATGGGAATCAACTAAAGCTTTTCCTAAAATATCTAAAGGTTGGTAATTTAATAAACAACTTAAAGCCTCATGGCACAAATCACCAGATTCTATATTATACAAATTAGTTTCTTCACCATTTAAATTGATTTTTTGTATATTAACTATTCCTTTTATTACAAATATGAAACCGGGGCAAGTATTTGTAGTGAATGGTAAATATTCTTCGGCACTAACTTTTCTAAAAGTAATATTATCTTTAATGATACCATTATTTTTATCATCTATTTTTTTTAATACTGGGTAAACTTTATACAAAAGTTGCAGGGTATCATTATCTTGTTCGTTTCTAAAATTTGTCATTTATTAATCTCCTTTATGTTATCAAACGTTCAATGGTTTTATAACTTCGGTTTTGTGGTTATCTATATTATAAAAGCTTATGGCTGATTTTAACAGTAATTTTTAAAGATAAGTCTTCTTGTATGGATACTTTAAAAAAAGAGTTATACATGGTAATATAGTAGTATATTAGAAAATACGACATAATGTTTAAATAAACGGAGGTATTTTGGTGAAAAAAAATAAAATTTCAATTTTAAATAGAAAAGATAAATGTTTAGAAAAAATGAAAGAAATATATGATATAAAAGACCTTCTTTTTATAGAAAATAAACTAGTAGCCCTTTTTATGGCTATTGTTTGTTTTGTAATTGCTTTTGCTAGTTTTATTTTATCGATATATTCCACAAATTTAAATGCTAGCTCAGTGGTACATCAAATAACCATGATTATTTTTGGAATGTTTTTTCTCATGGTCAATAAAACAAAATGGAATTTAAAATTGAAAATACATGTAGTTAATTTATTAAGTGGAATTTTGTTTTTATCAATAACCATTAATTATTATGAAGTTTTAGGAATATCCATATGGACATTACTTTTTTTGTTATTGCTTATTTCAATTATCAGAATTGATGGAAGTATGGTTTTTTACGTAGTAATTTCAGGAATGCTAGCAGATGTTTATTTATATATCTTTTTCAGTGAGCGTTCTTTGCAAATTGTTCCAAGATATTATGTTGTTCATTTTTGGGTACATTTGCTTATTGGTATCTTCACCCTTGGAATTAATTATATATTCAGAAATAATTTTATAAATAATATGGAACAATATCGAAAAGAAAAAGAACAAAATGAAGAAATAAAAAAATATATTAAAAAGATTAAAGCAAATGAACTTAGGCTTCAAGAATTAGCTTATTATGATGTGCTTACTCAATTGCCAAATAGAAAGATGTTCTTGGAAGAGATAGAAACTACTTATGATTTGTGTAAAAAAGATAATTTAAAGTATTCAGTTGTATTTATCGATTTAGATGATTTCAAAAAAGTTAATGACACCATGGGACATTATATAGGGGATTTGTTTTTATATGAAGTATCCAATAGATTATCAGAAAAGGTTCTTCCAGGAGATTTGCTAGGAAGGATAGGTGGGGATGAGTTCGCTTTAATCATTAAACAGGGCATTGAAAAAGATAGATTGCTAAAGTATGTAGGTAATTTCAAAGAATGTTTTAATCTTCCTTTTGACCTCAAAGGCTATTCTATTGCAGGAAGTGCAAGTTTTGGAGTAGCCATATACCCAGAAGATGCTATAAACACAGTTGATTTAATTAGCGCAGCAGATATGGCTATGTATAAAGCAAAAAAACAATTAGGAAAAAACGCAATATGTTTTTACAAATAGGGACCACAAATAGTATATGATTTTGTATTAAGCACATAATAATAACAATGACAAATTAAAGGAGATCATTTAGTGTGCAGAAAAGCAAAAATATTAATTATTATAAGTGGACTTTTTACTTTTGCCATGGGACTTTCAAATATCTTTATAAATGTGTTTTTTTGGAACAAAACAAATGATTTTAAAGTTATAGTTGTCTATAACCTTATGCATTACATATTTACACCAATAACTTTTGTTTTAGCAGCTTATATTGCTAAAAAGAAAAATGGGATTTGGCCTTTAAGGATTGGATTGTTTATTTATGCAATATTTTATTTGTTGATATTATCAATGGGGGAAAAAGGAATAGGTTATATTTATTTTCTTGGGATTGTATATGGCCTAGCATGTGGATTTTATTGGCTAGCCTTTAATACCTTAAGTTTTGAGCTCACCAGTTTAAATAATAGAGATACTTTTAATGGGTATAACGGCTGTTGCGCTGGAATTGCTGCGGCTATAGCGCCAATAACATCTGCTTTTATAATTACATCCTTTAACGGTTATAAAGGCTATAAGATTGTATTTCTATTAACGCTTTCTATGTTTGTACTTCTTTTTTTTATGAGTTCTATACTTAAGTGTGATTATAATAATAGCAAATTAAATATAAAAGAAGCTTTGCACCCCAATTTTAAACAATGGGAATTTTTAAAAAAGTCTATATTTTTTTGGGGATTTAGAGATGTTATTATTATTTTTATAATAAATATCTTGGTTATTGAAACAGTAAAAAGTGAACTTTTTTTAGGAAAGTTAACTTTGATGGCTTCTGTAATAACATCATCATCTTATATATTAGTTCAAAAAATAATCAAACCGCCTTTAAGAAAAAAAGCAATTCTATTAGGTACACTTGGATCTTTTTTTGCAGTATTAGGACTTACAATAAATGTGTCAAAGTTTATGTTGATGATTTATGTTGTGATGGATGCATTTTTTCTACCCTTTTTTATAATTCAACAAAATTCCTCTACCTTTAACTTAATAGATAAATCCCACAATAGTGAATTGAGAATGGAATACATTATAAATAAGGATATATATTTGAATTTAGGAAGAATAATAAGCTCAACCATATTATTAATTGTTTTGATGATATTTAAAGATTTTGAAATTTTAAAAGCATATTTATTTTTTATTGCTTTGAGCCCCATAGTCGCAGGATATTATCTTAGAAAAATTATATAGGGATACCATATAATTAAAAAAAAAAGCTTTCATAAATTTGAAAGCTTCTTTTAAATATTAAATATATTATCTTTGTACTCTTGCGCTTCCGCCAGACATAAGATTTTTTACTTCTTTAATGCTTGCCATTGAAGTGTCTCCAGCAGTTGTCATTGCAATGGCACCATGTGCAGCACCGTAATTAACAGCAGTTAAAGCATCATCACCGTTCATAAGACCATAAATAAGTCCTGATGCAAAACTATCTCCGCCACCAACTCTGTCCATGATTTCAAGACTATCATAATCGTTAGCTTTGTAAACTTCTCCATCAGCCCAACAAATAGCGCTCCAATCATTAACTGTAGCAGTTTTAACTCCTCTTAATGTAGTAGCAACAACTTTAAAGTTAGGATATGCTTCTACAACATTATTGATCATTTTTTTATATCCATCAAGATTAAGTTCTTTAAGGTCACCATCGTTACCTTCAACTTCAAAACCTAAGCAAGCAGTGAAATCTTCTTCGTTACCAATCATAACGTCTATATATTTAGCAATTTCTTTATTTACAGCTTGTGCTCTTGGCTTTCCACCAATATAGCTCCATAAAGATGGTCTGTAATTAAGGTCATAAGAAACCATTGTTCCATATTGTTTTGCTTTTTTTACTGCTTCAATAACAACATCTGGTGTTGTATCAGAAAGTGCTGCGAAAATACCACCAGTGTGTAGCCATCTAACACCTAAAGTACCAAATATGTAATCCCAATCAATATCTCCAACTTTTAATTGAGAAGCTGCAGTGTTACCTCTATCGGAAACTCCTAAAGCTCCACGAACACCAAATCCTCTTTCAGTAAAATTAATACCGTTACGTACGCCTCTACCAATTCCATCATAAGGAACCCATTTAATAAGAGAAGTATCAACTCCACCTTGCATTATAAAGTCTTCAACCAAGTAACCAACTTCGTTTTCAGCTAAAGCTGTAACAACTGCTACATCTTTACGGAAACATTTTTTTAAACCACGAGAAACGTTGTACTCGCCGCCGCCTTCCCATGCGTTGAATGATCTTGAATTTTTAATTCTACCTTCGCCTGGATCAAGTCTTAGCATAACCTCACCCAAAGAAATACAATCATACTTACAATTATCTTTTGATTTTACATTTAAAACTGACATAACATCAAGCTCCTTTTATGGTAATATTTAAATTTTTATAATCTTTCTTATGATTAAGAGTCTATAAGAAAGAAATTAATATTCCAATTAGTTTCATAATGTGGAATATGGTTTCAAAACCTTTTTTCAATATAATTTTATACTAATCCATCATATTTGTCAATAATGTGATTTGTTTGTTTTTATATCTTTATAGATATTTATAGGGTATAGATATAAATAAAATTTATCTATTTAATAAAAAAGCTATGGAAAAATTACTAAAAATATAGTATGATTTTATAGGTATGTATTAATGTGTAAATGATGATTATGTAATAAGAAACAGATTAAAGTTTGAAAATAAAGTTTAAAAATGTTGAAAGGATAATAAAACATGGAAAATTTAGAAAGTGAATTAAAAGGAAACAAAAAAATAAACTCAATATCAAGTTTGATAAAAAGACATAAAAAAATTACAATAGCACTTATAGTTTGTTTTAGTATTATAATTTTTATATACGTTGGCATGTCAATTTATTTTATGAATCATTTTTATTTTGGTTCTACCATAAATTGTGTAAGTGTTTCTGGAAAGAGTGTTGAAGAAGTAGAATCAATAATGGCAAATGAACTTGAAAAGTATAATATAACTTTAAATGAACGAAATGGTAAAAGTGAACAAATTGTAATTTCGGACATTGGCTTGAGTTATGTATCGGGGAAAGAGTTTAAAGACTCAAAGGATACTCAGCAGCCATTCAAATGGATAGTGGCAGTTTTAAGCAAAAAAGAAAATGCTATAGTGGAAGAAATTAAATTTGATGAAAAATTATTAAAAGAAAGGGTAGATAAGCTTACTTGCTTTGATACTAATAATATTGTTGAACCCGTAAGTGCAAGTATTAAATATGAAAAGGGTAGTTACCAGATTGTTCCTGAAGTGCTTGGAACTAAGGTGGACAAGGATATCTTATATAAAAATTTACTTAATGCACTAGAAAAAAGTGAAAATTCAATTGATTTAGAGAAATTAGAGTGTTATGTGAAACCTGAATTCACTTCAACTTCTGAAAAAATCATTGAAGCAAAAGAATTACTTAATAAATACGTATCATCAAAGGTTACTTATACATTTGGAAAAGAAAAAGAGATTTTAGATTCTTCATTGATTAATGAATGGATTGAAATTGATGAAAATCTTGATTTTAAAATTAATGAAAATAAAGTTAAAGATTATGTGGAGACTCTTGCAAAAGATTATAATACAGTTGGAAAGAAAAGAGATTTTGTAGCATCCACTGGAGAAAAAATAAAAGTTGGTGGAGGAGATTATGGGTGGATTATAAATAAAGCAAAAGAAACACAAGCTTTAATTGAAGATATTAAGGAAGGTAAAACTGTTGAGAAAAAACCTTCTTTTACTCAAACGGCTATTTATGGGGGCGATAATGATATTGGGAATACTTATATAGAAATAAGTCTTACTAGTCAACATTTATGGCTTTATAAAAATGGGGCTTTGATTACAGACGGACCAGTTGTTACAGGTAATATAGCTGCTAATAATGGCACACCAGCTGGAGTTTATAAGTTAAAATATAAACAAAAGGATGCGGTGTTAAGAGGCGAAGATTATGAAACAAATGTTGAATTTTGGATGCCTTTTAATGGGAATATAGGGATTCATGATGCTACTTGGAGAAAATCCTTTGGTGAACAAATTTACATGACAAATGGGTCTCATGGTTGTGTGAATTCGCCACATGAATTAGCAGAAGCAGTATATCTTAATATTAAGGCAGGTATTCCTGTAATTTGTTATAATTAATAATTAAAATGGGTTAACTTCAATGTGTTATGAGTGAATAAAAAGACCAGAGTAGATAAATATCTACTCTGGTCTTTCTTTGCCTAAAAAGGCAAGTCCAATAATTCCGGCACCGGTATGAGAGGCGATAACAGGGCCTACATGATTGAGCAACACTTCTTTAAAATTATAATTTTCTTCAAGTAAATTTTTTAAAATTAGGGCATCCTCTAAGCAATCACCATGAATTATTCCAACTACATCTAAAGATTTATCATTCATGTTTTTATGGAAATATTCAGCTAAAGATTTAATTGCTTTTTTTCTGCCTCTAATATTTGCAATGTTGATTAATTCTCCAGATTTATTAATATCAAGCAAAGGTTTAATATTTAAAAGTGTGCCTACTTTAGCTTTTGTTGGAGAAATTCTTCCTCCACGCTGTAGATGAAATAAATCTTCAACAACAAAATAATGCCTAATATTAAATTTGTTATCTTCTATCCAGTCAATAATTTCTTCTTTTGAAACATCATTTTTTAACATTTCAAGTACTTTATAAACTAGTAATCCTTCACCAATACTAGCACTTCTAGTATCGATGATTGTGATATCAGCTTCTTTAATTTCTTCTAAAATATGTTGTCTTGCAATAACAGCACTATTATAGGTGCCACTTATTGCAGAGTCAAAAGCCAAGTAAATTATAGGTTCTTTTTTCAAAGCATGTTTTCTAAAGATTTCCTCAAAATTGAAAATATTCACTTGAGAGGTAGTAGGCATGGCCCCTTCTCTTAATCTTTTATAAAAGTGAGAATAAGAAAGAGTTTCCCCAAAATCATCTTCATAGTTTTTCTCGTCTAGATTGCAAATCAAACTTACAAAAATCAAATTATTATGTTCAACAAAGTCTCGCGGTAAATCGCTACTGGAATCTACTAAAATAATAGGTTTCATAATTAGCTCCTCGTAAAATAATATTTTAGTTATAATAACAAAAAAATATAGAATGTATTTAGAAACATTTCTACGTATAATATACCATAGATTAAAAAAAAAGAGCAAATGATTTTATTCTGTTTTTCACACAATTTCACATAATCTTTTATATTTACTTGATATTTGGATGTAATAATTACTTAATAAGGGATAAATACATATAGGTATACCTATAAAAAGTTACCTATGAAAAGAATAAGCTATTTAGAATTTAATTTTTTGTGCCTCAAGTATTGACATAAACCCGAAAAACAAATAAGTTATAATTGAAGACATAGGAAGGACCATCATTTGATATAAAAAGATTTATGAAAGAAAGTGGTGTAAGAAATTTTAAACTAAGTTTAGATTAAGAAGGGAGTCAATATGAAATTAATAATTGATAGATTTGAAGGAAAATTTGCCATTTGCGAAAAAGAAGACAAAACAATGATAGATATAGAAAAAGAAAAACTACCTGTTGAGATCAAAGAAGGAGATGTAATATATGAAAATAAAGGTAGATATATAATTGATTTAAAAGAAACGAAAAAAAGAAAAAGTGAAATTGAAAATATGATTAAGAACTTATGGGAATAAAGTATAAACAAAATGAAAAGGAAAAGAGTGACATAATAAACAATTAACATACATTGAAAAAAGATGTAAAGGATGATATTATAATCAATGGATTATTAGAATATATTTTAAAGAATTAAAAGATACTATTCAATAATTACAAAAGATGAAGAATATTATTTTAGTATACATTTTATGAAAGAACTAGAAAAATTAAAAAAGCAAATCTTTGATGATAATATTTCTAATAATAGCCATAGACTCACTAAATATACTATAGAAAATATTTTGAAATAAAAGGTTAATAAAGTTTATAATAAGTTAATAAAGTTTATAATAAATAAAAGGTTAATGGAAGGAAAACATAATGAAGAGAATAATTACTTATGGAACTTTTGATTTGCTACATTATGGGCATATCAATTTATTGAAAAGAGCAAAAAAACAAGGAGATTATTTGATAGTTGCTTTATCATCTGATGAATTCAATGAAATGAAAGGAAAAAAATGTTATTTTTCCTTTGAGGAAAGAAAAAAACTTCTTGAATCAATTCGTTATGTTGATTTAGTTATTGAGGAAACTAACTGGGAACAAAAAATACATGATGCAAAAGAATATCGTGTAGAAAAGCTTGTTATGGGAAATGATTGGGAAGGCAAGTTTGATTATATGAAAGAGTATTGTGAAGTTGTATATTTACCTAGAACCCCAGAAATATCAACAACAAAAATAAAAAATGAATTAAAATTAACTTAAAAACAATACCTAGGATTTTTTCATCCTGGGTATTGTTTTTAAAAATCTGTCTATAAAAAAGTTATGCAAAATATTATAATTGTGATAAAATAAGAACACAAAAAAAGATTAAGGCAGATGGTGAACAAATGATTAAAATTAAACTAGAGAAAAATAAAAGTGGGAAAATTATATTTAAATTAAAAATTCATGAGGATGATAAAGAAAATATTTTATTTAAAAGAGTATTAATAGAATCAAAGAAAATTAAAGGAAAAGGGGAGTTTGATTACGAAGTACCCCTAAGATTCTTTATTCCAATATGCAGCAACATAAATAAAACGGATTTGATACTATGTAAAAAGAGTTTGAAAAGTTATTTTGAGTTTTCAGATTTTTATGATGAAAACTATTATACAAGTACAGAAATTAATGCTAGGTACATGAAAAAGTGGAGAGATAAAGGTTGCCCTCATATCTATAAAATTACTATTGAGGAAAACAGTTGTGATATAAAAAAAGAAGTGGTTTTTAAGAAAATTTAAATTTTAATAAAAAAAGGAAGTATTAGATATACTTCCTTTTTGCTTGAAAAAAATTATATATATACATAAAGTATATATTATGGGAATTGCGAAAAAAACCACAATTTGTCGAAATATTATGATATAATAATGATTATTAAGAAAATTCTGAGTTGGATTTAATAGGAGTAAAAAATGAATAAAAAGAATATTTTATTAATAGCAATTTTCATTATAGTATTGTGTATATTCTCGTGTATATACACATCTTTACATTCAAGAATTAGTAACCCTTTGAAAGAAATTAGTTCATATAGAATTTATTATAGAAAAATTGATGAAAACATTCTAGAAGATATGACTAGATTTGATTTACTAATTGTGGAAGGTTCATTTTTTGAAAAAAAGGATGTGGATTATTTAAAAACAAATGAAACAAAGATAGTAGGATACCTTTCTTTGATGGAAGTTGGATTTTGGGATGATATTCTTATAAATAAGATGAAAGACTCTAATTATTTAACTATTAAAGGTGAAAAAGTATTGAGTAAATCTGGAAAAAATTATATTGGGGATATTTCAAATGAAAATTACCAAAATGCTTTATTGGAAGTATTAGAAGAAAGAATAATGTGTAAAAATATGGATGGAGTGTTTTTAGATACAATTGATTGGATAGATTATTATGAAAGTGATTTAGAAACCTATAAAAAATTAAAAAAAGGATATACTGACTTTGTTTATAAAGTTAAAGAAAAATATCCTTCTATAGTGATAATACAAAATAGAGGATTAAGAACTTATAAGGATTACAGCTCTGATTTTATAGATGGCATACTTTGGGAAAATTTTTCTTCTCCTTATATAAACAATGATTTATCAAAAATTGAAGATTTAAAAGATTTTATTGAAACAATCAATGAGAAGAAAACAAAAGTATTAACTATATCATTTGATAAAGAATCTGAGAGTAAAGATTTTTCTATAAAAATGGGGTGGACTCATTTACAAAGCCAGTTGGAAAATAGATATTCAAAATGGGATTTTTCTAAATAATGGTTGGGGGAGTGAGTTAAACAAGTGAAAATTAAATTAATAGGTATGCTTGTAATAATAAATTTGTTAGTTACATCCTGCTTAAATAGTGATTTTGGTGAAAATAATAATTCAAATAATACAAGTATTAAAGATAACCAAGATATTTATAAAGAAGAAGATGTTATAGTAAAAGAACTTTACATTACTGTTTTACCAGCGGAGACAGGGCATGATGAATATGGAAAAACTTTTTCTCAATTAAATGAAAGCTCTATTGATGATAGTGTAGATGATATAAAGGTAAAAATAATATTTCAAGAAGGTAGTAATGGTATTATTTCAAGTACAGATTTTGGGTATGGATTAACAGATTATAATGGCATCATGGAATTAAGAGGACAATCTTCAAGGTTAGCGGAAATAAAATCCTATAAGATTAAATTAAATAAAAATAGCCCTTGGAATGAATTTCTAACT
The DNA here is from genome assembly GCF_900129965.1 of Clostridium grantii DSM 8605. Taxonomy (GTDB): domain Bacteria; phylum Bacillota; class Clostridia; order Clostridiales; family Clostridiaceae; genus Clostridium_AF; species Clostridium_AF grantii. The sequence continues at coordinate 70,392 of NZ_FQXM01000014.1, read as the reverse complement.
ATAAACCTTAATAAACATCACTTTGATACATTAAGAATAAGAAACAAACTAAGTTTTGATTTAATAAAATCAATACCTAATATTACAAGTTTAAGAACAGAATTTATTCATCTTTATATAAAGGATTTAAGTGAAGAAGATTATACTAAAGAATATTTGGATTTTGGATTATATACACAAATAGAGCATGTAGACACTGATTTTCTAAAAAATCATAATTTGGATCAGAATGGTTCATTGTACAAAGTTGAAAATTTTGAGTTTTATAAATATGAAGATTATCTAAAACTGAAAGAAGATGCTGAATATAACGAAAAAGAATTTGAAAAGATTTTAGAAATAAAAGGTAGTGAGGACCATGAAAAGCTTATTGACATGCTAGATGATTTAAATAATAAATTTATTCATATAAATGATGTATTTGATAAATATTTTGATAGAGAAAATTATCTTACATGGCTAGCTACCAATATATTATTTGATAATATAGACACAGCAAGTAGAAATTATTTTTTATACAGCGAGTCTGATAGTGATACTTGGTATTTTCTTCCGTGGGATTATGACAAGGGATTAGGTGGGTATAGAAGTAGTCGAGCTATTTGGCAAAATGGATTATCTAATTACTGGGGAAATGTTTTAACAAATCGATTCTTTAGAAATAAAGACAATCTTGAAGATTTAAATAAGAAGATTGAAGAAATTCATGAAATTATTTCTGAAGAAAAGATGGAAAATTTAATAGATCTTTATAAACCAATTGCAATAGAATTTTTAAGAAATGAAGCTGAAGATATTGGGGATAAATTTAATTTAGATGAGATTAATCTAGAATTTGAAGAATTGCAAAAAAATATTGAATTAAACAAAGCTAATTATTATGAAAATCTTGAAAAACCAATGCCGGTTTTTATGGGGGAACCAACGATGCTAGGAAACAATCTTCATTTCCAATGGACAGAATCCTATGATTTTCAAGGAGATGCTTTTACTTATTCTGTAGAAATAAGTGATGCTCCAAAGTTTGAGACCATTTTATACTCTAAAAATGATATACATGAAAAAGAATTAATTATTGATATGTTACCAAAAGGCACATATTATTGGAGAGTCTTTGTTACTGATTCAAATGAAAATAAAATGGATGCTTTTGATTTATATATAGAAGCAGAAAGCAATGGATATTATTTTGGAACTAAAAAATTTTATGTTAATTAAATTATTGTATTAAGTAAGGGGGAGAGTTATATTTGGTGACGAAAAGCATTAATTTGAGGCATGAACACAAATACCTTTTACCTTATGGTAACTATATTCAAATAAGAAATATTCTTTATAAAATCATGAAACTAGATAAGCATACATTGAATAATGAAGGGTATCATGTGAGAAGTGTTTATTTTGATGATTTGTACAATACTTCTTTAAAAGAAAAATTAGCTGGTATTAAAGTACGTAAAAAATATCGTATTAGAACATACAATTTTTCTAGTGAAACCATTAAATTAGAAATAAAAGAGAAATACGGTGATTACACAAATAAAAGATCAAATAATATCTCCAAGGAAGAATATAAAAAAATTATTCATAAAGATATTGATTTTTTATTGACTTCAAATAGTGAGATAAAAAAAGAATACTATATAGAAATGAAAAATAATTTATTAAAACCAAAGGTTGTTGTGGATTATTATAGAGAAGCTTACATTCTTCCTTATAATAATATTAGAATTACTTTTGATAAGAATTTATCAGTAGCAAATGCTTTTGAAAATATATTTTCTAGCAACTTAAAAACTAATGAATTGCCAAAAGAATATTCATTAATTATGGAAGTTAAATATGATAATTTTTTACCTAGTCATATTAAGAGTGTATTAGAAATGTTCTCTTTGAACAAGCTATCTGTATCTAAATATTTGTTGTGTAGAGAACAACTAACTTAGAAAGGGGAGTAATTTAGTGAATGAATTAATTAATTTTCAAGATATAATAAAAAAAAGCGTGCTAAAATCTTCATTTATAGGAAGTTTTCAAATTCAAGATATTGTTTTAGTTATAGGAGTAACCTTAGCTGTTAGCTTATATATGTTTTTTGTATATAAAAAAAGTTTTAGTGGAGTCATTTACAATCATAATTTCAATGTAGCATTAGTTCTTATGGCAATTATAACATCAATTATTATTATGACTATTAGTTCAAATTTGGTTTTATCTTTAGGCATGGTGGGGGCTTTAAGTATTGTTAGGTTTCGAACAGCGGTGAAAGATTCACTGGATATTGTATTCATGTTTTGGGCAATTGCTATTGGGTTAACTTGTGGAGCTAGACTTTATTCAATTGCTTTAATTGGTTCATTGCTTGTAGGAATAATAGCTCTTATGCTACTAAAGTATAAGAATTCAAATAATATTTATTTGCTTATCATTAATTATAGGAGAGATGCTAAGGAAGAGGTAGAAAGGAATATTATTAAATTAGATAATAAAATAAAATCAAAGACAGTTACAGCTGGAATAACTGAATTAACTCTTGAAGTTAAATTGATTGGATCAGATACAACATTTATTGAAAAAATTTCTGATATTAATGGAGTGGAAAATGCCTCTCTTATTAGTTATAATGGTAGTTTTGCTCAATAGGAGGTATTTGTATGGATTTCAAGAAAAATTTTTTTAGTGTGTTAGAAACTATATTATTTAATGTAATAGTATATTATATTTTTTTCATTTTGCAATCTAATCAAGAAGTTTATTTGAATTTGAATCCTCATCCATTATTTATACTAAGTATTGTAATGGGTCTTAGATATGGCAAGAAAATGGGGTTTGTTAGTGCTTGTATATCAGTATGTTTTTTTGTTTATGTTTTCTTGCAGATAAATAAAGATATTAATCTTTTAGTAGAGTATTTTAATAACTATAAGTATATTTTATTATTTTTATGGTCAGCTGTAGTATTAGGAACTTTTAAAGATAATTACACTTCAAATATAAAAAAACAAAGTGATGAGATTAATTTATTAGAAGAAAGTTTTGCTCAATTAAAAAAAGACTATTCTGTATCAGAAAAAATACAAAAGGAACTAAAAAGACAAATTATTAGTTCAGAAGAAAGCATAATAAGTCTTTATGACATAGCATCAAAGTTAGAAACTTTTGAAACAGAAGAGTTATATACAGAAACCATTGGTATCTTGGCAAAATATCTTCGTGCAACGGCTATTTCAATATATTATTACAGTGAAGAAAGTAATTATTTGAGACTTAAGATTAGTTATGGTAATGAGATTGAAGATAGAAAATCATTGCTAATTACTAATTCAAAAGGGTTCAGCCAAGTTATTTACAAGGAAAGAGTTGTTAGATGGCAGGAAATAGAAGAAGAAGATTTTCCTTTAATGTCGGCTCCCTTAGTTAGAAATAATAAAGTTATAGCGGTTGTAAATATTGAGAATATGGATTTTGATAGAATATCTGAGTATGCATTTCAATTATTCAAGCTTATTATGGATTGGGTAAACAAATCATTAAATCAAGCCATATATATAGACGAAATGAAAGAATCCAAATATATTAAAGAAACAAAATTGATGAAAATAAACTTTTTTCAAGAAAGACTTAAAGTTGAAGAACAACGGAAAAAGGATTTTGGAATGGACTTTGGATTATTGAAGTATAAAGTTTTTGATTTGAGTTTGCAATCAATCAATGATAAAGCTACAAAATCTCTTCGTTCAGTAGATATAATTAGCTATGATATAAATAATAAAATATTGTTTATTTTGGTTCCAGCCACTGCTAAAGAAAATCTTTATATTGTGGAGGATAGAATATTAACGAATTTTAAGGAGAGTATAACAAAAATAAGTTGATAGTTATCTTTAATTATTAACTAGTAAAGTGGTGATTTTTTGAAATACATTTCTTTTGTTTTGTGTTTAATTTTATTAATTTTAGATATATTAATTTCTATGTTTTTAATATTACACCCTAGATATTGGTGGCAATTTTTAATTGCTCATGCTGTAATAACAGTATTGATAAGTTTTTTAATGAAGAAAATACAAGAAGTGCAAAAGGGGATACCGGTGTATTTAATATTTTTTCTACCTGGACTTGGTGGTGTGATAGTATTTATTTTATATTTCAGTTTATCTTACTTTATTAGAGACAGTATAGTTCTTTCGGACTATGAGCTTTTAATAGAATTTGAAAATAACAATAGTTTTAAAGAAAAAATAAATTATAACAAAGAAATTAGAACTATGAGTTTTTTAGATGTGATTGAAGTTTTAGATTCTGAAGAAAAAAAACAATTTATTATAGAATCAGAGATATTTGAAGATAAAGGTAAAATAAAATTATTTCAAAAGGGATTAAGTGATTCAGACATAGAGATTCAGCATTATTCTGCTACTTTATTAAATGATAAAGAAAATGATTATACAAATTTGATTGATTATCTTAAAGAAGAATACAATATTTTAAAAGACTATGTTTCATTAGAAAACTTATCAAAAGCCTATAAAAATTATATTGATTCGGGATTGATTAGTGGAGAACTGCTTTATATAATTAACAATGATTATATTGAAACTTTAAATAAAATGATAAAGATTAAGCAAAAGGATCTTATGATTCTTGATGAATTAGTTAAAGCTTATATAAAGAATGATGATTTTTTAAATGCAGAAAAAACTAATAAAATTCTATTAAAAGAATACCCTAATAATTGTGAGGGGGTACTAAATAAACTAAATATTTCCTTTGAAAAAGATTTAATCTTCGAATTTAATAAAGTTATAAATGGATTGACGGAAATGGAAATTAAGTCTTGTAAAAGGGTAGAGGAACTAGTTTCATTTTGGATAAGAAAGAAGGAGAGTATATGATAGTATGTCTTTTTACTGAAGGATCATACCCTTATATCACAGGAGGGGTCTCTAGTTGGGTGCATCAATTAATTACCTCTATGCCTAATATAAAATTTAAAATATTTTGCATAATGCCTTCAAAAGAGGAAAAAATAAAATATAGATATGATATACCAAGAAATGTAATAGAGGTTAAAACAATCTTTTTAGATGATTATACTTATATAAAACATAGAATGTTTAAAAAGAACTGTAAGCTTTCATCTCAAGAAAAAGATGATATTTATGATTTACTTCAAATGAATGAAAATATTAATTGGAGTCGTTTGCTTAGAATATTCACAAAAGGTAGAAAAGTTGGAAGTGCAATAGATTTTCTTCAAAGCTTTGAATTTTGGAAACTAGCTTTAAAAAACTATAATAAAGATTTTGACTCAGAGAGTTTTAATAATTATTTTTGGACAATGAGGAGTATGCTTGTTCCTTTTATATATTTACTTCAACAAGAGCCTATAAAAGCGGATATTTACCACTCTGTTTCTACTGGATATGCAGGTATAGTTGCTACATCATTTGCCTCAAGAACGGGTAAACCATTTTTGCTAAGTGAGCATGGCATATATTGTAGGGAAAGAGAAGAAGAAATATTAAAAGCTAAATGGGTTACAGGAATATATAAAAAATTCTGGATTGACTTTTTTTATGCTATATCCATTGCTGCTTATAAGGAAGCAGAGATTATAACTTCTTTATATTATAGAAGCAGGGATATGCAAATAAAATTAGGCGCTTCATCTGAGAAAACAAGAATTGTTTCAAATGGAGTTGATATATCTAAATTTCAGAAATCAAAAAAAGAACATGAAGGATATAATGTAGGTGCAATTTTAAGAGTCGTTCCTATTAAAGATGTGATGACTTTAATAAAAGCATTTAAAATTGTATGTAACAATATTAAAGAAGCTAAATTATATATTATAGGACCAACAGATGAAGATCCTGAATATTACCAGCAATGCAATAGATTAGTAAAATCATTGCAGTTAACGGAAAACATAATATTTACAGGAAGAGTGGACGTTAGTGAGTACTTAAAAATAATTGATGTTATTGTTCTTACATCAATATCAGAGGGACAACCCTTGGTAATACTGGAGGCCATGGCCGCTAGAACTCCTGTGGTTGCAACTAACGTAGGAAGTTGTAGTGAAATGTTAGAAAAAAATCAATTTGAAGAAGCTTGTGGAATAATAACAAAATTAGCATCACCTAATGAAACAGCTACAGCCATTATTAAATTGTTAAAAGATCCACAACTAAGAGAAGGTATGGGTTTAAACGGTATAAAAAGGGCGAAAAGAGCTTATAATAAAAAGATTATTATTGATAGTTTTAAAAATTTTTATGATATTTTATATGTGGATTATTCATGGAGCAGAAGTAAAAGTAGAACAGATAAAAGGGTGAATAGAACTAGTAAAAAAACATACCAAAGAAAAGCACTGGGTAAAACAGGAATTTACACTAAATAAGAAAGGAAGATATTTAAATGGCTGGGATAGGTTTTGAATTGAAAAAAATATTTAAAGAGGAATCTTTTACAAATAGAAGTAAAGCCTATTTATACTCAGCCTTAGTATCAGCAGGACCATGGCTTTCAAGTGTTATAACAGTAAACTTACTTTTTTTTATTATGGAAATTCAAGGAGTATCAGGACAAGAAAAAGATTTGTTTTCTGGAACAATTGTATACAGTTTTGTGTTTTCTCAAATATTAACTGCTCCTTGGCAATTTATTATTACCAGATATATATCCGATAAATTATATGTTAAAGAATATAAGTATATCCGTCCATCCTTTATTGGATTAAATAAGATAATATTTTTCTTAAGTTTATTAATTGCAGTAGCATTTTACTGGGGCAAGCCCTTACCTAACTCCTATAAGTTTATGGCTATATACACATTTGTGATTATATCTATGATATGGATATTGATGGTTTATTTAAGCGCTGTAAAGAATTACGAGTTAATAGCAAAAGCTTATATAAGTGGAGGTCTTTTAACCTTTGCTTTAGCTTTTTATTTACTAAAAAAACCCTTAGAATTTACAACGATTATAATGTCAGCTAATTTACTTTTTTCATATCTTATGGGTATTAGTTTAACTTTTGTTATATTGATGTACAATTTTTTATCTACTTTTTATTTTGGTAACGAAATGGAATACGATTTTATAAGATATTTAAGCAAATACAGTAGTTTGTTTTTTATTGGATTATTTTACACTCTTGGTTTATGGGCAGATAACATCATCATGTGGTTTAGTGAATTTGGTATAGAAACCTTTGAAACATACCATTTTTCACCCTTATATGATAATGCTGTTTTTTTGGCTTATCTTACAATTATACCTACCATGGTTTTGTTTTTGGTGTCTGTAGAAACAGATTTTTATAGCTACTATAAGAATTATTTCGGATTAGCAAATAAAAAAGGAACTTTTAAGGAAATAAAGCTAGCTGAGAATAAAATGAAAGATGTGTTATTTAATCAACTTATCTATACATTTGAAGTACAAGGATTGATAAGCTTAACAATAATTTTGCTTTCAAAATATATTTTTAAATTTTTAAATGTTAATTCTTTAATTAGAAATATTTTTAGAGTAACTTCAATAGGAGCGCTTTTTAATATTTTTATTCTTTTAATAATTCTTGTGCTTTTGTACTTTGAAATTAGAAAAAGAGCTCTTTTGGTTTCTGTCTCCTTTTTTGTATTTAATACAGCTTTTACATGGTTTTTTAAAGATAAAGGAATAAGTTATTATGGCTATGGTTTTGTAGTAGGAACATTTAGTGCATTTTGTATTGGAGCAATTATACTTTTTAAGTTTATGAAAAAAATTAGTTATAACACTTTTGCTTTGCAACCATTGTATATAAAAAAAGAGCAAGGTATATTTGTTTTTATAGCAGATAATTTAAATTTTTATAAAGAGATCAAATTAAATAAAGCTACAATATTTATTAATTTATTTAGAAAAAGAAAAGTGAAAAATAACACTCTTAGATCAAGAAGGATAAAAAGAAAAAGACGGGAAAGAAGAAAAAAGAAACACTAAGTTGAATTTAATCGCTAAATTTATACACTTATTGCCAAAATGGTTATAATCATATATAATTAATTGAAGATGATTTATAGGTATCCTGGCTCAACTATTACTTTAAACAAGTATAAAGTAAGTTTCACAATGGAATATCTATAGGTATCCCAGTTCAACTATTAATTAAGTTTCATAGTGGGATCCCTAGATAAAAGGAGTTTATTATGAAGGATTTGAGAATGAATTTTAATAAATTAAATGCTGATAGCAAAAGAATTTTAGATATTATTATTAAAAGTGGAGCTACAACAAAAAATGAAATTCTTAAGATAACAAAAATGAAATTAACAACATTAAATAGGTTTTTGGAGCCTTTAGAAGAGTTTGATTTAATAGAACAAATTGGCGTAGGAGAATCTTCAGGAGGAAGAAAACCAACGTTATATGGTATTAAAGAAGATTCTTTTTATATATTTGGTATAGATATATCAAGAACATATACACAAATAATTTTAGTTAACATGAAAATGAATATTATTTGTAAAGAAAGATTTATTATGGATGAAAGTACTTCCCCTGAAATTACTATTCAAAAGCTTACAGAAGTAATTTCAAAAACTTTAAATGACTTTGATATACCACATAATAAAATCTTAGGGCTTGGAATAGGCACTGTTGGGCCAATAGATCGAGAAAAAGGCATAATAAAAAATCCAGTTAATTTTGAATCAATAGGTTGGCTTAATGTTCCAATAAAAAGTATGTTTGAAGAAAACTTTGATTTTCCAGTTTTCATTGATAATGGCTCAAATACGGCTGTTCTTGCTGAATATATTTTAGGTGTAGGCAAGGGAATGAATAATATTGCTTATTTTAACTGCGGTATTGGTATAAGAACTGGAACAATAACTTCAGGTGTTATTATAAGATCCATAAATGATGGAGAGGATGCATTTGGCCATATGGTTATTGATGTGGATGGGGATTTGTGTAGTTGTGGAAATTATGGATGTATAGAGTGTTATTCCTCTATTAAAGCAGTAACTAGAAAGTTCACAGCTGAAGTAAAGAAAGGAAGAATAACTAAAATTCATAAAGCCTTGCATGAAATAAATTATAAAGATATTACAAAAGCTGCGGAAGAAAAAGATTCTCTTTCAAAAGAAATCATAATTGGAGCAGCAAGTATTATGGGAGCGGGACTTGTGAATTATATCAATTTGCTTAATCCAAATATAATTATTTTAAGTGGCCCATTAATTAAGAGTTCTTCTTTGTTTTATGATACTTGTGTAAAGGTTGCTAATAGTAAAAATTTTCTTAGAGGAAATAGCCAAGTTTTTTTTAATAAAGAAGGAAGTTTTGGAGAAGATGCAATATCTATAGGTGCAGCTGTTATGGTGATTAATGATTTTTTAAGTACATAAAATAGGATACTGTTATACACTTTTAACCAAAATGGTCATAAGGTGATTATATATATTAAAGTTATAAAATACTAATCAAAGAAAAGGAGTTTAAATTATGTATTTAGTTTATTTTTTAGTGAGCCTTTTAGCCTCAGTTATTGGGGGCATATGTGGTATAGGTGGTGGCGTTATTATTAAACCTGTACTGGATGCTACAGGGACAATGAGTGTTGCTAGTGTAAGTTTTCTTTCGGGGTGCACTGTTCTATCAATGTCACTTATTTCTGTTTTTCGAAATCAAAAAAGTAATAAAGGTATTGTTGACTTAAAATCTTGTACACCTCTTGCAATAGGTGCAGTAATAGGTGGTTTGTTTGGAAAAGTTATATTTGATTTTCTTCTCCAATTATTTGAAAACCAAAATCATCTAGGAGCTGTACAAGCTGCCTTATTAATTCTTGTTACTTTTGGTACTCTGCTTTACAGTTTGAATGCAAAAAAAATAAAAACTAAAAAAATCGAAAGTGCTGCCATATCTATTATTATAGGATTTGGGTTAGGAACCATTTCTTCATTCTTAGGAATTGGAGGAGGACCTATTAATCTTACTGTTCTATTTTTCTTTTTCTCAATGACAACGAAAAAAGCAGCTGCAAATTCATTATATATTATAATGTTTTCTCAATTATCTAGTTTTATACAATCTGTGCTAAAAGGAAATATTCCGGAAATAAGTTTCATTGTTTTGGGGCTTATGGTGTTTGCAGGAGTTGTGGGTGGAATGATAGGTGGACATGTGAATAAGAAAATTTCAGATAATGTGGTTGATAAACTATTTATTGGATTAATGGTTGTGATTATAGGAATTAATATTTTCAATATGGTTAAATTTTTAGTAATATAGATAGATTTACAAAAGTGAATCTCAAGAAGTAGAATATTTATTTAGCATGTAAGCAAACAGATTGCCTACATGCTTTTTAAGTATAAAATGTTTTTTTTATCAAAATAAATTATTTGTTTAATTGATACGTTGATTCCCAAAGGAATTCGTGATAAGATAAATTTGATTTTATAGGGATTCCACTGTGAAACTTAATTTATACTTATACTAAAAACTAGACGTATCAACTAGTTTTATAAATCTCCATGTTTCTAGGAGTTTTGGACACGTATAAATTAATAGTTGAACTGGGATACCTATAATGATAAAAATTATAAAAGGAAAACATAAATTAATGTAAGAAGGAGTAATAAAATGGCAGATTTTAAATTTGATATTAAAGAAAATTTAGGAACAATATCTGAAAGCAACAAAGGCTGGACACGTGAGGTTAATGTAATGACTTGGAATAACAAAAAGCCAAAAGTGGATATTCGAGAGTGGGATGAAAAGCATGAGAAAATGGGAAAAGGAATCACTTTAAATAAAGAAGAGTTAAAAAAACTTAAAGAGATTTTAAATGCTATTGATTTAGATGAATTGAAAGTTGAATAAATAGTAAAAAATATTATTACTATTCATTTTATTTATATCATCAAAATGACAATCATGATATAATTGAGTACTATAAATAATATAAATTAAATTGATTTATTGAAGGGAGTATTTTATGTCAGAAAAAAGTATAGAAATGATGAAAAAGCTAATAGAGAAAAGAAATGGACAACAAAATAAAAAAGAAAAACAAATTCCAGGTAAGAAAATTACTTCTGGGTCCAAAGAAAAAAGAAACCAAAGAAGTGGTGGGTCTAATAATAGAGTTTAAAATTCTATTGATTTAATTGTTTTAACTAAAAAGCTATGAATTTTTTTATGATTAATATATAAAAAATTCATAGCTTTTATTATTTAAATAGTACTAAGAATTTTGATTTTAAAAAATTATGAAAAGAAACTAGGGCTAATTATCTGAGATTTGATTTGGGATATAAATTCTTCAGCTATTATTTTATTTCCAGTAAAAGTGGGATAAGGTTCTCTTAAATAGGTTTCAAAAAATGTAAAGTTGTTTTTACTACTAAATTTAAAAGATTCATATACATCTACAATCTTGTAATCATAGGTTTTAATCCAAAATTCATCTTTTATAATGCTATTTGCTAATTGTATATAATAATCTGCTACAGTGAAATTTGGGTCTTTTGTATTAAAAGGGTTATAGATGGTCATTATATATATGGTTGCTTTAGAACCTATGCAATTGCGAATAAAATATAAAATAAAATTCCAATCTTCTTTAAAACTTTCTATGCTTTTTTTTACTGATTTTCCGTTAATATCAGTATAAGTTTCATTTACACCAAGTAATAAATTATTAGCTCCTATACTTAGGGTTAATACATTGGATTTTTTGATTTGCTGCCTTATTTCAAAATTTGACCTTAATTGAAAAAATAAATCGTTACTAGTAAATTTGGGTTTTGCAAAATTATGAAATTCAACTTTAAAGTTATTTTGTTTAAAATATCTGCAAATTCGATAAGGAAATCCATAAAATATGAAAGAAGGTAATAAGCTACTTAAATCATCACCTAAAGCGGTGTATATAAAATTATTAGACAGTTCATTCATAGTAATATCCCCTTAAAAGTTTAATTTATATAATATTATATATACAATATTATACACAGAATAAACAAATACAGCAAAAAAAATATTTTATTGTTGACCAAAGGTAGGATGTATGATAGCCTATATACGAAAGTGAAATTTGAAGATATAATTATAAAACATATTCTAGGAGGGTTTAAAATGTCAGAAACAATTTTATCTATTAAAGAAAACAAGTTTTTAATTAATAACAAACTAGTGTATAGCGAAATTCCTGATTCTCTTCCGCAGGCTCACGGATTACTTATGAATGCTAGATTTATTCAAGGTGTTTTTGATGATGTAAATAATAGAGAAAGATACGCCAGATTTGGAGCTACTGTTTTTGATCCAGAAAAAAATACAGAGGATTTGATTAAAGCTCTTCCTATGTGGTATAGTTACGGACTAAGAGCATTTACAGTAGGTTTTCAAGGGGGAGGGCCTTGTTGTACAATAAATAACTATTCTATTAACAACAATCCTTATGGAGAAAATGGTACAAGTATAGATAAAGCATATCTAAGTAGAATGGAAAGCTTAATTAAAGCAGCAGATAAACTAGGAATGATAGTTATTGTTAGTTGCTTTTATGGTGCTCAAACAAGACATTTAAAAGATGATAAAGCCGTTATTAATGCAGTTAAACAAGTTTCTAATTGGATAAAAGATTTAAAATTTACTAATGTAATTATTGAAATTGCTAATGAACATGATATATGGGATTTCAAAGTTCATCCTGTGCTTTACACTGAAAAAGGGGTTGTTGATTTAATAAAAATAGCACAAAGAGAATCAGGAGGAATACCTGTTGGATGTAGTGGAACAGGGGGATATTTTAGTGAAATAATTGCTGAGGCTTCTGATATAATTTTAATTCATGGAAATGGACAAACAAGACAACAATACTATAATCTTATAAAAAAAGCGAAAGCTATTAAACCTATAAAACCAATTTTATGTAATGAAGATTCACAAGCAATAAGTCAACTTGAAGTTTCATTTAAAGCAGGAGTGTCTTGGGGATATTACAATAATATGACAAAGCAAGAGCCACCAACTTATTGGAGCGTTTTAAAAGGAGAAGATAATTTTTTTGCTCATAGAATGGCTATGGGAATAGGCATTAAATTAGAAGAGATACCTAAAGAAGAAGAATTTTATTTACAAGGATTAGAACCAAATATGATTTTTGAAAATAAAAGATGGGTAAGATTATCAAGTTTATATCCTGAAAAAATAAATTATGTGGAGTTTTACAGAAATGAAGAACTTATTGATATAGCGTATGACGATCCCTTTATGGTTAATTATAAACATAATTGGTTGCAAGAAGCAATTGAATCTACAGAAGGAATCGAAAAATGGCAGGCTATTATTTATCTATTAAATGGTGAAATTGTGAAAAAAGAGGTGTTGGTAAAATAACCAACTTTCCTAGAAGGGATTTACGAAAATGAATATTTTTATATTTATAATTACAAATAATATCGCACCAATTTTCTTTATAATTTTTTTGGGTTCTATTTTAGGGAAAACACAGAATATAGATATTAAAACTTTAAGCAAAATTAATTTTTACTTATTTGTTCCATCTTTTATATTCGTATCTTTATCAGAAACAAATATTGATTTAAAGTTAGTGAAAGTTCTTTTATTTGCATTTTTATTATTTCTTATATCATATTTACTTACCTTTGTGGTGGGGATATTTAGAAAGCAAAATAAATCTATAAATGCAAATTTTATGAATACAATGATTTTATACAATTCAGGTAATTTTGGAGTTCCATTAATTGCTTTAGTTTTTAAAGACTCACCTTATCTTGGATATGCAGCAGCTATTCAAATAATGGTATTGATGGTACAAAATATAATTACTTATACGGTAGGCTTTTTTAATGCTGGATTAGGACAATTAAGCATTAAGGAAACACTGAAAAAAATAATTTCTATGCCTTCCTTATATGCAATATTTTTAGTTATTGTTTTTAAGTATTTTCATATAAATATTTCATCCTTTTTTATATGGCCTGCATTAGTATATTTGAGGAATGGTTTAGTGCCAATTGCTTTGATAACATTAGGAATTCAACTTTCAATGACGAAATTTCATTTTTCTAATATTGATGTTTATCTTGCAACTTTTATGAGACTTTGTTGTGCACCAGTCATAGCCTTTATTCTAATAAAATTCATGAATATGGATGAGGTAATGGCTAAAACTCTTTTAATTTCAAGCTCTGTGCCAACAGCTATTAATGCAGTATTAATTGCAGTAGAATTTGATAATGAACCGGATTTTGCGGCGCAAGTGGTTATAACTACAACTTTGCTTTGTAGTGTAACTTTGACCATAGTAATATTTTTATCAAATATTATATTTTAAAAAAAAGCTAGTTAATGAAAGATTAACTAGCTTTTGAAGTTCACTTAAAGTGTATAATTATTTTTTTATAAGGGAATCATAAAAATTGTGAATGTTGTAAAGTCATGTACATTTATATAAATAGAATAAATTTCCAATATAATTACTAAACAATATATAAATGACAAAATATTAGCATAAAGTGAAATAAAATGATATAATGTACTTAAGTATTTTATATATTATTAAATTAAATTCAAGATTATATTTAATTTAACTCAACATGTGTATGCTTATTTATTTGGAAAAATATTTAAAAATAAAAGAAATAGGAGAGATGACTATGGAAAATGCAATGTTTTGTTATCAATGTGAACAAACAATGGGTGGAAAAGGTTGTACTAAAAGCGGGGTTTGTGGTAAAGTACCAGAAATTGCCAATCTTCAAGACTTATTGATTTTTCAATTAAAAGGAATAGCTTGTTATGCAAAACCTTTAATTGAAAAAGGTGAAATGATAGATAAAGAAATTGTTAAATTCGTAGAGGATTCATTATTTACTACATTAACAAATGTAAATTTTGACCCTGAAGTTCATGTTAAACTATTAAAGGAATCTCAAAAAATAAAGGAAGAATTAAGAGAAAAAGCACCAGATGCTAAATATCCTAATTATGCTACATATAATTTAA
Organism: Clostridium grantii DSM 8605; assembly: GCF_900129965.1. GTDB lineage: Bacteria > Bacillota > Clostridia > Clostridiales > Clostridiaceae > Clostridium_AF > Clostridium_AF grantii. The sequence goes on along the minus strand of NZ_FQXM01000014.1, from coordinate 55,347 downwards.
GTGAAACTAAAGAAACTATGTTAAAGGATTCAGAAATTGCGGGTATTATGTATGATAAAGAGCTTAATGAAGATATTCGTTCTTTAAGATGGACAATATTATATGGATTAAAAGGTATATCTGCTTATAGCCATCAAGCAAGATTTATCAATTATAATAGCGATCAAGTAGATCAATTTTACTTTTTAGCTCTTGAAGCTACTACTAATGATGAATTAACTCTTGAAGATTTAATTGGAATGACTATGAAAGCAGGAGAAATGAGTGTAGAAATAATGAAGGTACTTGATGAAGCTAATACTACAAAGTACAGCCATCCATCGCCTCAACAAGTAAATGTAAATGTTAAAAAAGGACCTTTTATAATTATTTCTGGTCACGATTTAAGAGACCTAGAAATGTTACTTGAGCAAACAGAGGGTAAAGGAATTAATATTTATACTCATGGAGAAATGTTACCAGCTCATGGATATCCATCATTGAATAAATATAAACATTTAGTAGGTAATTTCGGTTCTGCTTGGCAAAATCAACAAAAAGAGTTTGATAATATACCAGGTTGTATATTAATGACTACTAATTGTTTAATGAGACCAAGAGATAGTTATAAAGATAGAATATTTACAACTAATGTTGTGGGTTGGGAAGGTCTTATTAACATAAAAGTTAATGAAGATGGTACAAAAGATTTTAGTGAAATAATAGATAAAGCATTAGAATTAGGTGGATTTGAAGAAGATCAAGATAAAAAAGAAATTTTGGTTGGATTTGGACACAATGCTACTTTATCACATGCAGGAGCTATCGTTGATGCAGTAAAATCTGGTGAATTAAGACATTTCTTCTTGATTGGTGGATGTGATGGAGCAAAACCAGGAAGAAATTATTATACAGAATTTGCTGAAAAAGTTCCAAAAGATTGCGCCATACTTACTCTTGCTTGTGGAAAGTATAGATTTAACAAATTGGATTTTGGAACTGTAGCAGGGTTACCAAGATTATTAGATGTTGGTCAATGTAACGATGCTTATTCTGCAGTTAGAATAGCTTTAGCCTTGGCAGATGCATTTGATACAGATGTAAATTCATTACCTCTTACAATAGTACTTTCATGGTATGAACAAAAAGCTGTAGCAGATTTATTAGCTTTACTATCTCTAGGTATAAAAGGAATTTACTTAGGACCAAGTTTGCCAGCATTTATTTCTCCAAATGTTTTACAATATCTAGTAGATACTTTTGATATCAAACCAATAAGTACTGCTGATGAAGACTTAAAAAATTCTTTAAACCAAGCTAATTAATATAAAAAGTAAATACAGATTTACTAAAAGTTTTTAACAATATAATATAAATACAAAAAAAGTATGAATAAGTGGATTCATACTTTTTTTGTATTAATTAGTTTGAAGTATCCTTTTTATTAAAAAATTCAACCTTATTTCTACCTAAAGCTTTTGCACTATAAAGGGCTTTATCGGCTTGATAATAAAGCTCTTCGAATAATGAAAGTTTATTTTTATCAACAGATATATAAGAAACCCCTATGCTTGTTGTTATTTTTATTTGTTTATTCTTGTAAGTAACTTTTGTGTTTTCAAAAGAATACCTTATATCTTCAGCTAGAGTTCTTATGAAGTTTATACTTTTATTAACAATTAATATAGCAAACTCTTCACCACCAATTCTAGCGACTAAATCAACAGAATTCTCGTATTCACTTAAAAGCTTTCCAACTTTTTTTAAAACCAAATCACCAGCCATATGTCCATGGTTATCATTAATTAATTTGAAATGGTCTAAATCTAACATAATAAGTGAAACGCTATTTATTATTGAAAAATTATTACAAACTATTTTATCAAAGCCAGAAGTAAACCCACTACGGTTTTTTAAATTTGTAAGGGTATCAATAAGTGATAGATTTTTTAGTTTTTCAGCTTGATAAGCGTTTACTTGAGCAATAGCTATATAAGATGCTATAATTTTAAAAATTTCAAACTCTTCAGAGGAATAAGCATCTTTCTTGTAACTTTGGATTGTAAAAACACCAATTATTTCATTTTTTACAATTAAAGGAGCATACAACAAAGAGTGTGTAATATTACCCATAGCTGTGGAATTCACAATATTGGTTTCTTTTATATAAAGAGAATATTCTGATTCAATGTCATTTAACATAAGTTCTTTTTGGTGCTCAATTGACCATACTGCAAAACTGTTTTTATCAGTTAATGAATATTTTACAGGTGTCAAAAAATTTTCTTCTTCATAACAGTGATTAAATAATATAGAATCATTAACAATTTCGCCAATACCTATAAAATCAACATCCATTAGTTTCTTTAACTTTTGTGTTACTTCTATTAAAACATCATCAATTACATTCATTGTTGTTAATTCTCTTCCAATTTTAAAAATTGTTTCAAGTCTATCTCTTGTTTTATTTAATTGAGTTTTAAGTAAATTATTAGAAATATTCCTAGCGTTTTCGCTTTCTAATATTTTGGTCAATTCTTGACATTTTAAGCTACTATAGTAAGCTTCTTTAAAATTCTCTAATTTTTCAGCAATTTTAGCTTTACGTTCATTGTAATGAAGGTCTACTAAACGATTATGGATTTCATCAACTAGTTTTTTGCTTTGCACAAGCAAAGACTCAGCTTTATTCAAATCTTCTTTGGAAATATATATATCTATTAGCTCAAAAATTGCATTTGTTTCAACCCTTACTACCTTATTATCTTTAGCGATTTGAATTGTTTTTTCTAAAAGTTTTATCGCTTTAGTAAAATCTCCATTTTTTGAGTAAATACGGGACAATCCAATGGAAGAATCCTCTATAATAACTATATCCTGTTCTTCAAGTGCTAATTTATAAGCTTTCTCATAGTATAGAATAGATTTATCAATTAAATTCAAATTATAATATGCTTCCCCTAGATTGTTATAGCAATACATACAAGAAAGGTGGTCATTTTTAGCTTCATAGTAGATTAAGGTACTATTTGTTAATTCAATTCCTTGTTCGTGATTCTGGAGTTTAAGATGTATTGCGCCTAAACATGCTTTTGAGCACATAAGCATAACTTTATTATCTAAGGTTTCTGATTTTTCTATTGATAGTTTGCAATAGTAAGCTGCTTTTTCTTGGTCACCAATTAGATCTGAATAATAAACTACATAAGCATTATATAAATGAGCATAATTAATTTCTTCTAAATTACAATTTTTTATATATTCTTCACATAATAGAAGGTATTTTAATGCTTTTTCTTCGCTGCCAATATTAGAATAATGTAAAGCAAGAACACGATATCCCGTACAAACGCCTTGATAGTAATTTATTTTTAAGGAATGAACAATTGTCTCATTTACATAAGATAGTATTTCAATGCCTTGTATTTTTGACGAACCATAATGTTTTTCGGCAATTTTGTTGCGTTGTGCTAGTATATTGATACTAGTATCAATTTGATGAAAAGAATCCATAAAATACCTCCAATGTTATTTAAACAACAATATATCTTTAATTATAACATTTTACACAATTTATTCAATAAAATGGTGAAAAGTTACCTTGGAGAGATATAAAATGTATTTTTCTTGAATATAATATTAAATTGAGTAAATTGAAAATAATGATACAAAAACTTATCCTCAGCATAAAATAATATAGGGAAAAATATTTTGTATTACAATAATAAACAAAGAAGGATGAATATATTATGAGTGAGAATATAAAGACAATAGATGCTACTGAATTTCAGAGTGAAGTTATTGAAAGTTTAAAACCAGTAGTTTTGGAGTTTTATTCAGAAGGATGTCCACCTTGTGAAGTTTTATCCCCTATATATACAAGATTAAATGAGAGGTATGGTAATCAAATAAAGTTTGTAAAAATATTAAGAACAGCTAATAAGGATTTTGGATTGAGTTTAAATGTTTTAAGTAGTCCTACTCTTTTATTTTTTAATAAAGGGAAAGAAGTTGGGACAAGGTTAACAGGATTTTTGAGTTTAGTAGAAGTAAGAAAAGTTTTCGAAGATGTGTTTAAACAAATGCTACCAACTATTGAAAGAAAAAAAGTTTATTGTGATTTGATAATTTTAGGTGCAGGTGTAGCAGGTCTCTCGGCAGCCATTTATGCTTCAAGAGCAGGATTAAAAACTATTTTAATAGATGAAAATGTAATAGGAGGTCAAACAGCTACATTGTATAATGTAGAAAATTATCCGGGGAGTAAAGGGTGTATAAAAGGTAAGATTTTAATTGAAAATATGAAAAACCAAGCTATTTCTTTTGGAACTTTAATTAAAGATTTAAAAGAGATTTTAAAGGTGGATTTGATATCTGAAATTAAATATGTTAGAACTGAAGATACTGACTTTTATGCAAAGTCTATAATCATTGCTTCAGGGGCAAAACCAAAACAATTACCAGCAAAGAATGCGCATACTTTTATGGGAAAAGGAATACATTATTGTGCAACTTGTGATGCACCTATGTATAAGGATAAAAAAATAGTAGTGATTGGAGGAGGAAATTCTGCACTTGAAGAAGCGGTATTGTTGTGTAAATATGCCTCTGAGGTGACTATAATTCATCAATTTGATAAATTTCAAGCAGGAAATAAAGCTATAAAGGAAGTTTTAAATAAGGATAAAATAAGCGTTATATTGAATTCAGAAGTGAGAGAGGTAAAAGGAAAAGATAAAAGACTACAGTTTATTGTGATTGAAAATTTGATTACAAAAAAAATCATGGAAATTTCAACAGAAGGAGTATTTGTATATATCGGATCAGAACCAAAATCAGAGTTATACAAAAATCAAATTAACTTAGATCAATTAGGTTATATAATAGCTAATGAAGATACAAAAACAAATTTAGAAGGGGTTTTTGCAGCAGGAGATATCAGGACAAAACAAGTTAGACAAATTATAACAGCAGCTTCTGATGGAGCAATTTCTGCGGTTATGGCTGAAAGGTTTATTAAGAATATTAAATAAAAATTATAAAAAAGTCGCTATTTTTATGAAGAAAATGATGGTGGCTTTTATTATTAATGAATTAACTATGAAACAATAAAAATATAAATAATCAGAAAATACTTGCATTTTTTTTTATATGATGTATACTTATATAGTACCTTGATTCAGAAGCAAATAACTTATTATAATAATATTTATCGATTTGTATATAGATAAGAATAACTTAGATACATAGATTTCGAAATTTTTATTTATTATTTGTTTTTTCAAGAATTAAAGGAATAAAAATTTCGGAGGTAAGAAAAATGACAGGAACAGTAAAATGGTTTAACAGCGAAAAAGGATTTGGATTTATTACTACAGATGAAGGTAATGACGTATTTGCTCACTTTTCACAAATACAAAAAGATGGATACAAAACTTTAGAAGAAGGCGAAAAAGTTTCTTTTGACGTTGTTTCAGGACCAAAAGGCCCTCAAGCAGAAAACATAGCTACAATCTAATTTAACTATTAAAACCTGGAGATTTTTCTTCAGGTTTTTTTTCATTAAGAAGTATATTATTTAAGAAGTATATTATTAATCATTGCTATTCTTTTTTTTTACTGGGATTGAAGAGAGTGAAGAGATTGAAGCAACATATAAATTATGCTATAATTTAGTTGATATTTAAGGCTATGTTGTATTTATATTAAATTACATTTATGTAGTTAGGTATATAGGTATCTCAGTTCAATAAGTTTCACAATGGGATCCTTATAAAATTAAGAAAAAGGAGAATTGAAATGAAAAAATACTTTGAAATTTCTACTAAAACAATTGTTGCCATTGGACTTGGAGCTGCTATTTTTACTCTTTTATTTATGTTTGTAAAAGTACCGTCACCAGTACCAGAAACTAGTTTTCAAACAGCATATGGTATAAGTGCTTTTTTTGCTACTTTATTTGGACCTATTGCAGGAGGATTAATTGCATTTATAGGACATGCTTTAAGTGATTCAATTCAATATGGTTCCCCTTGGTGGAGTTGGGTTATTGCTAGTGGTATGGCAAGTTTTATTTTTGGGTTTGCATTTAAAAGAACAAAAGTTGAAGATGGTGAATTTAAAACAAAAGATATTATTACTTTTAATGTAATACAATTATTAGGTAATGTTATTGCTTGGGTAATTGTGGCACCATCATTAGATATACTTATTTATGCAGAGCCTGCTAATTTAGTATTTACCCAAGGTGTAATAGCAGCTTTACTTAATACAATAAGCGTTGGGGTTATAGGCACTTTGTTATTAATTGCATATTCTGCAACAAGAACAGCAAAAGGAAGTTTAAGTAAAAAATAATATAACAAGTTAATTAGGAGCAGTATATGATGAGACAAAAACCAATTATTGAATTTATTAATTATAGTTTTCAATATTATAGTCAATCAGAGCCTACATTACACAATATAAATCTTGAAATAAATCCAGGTGAAAAAGTTTTAATAGTTGGTCCTAGTGGAAGTGGAAAAAGTACACTAGGACATTGTCTTAATGGTTTAATTCCATTTTCTTATAGGGGAGAGAATCAAGGTTCACTTAAGATTAAGGATCTTGTAACGAAAGAACAAGATATTTTTAAATTATCTAAGATTATTGGAACAGTACTTCAAGATTCAGATGCACAATTTGTAGGCCTTACCGTTGGTGAGGATATCGCTTTTGCCATGGAAAATGATAATATTGATACAAAAGAGATGCATGAAAGAGTAAATAAAGTGGCTGCAATGGTGGATATGGATACTTTACTGAAATTATCCCCATTTGAATTATCAGGAGGACAAAAGCAAAGAACATCCCTAGCAGGAGTTATGATTGATGATGTGGATGTATTACTATTTGATGAACCTTTAGCTAATTTAGACCCAGCAACTGGAAAAACAGCTATAGAAATTATTGATGATATTCATAAAAAATCAGGAAAAACTATCATTATCATTGAACATCGACTTGAGGATGTGCTACATAAAGATATTGATAGAGTAATTGTAATGGGAGAAGGGCGTATAATTTGTGATATGAATCCTCATGAATTGGTATGTTCTTCTATTTTGACAGAGAATGGAATACGTGAGCCTTTGTATATAACAGCATTGAAATATGCAGGAATATCTTTAAAAGAAGAAATGAAACCTGGACATATATGGAGTCTTAAATTTGATGATTTTAATGGGAAATTAAAATCATGGCATAAAGGAATCTCAAAACCTCATAAAGAAAAACAGAGTGAGAAAGTTTTAGAAATGAGTAATGTTTCTTTTTCCTATGATGGTAAAAAACAAATATTAAAAAAAGTGAATCTAAATGTGAATAAAGGCGAAATGATAGCTCTTGTAGGTAAAAATGGAGCAGGTAAATCCACAATATCAAAGCTGTTATGTGGTTTTGAAACACAGGATACCGGTGATATATATTTCTACGGTGAAAATATAAGTAAAAAAAGTATTAAAGAAAGAGCAGAGATTATTGGTTTAGTAATGCAAAATCCAAATCAAATGATATCTAAGTCATTAATTTATGATGAGGTAGCTCTTGGTTTAAGATTGAGAGAAGTTAATGAAGAGGAAATTAAAATCAGAGTAGAAAAAGTATTAAAAGTATGCGGGTTAGCTCCTTTTGAGGAATGGCCTATTTCAGCTCTTAGTTATGGACAAAAAAAGAGAGTAACTATTGCTTCAATACTTGTTCTTGAACCTCAAATTTTAATATTAGATGAACCAACAGCAGGGCAAGATTATAAACATTATAGTGAAATTATGGAGTTTTTAGTGGAAATCAATAAACTTGGAGTTACAACAATTATGATTACTCATGATATGCATTTAATGCTTGAGTATACTAATAGAACTATAGTACTTGCAGATGGGGAGATAATAGCCGATACTTCAGCCTCAGCTGTATTAACAGATAATAATGTAATTGAAAGAGCTAATCTTAAAGAAACTTCTTTATATAATTTAGCAAAGGATGCTGGAATAAAAGATGCTACTGATTTTGTGCAAGGGTTTATAGATTATGAGAAGGGGGTAAGAATTTTCAATGAAAATTAAACTATTCTCATATAATGTAGTAGATACCCCTATACATAGATTATCAGGTGTTACAAAACTAGGCTCATTTCTATTTTTATCTTTTGCAGTTATGTTTTCTTATGATATTAGAGTTGTACTAGCCATTATGTTATTTTCTTTAGGCGTATTCAAAGTATCAAAGATTAAGTTTTCTCAGGTTAAAGCTATGCTCATATATGTATTAATATTTTTAGTGACAAATGCTTTAATAACTTTTTTATTTGAACCGGAGTACGGAGTGAAAATATATGGTACAAGACATGAAATAATACATTTAGTTGGACGATATAGATTAACTTGGGAACAACTTTTTTATCAAAATACTAAAATATTTAAATATGTTGCTGTTATTCCGTTTGGAATAGTTTTTTTATTAACAACAAATCCTAGTGAATTTGGCGCTTCTTTGAATTCTATTGGAGTAAATTACAAAGTTGCTTATGCAGTAACACTTACTTTGAGATATTTTCCAGATGTACAAAGAGATTACCATAATATTAGTCAAGCACAACAAGCAAGAGGACTAGAAATGTCTAAAAAATCCAGTTTATTTAAGCGATTTAAAAATGCTTTGATAATAATTATTCCTCTTATTTTTTCAGCAATTGATAGAGTAGAGTCAATTAGTAATGCTATGGATTTAAGAGGTTTTGGAAAAGGTAAAAAAAGGTCTTGGTATAATAAAGGAAAGATGACATTGCAAGATTATACTGCTTTAACAATTTCAATTTTAATTTTGATTACCACAATATTAATTTCAGTTTTTGTGAACAAAAGTCGATTCTTCAATCCATTTATATAATAAAAAACATAATTTTGGAAAGTGGGGATAAAACATGGCTTTATTGCAGAAAAAAATACTAGTATTTCAAAGTGATTTCGGTTTATCAGATGGAGCAGTTTCGGCTATGTATGGGGTTGCCCATGAAGTTGACTTAAACCTGAAAATTTATAATCTAACTCATAATATTGTGCCTTATAACATTTGGGAAGCCTCTTATAGATTGTTTCAAGCTGTAGAATTCTGGCCAAAGAGCACTGTATTTGTTTCAGTTGTAGATCCAGGTGTTGGAACAAACCGTAAAAGTGTAGTTGCTTTAACAAAAAATGGACACTATATCGTAACTCCTGATAATGGTACATTAACACACTTAAAAAGATTTGTAGGAATTGTAGCTATAAGAGAAATTCAGGAATCAAAACACAGAAGAGACAATACACAGTATTCTTATACTTTTCATGGAAGAGATGTTTATGCCAATACGGGGGCAAAACTAGCTTCAGGAGAAATTACATTTGAAGAAGTAGGAGAAGAGCTTAGCGTTGAAAAAGTTGTGGAATTAGAAATAGGAAAAGTTATTATCGGTGAGAAAAGTATAAAAGGATGCATTGATATTCTTGATGTAAGATTTGGAAGTCTTTGGACAAATATTGAAAGAAGTCATTTTTCAAGCCTTGGATTTCAATTCGGAGATAAAATTGAAGTTGTTATACGTAATGGTCCAACACTTATTTATAATAACAGAGTATCCTATGGCAAATCCTTTGGGGATGTTTATGTAAGCGAACAAATTATTTACGTAAATTCATTGTATAGAATGGCTCTTGCAATAAATCAAGGAAATTTTGCAAAAGCATATAGTGTGGGTACTGGAATACATTGGACAATTGAATTTATAAAAATAGATTAGAATCTTCAAGAGTTTAAATAGAAATAAATATTTTAAATAGTATTGTTTGAGAAAGAAACCTATTGTAAAGTAGGATTCTTTTTGTTTTTCAAAAAATCACCATAATTATATTTAATTAAATAATAATAATGATTATTTGTTTTTAAAGCAGTTAATATTGTATAATGGTAGTATTATTTATTAAAGTAATTTAGATAGAGGGTGCTTAATGTATATCTTATCTATTGAAGATATAAAAGAATTTACAAATAACATCATTTTTGCAAGAGCATATAAAATATATAAAGGAAATAAAATAAAAAATTCTAAGATTAAAAAATCAAAAGATAATGATGGAATAATATATAAAGTATCAGCTGATATAATGGGTTCTTCAATTGATGAAGTACACCATACTGAATTTTTCTTAGGGGAAGAAAGCATTGTAAAATATTATTGTTCCTGTCCTTCTTTTTTTAATTATGATGGGCCTTGCAAACATATTGTGGCATTGCTAATAGCGTTTCACTATAATCCACACAAAGCACATGAAATGGAGAAAAGACAAATTCTTGATAAATTGATTAATAATATTCAAGGAAGCACTAAAATTTTAGCAAAAACAAAATATAAAATTTTAATGGACATTATTCTTTGTGTACAAAATGATTTGAATAATCCCAGTCATTCTTTAGAATTAAGAATAGGAGAAGAAAAAAAATACGTTGTAAAAAATATGAAGACTTTTATTCAATGTATTATTGAAAAAAAAGAATTAGAATTTGGATCGAATTTTACTTTTTCTAGTACAACTCATTATTTTTGTGAAGAAGATAATAAAATAATTAATATGATAAAAGAATTATATGAGTTCAATGAAATAAATGTACAGCTATTAAAAGACAATAATGAAAGTTTTTTATTCAAGGGAAAAAAAGTATATCTACCAGAAAGTCATATGAAAAGATTACTGAAAATCCTTAAAAACATAAAGTTCAAAATAAAATATGATAATGGAGAAGAAATTTTAGGGGAAATTTTAAATGAAGATTTACCCCTTGAGTTTAATATTGATTATATAGAAAAGTATATTGTTATTGAACAAATAAGTGATTTGCCTTTAAGTTTATCAAAAGATGGGAATTATTTTTTCTACAATAAAAAGATTTATCATCCATCAATGCCACAAATAGAACTTTATAAAGGGTTGTTTGAAACCCTTAAAGAAAATAAAAAAATTATGATTTATGATGATTATTTAAAGGATATTGAAAAATTCATAATCCCAGCAATTAAAAAGGTTTCTAAACAGGTGAACATTGATGATAAACTAAAAAAATATTTAATTTGAATATTTTTTTAATAAAGAGGGCTAATGTTGATTAGTTAGTATTTATAATGTAAAATTAAATTGTATTATAAGAGAATAAAGCTACTATTGCTTTATTCAAGAGTGGGAGAACAAAAATGAATGATTTGAAAGAATATAAGTTCATTATGGACATAAGTAAAATCATGATTCTTATAATTTTACTTTTTTATGGGGATAAAACAATATTTTTTTTGGTAGCTTGCTTTATTTTTTTGCTTATGATTTTTAGGGCCATAAAAATAAATTCAAGAAAAAGATTTAGAATGTATCTTGTTTTTATGTATGTTATTTTATTGATTGGGCAACTGACTTTTTTTGCTAGAAATCTGTTTTATTATGAATATATCAGCTTTTTTTATTTCATTAATAAAATTGTTGCAATATTTCTTTTGAGTCTACCTTATTTAATAGAACGATTTATTACAATTAGTAAGTATACAGAATTTTATTTTCCTTCTGTACAAGAAATAAATACTTTAAGTTTTAGTGAGTTGAAAAGCGCTATTAATTCAGTACAATATAAGCTTAAAGGTATTGATAAAATTAAAAATAGCATATCTGTAGACAAGTTGGAAGAAATTGCTAAAGATTTTCCAAGGCATAGTTCAATTAAATATATAAATAACGGGTCTTTAACTGAAGAGTATTTTAAAGTAGCTAACGATAGTTTAAAAGATCCTTATATTTATATTATAATTTCCAACACTGGAAGTGCAGCTAGCGAATTAATTTCAATTTTTACTAAAAAGCAATACAATCATGCATCTTTAGCTTTTGATTTAGATTTAGAAACTATCATAAGTTATAATGGTGGAGAAAAAATTTACCCACCAGGGTTAAATCGTGAAATGATAGAGTTTTTCAACAAAAAAAAGGATTCTTCCATTATTGTTTATAAACTTAAAGCTAGCCAGCAGCAGAAAAAACAACTTATTGCTAAAGTAAAAGAGATTAATGAAGAGGGTAGCGCGTATAATATGTTAGGGTTAGTTTTAAGATCATCATATAAGCCAAATATAATGTTTTGTTCTCAATTTGTTTATAAAATGCTGAAATATGTAGATCTTGAATATTTTTCAAAGAAAGACGGACAGGTTAAACCTACCGATTTAGTTGAACTAGATTATCATAGAAAGCTAGAATTTTGCTATGAAATTTTTCTTAATGAATAAATTCACAAGGCAGAAACTTAGTGGATAATATAATTATAAAATAGAGTTTAAAATAATTTTAAACTAATAAGGGAGGGTATTATCATTAAACTTAATAATTGGTTAAATAACGAATTACCACAAATATCAACAACATTAGAAAATATTAATGAAAAACACTTTTTTAGAGATAAAACTATAGGTTTTGCAGGAAAGGAAACAACTAAAAGGATTCTTTTCAATATACGATCTGCTCTTTTCCCCGGAGTATATGAGTCAGTTCCTATAAAAGAATCAAGTGCTAGCATTATTATTGGCAATAATATTAGAATGGCGTCACTAGAATTAAGTGATTTAATTGAATCAGCTTTAAAATATAGATGCAAAGATATGGAAAACCATGATCCAGGATGCACTAAATGTAGAGATAAAGCAAATGAAACTGTAATAAGTTTGATAAGTCAATTACCAACTATAAGAGAAACGCTTCATACTGATATAGAAGCTGCATTTGATGGAGATCCTGCAGCTCTTTCAAAAGAAGAAATACTTTTAAGTTATCCATCTATAGAAGCGGTTAGTGTGTATAGAATTGCTCATGTGCTATACGAATTAGAAATTCCATTAATACCGAGAATAATGGCTGAGTTTGCTCACAAAAAAACTGGTATTGATATACACCCAGGTGCAAAAATTGGGGAAAGTTTTTTCATTGATCATGGAACTGGAGTTGTAATTGGAGAGACATGTACTATAGGAAAGAAAGTGAAGATTTATCAAGGAGTTACTTTGGGAGCAAAAAGCTTTCCTTTAGATGAAAATGGGAATCCAATAAAAGGAATAAAAAGACATCCAAATATAGAAGATGGTGTAGTTATTTATGCAGGAGCTACAATATTAGGGGGAGATACAACAATTGGACACGATTCAGTTATTGGGGGTAATGTTTGGTTGACTCATTCTGTACCACCATTATCTACTGTTTATAATGCTCAACCTTCTCTTATAATAAAGTAGTTAATTTATTATAGGAATCCCATTTTTTGAGTTTTGAGGCATGTATAAATTAATAGTTGAACTGGTATAACTATAACTGGTATAAACCTCAATGGGATAATAATTTTCATTGAGGTTTAACTATTGTGTAGACAAATAATTGAGAATATAGTAATATAATACCATAACAATATATTTAGCCGGCTAAGCATATTATTATTAAATATTAAGTAAAGAAAGGAAAATAAAAAATGAATAAAAAGGAAAAACCAGGGGAATTATATCACTTTTTTTTGAGTGTTTGTAAACTTGCCTTTAATAAAACACATGTTGAACTTGAAAAAATAGGATTATATAGAGGGCAACCACCTGTATTATTTCTTTTATGGGAAAAGGATGGAAGAAGTAGGAAGGAGTTATGTGATAACATAGATATTCAACCTGCCACAATTACAAAGATGATCAAAAGACTCGAGAATACTGATTTTGTTCTTAGCAAACCAGATGATAATGATTTAAGAGTATCAAGAGTGTACTTAACTGAAAAAGGGAAGAACATAAAAAATGAAGTTGAAAAAATTTATTTTAAATTAGAAGAACAACTTTTAAAAGATTTTTCTGTGGAAGATAAACTTTTACTTAATAAACTATTGATTTCTATGAAAATAAATTTAAAAAATATTTAGTAAAGTATAAATTTAAGGAGAATCTTTATGATAAAAATATCGAAATATTTAAAACCATACTTACTTTTCGCAATTATAGCACCACTTTTAATGCTTTTGGAAGTTTCAATGGATTTATTACAACCATTGTTTATGCATAGGATTATTGATATAGGAATTCAAAATATGGATATGGATTATGTTATTAAAACCTTGATGCTTATGATAGGGGTTGCGCTTATAGGACTTATTGGTGGATTTGGGTGTAGTACATTTTCGGCCATAGCAGCTTTTAATGCTGGCACGGATATTAGAAATGATTTATTTGAAAAAGTTCAAAGTTTATCTTTTGGGAATATTGACAGATTGGAAACTGGAAATCTTATAACAAGATTAACAAATGATGTAGTTCAAGTTCAGCAAATTATGATGATGGGCATGAGAATGATGGTGAGAGCACCATTTCAAATTATAGGAAGTTTTATTATGGCTTTTATAATAAGTCCTAAGCTATCAATTATTCTTGTAGTAATAGTTCCTATTATAGTTCTATGTTTAGTGATGGTTATAAAAAAGGGATATCCACTATTTATTATAGTACAAGACAAGCTTGATAAATTAAATAGAGTGATGCAGGAAAACTTGGCTGGAATAAGAGTGGTAAAAGCATTTGTCAGAAAAGATTATGAAGAAGAAAGATTTGGTAATGCAAATGATGATTTAATGGATGTAACCATAAGAGTTTCAAGAGTAATGGCTTATATTATGCCAATTATGATGTTTTTACTTAATATAGGAGTAATAGCAGTAGTGTGGTTTGGGGGAATTGAGGTAAATGATGGTTCACTTCAAGTAGGAGAGGTTATGGCATTTATAAATTATCTTCTTCAATTGCTATCATCTTTAATAATGATAGCATCAATGTTGATGATGGTTTCAAAAGCTGAAGCTTCATCAAATAGAATTCTTGAAGTGTTGAATACAAATCCTGATATTATTGATGAAGAAAATGCTCATGAAATTGAACAAATGAAAGGTAAATTAGTATTTGATAATGTATCATTTAGTTATAGTGGAGATAAAGAAGAAGCTATTTTAAAAAACATAAGTTTTACTGCAATGCCAGGAGAATTTGTAGCTATACTTGGGGCAACAGGTTCAGGAAAAACAACTTTGGTAAGTCTTATTCCAAGATTATATGATGTTGATCAAGGGGAAATAACAATAGATGGCAAAAACATAAGAAAGATTAAAAGTAAAAATTTAAGAAAGCATATAGGAATGGTTATGCAACAAACTATACTTTTTTCTGGTACAATTTTAGATAATATAAAATATGGAAAACCACAGGCTTCTTTTGAGGAAGTAGTAGAAGCATCAGCTGCCGCTGAAGCAGATAAATTTATTAAAGAATTTCAGAATGGATATGAAACTAATTTGGGGCAAAGAGGAGTAAATTTATCAGGGGGACAAAAACAACGTATTGCCATTGCAAGAGCGTTGATTACAAAACCTTCTATTCTTATTTTAGATGATAGTACTAGTGCCGTTGATGTAACTACTGAAGCATTTATTCAAAATGCTTTAAAAGATAAGTTTATAAATACAACAGTTTTAATGGTGGCGCAAAGAATAAGTAGTGTTTTAGAGGCTGATAAAATAATTGTTCTAGAAGAAGGTAAAATTGTGGCTACAGGTAATCATAATGAGCTTATTAAAACTAGTGAAGTATATAAAGACATTTATAGATCTCAATTAAGTGAGGTGGTTTAGTTCTATGGAGAATAATAAAAATCAAAGCAAACAAGTTAATATGAGTATACTTCCAGGAAGAGGGCCAGGTCATGGGCCAGGCTCATTTATGAAAGAAAAAGTTAAAGTTAAAGATAGTAAAGGAACATTGAAACGTTTATGGCCATATATAGCAAAACAAAAATTCAAATTGGTTTTTATAGTTATTCTTGTAATTGCTACAACATTACTAGGCCTTTTAGGACCATATCTTATTGCAAAAGCAATTGATGATTATATTGTTCCAAAAATACTTAAGGGTTTGATAAATGTGACTTTAATAATGATAGGAGTTCAAGCAACTTCAGCATTATTAACATGGGTTCAAACTTATATTATGGCAGAGGTTTCTCAATTAGTAGTAAGAGATTTAAGAAAGGACTTATTCTCAAATCTTCAAACTTTATCTTTGAGATATTTTGATGAAAAATCTAATGGAGAAATTATGAGTAGGCTTACAAATGATATTGAAAATATAAATAGTACTTTATCACAAAGTATCACACAGCTTATTTCAAGTATTTTATCAGTGGTTGCAGTAACGATAATGATGTTACTTTTAAGTTGGCAATTAGCTTTTGTAAGTATGCTTACTATACCTCTTATATTTATTATGACAAAAGGAATAGCAAAATATACAAGAGATAAGTTTAGGCAGCAACAAATGAATTTAGGTAGCTTAAATGGTATGATTGAAGAAACATTAACGGCTCAAAGAGTTGTAAAAGTATATTGCAAAGAAGAGGAAACCATTAAAAATTTCAAAAAAATTAATGAAAAATTAAGAGAAGCCTCTGTGAAAGCACAAATTTTTTCGGGATTCATGGGTCCAAGCATGAATTTAATAAATAATTTAAGTTTTGCTATTATAGCTGGGGTAGGTGGCTATATGGCTGTTGAAGGTTTGGTTAGTGTAGGAATTATTGCAGCATTTTTAAACTATTCAAAACAGTTTGGAAGACCTTTAAATCAGATTGCAAACTTATATAATACTATACAGTCAGCAATAGCCGGAGCGGAAAGAGTATTTGAAACTATGGATGAAAAGCCTGACTTTATTGATAAAAAGAATGCTTTGGAATTAAAAGAAGTTAAAGGAAATATAGAGTTTAAAAATGTGGATTTTGGATATAACAAAAATGTAAAAGTATTAAAAAATGCAAATTTTACAGCTAAACAAGGAGATACCATTGCTTTAGTAGGTCCTACTGGAGCAGGAAAAACTACTATTATTAATCTTTTAACTCGTTTTTATGATATAGATAGTGGGGAAATTTTGATTGATAAAGTCAATATAAAAGATATTAAAAAAAACAGTTTAAGAAGTAAATTAGGAATTGTATTGCAAGATACTTATCTTTTTTCTGAATCTGTAAAAGAAAATATAAGATATGGTAGATTAAATGCAACCAATGAAGAAGTTGAAAAAGCTGCAAAGCTAGCCAATGCCCATCACTTTATAACACATCTTCCACAAGGTTATGATACAAAACTTTCGGAAGAGGGAAGTAATTTAAGTCAGGGACAAAGGCAACTACTAGCAATTGCGAGAGCGATTTTAGCAGACCCTTCAATATTGATTCTGGATGAAGCTACTAGCAGTGTAGATACAAGAACGGAAGTTCATATTCAACAAGCTATGCTTAATCTTATGAAAGATCGTACTAGTTTCGTAATTGCTCATAGACTTAGTACAATAAAAGAGGCAGATATGATTTTGGTTATTAATAATGGAGAAATTATTGAAAAAGGTACACATGAATCTTTGATTGATAATAAAGGATTTTATTACAAGTTATACAACAGCCAGTTTAGAAAAACAGCTTCATAATATTAGAATAAATAATAATATAAGAAAACCACTAAAAGCGTTTTTTACTTTTAGTGGTTTTTTTAAATTGCTTTTAATCCTAAAGTTTTTAACCATTCATTAGCTTGCTCAATTCTTTTAGAATCCTCATAATCATACCAAGCATCTAAAATTTGTGGATAATTACTTAAAGCATACTTAAAACTTTTTATTGGATTATCATCTTCAAGAGTTTTAAAAAGAGTGGCTGATAAATTTGAATCAGAAATGTTTTTTAATATAAAATATTTTATATCTTCATTTGAAAAAGTGGTTTCTAATTTAGGTATTAAAACATAACGATTTTCTATATCTGCGCCTATAATATAAGCATCCTCTAATAAATCCTTTTTCCAATCTGGCAGATTATCTTCACTTAACTCTCCTAAAACTACTTTCTCAATATCATCTGGAATATTTATAATATCACCATTATTTGTGTTTAAGTATTCTTTGCCTAAGCCTTCATCATCAAAGGTAAATGATTGAACAAGTAATTCTAAATCAATATGTATTTTTCTCATTTTATCTACATCCTTTACAA
This sequence comes from Clostridium grantii DSM 8605, assembly GCF_900129965.1. Lineage (GTDB taxonomy): Bacteria > Bacillota > Clostridia > Clostridiales > Clostridiaceae > Clostridium_AF > Clostridium_AF grantii. The sequence continues at coordinate 37,204 of NZ_FQXM01000014.1, read as the reverse complement.
AAGAAATTCTTTTATAAGCATAATCAATTTAATGCTTTGTGTCAACTTAAGCTCAAAAAGAAAAAAGTATAATGTTTTTGTGGATACATAGTTTGTGATTCTATGATAAAATATAATAAGCAAATAAGGGAGTTGATTTTGTGCAAAAAATATATTATGAAAATCCATATGAAAAAGAATTTGTTGCTGAAATTATTAATGTAGTTGAAAAAAATAATGAGTATCATATTGAATTAGATAGAACTAATTTTTATCCAGGTTCTTTAGATAATCAAGGGGATACCGGATTTATAAATGAAGTATTAGTAACAAGAGTTTATGAAGAGGAAAATACAATTTATCATGTAATTAAAACAAAACCAAATAAAATTCATAGAGTTAAGTGTAGTATTGATTGGGAAAAAAGATATACTTATATGCAAAAACATTTGGCGTGGAATTTGCTTGTTACTTATTTTTCGGAGTTATTTAACATAAAAGCTAGTGATAATCCAGAAAAAAGTAATTATAATTATATAGACCTTAATGGTCAGGTGGATGAAACTCAAATAAAAAAAGTAGAAGAAATGGTGAATGAAATAATTTTTAAGAATATAGCTGTTGAAATGATTTATCCTAATAAGAAAGAACTAAAAAAGCTATCAATTCAAAAAAATACTAAAAATAAAAATGATGAAGTTAGAGTGGCAAAGATTAAAGATTTCACTGCTTTTATTAGTGAAGGTATTTTGCCTAAGTCAACAATTGAGATACAAATGGTAAAAGTAAATAAATATGAAAAGCAAGGTAAAGGAAGTAGAATTCATTTTATTTGTGGAAATTCAGCAGTTTTAGATTATGTTTCTAAATTTGAATTAATGGCTAAAATAACTAAAGCTTTTAAATGCGATGAAAGTGATATAATTACAAAGGTGGATTCCATATCTAATGAAATAAACAATGCTAGATCAGAAAATGCCCTTTTAAAAACTAAGGTTGCTGATTATGAAATACAAAATATGATAAATAATTGTGAAAGCGAAAATAACATTAAAATTTTAAAAATTGTATATGAGAATGAAGATTTAAAATACATCAATCTTTTAGCTAAGAAACTAGTGGAGTTTCCTGGTATTATAGTTTTATTTGCTATAAAAGATCAAGAGAAAGCAAACCTTTTATTTATGTGTTCTAAAGATATAAAATTTATAAGCATGAATAATCTTTTAAAGGATGCCATTACCTTAATTGATGGAAAAGGCGGCGGAAGTGATTTTGCAGCACAGGGTGGGGGCAAAAACAATAATAATTTAGAAGCAGCACTTGATTATGCTTATAATAAGGTTAGAACTGGAGTATAGACTTAATGGATGAAAAAGTTATTAGAATAAATAAATTTTTAAGCAATGCAGGTTTTTGTTCAAGGAAAGAAACCAATAGATTAATTGAAGAAAATAGAATTAAGGTTAATAAAGAGTATTGCAATATTGGACAATGGATAAAAGAAACAGATGAAATTCTAGTTGACGATAAGGTTGTTCCAGTAAAAAAAAAGGTTTATATAGTTTTAAATAAACCTGTAGGAGTTACTTGCACAGCTGCTAGGGAAGTTAAAAATAACATAATTGATTTTATAAATTATCCAGACTATATCTTTCCAGTAGGTAGATTAGACAAGGACTCCGAAGGGTTAATACTAATGACCAATGATGGAGAGCTGGCAAGTACTATTTCAGATGCGGCAAATGAGCATGAAAAAGAATATTTAGTTACTGTTGATAAACCCTTTGAGGATGAATTTATGATAAACATGTCTGCAGGGGTTGAAATTTTTGGGGTTAAGACAAGGCCTTGCAAAGTGATAAGAGTTGATAAAGATACTTTTCGAATTATTTTATCTCAAGGGCTTAACAGACAAATTCGTAAAATGACTAAAGCTTTTGGGTATAATGTCATTAGTTTGAAGAGAATTAGAATTCTTAATATTAAAATAGATGGATTAGAAACAGGCTCATGGCGAAATCTCACAGAAAACGAAATGTTACAACTAAGAAAACAAACATAACTAAGCTATGTTTGTTTCTTTATTATGGCAAAAATCAATAACAGCTTTAAAAGTTGTTTCTTTTTCATCTTCTATCATTATTAAATGACCACTAGTCTCAAGAAAAACAGGTTGTACAATTTTTGAAGAAACCTGGTTAGCAATTATTTCTACACTTTTATCGTCTACAATAGCATCATTTTTTGAATGAACAATTAGCACAGGAGAAGTTATTTTAGATAAACTTTTCTTTACAACTGCAGCCAACTTGTTAAGTTCATTTACGCTATTTATGGGAAATTTATCATAACCTAAAAGATATTCTAGCTGATGGGATGGAATATCTCTTTGGGACCACTTGCTGTATTTAACAAAATGTCTTATTATACCTGCATATTTTGTGGATTTATTTTTTTGAACAATAGGAGGAGATAATAATATTAATTTATCTACTTGGTAATTCTCAGCAATATACATGGAAATCAAAGAGCCCATGGAGTGACCGATCAAATAAACTTCTTTGTATTGTTTTTTTAATTTATGGTATTCTTTTAATGCTGAATTTACCCAGTCCATGAAAACATTATTAAGCATATCTTCAGCTTTTGTTCCATGACCGGCTAGGGTTATTCCACTTACAGTAAATCCTTTTTCGTGGATTTTTTCGCCCAACTCTCTAAGCTCAGCTGGTGTACCAGTAAAACCATGAATTAAAATGCAAGCAATATCATTTCCTTCAAGAAAATATTCTTTTTTTAAATCAGGGTACATATGTAATACCTCCCTATATTTTTGATATATGAAATATAGCAAATAGTTATATTTCTAACAAAATTCTATAAAAGTATATCATAATAGTAAAAATAATACAAAGTATTTTGATGGTTTCATTAATACTAATGGTTTTTATGAGTACTTGTATTGGGCATATAGATACATATATGTTATAATTACTGAATGATGTAATACAATAAAAATAGTTTAGGATGGTATATTATGATTGAAACAACACTTGTAGTAAAAAAAGAGTTTACAAATAAATATAAGAATGGGTATCCATTAATTCTTAAAGAAGCCGTAGAGAGTACAAAGGATTTAAAAAAAGAAGGCCAAATAGTAAAGCTTATAGATAAAAAGAATGTTTTTTTAGGAAGAGGTTATTATGGTAACCAAAATAAAGGATGCGGATGGGTTTTAAGTAATAGCAGTAAAAGCTCATTAGATTATAAATTTTTTTATGATAAACTTAGAAATGCTCTGTCTAAAAGAAAAGAATTTTATTATTCCAAAGACACAACTGCTTTTAGAGTTTTTAATGGTGAAGGAGATGGAATAGGTGGCCTTACCATAGATTACTTTGATGGTTTTTATCTTTTGACTTGGTATAGTTTGGGAATATATGCTTTTAAAGATAATATAATAAAAGCAATAAAAGCATTAGTACCTTTTCATGGAATGTATGAAAAAAAGAGATTTGATGAAAATGGTATGGTTTTAGATGAGGATAGTTATTTAACAGGAAGAAAAGCACCAGAACCTCTTATAGTTAAAGAAAATAATGTTAAGTTTGCAATATATCTTAATGATGGAGCTATGGTAGGAGTATTTTTGGATCAAAAGGAAGTAAGAAATTCTATTAAAAATAAATATTCAAATAATAAAAGTGTATTAAATACTTTCTCTTATACAGGAGCTTTTTCTATGTTTGCAGCAAAAGGGGGAGCAACTACTACAAGTATTGATTTAGCAAAAAGGAGTTTAGATAAAACTACAGAAAATTTTAATATCAATGATATAGACCCTAATAAACATAGTATAATTGTTGAAGATTTGTTTGTATACTTTAAGTATGCGAAAAAAAACAATATAAAATATGATGTGGTTATTCTGGACCCACCAAGTTTTGCTACATCAAGTGAGAGTAGCTTTAGTGCAGCTAGAGATTATAAAGATTTAGTTAAAAAAACAATTGAAATCACTAGTGATGAGGGAGTAATTGTGGCATCCACTAACTGTAGTACCTTTAATATGATTAAATTCAAAAAGTTTATTGATGAAGCTTTTATTGAATCAAAAAAACTTTATGAAATTGTAGAGGAATATCAATTACCTAAAGATTTTGCAGTAACAGATAAATTTCCAGAAGGTAACTATTTAAAAGTTTTATTTATAAAAATCATATCTAAATAAATGATATAAAAACACTCTTTCAAATTGAAAGAGTGTTTTTATATCATTTTGAATTAATAAACTAAGTTGTCTTTTTTTAATCTTACTTTTTCGTGAACCTTATCTGCATGTTGTTTCAATATAACTGATGCTGATACTGAAACTAGAAGAACAGCGGCTAAGATTAAAATATCTTTCATAATTACTGCATTATTAGATCCAGATATTATTTCTCTTAAAGCTGATACACAATAAGTAAATGGCATATAAGGATATAATACTTTGAAGAATTTAGGAACAACTTCTAAAGGAAAAGTTCCAGCACAAGATGTTAATTGGAAAATTAATAATACTATAGATAAAAGTCTTCCGGCTTCTCCTAAAAGGAACACTAAGCATTGAATTATACCAATGAACACCATAGACATAAATATGTTAAATACAAAATACATAACTATATTGTTTGGTCGTAATCCTAAAAATAAAACTACAACACTAGCTAAAACGGCTTGAAGTAAGCCAATAAAAGCATAAGATAAGAATTTACCAGTAACTAATGAAGCAGATCCAACATTTAAATCACCGGAAACTTTATCTGTAATGATAAAGAACATTAACATAACACCAACCCAAAGGGATAATGGTATGAAGTATGGAGCAAAACCTTCTCCATATTTTGTTACAGGGTTTATTGCATCATCTGTAATTATAACAGGTTCAGATACATATTCCCCCATAGCACTTGGAGTATTAACTAAGCTATCGCTAATATCAGTAGCACCTTCTTGTAATTTATCATTTAATTCTTGTGATCCATCAAACAATTTTTCCATGCCTTCATTAAGAGAAGTAGAACCATCATATAATTTTGTAACTCCATCTGCTAATTCAGGAACTGAAGAATTTAATGTTACTAAACCTTCTTGCAATTGTTTTGAACCATCGGCTAACTTATCGGCTCCAGATAAAAGACTATTACTTGCACTAGTTGCTGTAGAAATTCCTGATGACAATGCAGCAGTTCCATCTTTTAATGATGTCATAGCTAATATAAGGCTAGGATTACCATTATATCCAGTATTAACAGCGGCATTTAGCATAGCAACACCACTTGCAAGTCCATTCTTTGAATCTGTAACTGCAGAATATACTTTGCTTACTCCTGCCACTAAAGTTGGTTGGCCATTTAAAGGATTGATACCATCTACACCATTAACTGAAGCATTTAACATACTAATACCAGGAGCTAATTGTTTAGATACAGCCTTATTAATAGATTGTACACCATCTAAATAAGTTGGTTTCAAAGGATCTGTAGAATTTGTAGTTGTTTCATTAACTAAAACTGCTACTATACCCTTTGCTTGTGCAATGCTAGTTGCGTCTCCACTATTTAGAAGAGCTTGTACTTGTGTAAGTGTAGCACCTATATTGTTTGTACCAGCTTCAATAGAACTCATACCATTAACTAAACTTGGTTGACTACTTGAACCAGTGTTAACAGCTACATTTAATTGAGTTACTGCTGAACCAAGTCCTGCACTAGTATTTGTAACTCCAGAGTATATGGACTCTAATGCAGAAGTTAAACTTGGAGTTGTATCACTACCAACACTCACAGCATTATTTAAACTATCTAGTCCAGCACCAACAGTTTCTACGCCTTGTAATATTTGACTTGCACCTGAATTCAAGTCATTTGCCCCAGTTTTAGCTGAGTTTAAACCAGTTGATAGCATTGAAATACCATTTTTTAAGCCTAAAGGTGAACCAGAAGCATCTACACTAGTGGTACTAATGCCTGTATATAAAGCAGAAGCCCCATTTGATAAATCTGATACCCCTTCTTCTAAACTAGGTATTTTTTCTTTTAATAAACTTAATCCATCATTTAGTTCATAGGAGCCATCCTTTGCTTCATTTAAACCCTCTGTAAGTTGTCCACTTCCGTCAGCTGCAGCAATTAATCCATCTTTTAAATCGTATAAACTCTCAAAAGTAACTTTTGTATATTCCTTAGTAATGTTTTTTACTATGTTCTCTTTTAATTTTAGAACAACACTACTATTGATTTGAGAAGTTATAAAATTCTTTTTATTATTGGAACTATATATGATTTTAGGTTGAATAGGTGAAGAGTCTTTTGCACTTAAAATATTCTCTGAAAAATTTTCAGGAATAATGAAAACTCCATAATAACCTCCCTCAGCCTTATTTAAACCATCCATAGCTTCATCATAGTCTACAAATTCCCAACCCATTTGATCGTCGGTTTTTAAGTTTTCTATAATGTCGTTCCCATAGTTAACATCATCATTATCAACCACCGTACCTATATCTTGATTTACAATGGCAAAAGGTAATTCTGATAATTGACTATAGGGATCCCAAAAGGCATAAAGATACAATAAGCTATACATAAGAGGCACTATTATGATGGCGATAATAGATATTCTTATAAACCTATTTTTAAAAATGCCTTTGATATCACTTCCTGCAACTTTTAAAAAATCCATTTAATCACTCCTTCTAAAAAATACATGAGAAATAAATCCACATGCTTAACATTGAATAGTATTATTCAATATATCCGACATAAATTTTTATCGTTACGTATATTTATATAACAATTATGACTACCAGTCAATAATTAAATTATTAACATTTTGTATACATAAAGAAAAGATAGTTTATAGGGGGTAGGAGCTGATTTACAATAATGGAAAAGATTGATTGGATTATAAGCTTATTGTTGAATAATAAAAGCTTTATTTTTCATATGAAAACGAAAAAAACAGCATACAAAAACCACTGAATATATTAAAGTGGTTTTTGTATGCTGCTTTTCATGGACAAAGGAGTAAAAGAAAATTTTAGAATTGTTAATCAAATATTCATTTATTTTTTCAATTTCTCAAAAAATTCATTTCTTTTTTCTATAAAATCTTGTTTCTTTTCTTCAAACACACCATCTTTTTTCTTGAAGAATTCATTTTTCTTTTCTAAGATTTCTTTTTTTATTTCAGTAAGCTCTTCTTTCATATCTTCAAATTTTTCACTATTTTTTTCAAATAAGTCATCCTTTATTTTTAGTAAATCATTTTTCTTTTCAACAAGGCTATGAATTTCATTAATAAGTAAACCATCTTTTTTATTGCTTTTTTCAACAAAATACAAAGATATACCGCCAAGACCTACATGAGTTCCTACAGAAACACCCATTTGCATAATAAATATTTCACCAGAATAATCAGCTTCTTTTAGAATTTTATTCTTAAGATTCTCTGCTATTAATTTATCAGAGGTGTAGCCAATTATTAAAAAGTCTGAAATTTCTAAATTAATTCTAGTTATAAGATTATCAACATAATGCTTTAGAACTTTTTTTCTACCACGTTCTTTTGCAACAATTGCACCCTTTCCATTTTTCATGGACATTATTGGATTTATTTTTAATAATTTACCGATCATAGCACTGGCATTAGATAATCGTCCACTTTTAATTAGATTATCTAAATCATTAACAGCTAGATAATGTTTAACATTAGTTTTAAACATTTCAGCGAAATCTATTAGTTCTTCAAAGGTGGAACCTTTTTCTCTTAATCGAGCGGTTTTTAAAAGAAGCCATCCACTTCCGTGACTCATGCATTTAGAATCTACAATATAAATACGAACTTTTGAATCAGGATTAGATTCAAAAAAGTAATCTTTTGCAAGTTCTGCTGATTGGTAAGAACCACTTGTCCCACTGGACATAGATATACAAAGTATTTCATCGTAACCTTTTTCAATAGCTTCTTCAAAAATCTTTACATATTCAGGGGGACTAGGCATTGAAGTAGTGGGATTTTCATCAAGTTCATCTATAATACTATAAAACTCATCTGGTGAAATATCCAGCCTATCTTTATAGGTTTTACCTTCTATTAAAATACTTAAAGGAGCTAAACTTATATCGTATTTTTCTAGAATTTCATCAGATAAATCACAAGTCGAGTCTGCCATTAGTTTAATCATATTTACCTCCAAGAGTCAACAAAATATGTCAACGTTTATTTTTTTATATTAATTTAATAATAACACAGGTTTAAATCTATAGGAATTGTTTATTTCCTATTTAAAAAAGAATCTACAAATATAAAGGTGGATTAAAATACAAATATAGAAAACCAAAATAATCAAAACCGAAAAATGAACACTTAATACGAATTTCCACACATTAAAAAAACGTTATCAAAGAATTATAATGTATTTAGATGATAACAATATCTTTTGAAAGGAGATAAAAAATGCAAAATGATCTTCAAGTAAATTCTAAAATGACAAATGCTAAAAAAACTAAAGATTTTCGTCAAAAACTATATAGTCAAAGATATCTTCTTGCTATGGCTATCCCTGGAGTAATATGGATGCTTATATTTAACTACATACCCATGGCGGGGATTGTAATCGCATTCAAACAATATAATATTGTCAAACCAATCTCAGCAGCACCTTGGGTAGGATTTATGCATTTTACAGAGTTCTTTGCAGATGATAATTTTTGGCTTATTATGAAAAATACTATTGGAATTAGTTTTTTTAAATTAATTATAGGCTTTCCTTTACCAATAATGTTTGCACTTTTACTTAATGAGATTACTTCTGTAAGATTTAAAAAATCTGTACAAACTATATCTTATTTACCTCATTTTCTATCTTGGGTTGTTTTAGGCGGAATATTAATGAACTGGCTTTCGGATGTGGGAATTATAAATAACATTCTTATGGGTTTAGGATTAAGTTCTGAAAGAATTAACTATTTAGCAAAAGCAGAATATTTCTGGGGAATAGCAGTAGTCTCTGATATATGGAAAGAACTTGGCTGGTCTGCAATAATTTATTTGGCAGCTATTGCGGGGATAGATCCTGAAATGTATGAAGCAGCAACAATTGATGGAGCAGGAAGATTTAGAAGAATGTTTTCAATAACACTTCCATCAATAACTCCAACAATTTCAATTCTTTTTATACTAGCAATAAGCGGATTATTGAATGCAAACTTTGATCAAATTCTTGTTTTGAAAAATTCATTAAATATTAGTTCAAGTAATGTTGTTGATATTTATGTTTATACAATGGGTATTCAAAATGCTAGATTCTCTTATGCTACAGCAGTTGGTTTATTTAAATCAATCATAGCGTTTATACTATTATTTTCTGCAAATCTAGGAAGTAAAAAGTTAAATGGAACTGGAATTTTTTAGGGGGTGAGTTTATGAAGATAAATATGTTTAAAAGAAAAACAAAAGCAGACGGGATTTTTGATGTTATTAATGTATTGATTATGCTTAGTATATGTTTTGTGACTATTTATCCAATATGGTATGTAGTAGTGAATTCTTTTAATGATGGTATGGATGCAATGCAAGGTGGAATTTATTGGTTTCCTAGACAATTTAGCTTAGATAATTATAAAGCTGTTTTTGCTAATACGGGTATTATACAATCATTAGGGGTAACAGTAGCTAAAACATTAATTGGAACAATTGTACATGTATTTTTCACTGCCATGGTGGCATATGCTTTATCAAAAAAAGAACTTATTGGTAGAAAACTATATTTAACTTTGGGACTTATAACACTATTCTTCAGTGGCGGTTTAATCCCTTATTATCTATTACTTAGAGATTTAGGTTTATTAAATAATTTCTTGGTATATATTATACCAGCAGCTTTTAGTTTCTACGATTTAATTATTTTTACTGCTTTCTTTAGAGAAATGCCTATCAGTTTAGAAGAAGCAGCTATGATTGACGGAGCAAATGAGTTTAAAATCTTTCTTAAAGTTATTATACCTTTATCTATGCCAGTTTTTGCAACTATTGCACTTTTCCATGGGGTATACCAATGGAACGACTATTTTGCAGGTATAATTTTTGTGAATGATGCAAATTTACAACCTATACAAACATATCTTTTTAGAATTGTTGCTCAATCTAGTGGTAATCAAATGTCTAATTTGACAGCTACAGGAGTTGTGAAAACTACAACTTCATCATCAATTAAACTTGCTACTATGGTTGTTACAACAGCACCAATTGTTTGTGTTTATCCATTCCTTCAAAAGTATTTTGTTAAAGGAATGATGTTAGGCGGAGTAAAAGGTTAATAAGCACTTTATTAGCCAAAATTTAATTTTGGCTAATTTAAATAAATAATATATACTATTTTATACAAGGGGGAATTATCAATGAAAAGAAAGACATTATCAAAAATTATTACTTCTGCTTTAAGTGTTGTTTTATTGACTTCAGTATTAGCAGGTTGTGGTAGCAAAAATACTACAAATGACCAAGCTTCTTCTGGAGAAACTACAACAGTGTCAAATGCAGATGAACCTGGCTGGAAGGCTGATACAGACCCTATAACATTTGATTGGTATTTAAACTTTTCTTGGTTTGCAAACCAATGGGGAGTAGATACAACTTCTAAATATATTACTGAAAAAACAGGAGTAAACGTTAATTACATAGTTCCTGCTGGAAATGAAAATGAAAAACTTAATACTCTTATTGCATCTGGTGATCTTCCAGATATACTAACTTTAGGTTGGTGGGAAGATGGCGTAGATAAAATGATTGAAGGAGATTTAGTTTATGCACTTAATGAATTAGCTGATGAATATGACCCTTATTTCTTCAAAGTAGCTGATGATAAAAAATTAGGATGGTATACTGAAGAAAATGGTAACGTTTATCAATATCCAAATGCTTCATCATCACCAGAGGATTTTGAAAAATATAGTGACATTAAACCTTCAAATCAAACTTTTTTAGTTAGAAAAGATATGTATGAAGCTATTGGAAGTCCAGATATGAGTACACAAGAAGGTTTTTTAGCAGCTTTAGAAGCAGCTAAAGAAATGTTCCCAGAAGTAAACGGACAGCCAATAATACCATTAGGATTACACCAATTTACTGAAGCAGGAAACTATTCTTTAGAAGATTATTTACAAAACTTTTTAGCTATTCCTAGAGAAAAAGATGGAAAATTATATGATGTTACTACAGATCCAGAATATATATCTTGGTTAAAAACTTTTAGAGAAGCAAATGAACTAGGTCTTTTATCTCAAGATGTATTTATAGATCAAAGACCTCAAATGGAAGAAAAGATTGCACAAGGAAGATATTTTGCAATGCTTTATCAAAGAAGTGATATGGCAGCACCAGAACAAGCCCTTTATCAAAATGATCCTGAATCAGTTTATATTGCAGTTGATGGACCAGCTAACAGTGCTGGCGATGAAGCTAGACTTTCAGGAGATGGAATTTCAGGATGGACAGTAACATTGATTTCTAAATCTTGTGAAGATCCTGAAAGAGCTATTGAATTCTTAACTTATCTTATAAGTGAAGAAGGACAAAAGGATGTTTTCTTAGGACAAGAAGGAATTACATGGCAAAACATAGATGGAAAAGATCAATTTAAACCTGAAGTTTTAGAATTATTGAATTCTGATAGAACAGCATTTGATAAACAATATGGAGCATCTAATACTTTCTGGATGCTAATGGATACAAATATGATGCTACAATGGACACCAGAAACAGCAGAACCATTTAAACAAATGGAAGACTGGACAAAAGGTAAAACTGTAAGCTATGCTCAATTTGATAATATAAACCCAGCAGGTGATACAACAGAAGGTATCAATAGTACAAAAATCAGTAATCTTTGGGGCGAAACTCTTCCAAAACTATTATTAGCAGGTTCTGATGAAGAATTTGATGAAATATTCAGTGCTTTTATAGAAAAAAGAGAAAGTTATGATTTTGCTGGCTTACTTCAATATAAGCAAGGAAAATATGAAGAGAATTTAGCAAAATTAGGATTATAAAAATTAAGGTTAAGCCTATTATAAGTTTTTAATTGAAGTGGTTTGTCTATTGGCAAACCACTTCATATATAAATAATCAAAGAATAAATGAAAGATTCTTATAGGTTTACTTTTTTACATTATAAGTTATACTTAATTATAATGTGAGTGAAGGTGGATTACTAATATGAAGAAAATTAGAGATATGAATTTAGGAAAAAAGTTAATATTAGCTTATATTTGTGTTATCGCAGTTCCAATAATAATTATTTCTTTTTATATATTTAAGGAATTTGAGGATAATACTATTAAAGAATTAACTATACAAAATGAATATATAGTAAGTACAGAAAAAGCAAATATTAATTCAAATATAAGTGTTATAGAAAGAACCACTCAATTAGTTTTAGCAAACAAAAATTTCATCAATTTTGTTAATACCACTAGAGAGGTTACTAAAGAAGAATTTGTAGAATATAGTTTAAACACATATCTAGATATTCTTCAGTTACAATATAATAATCCTGAAATTAATAGAATTAAGTTTTACGTAAATGAATCTAGATATATTCCAGAAATTTGGCCTATTATATATCATGAAGAGAATATTAAAGAAGAAAGATGGTTTGATAAAGTAATCGATAATGGAGATAAAGGTTTATGGATACTTGATCAGAAACAACTAAAATATAACAATGTAAATTATAATCAATTACAAGACGTAGTTTCATTTTATAAGGTTTTGAATTTGCCCTATGATAATAGAATTGGCATAAGTGAAGTAAATATGTCTTTACAGGATTTTTTTGTTAGAATGTTTAATGAAGCAGACAAAGGTAAAAGACAATTTTTTGTTATAAAAGATAATAGTGTAATAACAAACGAAGATAATAATTTTTTGGAGAATGAGGATTTAGATTTCCAATTCATTATTAATACATTCAATGAAAATTTATCTGATGAAAAGAAAAGTTTTATTATAAATAATAAAGGTGTAGAACTTATATTTTCCTATGAGTATATTAATGCAATAGATGGCTATATTTTAAACGTGAATTCCACAGAAGAAATTCTATCAAATATTGTAGCAAAAAGAAATGCAATTGTAGGTATAACAGTTGTGCTAATTGGTATTCTTTCATTAATAACCTATTTAATTACATCTTTAATACTAAACGATTTAAAATTAATTACGGAAGAACTTAAAAAAATGAAAGAAGGAGATTTTAATATAAATCTTCCTATGAAAAATAAGGATGAAGTAGGAGAGCTTGCATATCATTTCCGACAATTATTTAGTAAGATTAATCAACTTGTGAGTGAAATTATAAACAAAGAATTAGTTGCAAAGGAATCTGAACTTAGAGCCCTTCAATCACAGATAGATTCTCATTTTTTATATAATAGCTTAGAAAATATAAAAATGATGGCAGAAATTGAGGGAATGTATAAAATTTCTGATTCCCTTACATCTTTAGGAGATATGTTTAGATACAATATAAAGTGGGAAAGCCAATTTTCTACACTAGACAAAGAGCTAGAGTATATAGATAATTATGTGGCTTTATTAAATGTTAGATTTAACAATAGAATAAATTTAATAAAGGAAATTCCAGAGGATTTATTGAATATTCAAGTTTTAAAAATGTCCATTCAGCCTTTAGTAGAAAATTCTATTAAGCATGGCTTAAAAGAAAAAATAAGCAACAATCTTGAAAAAGGAAATATTATAATTAGAGCTTTCAAGCAAAGTGAAGGTGTTGCTATTGAAGTGGAAGATGATGGAGTTGGAATTAGTCCTTATGAACTTCATAGAATCCAAGATAAGATAAAAAAAATGGATGGGTCTATTGAAAAAGTTGATATTGAAAAACATCTTAAAGATGAGGAAAAAGAGAATATAGATAAAAAAGCAAGTAATGGAATAGCCTTTGCTAATATCAACGGAAGAATGCAAATGTTTTACGGTAAAGAATATGGAATTAATATTTTCACTGAGTTAAGCAAATTCACAAAAGTGAGAATTATAATACCTTTTAAGGATCTATAGGGGGGATTATATGAGAAAAATATTAATTGTTGATGATGAAGAATTAATAAGAAATGGCTTAAAGGTAATGGTTGAAAGATACAAAGAAGATTACTATGACATTACAACATGTCATGACGGAACATCAGCTAAAGAACAAATAAAGGAAAATTATTTTGATATCATAATTACTGATATAAGGATGCCCAATTTAACAGGTATTGAACTAATAAAAGATATTAGAAATAAGGAACTAAATACCTATATAGTTATAATAAGTGGATATGATAGTTTTAATTATGCCTCTGAAGCTCTAAAATGTGGGGCAAAGGCATATTTGTTAAAACCAATTAAAAGAAATGAATTGTATGAAACTTTACAAAGTATTGAAGAAGATATAAAACTTGAACATAGTACAAATGTGGAAAAAATCAATTATATTTTATTTAACGAAAAAATCTCAAATAAGGATATAAATAAAATTTTAAATAATATTAGACAGGAATTTTTATATGACAAATTTACTTGTTTTGTTACTCGTATGAAAAATAAAGATTCAAAGGAGAAGTTATATTCTTATATTGATGATGATAAAACAATCTTATTTAATGATTACAAAGGAAATTTAGTTATTTTTTCTAACTCAGTAAAGAAAGTAAAGAAAATTATAAAAGATAGTAGTGAACTTTATGATTTATCAATAGGAATGAGTTCAGAAAAAGAAGGAATAGATGATATTAGAAAATCATATGAGGAAGCTTTAACATCCTATGAATATAGAGTATTTTATGAAGGAAAGCATATTATTAACTATCCTGAGCTTGAAATTAAATCTAGAAAAAATACTCTTGATGAAAATTTCATAGAAAATATAAAAAATTCTATTGGGTTAGACAGAATAGAGGATATTAATAATACTTTCAATTCTATTATAGATGTAAACAACTTAAGCAAATACAGTTTACAATATATTTTACAATTCCAAAAAAGTATCTTTGAGATTATTCTGGATATTGACGGAAGAATTAATATAGAGGAGAATTTATTGAAAGAACAAATTAATAAACTTAGTTCAATTTATAATTTTGAGAACATTGTTATATTTATTGACAGATTAAAAGAAACGTTGTATGAATTAAATAAGGAAATATTAGTAATTAATAGTAAAAGTTCCAGTAATAATTCTTTAATAAAAGCAGTTGAGTATATAAATAATAACTTCGATAAACAAATTAATCTTGCCGTAGTGGCTAATTATGTTTCAATGAATTATACCTACTTTTCTGAGATGTTTAAAGAATACACTGGAGATAGTTTTGTTAATTATTTGAAAAAGATAAGAATAGAAGAAGCTAAAAAATTATTGACTAATCCGGAATATAAAATATATGAAATTGCCACAGAAGTAGGATATGATGACTCTAAACATTTTTCTAAAATATTTAAAAAAATAACTGGAGTAACACCAAATGAGTATAGAAATAACGTTTTAAATAATTAGATTTTATAGAATTAAGAATAGAAGCTCAAATTTAAAGTGAAGCAGCAAAGTTTAAAATCCTTAAAAACTAAGGTATAATACACTAAAAAAATGGTAGCGCTAACATAAAAACAAATCAAGAGAGGTTGATATTATGAGAAATTTAAAAATTATTCAAACAGCTAAGAATTCAGAGGATAGATTAACTGAAAAGGAATCCTTAAAATTAGCAGATGAAAAAAAATATGACACAACAATAAGTATTAATGAGGAAAATAAATTTCAAAAGATTGTTGGTTTTGGAGGAGCTTTCACAGAAGCTGCAGCTTATACTTTAACGAAAATGGAAGAAGAAAAAAGGAAAGAAATAATCAAAAAATATTTTCATCCAGTAGAGGGAATAGGCTACTCTATAGGACGTGTTCATATTCATAGCTGTGACTTTGCACTAGGTAATTATACATACGTTGAAAAATATGATACTGAACTTAAAACTTTTGATATTTCTCATGAGAAAAAATGGGTTATTCCTTTTATCAAAGCTGCAGAAGAAGTGAGAAATGATAAAATTATGTTATTAGCTTCTCCTTGGAGTCCACCTGAATGGATGAAAACAAATGGAGAGATGAATAATGGTGGAAAATTAATTGAAGAATACGCAAGTGTATGGGCAAGGTATTATGCTAAATTTATAAAATCCATGAAAGAAGAAGAGCTAGATATTTGGGCAATTACAGTGCAAAATGAACCGGCTGCTACACAAGTATGGGATTCATGTATTTACTCCGATGAAGAAGAAAGAGATTTTATAAAAAATCATTTAGGACCTACTCTAGAAAAAGAAGGATTAGAAGATATTAAAGTTTATATATGGGATCATAACAGAGATATTATTGTAGAAAGAGCTGAAAAAGTTTTAGATGACCCTGAGGCAGCAAAATACGTTTATGGGGTAGCAAATCATTGGTATGTTTCTGAAGAATTCGAGAATCTTTCAAAAGTACATGATAAATATCCAAACAAACATATTTTATTTAGTGAAGGATGCCAAGAAGGTGGAGTTCACTTAGGCTCATGGCTAACTGGTGAAAGATATGGTAGAAATATGATTGGAGATTTTAATAACTGGCAAGAAGGTTGGTTAGATTGGAACCTTATTCTTGATGAAACAGGGGGACCAAACCATGTAGGAAATCTTTGTGATGCTCCAATAATTGCAGATACAAAAACACAAGAGATTCATTATAATAGCTCATATTACTATATCGGACATTTTAGTAAATATGTAAAACCAGGTGCAGTTAGAGTAGAAGTTAAAGTAGAAGGTAATACTAAGTTGCAAAACGTAGCCTTTTTAAATGAAGATGGCACTAGTGTAATGATATTAATGAATGAAACAGATAACAGTGAAAGTTTAAATCTAGAAATAAACAATAAATACGCATCTTACACTTTATTACCGCACTCAATTGTAACAGTTTTAATTTAGAAGCCTAATTTAATAAGTTAATTAAAACATAAATAAAAAGGAGAGTAAATTATGTCAGTAGAATATAGTTTTAACGATAAAAATCAATTTATGATAGAAGATTATGATAAAGCAAAAACTTTTGCAAGTTTTTTACCAGGTATTGCAGGTGTTGATGGTATACCAATGTGGTCTTTTTATGTAAATAGAGGGCAAGGAATGGGGAGTTTCGGTGTTAAAGATAAAGATAATACTATAATGGAATTTTTCCCTGCTAATTTAATGTATAAAAATATAGAACTACAAGGATTTAGAACTTTTATAAAATACCAAGGTAAAATTCATGAAATTTTTTCTTCTATGTCACAAGACCAAGTTGAAAGAAAAATGGCAATTGAGAAAAATATATTATCCATTGAAGAAGTGAATAAAACTTTAAACTTGAAAATTAAAGTAACATATTTTACAATGCCTAAAGAAGATTTTGCTGCAATTGTAAGAAAAGTAGAAATTGTTGATTTGAATAATAATGAAGTGGAAATTGAAGTGTTGGATGGGTTAACACAAATTCTGCCTTACGGAGTTAGTAATTCGGCTTATCAATCAATGGCCAATTTAAGTAGAGCTTGGTTTGATGTTTATAATCTAGAAAACAATATTCCATACTATAAGGTAAGAGCAACTACAAGTGATTCTTCAGAAGTAGGAGAAGTAACAAAAGGGAATTTTTACTTAGCTTTCGCTTCAAACAATGAAGGCTTGCTACCAACTATATTTGATGTAGATGTTATATTTGGAACAAATACATCTTTAACTTATCCAGCAGGATGGGATTGCTCAGTAGAAGAATTAAATAAGCGTATTCAAATTCCACAAAACAAGGTATCAGGAGGATTTACAGCTGTTAAAGCCTCAATAAAAGATAAATTTACTTTATGTTCAATTATTGGTCATATAGCGTCCCCAGAACTTATAAATGCTAAAAAGCATAATTTCACTATGGAATACATTAAAAATAAAGAGTTTGAAGCAAGAAAATTAGTGGATTCTTTAGTAGAGGACACTAAAACAAAAACATCAAATGCTTTATTTGATAAATATATTGATTCATGTTATTTGGATAATATCTTAAGAGGCGGATATCCTTTAGCTATAGAAGCGGGGGATAAAAATCATATTTATCATGTTTTTTCTAGAAAACATGGAGATACAGAAAGAGAATACAATTTCTTTTCTTTAGAACCGGCTTATTATTCTCAAGGAAATGGTAATTTTAGAGATGTAAATCAGAATAGAAGAAGTGATATATTATTTAACCCTAAGGTGAAAAATTTTAATGTAAAACAATTTATGAGTTTAATACAAGCGGATGGGTATAATCCTTTATCCGTTAAAGGCTCTACCTTTACTTTTGATAATTCATATATGGATGAAGTTTTAAATTATTTAGAAAAGGGGAAAGAGGGATTTAAGAGTATTTTAGAGGAGAACTTTACTCCTGGCGATATTATAACATATTTATGTGAGAATAATATTGATTTAAGTATATCAAATGATGAGTATTTAAATCTTATATTAAGTAAATCTACTCAAAATTATGAAGCGAACTTTGGAGAAGGTTATTGGACAGATCATTGGACTTATAACATGGATTTAGTAGATACTTATTTGAATATTTATCCAGACATGTTGGAAGACTTTTTGTTTGAAGAAATGGATTATAAATATTTTGATAGTCCAGTAAAAGTTTTAAAAAGAGAAGAAAAATATATAATTAAAAATGGTAAAGTTCGTCAATATGGTTCTATATTTGAGGATGAAAAGAAATGCCATGATTTAGGGATAGACATAAAGGGTACAAATTGGTTAAAAACAGAAGGCGGAAAAGGAAAAGTATATGAAACAAATCTTTATGCTAAGCTTATTTCTCTTGCTTTAAATAAATTTGTAACAATGGACCCTTATGGTATGGGTATTGAAATGGAAGGGGAAAAACCTGGTTGGAATGATGCAATGAATGGATTACCAGGATTATTCGGCTCTGGACTAAATGAAACTGCTGAACTTAAAAGAATTGTTGAATTTATAGTAGAAGTATCTTCTAAATTCAATAAAGATTTTATGTTTCCAGTAGAAATGACAGAATTACTGATGCACACAGAAAAAACTTTAAATAGATATTTAAATGAAGAATTTGAAGAGTTTGAGTACTGGAATAAAATAGCTACCTTAAGAGAAGAATATCGTGAAAAAATATACTACGGTATTGCTGGAGAAGAAGTAAAACTTTCTTCAAAAGAAATTCTTCAAGCCTTTACAAAGTTTAATCACAAAATAAATAAAGGTCTTGAGAAAGCGCTAGAGTACGGTAATGGTATATATCCAACTTACTTTACTTATGAAGCTAAAGAATATGAGATAATAGAAGGCAAAGTAAATCCGGTAAATGGATATCAAAATGTAAAAGTCAATGCCTTTGAATGTAAGCCTATGCCTTTATTTTTAGAAGGACCTGCTCGTACTTTAAAAAGTATGAAGGATATAAACAAATCCAGAACTCTTTATAAAGCTATAAAAGAAAGTGATATTTATGATAAAAAACTTAAGATGTATAAAACTTCTGTTCCATTAGATGAGTTAAGTAATGAAATTGGAAGAGCAAGAGCCTTTACTGCTGGATGGTTAGAAAGAGAAGCTGTATTCCTTCATATGGAATATAAATATTTGTTAGCTCTTTTAAAAGCCGGTTTATATAATGAATATTATGAAGACATGCAAACCACATTAACTGCTTTCCTTGATCCACAAGTTTACGGAAGAAGTACTTTAGAGAATTCATCCTTTATAGCTAGTTCTGTTAACCCAGATGATGCGGTTCATGGTAGAGGCTTTGTTGCAAGACTTAGTGGGTCTACAGCGGAAATGTTAAGTATTTGGTTTATAATGATGGCAGGGGAAAAAGTATTTACTTATGAAAATGATAAATTACAATTAGAATTAAGTCCAATTCTTCCAGCATGGTTATTTGATAATGAGGGCAAAGTATCTTTCACATTCTTGGGTAAAACAGAGGTAACATATCATAATCCTAAAAAATTAAATACTTATGGTGAAAATAAAGCTGTGGCAGATAAAATTATTATAACTGTAAATGAAAATGAAAAAATTGAATTAAAAGGAAACATAATTACAGAAGATTATGCTAAAGCTATAAGAGATGGAAAGATTAATAAAGTAGACATTTATTTCAAATAAGAATTTTGTGTAAAACAAATAAACAGTAGAGTATTTTCTACTGTTTATTTTCATATGAATAATAAGTAAATTTTATTAAAGAATCTTATAAAAAGCTTGTTAAGTAAACATATTAGAAGTAAAATGATAGAATCAAATGTGAATTTGATATGAGATTAATTTCAGTAAACAAATCATCTAAACACATTTATAATTTAACTATCATTTTACAAAGGAGAATATGAATGAAGAAAATATTAGTACTTTTATTATCATTGTTGTTAATGACCTCAGTAGTTGCTTATGGAGATAGTTTTAAAGTTGTAAGCTTAGGAAATGATCTATCAGAAAAACAAAAAGCAGATATGCTTAGTATATTTAATGTAAAAGAAAGTGAAGCAGAAATTATTTTAATTACCAATGAAGATGAGAAAAGCTATTTGAGCGGTATAGCATCATCATCTCAAATTGGTACAAGAGCAATATCAAGTGCATATATAGAACCATTACCAGAGGAAAGTGGATTAACAGTTTCTACTATTAATCTTACATGGGTTACTGAGACTATGATAGCTAATGCATTAACTACTGCAGGAGTAAAAGATGCAAAAGTGATTGCAGCAGCACCCTTTAATGTTTCAGGTACTGCGGCACTTACAGGTATAATTAAAGGCTTTGAAAAAGCCACTGACACAAAATTAGATGTGGATGCTACAAATGCAGCTAATATGGAAATAGTAACTACCGGAGAATTAGGTGAAGATATAGGGCAGGAAAAAGCTGCAGAATTTATGAGTGATTTAAAAGAAGACATAGTAAAAAATAAGCTCTCAAGCCCAGAAGAAATAACTGCTGCTATTGAACGACTTTCCAAGGACTACAATGTACAATTATCAAAGGAGCAAATAGATCAAATCATAGACGTTATGCAAAAGATAAGTAAATTAGATATAAATATAGATGATATTACTAGTCAGTTAAAGAACATTAGTGGTAAAATATCACAAGTACTTGAACAGGGAGAAGAAACTAAATCATTTTTAAGCGGGATTAGCGAAATCCTTAAGAATATTGGGGAATGGCTAAAAGGAATTGTTTCAAGAATTGCTTAAGTGTGTTTAAATAATAATTATCTTAGACAGCAGAAATATTCTGCTGTCTTTAATTTATAAAATGGTATTCGATCAGGGTTTACTAAAGTATTTATTTCTTACTTCAGCAGTAACCCATATAATAATAGGAAAAAACATTTGAAAGGGTAAGGCATAATAAGGAAATACTTGCGCTACCCATTCGTAAAAAGCCATGACACTAGTATGCAAGTAATAACAAATATTTACCATTAATATAGAAGTAGGAGTTACTATGAAACGATAATCACTACAGTTTGCTATTTTTGAAACACCTTTGCAACTACATAATACTAGTATGCTTATCTTAATGTACTGACCTATAATAAAAATAAGGGCTGATACTATTTCTAATCTTTGGTCAACAGTTAGGACATTTATTCTCTCGGAAGTTGCAAAAGAAGGAAAGTAAGATATGGAAACGGTAGAAACACCTAATACTAAGATATTGGTTAAAGATGTAATTAGTATTAATATTCCACCAAGTAACAAACCTAAAGTGTAAATTTTATAAGGAGATTTCTTGCTTTTAAATTTTGAAAAAAACATTGTGAATAATATAGTTTGACCAAAAGGAAAAGACCAAGATGTGAATGCTCCCTTTAACACAGGTCCCATGCCATTATATAACACTGGTAATAAATTATTTATATTCATATCAGGTATTAGAAATAGAGATCTAACCAATATTAAACCAACGGGGATAACTATAAAGGTCTCTGACCACCTACCCATAACATTGATACCTTTATTTACCATAAACGCAATTAAAATGCTAATGCAGATCATTGGTACAATTAAAGGTGTTTTAGAGAGATTTGATACAATAACAAATTGAGAAAAATTCCTTAAAACTTCAGCTGCTGAATGAAATACAAAAAAAGTATATAAAAAAACTATAAGCTTGCCAATAAATTTTCCAAAACAAGTTTCAATAATATCAAACAAATCTTTCTCAGGAAAGATAACATGAAGCCTTGATGAAATAATAACTAGTGGCATAGATATTAGTATGGATATAATAATTGCTAGCCATACATCTTTTTTAGCGTCTAATCCTGGAACTACAATTGAAGATGAACCAATTATAAACAATACTATAAGGCAAACACCTTGTTTATCAGTAACAAGTTTTTCATTCATTAAAACATCTCCTAACTATGATTAAATAAAAGAGAAAAATTTGCTATAAAAATTATTGCATTATAAATAAGTTTGCCCAAGTTATAGAAAAGATATGAAAAAAATCACCCCAATGAGGTGATTGAATGCAAAAGTAGTGTTTATATTATCTTTTAGCATCTATTGATTTTATTTTAGGGTCAAAATGAGTGTTAAGAGGAATTAACAAACACAATGCAATTAATGTGAAAAAGAAAAATAATAAGTAAATAAAGTTAATGGAGTGAGTCTTTAGGATGAAACCTCCAATAAAGCTACAAAACCAGTTTCCAAAACCAAAACCTATTGCACTGATTATTGTTATTGCAGTGGTAACTATAGTATTAGGTACAATCTCTTTAAGATAATGCATTATGCAAGGCTGCATTAATCCGAATCCTACTCCTTGCAACAAAGTAGCACCATATATTATAAAAATATTTGGTTCCAAGAAATAAAGAAACCATCTTAGTGAAGTAGCTAAAATTGAAATAAATAGAACATTTACTACTCCGACTTTTTCAATTATAGTTTTAGAAGCTAACATAAACGGAACTTCACTTATAGCAGACACAAAAAACAAGGTTCCGATAATTGTGAGGGTAGTACCATTATTTATCATGTAAAGACCTAAGTATGAATTGTTTGCTAAAAGAGTACTAAAACTAAACATGGAAATCAAAACAAGAAATATAAACTGTGGCATTGAAAGCATCTTAAATAAATCACTTTTAAAGCTACTTTTTTTTTCGGATTTTTTTGTGACTTTTCCTAAAGGGAACTTAGCCACAGTTAAACAACATAGTAGCATTATTATAGAATATAAATAAAAGATGATTCTTAAGCCGAAATAATCAGTAACATAACCAATTACTAATGTTGATACAGCAAATCCAATTGATCCCCATAATCTCATGGAACCATAATTTACGTTATGGGTATGGGCAAACTCTAGAGCAAAACGATCTGACAAAGGAACTATACCACAGTAAAAGAAAGAAAATATAAAAACCATGAATACAATAACAGGTACATAATTGATATTAGCTAATAGAATTGCCAAAAAAGCAGCAATAATCATAATAGAAAGCAATATTAATTTAAATTTTTGACTATAATCACTGATATAGCCCCAAATTGGTTGTCCTACTATACTTATTAAAGGGATAAACGACATAATAATACCAACGGATGGTTTACTAATCATTAACTCTTTATTTAGATAAACCGGCAATAGTGGTAAAATAATCCCTACTGCAAAGAAATAAGAAAAATAATAACTTTTAAAAATTTTTTTCACTAAATGTCCTCCTACTTGATTTAATTGTCTTTATTAAAAATTCACATAAGTTGATTATAGTATATAATTATTGATTTTTCTACATTTATCTTTAAATGTACTTGATTATAGGTTAAAATAAGCATAACATATGTTAACTGAATAAGCTGTAAGGGCAACAAATAGATAATATAAAGAGTTGACTAAGTATATTTTTATATGATATATTATAAATGTAGAGGTCACGAAGGCGTCTTAATAAACTTTTTTAGATATTTGAACTAAAACTTAAATTCAAAATTTAAACAGTAAATATAAACCATGAAGGTATGTCGTTATCGACCATCTATCATGGCTTTTGTTTTTTGTATTAAGGGGGTATTTTTATATGCATATGGCAGATGCATTAATTTCACCTGTAGTAGGTGGAACAATGCTGTTTTTATCAGCGGGAATTGGAATCTATTCAGTAAAAAAAGTAGAAAAAGATATTGAAGACAATAAAATTCCTTTGATGGGAGTAATGGGAGCTTTTGTTTTCGCAGCTCAAATGATAAATTTCTCTATTCCAGGTACAGGCTCTAGTGGACATATTGGAGGAGGACTATTATTAGCTATTTTATTAGGACCTTATGCAGGTTTCTTAACAATGGCGGCGGTACTTTTAATTCAAGCTTTTTTCTTTGCTGATGGAGGATTATTGGCTTATGGAGCAAATGTGTTTAATCTTGGGTTTTACACTTGTTTTATTACCTACCAATTAATATTTAAGAAAGTAACGCTAAAAGGTTTTTCAAGGAAAACAATATATATAGCCTGCATTTTGTCAGCTGCAATTGGGTTACAGATGGGGTCCTTAAGCGTTGTTTTGGAAACAGTATTATCAGGCAAAGCAGAATTGCCTTTTAAATCATTCCTTATATTAATGCAACCAATACATCTTGCAATAGGAATTACAGAAGGATTTATAACTGCCGCAGTAGTTTCTTTCGTTTGGAATACAAGACCAGAGTTAATAGAAAGAACTACTAAAGGGCTTTCCTTAGGAAATATATCAATAAAAAAAGTGTTAGTTACCTTATCTTTGGCAACTTTAATAATTATAGGTGGATTATCTTGGTTTGCTTCTTCTAACCCTGATGGATTAGAGTGGTCTATTGAAAAAATAACAGGAAGTGATGAACTTGAAACAGAAGGGGTAGTGTATTCTACTATGGGGAAAATACAATCCTTTACATCTATATTTCCAGATTATAGTTTTAAGTCTGAGAAAAAAGAAACTGAAGAAGAGTTAAAAGATATGATAAGAGAAGAAAAATTGGAAAGCAATTCTGAAACTGTTTTAGTAGCTGTAATTGGTGGAGGGATAACATTGTTTATTGCATTAATGACTGGGTTTAGTATAAATATATATAAACGTAAGAAAAATAAGAAACAAGATATTTAACTAAGGATATAGTTAACAGTGTTTTAATATACTGTGAAAATATTTTATTTAAGGATTGATTAATATATGGCAAAGATTATAGACTCAATTGGAAATATACGTTTTTTGGACGAATTGTCCTCTAAGAATACAACAATTCATAGGTTAAATCCTGTAGTCAAATTGATAGTAACACTAATGTATTCAATTTTAATAGTCTCTTTTGATAAATATGATATTATAAGATTAATACCATATATATTTTATCCCATCATTATCTTTAATTTAGCAGACATACCTTTTATTCCTATATTAAAGAGAGTACTTTTTGTTTTTCCAATTGTAATAGGAATAGGAATTTTTAATCCTATTTTGGATAAAGAAATTTATGTTATCTTGCTAGGAATGAGCGTTTTATCAGGATGGGTATCCTTTATTTCCTTGTTAATAAAATGTTTATTGACAGTTCTTGCCGCCTTATTATTAATAAGCACCACTAAAATTGAATCAATAGCTTACGCTCTTAGAAAATTATTGGTTCCTAAGATATTTATTATGCAATTGCTGTTTACCTATAGATATATTTACGTGCTTATAGAGGAAGTTTCTAGAGTATTAAGAGCCTATCACTTAAGGTCAGCTATGAAAAAGCGCGTTTCATTTAAAAACGCAGGTTCATTGTTAGGACAAATATTATTAAGGTCTTTTGATAAAGCAACTAGAATATATAATGCCATGAGATTAAGAGGTTTTGAGGGAGAATATATTTTTGAGGAAAAGAAAAGTATGAATATAGCATCTATTAGCTATTTACTATTATGGACGGTTTTCTTTGGATTTGCAAAAATTATTGATATACCTGAATTGTTTGGAAGTATACTAATGGGGGTGATTTCATGAGTCATCATTTTGTAGAATGTACCGATGTAAAATATATTTATCCGGATGGAAAAGAAGCAGTGAGTAACATATCTTTTAGAATAAACCATGGAGAGTCAGTTGGAATTATAGGGGCTAATGGAGCAGGAAAATCAACTTTATTAAATCTGTTACTAGGTATTATTCTACCAACTAATGGAGAAATAAATGTGGGGGGAACAAAAATCACAAAAAAAACATTGAGTTTCATTCGTGAGAGAATAGGGCTAGTTTTTCAAGATTCAGATGATCAACTTTTTATGCCTACGGTTTACGATGATGTTGCCTTTGGTCCACGGAATTATAAGTTAGAAGAAGTAGAAGTTGAAAGACGAGTTATGCAAGCTTTGAACACAGTTGGAATTGTTCATTTAAAAGATAGACCTCCATACAAATTATCAGGGGGAGAAAAACGTGCGGCTGCAATAGCTACAATATTATCTATGGAGCCTGATATACTAATTATGGACGAACCTTCCACAGCCTTAGATCCAAAATCAAGAAGAAGCTTGATAAACTTATTGAAAGAATTTAAACATACAAAAATTATAGCTACTCATGATATGGATATGGTTTTAGATGTGTGCGATAGAACGATTATTATAAATAATGGTTCTGTGGTGGCTGATGGACTTACAAAAGACATTCTATTAAACGAAGATTTATTAAAAGAATGTTCTCTTGAATTACCTTTGTGTGTTCAAGGATATAAATAATAAAAACGCTATTTATAAGCCAATTTTGAGTAGGTTCTATGAATAGCTTTTTGTTGTGTTATATTGTGTGTTGTTTGTTGTGTTGTACAAGGAAGAATTAGAAGTGCAATAAGAAAAAAATGTAAATAAAGGAGTTGTCTTAATATCAAATATATGGTATAATTACATGTATTTTCATAGAAATTACTTTGAATAGAATCTTGTAATTACAAGGTTTTTATTTTTATATTTATGTATAAGGGGGAAACATGAATTTAAATAATAATGATCAAAATAGTTTTATTAATATCTCCTTTAGTGAAAATTGTATAAGCAAAGTTAGCAGAGAATTTACTTATTATACTGGTTATTCACATGAAGATTTAAAAGGAAAAACAATTAGTGAGTTTTGCTTTTTAATGAAGATTTTAGATTTTGAAAAATTCAACAGTTCCTTAAATAGTTATAAATGCTATTTATTCTCAAAAAATTCCAAGCCATTAGAAGTATCAATTTTTTCATGCTTTTCATTTAATAAAAATGAAAGAGTTTGTTTTTTTTCCTTAATAAATGATTCAGAAGTGGAAGAAAAATTCCAGTTCGCAGAAGATGTTCTTGGTAATAATGAAATAGGTATAAGTATATACGATTTTCCTACTTTACAGCTTCTTAAGACAAATGAAGCTTATTTATCATATTTAAAATTTCCATACAATGAGTTAAAGAATGTAATAGGGATAAAAAAATCGGATATAGTAAATGATAAAGAATGCAATGATATTATGGATTTGTGGATGAGTGCAATAAAGAAAAATAAGCCTTTACACTTTAAGAATTATAAACATGAAGATAGTAATAAAGTAATTACATATTGGAATTATTCAATAATACCTGTAATAGTCGATGGTAAAATAAAATATATAATTGAAACACATTTGGACGTGACTGAGCATAATTTTAATAAGATAATTATGGAAAAACAAGCCGATGAAATTAGGGAACAAAAAGAACAACTGGAAACAATAATTGAAAACATAACTGATGCCTTATTTATTTTTAATAAAGAAGGAGAATATATAAAATTAAATAAAACAGCACGAGAATTTTATGATGAATCATTGTCAAATATTGAAGTAGTAGGAGATTGCAATAGGTTAACTCGCTTTTATGATACAGACAATAATCAGATTCCTTTTGAGCAAATTCCTGGTAATAGGGTTTTAAATGGTGAAACTCTAGTAGCTGAGAGAATAGGTTTAAAATATAAAGATGGAATCAAATATACTGATATCAATGGAACCCCTATTTTCAATGAAAATGGTGAGTTTACAACAGGTATATTATGTTGTAGAGATACTACAGAATTAGTCAAATATGAAGAGGTTTTGCAGGAACAAAATGATTGTTTGAATCATTTAATTGATACTATGAATTTATCGGTTATTAGATTGTCTGTTCCTGAAACAAAAGTCACTGCATTAAATAGAAAAGCTTTTTCAATAGTTAAAAGTATACATCCAGAGATAAAAGAGTTGTTTTCTATTAAAGGAGAAAAGTTTCAAGATATATTACCTTTTTTTGATGATAAAGAAATCATTAAGCGTTTTAACAAAAATAAAAGAGAAAAGGCTATAACTAGGGAACATACAATAACAATAAAAGGAGAAGAACAGTATTACAATTTAATATATCATCCTATCATAGGGTTGAACGGTAGTTTAAGTGAGATAGTTGTAATAATAATAGACTTAACTAAGGAAAAAAAAGCTAAATATTTAGTGGAAAAAAATCTAAAAATGCAAGAGGAATTTTTTGCAAATATGTCCCATGAATTAAAAACTCCATTAAATATAATTTTTAGTACAATTCAGTTATTGGATTTCTATAATAATTCAAATTCTTTAATAAATAAAAAAAATAATATAGATCATTATATAAAGATTATTAAACAGAATTGCTATAGACTTACAAAGTTAGTTAATAATATAGTTGATATATCTAAAATTGAATCTGGATATTTTGAAATTCATTTATCTAATGAAAACATTGTTAGTATAATAGAAGGAATTGTGCAATCCGTAGCTGGATTCGTTGAAAGTAAAGGATTATCAATTGTTTTTGATACCAATGTTGAAGATAAAATAATTGCTTGTGACCCTAACGGAATTGAAAGAGTTATGCTTAATCTTATTTCCAATGCTATTAAGTTTTCAAACAAAGGAGATACTATATTTATAGATTTATATGATAAAGGAGAAACTGTAGATATAATAGTTAAGGATACTGGTATAGGAATTAGTAAAGAAAATTTAGAAATTGTTTTTCAACGATTTAAACAAGATGATAAATCTTTATCTATAAATTCAGGAGGAACTGGTATAGGTTTATGTTTAGTAAAATCCATTGTTGAGATGCATAAAGGAAGTATATTGTTAGATAGTGAAGAAGGTAAAGGAAGTAAATTTACTATAAAGTTTCCAAGCAAAATCATAAATGAGAATAATAATGAATACTTGATAAAAAATGATTGTTATGAAAGTAACTATGAAAGTAAGGTAGAAAATATAAATATCGAATTTGCAGATATATATGGATAGCTAAAATTAAATTATAGTATTATAGGTATCCCAGTTCAACTATTAATTTATAAGTGTCCAAAACTCCTAGAAACATGGAGATTTTGTACAAGTTTAAATTAAGTTTCACAATGGGACCCCTATAGAATCAATTCTAAAATATTAATTTAGGATTGGTTTTTTTTTAGGTAAATAAAAAATAGTTGATATTTATTATTATATAATATATACTTATAAATAATAATAAATATAGGTCTGCAACTTAAATGTAATTTACAACTTAAATAAAATATAAATAGAAGGTGATTTTAATGTTTAAAGAAATTCAAAACGAAAATAATTATAAAAATTTAATAAATGGTAAGTGGGTAGATTCACAGAGTAAAGAAATTATATGCACATTTTCACCAGTTGATGGAAGTAACATAGCATGCATGCAAGCTATGACAAAAGAAGAAGTTGATGAAGCAATAAATGGAGTTAAAGAAGCTTATCCTAAGTGGGCTGCTTTTACTTCCACAGAAAGAGCTAATGTATTACTGAAAGCAGCAGATTTACTAGAAGAATCAGCAGAAGAATTAGCGGAAATAATGGTAAGAGAGATAGCAAAGAATAAGAAAAGTGCTTTATCGGAAGTAATACGTACCGTAGATTTTATTAGATATACTGCCGAAGAAGGAAAAAGGATTAAGGGAGAAACATTAGAAGGCGATACTTTTAATGGATACACTAAAAACAAAATGTCTTTTGTAAAAAGAGAGCCATTAGGTGTAGTTTTAGCAATTTCACCTTTTAATTATCCAGTTAATTTATCAGCATCAAAGATTGCACCAGCTTTAGCAGCAGGGAACGGTGTGATTTTCAAACCACCAACTCAAGGAGCAATAAGTGCCTTACATTTAGCACAAATTTTTCAAAAGGCAGGGTTGCCTGATGGAGTACTAAATACTGTTACAGGTAGAGGTTCAGTTATAGGAGATTATTTGGTAAATCATAAAGGAATAGATTTTATTAATTTTACTGGCAGTAGCAAAGTTGGAAAGCATATTGCTGAAATGTCAGGCATGATACCTATGATGATGGAATTAGGAGGCAAAGATGCAGCAATAGTTTTAAAGGATGCAGACTTAGATGATACTGCTAAAGCGATCGTTAGTGGGGCATTTAATTATTCAGGACAAAGATGTACAGCTGTAAAAAGAGTTTTAGTTTTAAACGAAGTAGCTGATGAATTAGTTGAGAAAATAAAAATGGAAGTTAAAAAGCTATCAGTAGGGTTACCAGAAAATGATGCAGATATTACTCCATTAATTGATTTGAAATCTGCAGATTTTGTTCAAAGTTTAATCGATGATGCTTTAAATAAAAATGCAACTTTAGTACTTGGAAACAAAAGAGAGGGTAATTTGATGTATCCTACTTTGCTAGATAATGTTACCGAAGAAATGCTTGTAGCGTGGGAAGAACCTTTTGGACCACTTCTACCAATTTTAAGAGTTGAATCAGTAGAAGAAGCCATCAGAATTGCAAATGCTTCAGAATACGGACTTCAGTCAGCCGTATTTACTAAAGATATTGATAGCGCTTTTTATATCGCTAACAAGTTAGAAGTGGGGACGGTTCAGATAAATAACAAAACTGAAAGAGGACCAGATCACTTCCCATTTTTAGGAGTAAAGGCTTCTGGCATGGGAACTCAAGGCATTCGTTACAGCATTGAATCTATGACTAGACCTAAAGCTATAGTATTAAATTTACACCTACAGAATTAATTCTGTAGGTGTTTTACCGATTTAAGAGAAAATAGTTTCAATAGTATGAAAACTTGACTTAAAGTACACTTTAAGGTGTAATATGAAAATAATAACTATAAGGAGTGTATTTTATGTTATATAGAAATTATGGGAAGACTAATGAAAAGATTTCGGTATTAGGATTTGGATGTATGAGACTACCTATTATAGACGGAGTTTCAAGTAATATTGATGAAAATCAAGCAATAGCTATGATTAGACATTCAATAGATGAGGGTATTAATTACATGGATACTGCATATCCTTATCATGGAACTGGAGCAGGAACAGGGGGGGCTAGCGAACCTTTTGTGGCAAAAGTACTTAAAGATGGCTATAGAGAAAAAGTGAAATTAGCTACAAAGTTACCAAGCTGGTTAATAAAAACTAAAGAAGATATGGATAAATATTTAAATGAACAATTAATGAGACTTGAAACAAATTACATAGATTTCTATTTAGTGCATGCACTTAACGCTAACACCTGGGCTAATTTAAAAGAACTTGGTATAAATGAGTTTCTAGATAAAGCGATTAAGGATGGTAGAATAAAGCATGCTGGATTTTCTTTTCATGATAAATTGCCTGTTTTCAAAGAAATTGTTGATTACTATGATTGGTCATTTTGCCAAATTCAATATAATTATCTAGACGAATATCATCAAGCGGGAAAAGAAGGCTTGGAATATGCCGCTGAAAAAGGCCTTGGAATTGCAGTAATGGAACCTTTAAGAGGTGGAAAAATTGCAAATAATCTTCCAAAAGAGATTATGAGTGTCTTTAATTCCTCTGAGGTAAAAAGAACACCCGTAGAGTGGGCATTGAGATGGATATGGGATAATCCCAAAGTATCAGTTATTTTAAGCGGAATGAGTAGTATGGAGCAAGTAGTTGAAAATATAAAAATTGCTAGTGAATCAGAAGCTAATACACTTAATGCATCGGAAATAGGAATAATTGATGAAGTAAAGGAAATATTTAAAAGTAGAATAAAAGTTAATTGCACTTCATGCGAGTATTGTATGCCTTGTCCTGTTGGAGTGAATATTCCACAGAATTTTAAATTTTATAATGACAGTTTCTTATTTGATAATCCAGATAGCAATATACATGATAAAGAAAAGCATAAAAAATCATATCTAGGAAAAATAAAAGAAGAAAATAGGGCATCAGCTTGTGTTGAATGTGGAAAATGTGAAGAACATTGCCCTCAGTTTATTAATATTAGAGATGAATTGAAAGTTGTAAAAAGTTTATTCGAATAAACGTAGAAAAAGAACAGTGGTTTCATTATTTTTTGAAAGAAGCATATACCATTGAATTAAGGTAGATCCTCCCATGTCTTTACTATGTAATTAATGTATATAGATATTGACATAAATCTGTAAATGTGGTATATAATTAATAGAACTGTTAGCACTCGAAGTTAACGAGTGCTAACAGAAGTATGATAAAAATTTATAATAAAGTACTATGAAGGGAGAGATTTAATTGGAAAAGAAACAATTTAAAGCAGAATCTAAAAGATTACTAGATTTAATGGTTAATTCTATTTATACTCATAAGGAGATATTTTTAAGAGAGCTGATTTCTAACTCTAGTGATGCTATTGATAAAATTTATTACAAAGCATTAACTGATGAGAGTTTAAGTTTTAATAAAGATGATTACTTCATAAAAATAGAGGCTCAGAAGGATAATAGAATTTTAAAAATATCTGATAAAGGTATTGGTATGAGTAAAGATGATTTAGAAGAAAATTTAGGGGTAATAGCTAATAGTGGTTCTTTTAAATTTAAAAAAGATACTGAATTAAAAGATGGCTATGACATCATTGGTCAATTTGGTGTTGGTTTCTATTCAGCATTTATGGTATCGGAAAAAATAACAGTTATTTCTAAAGCATTAGATAGCGAAACAGCTTATAAATGGGAATCAGATGGAGCAGAAGGATATAGTATAGAACCATGTGAAAAAGAGGAAGTAGGAACAGAAATTACTCTTACTATTAAAGAAAATACTGAAGATGATAATTATGATGAGTATTTAGATGAGTATAGATTAAAATCTATAATTAAAAAATATTCAGACTTTATAAGATACCCTATAAAAATGGATGTTTCAGAAAGTAAATTAAAAGAAGGCAGCGAAGACGAATACGAAGAATATGTAGAAGAAAAAGTTGTAAATAGCATGATTCCTATTTGGAAAAAGAATAAAAGTGAGCTTACAGATGAAGATTATAATAATTTTTATTCTGAAAAGCATTATGGTTACGACAAACCAATTAAACATATACACGTTAGTGCTGAAGGTATGGTTTCGTATAAAGCTTTACTTTACATTCCTGAAAAAACTCCTTATGATTTCTATACAAAGGACTATGAAAAAGGATTGGAATTATACTCTAATGGAGTATTAATAATGAGTAAATGTGCTGATTTAATACCAGACTATTTTAGTTTTGTAAAAGGTATTGTAGACTCAGAGGATTTATCTCTTAATATTTCAAGAGAACTATTGCAGCATGATAGACAATTAAAACTAATAGCTAAGAACATTAAAAGCAAAATAAAAAGTGAATTAGAAAGTGTTTTAAATAATGAAAGAGATAAGTATGACGAATTCTACAAATCATTTGGAAGACAATTAAAATTTGGTGTTTATAATGATTATGGAATGGAAAAAGATTTCTTACAAGATTTATTAATGTTCCATTCTTCAAAAGAGAAGAAACTTGTAACATTAAAAGAATATGTAGAAAGAATGCCTGAAGACCAAAAATACATCTATTATGCTTCTGGAGAATCAAATGAAAGAATAGAAAAACTTCCTCAAACAGAGCTTGTTGCTGATAAAGGATTTGAAATTCTATACTTAACAGATGATATCGATGAATTTGCTATTAAAATTTTGATGAGCTACAAGGAAAAAGAATTCAAATCAGTATCAAGTGGAGATTTGGGAATAGAGTCAGAAGAAACAAATTTAGCAGAAGATGATGCAGAAAATAAAGATCTTTTTGAACATATGAAGAGTGTTTTAGCTGATAAAGTTAAAGCAGTTAAAGTTTCAAAAAGATTGAAAAAACATCCTGTTTGTTTATCAAATGAAGGGGAAGTTTCTATAGAAATGGAAAAAATACTTAGTGCTATGCCAAATAGTGAAGGTGTAAAAGCGGATAAAGTATTAGAGATTAATGTTAACCATGAAGTATTTACATCTTTAAAAGATGCTTTTGAAAATGATAAAGATAAATTAGATTTGTACACAAACTTATTATACAATCAAGCTTTATTGATAGAAGGATTACCTATTAATGATCCAGTAGAGTTTACAAATAATATCTGTAAAATAATGAAATAGAGAGTTTAAAAGTCTAGCCAATAATTGCTAGGCTTTTAGTTTTTATAAATCAATATCTTATCAATTGACAAGAAAACCTAAAATAGTTTATTATATATGTATAAATTCAAGTTGTAATTTTAAAGATATTAAACAAATGAAAAGAATGGTTAAAAAAATAAGATTAATTTTGGATAATCTTAAAGAAAAATCAAAGTATTAAAAGACTAGGTAATTTGGGGAGGATAAAAAGTGAAAAAGTCGTTGCAAATGAAAAAATCTATGAAGGCAGAAAAACGTGGAAAAAAGCATAACTCACTACAGGGTAAAATATTACTTTTGGTTACTACTTTAATGATTACATCTATTTCCATTATCGGGGGAGTAAATTATTTTAAAACAGATGCAATTGTTAGAGAATCATTACAAGACCAAAGCTTTCAACTTATTAAAAATGTTGATTTTTCATTAGAAACTTTTATGGGTACAATGGAGAACAATATGAAAATGGTTGAAGGTAGTAGAATGTTAATCGGTAATCCTACAGAAGATGAAAAAAATAATATACGTGGTTTTTTTGATATGATGATTAATGATAATGCTGATATTGCAGCAATATATTTAGGAACTAAGGAAAAAGAAATGATTATAGCTCCTGCTCAGGAACTACCAGAGGGTTATGATCCAACTTCTAGAGGGTGGTACCAACAAGCTGTTGAAGCAAAAGATATTATATGGACTGAACCTTATGTTGATGCGATTACTGGCAAATTAGTAATAACAGTGGCAAAACCATTAATTGTTAATAATGAAATCTTGGGAGTTTATGCAATAGACGTATATTTAGATGTTATCGCATCGTATATATCAAATATTAAGCTAGGGAAAACAGGATATTTCACTATGTTAAATAAGGATAATATTATTGTAGTACATCCAGACAGTGAATTGATTGGTAAGGAATTACCTGTTGAGGAATTAAAGAATGCTATAACAAAAGAAAGTAAAGGAGCTCTTGATTACACTTATGATAGAAATTCAAAATATGCGGTATATGACACTTTAGAAAGCACTGGTTGGAAAATAATAGGTACAGTAGATCATAAAGAAAGCAAAGCAGCTTCTTATAAAATTCTTCTGAATACAATATTGACTGGTATCATAATTTTAATACTTGGTATGTTAGTTGGATACTTTGTTGTGGTAAAAATAGTTCGTAATATAAGAACTATCTTAGGAGATATTGAGAAAATTGGTGATGGTGATTTATCTATAGTCGGAAAAATTAATAGTAATGATGAGTCAGGTATGTTATCAAATAAGTTAAATCTGATGGTAGAAAAATTAAATGAGGCATTGTCTAACATCCACTCCTCATCCCAACAGGTAGCAGCAGGATCTGGACAAGTATCAATGTCTGCACAAACATTATCACAAGGAGCTACAGAGCAAGCAAGCTCTATTGAACAAATAACTTCGTCTATGACACAAGTCGCTGCACAAACAAAACAAAATGCTGCAAATGCTAATGAGGCAAATAAACTTTCAGAAATAGCTAGAATAAATGCTGTTTCTGGTAATGAACAAATGGAGGACATGTTAAAAGCAATGTCTGACATAAATGAATCTTCTTATAACATTTCTAAGATAATAAAAGTTATTGATGATATTGCATTTCAAACTAATATTCTATCACTGAATGCTGCTGTTGAAGCTGCCCGTGCTGGGCAACATGGAAAAGGTTTTGCTGTGGTTGCAGAAGAGGTAAGAAATCTAGCATCTAGAAGTGCAAATGCTGCCAAAGAAACTGAAATGATGATAAATGATTCAATTAAAAAAGTAGATTTAGGTTTAAAAATAGCTGAAGATACTGCTAATGAATTAGTTAAAATTGTAAAAGATATTACAAAGGCTACTACGCTTGTAGGTGATATTTCAGAAGCTTCTAGACAACAATCAGTTGGAATTGAACAAGTTAATCTAGCAATTGAACAGGTTGCTCAAGTAATACAAAGCAACTCCGCAACAGCAGAAGAAAGTGCTGCTGCAAGTGAAGAATTATCTGGACAAGCTGAATTCCTAAAACAAGAAGTAGCTAAATTTAAATTAAAAAACACAACGAGCCTCTCTGAGTCTAACATTGACGAATTTAATCCAGAAGTTACTAATATGCTTAAGAATATGAGTAAAAATAGTAATAGTTCACAACATGGAAAATTAAGGATTGATTTAAGTGGCGATGAATATAGTAAGTATTAATATGATTGATTAATTAAAATATTTAATGGAAGAATCCGATGGAAGTAATTATTCCATCGGGTTCTTATTTTATATATGGATTTGGCATTTTAGTATTTATTGAAGTTTCTTTAGATATATAATCAATATCATATATTGTTGAATATTATTAAAAACATTAATCAATTAAATTGTCAGCTTATTTAGCTATTTAAGTCTGTTAATATTGTATTATTTATGATATAATTTATTTAGTTAAAAAAATTAATCAATTATCTATATAATAGACTCTCGGAATAAATTGAAAATAACATTAAAAAAAGTAATAAATTAACTGGGAATTCTATTTGTGTTCTAAAAGTAGCTTAATTTAGTA
>NZ_FQXM01000038.1 GCF_900129965.1 Clostridium grantii DSM 8605 | reverse complement strand
CATTTTATATTATTTACAAACTAATTCGATTTTATACGTATGTACGTTCTTATTCTTTTTAAATATCTCAAATAGCAACAAAAACTGTTGATAAATATGGACAGGATATAATTAGGATTACCACCTGTTATACATTGCTCACTTTCTTGGCGCTCCTACTTGCTTTTTGCAATAAAAATCCACTCCTTTATTGCTACGCCAATATTTTTCAACTATATAAATGATTCTTTATATATTATTCTTGAGATCTTGTACTTGGAAAAATTTACACCTCACAGGTGCTTGCAAAAAATTCCTGTATTAGAGAGAAAGGAATTTTTTGTTTGCTATCTATAATCATTACTTTTTTCAAAGTAGAATTCTCCACATATATACTTGTCTCCAAATGCTACTAACTATGTAAAAGCTGGTTTTACTGGTTTAAACCACTGACCTGTTTCTGCTCTACCCAAATTATCTGGTTGAAGATATAAAGAATATGGTGTTGCAGTTACCTGTAAAAAACTACTGTTAACTAATTATGAATGGAGTGAATGATTTGTTTTGCTTCAATTTGTTAATCAGTACCGGTGCACATAGCAAGGAGGCTTTGCCGACGAACTTACTTACAAAAACTGGAACAGTTTTTGTTGCTTGAAACGTACGAGTTCTGCTTACTTCCCCTGAGGTTCTAGATAAACCTGGATGGTTTGGCATGCTCCTGTTTATGTAAAATTTTGAATTTATAGTTCTTGGCTAGATTTTGAATTTTTGGTATACTAAAAAATACTTGGCCCTGATACCACTAATCAAGGACAAGTATTTTAAAAGATTGTTTCTGTCGAGTACCACTGACTCAAGGTTCACAATCAACTATTCTTTTGTTATTACATAAACTCTGATTTTTGAATACTAGCTTGAGAATAAAATCTTACTTGTTTTAAAATACTTTCAATCCTTATCTTTTCACTTGTACTAATACTATTACTAGTCATATATTTAGATCTCTTTTTGTTATATATAAATTTTTCTTTAATAAATTCTCTTAAGCCCCTAAAACAACTTAGACAATTACATTTATATTTATTATAATATAGAAAGTGATTGGAGGTAACTATGAAAACTACAAGATATACAAAAGAATTAAAAGAAGAAATAATAAGAGAGGTTAAGGAAGTAGGGAATGTCTCTTTAGTTTCAAGAAGACATGGAATTTCAAAATCAATTATATTCACTTGGATTAGCAAATCAAAAAACAAGGATGAGATTAAAGTAAAGCCTGGTAGAAAAGCTTTAATTGAGGGAGAAAAAGAGCTAGAGAAAGAATTAACAGAAATAACACAACAAAATGATACACTTAAAAAGTTATTGGGGGAAAAGGATTTAGAAATATCATTCCTACGAGATTTAATAAAAAAAGCAAACCCTCAATTAAAGATAAGATAGACATAGCTAAATTTTATATAGACCAGGGGTATAATGCAAGTTTTGTGTTAAAGATTGTTAAATTAGCAAGATCAACATATTACTATAACTTAAGTGTTGAAGGTAAAGAGAAAGTTAAACAGAAAGGTGGTAAACCAAGGGGTTACTCACTAGACAAAAATAATAAAAAGATATGTGACGAAGAGATTAGAGAATATATTTTAGAATCTATAGATGGTGATGCTATAAATTATGGTTATAGAAAAATAACTTATCATTTAAGGAAACACTATAACCTTACAATCAATCATAAGAAGGTTTATAGGCTATGTAAGGAAATGGACATACTTAAAGATCAAAGAGTTATAAAGCCTAAAATAAAGAGAACCCTGGCAGCTAATAGAATAATAACTGGTTCAAACCAACTGTGGGAAATAGATATAAAGTATGGATATATCCATGGCGAAGATAAATTCTTTTATTTGCTAAATTTGATAGACATTTTTGATAGAAGTATTATAGATTATCATATGGGTCTACACTGTGAAGCAAAAGATGCTACAGCCTTAATAAGGAAATGTTTAATAAGAAGAAATCTATTTGATTCTGGAGCAGAAAAACCTGTAATAAGAACAGATAATGGACCACAGTTTGTGAGCTATAGATTTAAAGAATACTGTGAAGAACTTGGCCTAGAGCATGAAAGAATACCAGTAAAAACACCTAATAAGAATGCACATGTAGAGTCATTCCATAGAATTATTGAAGACGAGTGCTTTAAAAATAATGAATTTGAAAATTATGCGAAAGCATACGAATTTGTCAACGATTTCATGGAGTTTTATAACCCTACTGAACCCCTCTTATAATTGCAATAATTTTATCCTTTTCTATTCTCTCAATGCAAGTTCCCGTTCCAATATTACATCCATGTTCACAATTAAGTATATCCACAAGTAATGGTACAGTTCTTCCATTGTTTACGTTTTCGCTATAATTGTTTAAATAGTTAAAAGCATGTTCTTCTTCTATTTTCCTTACCCATGCTCCCTTGATTTTTTCTTCTACATTTTCTTTCAAACCACCTTGTCTACTATAAAGGCATCCTAAACTACATCCTATATCTTCAAATTCCTGCTCTTCATAACTAGATATGTTTATTTTTCTTTTTTATATATACTCTTCTATTTTTATAAATGTTACATTATATTATATATATCCATTTGTATTTGGATCATTAATCTCAATTTACCTATGCATGGTGACAAAAATGCAATCTCATCTCTTACATCTGCATATTTTCTTAAATAAATTGCTGTACACATCATTGGGCTATGAATTGGTGATAATTTGCTTATTATTTCTCGACTATATTTTTCTATGTAATTAACTATGGCAGGGCATGGCTGTGCTATGACTGTTTTTAATCCATTATCTTTTATTGCTTTTAAATATGCCCATGTAGTTATATCTGCCCCAAATGAAACGTCATATATTATATTTACTCCTGACGATTTCAAAAATCCAGATACTTTTTTATAGTTTTTGAAATTAACTCTAATTAATTTATACGTATGGTTTATCTATATAAATAGTGTTTTTTAATTAACTATATAAAGCTGAAATATTCAATAACAAAGCATGAATATTCATTTTTTTATTATCCATATGACTCTATATTATATTATTTAAATCAAATATTTCTATCATATAGGGATATCTCTATAAATGAGTAATTTATAAACCAATAAACTTCAAAATAATTATATAGGTATCCCAGTATAACTTAAGTTTCACAATGGGTTCCCTATAGTTGAAAGGGATGAATAATCAAATGACTTCAAAGGAAAGAGTAAGAAAATCTTTTAATCTCATAAGCCCTGATAGGGTGCCTGCAAACTTTGAATGTGTACCAAGTGTAATGAAAACTATTTTTCAGCCGGAAAATTATAAATGGCCAGACCCAGATTGGTTTGATTATGAATCCATAAAATATCAATGTGACCGTCATAAAAACAAAGCTATAATTATTGGCCATGAAGGACCTTTTCAAATTGCTACAAATTGTGGAACTATTGGTTAAAAGGATTTGTGTGTAAAAAAGATATAAATATTAGCTACTTTCATAGACTTAGGAGCTACCGTCATTTAATATGACGGAGCTCCTAAATTCATAAAAACAAATTTATCCAGTAATAATTAAATTATAAATTATAAAATAAAAACACACTACAAAACCTATAGCAGCCCTAAATCTACCCTTATCAGAAAATATACATCTCAATGCATTATAGCACCCAATAAATGAGACAATATAAACACTAACAATATTATTTAACAAAACTAAAACCAAAAATCCACATACTAATGAAATATTAGCTCTTGCATTATCAATCTTATTTTCACTTTCTTCTCGAGAAGTAAATTTTTCTTTCAAACTAGTTTTCAATATATTATTAAATTCATAAATATTGTCTTTTGCACCTAAACTAAACTTGCACAAATCAAATTGAAATTTATTTACTTCCTCATTTTCCATATTAATTGAAATTTTGTATCCTGATTTACATTCTCTAACATACTCTATATCTTCCAATGGTGAAAGTTTATGCATTGTAATCTCATTTTTTTCAAACAATTTTAGATTTAAATTGTTTCCATCTAAATTAAAGGAAAGAGTTGTCCTATTTTTAATATATCCAAAAATTCTTTTCAACGCCCTTATTTTTATAGCTAAAATTATTATTAATAAATAAATAATTACATATATTAATGATAAGATAAATATAACTTTCTTACTTGAAGCATTATCAACTAACAGATTGCTTAAAGTAATAAAAAATGTAATATTTAAAGCGAAGCTTAAATAGGTTCTACCTACATCTGACTTTAAAATTCCTCTTCCTTTTAAACTTTGTTTTAAACTATAGTAGAATATATCCGCATCAATAATTTTACCAGTATTCATAATCATTTCTACCTCTGATTGTTCATCTTGTTTCCTTTTTTTAATTATAAATTTTCTTATCATTATAAA
The DNA here is from genome assembly GCF_900129965.1 of Clostridium grantii DSM 8605. GTDB lineage: Bacteria > Bacillota > Clostridia > Clostridiales > Clostridiaceae > Clostridium_AF > Clostridium_AF grantii. The sequence continues at coordinate 17,288 of NZ_FQXM01000038.1, read as the reverse complement.
TATATTGCTAATAACTGCAATAATACTCGTGACCATTATTGATGTTTCAAATGCCCCATTATCCATCATTCAATCTCCTCAACCTTAAATTATTAACTACATTATTATAGGGATGCTATTGTGAAACTTAATTTATAGTTGAAGTAGTTTGTCTCTAAAACTTACGTTTTTAGAATCCAGATACCATAAATTAGTTTCTTTTCTTTAACCAATAATTATTTTATCTCAGAAGTTCTGCAACTTGTTCTAAATATAAACTTAACCACCTTTTTCAAAAGATTTTTTGTCACCTTACATTTTATTATTTTATCTTAAATTATACCATATTTATACTGTTTTATTCTTTTTTAGTTTAAAAATATTATTTTGTTCCCTCACTAAATACATTTGCATAAATTTAGCATCAAATCAATTTTATTTTTCTTAGTACTCCATAAAAAATAATGTTATAATTAAAGTAAAACTGGGATACCTATAAAGGAGCTATTATGGAAAATAAAGATATTATAGAAATGTATAACCACAATTTACATAAGGAGCTTATTTCAATGGGAAGAATCGCATCAGTTACTTCTTTCATTCTTATGCCTTTATTCTATTTTAAAGATATTTTTATGACCCAATATGCTCATTCCACTTTTTTTTGGAGACTATTGCCAATAGTTGTTTCAATTTTATTTATTTTACTATCTTTTTCAAAATATCATAACTCCTATAGAATCATTAAATATGCATACTTAGCAATTCTATACAGCGTCTTAATAATGATGTTTGGATTATTCTATATAAACTATGGTACTAAAAATGGTCGCTTTAATAGTTTTTTGATAGCAGGATTAATAACCTCTTTATTGATCATTCAGATATTTTCTTCTCCAGTGAGAAAGTATATTATTAGTTTTTCTATAGCAGTCATTTTATTCTTCATCGCCACATTCACACTAAAAGGTGGTGATTTATTTATCATTTCAAATTTATTAAATCCAGTAGCTACTGTTGTGTTGATATCAGTTTTCTCTTATATAAATGAAAAAAAGAGTTTCAGTGAATTTAAATCTAAAGTTCTTCTAGAATTAAGCGAAAGAGAACTTATAAATGAGATGGAGTATAGAAAATCTTTGGAAAATCAGCTAAAAAATGAAGTATTACATGACCCACTAACAACAATTTATAACAAAAAAGCTGCTGAAAAAATACTTACAAAAAAGATTGAACAATTTAACAAGGAAAATCGTATATTTTCTTTAGTATTTGTTGATCTTGATGATTTAAAAACCATCAATGATAATAAAGGCCATGATGCAGGTGATAAATATATTATATCTTTCACGGAGATGGTTACTGACTTTCTAGGTAAAAATAAGTATATGTTTCGAGTAGGTGGTGATGAGTTCTTAATATTCTTCGAAGACAAAGAATTGGATGCGACGAATAATATAATGGAACTAATTACTGATATCTGCTTATCCAAAAATATTAAATTTAGTTATGGCACCTCTTTTTCAAATAGTAGTAAGCTTGTAACCTTATATGCAATAATTAGAGAAGCAGATATAAAAATGTATAATCAAAAAAGAAGAAAAAAACAATTAGATAAACCTGAAATTTAAATTATTTTTATTTTATCGGTTTCCCTATTAGCAAAACAAATGATTCACTCCGTTCATAATTTGTTAACGTTCCTGGGGTATGTTAACAAAATTGTAGTTTTGTTTACAATTTTGTTTTCCTTTTATTTGTCTTCTATACTTTGGTGCAAAAACTATGTGATATTTACAATTGCACTTACTATGTGCTAAACTACTATTATCCATTTTGGATATACCTCCTTTGTTGGTTGTGGTCGGCAAACCTACTTCCATTTTACATCGGAGGTTTTATTTTTTCTACTCATAGCTATAAGCTTTTTAGAACCACAGGTATAACCTGTAGTATTCAATATACAAAAATAAAGAAGGTGATTAAAAATCACCTTCTTGCTAATCAATTTTCAAAATCAATTGAAGTATACGTTTGGCGCATATTTCCATGTCTTTTCTTGAAATAGCACCTTTATTTTGAGCTTCTAACAAACGTTTAGGAAAACCTGTGCCCATTTTAGCATCATTACCAGCTAAGGTTTCTTTATAGTGCTCACCATAAGTCCACCAGTCTGTTGTCACCATACCTTTAAAGCCCCATTCTTCTCTTAAAATATCTTCTAAAAGTTCTTTATTCTCAGAAGCTCTATGTCCATTAATAATATTATAGGAAGACATAATACACCATGGATCTGATTCTTTTACAATCATTTCAAAAGCTTTTAAATAAATCTCTCTAGCAGCACGTTCGGATACTCTTGAATCACTATTTTTTCTATTTATCTCTTTGTTGTTTAAAGCAAAATGTTTTACTGTGGCTGCTATATTTTGTGACTGAATTCCCTTAACCATAGCAGATGCTAATTTCCCTGTTACATAAGGATCTTCTGAATAATATTCAAAGTTACGGCCACAAAGAGGACTTCTGTGTATATTAACAGCTGGAGTTAGCCAAATACCTATATTGTTTTCCTTTACTTCCTTAGCTCCTGCTTCTCCTACTTTATATACAATTTCTTCATTCCAAGTACAAGCTAACAAGGTACTACAAGGCCAAGCGGTTGTATTGACACCACATTCAGACTGTATACGTAGTCCAGCAGGACCATCAGCAGTCATTACACTAGGAATACCGTATTCAGGAAGATTGCCAAATCCAAAGGTATTAGCCACTCCAGTATTAGGTTGCCCTCCTAATAAGTGAGCAATTTCTTCATCAGATAATTGAGCCATAAATTCATTTAATGTGATTTTACCTTTTTCTACATCTAACAAGGTATTGATTTTTGATGATTTATCCCATAAGCGATAATTCTTTCTTTCACGAGTGGCCGGAGCAATACCTTCAATTTCTTCTTCTGTTAAGTTATCAAATATATTAGTATTTGGATCATTTGCTTCTGTAAGTTCAAGCTGTTCCAAGGTACCATCAGCAAGTAATCTTTCCTTAAGAGAAGAAGGAGCTATTTTTTCACTTAACTGAGAAATGACTCTATTTTCAGTTACCTTATATATTAATTCAACTTGTTCTACATTTCTAACAGAATTTCCTAAAAACAACAGATAATCACCTACTTCAAGAACATAAGCTGATTTCTTAACTTTACCAAGGTCATCATAAGATGCCATGGCGCTAATCTCAAATTGAAGTGTTAATAATTGTGTTTCTCCACTTTTTAGTAATCTTGTTTTCTTAAAAGCAACAAGACTTTTTTCAGCTTTTCCAAGAAGTCCTTGTGGGGCAGATAAGTATACTTGAATAGTTTCCTTACCCTCCATATCCCCTGTATTTGTTACATTTACAGAAATAGTTATTGTATCCTTATCTTCATTAGCTGATACAATAGACCATGAAAACTTTGTATAGGATAAGCCAAAACCAAAGGGATAATTAACTTTATCCTTAGCATTGGGAATTGTTTCAAAATATCTGTAGCCCACATAAATATCATCTGTATAATCAACGTAATCTTTTGATTCATGAAAATTATAGGTTGAAGGGTAATCTTCCAATTGTTTTGCAAAAGTGTCAACTAGTTTTCCAGAAGGGTTATCCAATCCACATATAAGTTCTGCAGCCGCAAGTCCACCTTCCATACCCCCTTGCCATGCCATAAGAACAGATTGAATATTAGAATCATGAACAAACCAGCTTGTATCAACCATTCCACCAACATTCATCACAACAATAACTTTTGAAAAATTAGTTTTAACAGCATTGACCATATTTATTTCTGCTTCACTAAGATAAAAGTCACCGCGCTCAAATAGTTGACCAGATTTTTTGATAAGCTCTTGCTCATAACTTTGGAAAGTTTTATCTTTATCAAGGGTACTTATTCTATCCCAACCTTCTCCAGAAAATCTACAAATACTAATAATTGCAGTATCTGTATAAGCCTTAGCTTTAAGCAATAACTCTTCTGGTACTGCAGGTTCAATAGTTAATCCCGGTTCTCTACCTTTAGCGTATTGATGAACAATATTTTTATGATAAAATTCAGATAGTTCTTCAAACACACTAATTTGATTTTTCAAAGATTTCATTCCATTATATAAATTAATAGTATATTCAACGGTGACGTCGCCGCTTCCTCCACCACCTTTAACATAATCAAAACTACCCTTGCCAAACAAAGCAACTTTGGTACCTTTATCTAATGGCAGTATATTTTCTTTATTCTTCAACAGAACCATACCCTCTTTAGCAGCAGTTCTGGATAAATCTCTATGGATTTTTGATGCTGTTACTCTCTGTCCATTTTCTCCAATAGGCAAATTTGGCTGATAGTTAATTCGTTGCCATTTATTCATCATAATGTTCGCCTCCTATAAATTAATGTTACATTAATACTACTTTTATATTATTCTTTTGTTTAATTAAATACAATGTCATTACTGACTAAAACCTAAGTCGATATTGACTTTTTTTATTAATTATGTTATTTTCAAATAAATTAGCTGAGTAACATAACAGGAAAGGATTAAAACATGAAACCAACACATGAAATAATAACTACCAATAGTAATCTACCTGTTTGTTTTAGATTTTATCACTCATCTAACCAACTTATATCTAGTCACTGGCATAGCCATTTAGAGATACTTTATATTTATAAGGGCGCAATGCATATAGCTAGAAATGACAAAGAATATGAACTTTATCAAAAGGATTTATTTATCGTTAATTCAGGATTTATTCATTTCACTAAATGTATAGGAAATGTAGAAGCAATATTACTTCAAATACCTTATGACTTACTAAATCAATCTCTTCCTAATTTCAGCACCATACAATTTGAAGAGTATTATTCACATAAAAAATATAAAAATCACCTAGCTTTTCAGGAAATGGTTCAAAACTTACTCACCATGAACAATCTTAACAATGAAAAGAAAACTGGTTATCAATTCCTTTTTAATAGTAATCTCCATCTTTTTCTACATAAACTTTATACTAATTTTACACTTTCCAAAAACGAAATAATAAAACCTACCACTGATAAATACCGTGAACGACTACAAATCATTATAGATTATGTGAATAAGCATTATATGGAGCCAATAGCTTTAGCTACAGTTGCTTCATTAGTTGCACTGAACCCAGAATACTTTTGTCGCTCTTTTAAGAAAAATATGGGCTTTACCTTTGTTGAATATGTGAATCTAGTTAGACTGATTCATATTTATAACGATATTCTAGGTACAAATGATAGTATCATTCAAATCCAAGAACGTCATGGTTTTACAAATTATAAGGTCTTCAACCGGATGTTTAAAGAAACTTACGGTTGTACACCATCTAAACTTAGAAAAGATAGACATTTGCAAAATTCAAACTTTGAAAAAATAAGAAGCCTCTAAAAGATTTAGAGGCTTCTTATTGAAAATATTATTTTTAACCAGCATTTGTTTCATTGTTTTTATTAAATTCCTTCAATTCTATTTTTATAAAATGACTTATCATTTCACCATATAAAACTTCTACCATATCTGGATTTGCCCCACATTCTCCAGCTTTTTTGCGAATTTTAGAAATAACTGCTTCAACACAGTTTGGTGCTTTTACACTAGTCCTCAAAATCATCTTCTGTTATCAACACTGCCGGAACATACTCACATTCAGGAACCATCCGTTTTATGATTTGAAAACATTCCTTAAACTCATCTCCTGGCAGAAAGAATATCTCCTTGAATTTAGTTTTATCAGAATAAGTAATAATGAATTCTATCCCACCTATATCTGTGCAGAAAATATCTTTGTCATGATTTACAATTACAGGTATGACATCAATTAAATCAGCATAAAGCTTTTCAAATACTGGACTGTTAGTTTTGTAAGACCACTTCCTTGAAGGATTTATATCTGTTTCAAATATAGGATGATATTCGTATGCTATGCTCTCCTTGGTCACAGTAACCTTGTCAGAGTAAGACTCCTCGGCACAGCAATATCCTGACGTACCGTTGATTACTATTTTTGAAATTTCAGTCATAATCACACCTCTTTCTATTTAACTGTGATAATAAATCATCTATTTTATCAAACTTACCTCTTCTTAAACAAACTTATATCTATAATTATACACTAATTAAAAATTAGTTTCATCCACTATTTATGCCATCCATCTTCAATTCATAATACTTCATATACTTTACCATTAACAAAAGTTGAAGCATCTGTTTTACCGGTATATTTTACCTTCATCATAGCCACCTTGTCTTTCTTCATTATAAGTTTTGTTTTGAAATATCATGAAATAATTTACTGAACTTCCCCCTTCAATTTTTGAACTAATGGAATATCCGCTGGTGCAAAATCAAATGACTCTATTTCATTAATACTTACCCACTTAACTTCGTCGTGAACCGATAATTTAATATCTCCATTTACTATTTCAGCAAAATAAGCTAACAGTTTTATTTCCCCATTTGGATAAGTATAAATGCTTTCATCAAAGAACTTTCCTACTTGAATTTCTAAATCTAATTCTTCTTGAATTTCTCTTTTTAAGCACTTCTGCGGAGTTTCATCAGCTTCTATTTTCCCACCTGGAAATTCCCACTTGCCTGCCAACTTTTCATTTTGTCCTCTTTGAGCTATTAAAATTAAATTGTTTTTTATAATAATTGCTGCTGTTACTTTCTTCATAATATCCACCTTTAGAATATAAAAATTGGGCATGCTTTATATAAAAGCATACCTATATTATACCACATATCGACCTTATGTCACTTTACTAATAAATTGCATAATTACCGTAATTATAATAAAACGATTAACTTTTATGAATTACACACAGAATTGTATCTATCCTTAGGTAACTAAGTTAAATGATATTTTTGAACTGTAATAGAGATTATCCGTTGCATTGTAAATTTTTAAAGGGCATATGTTACCTTTCAAAACAGAAACAAAGTTAACAATTTTTGTTGCTAATGGTGAAGCTTTATTCGAACATTCTATATTATAAAAGTATACTATCACCACAGAATGGAATTAACTTATATCGTGGGTGCACTCATGGTTGCATTTATTTGGCTAGCAAGTGGGTCAAACAAGTTGTCCAACTAAAGTGACAGGTGCTTCCGGATTATCAAACCATAGAAGAAGTGAATATTGTCGGAGATTTATCAGCACCTGTGCTTTTGTGTTGTAATTCACAGAGATTAGAAGGTGATGGTAGAACTTAGGAGTTAAGCGTACAAGTGCTGTTAGAAATATTAATGAATTTTTTTTATTTATTTTTGAACTTTTCTAATTGCCATACGTATATATATATGTGACAAAAAAAATAAACTAAAAGGAGACTTATAATGAAGAAAAATTTAATTGTAGTAGCAGTAATCGTATCAATTTTTGCATTAATAGGATGTAGTAAAAAAACACCGGAGGTAAATGTTTCTGTAAATGATATTATGAAAGATATAAAAGTACAGATAGCTGAGGATATGAAAAATGGTGGTGTGCCGGAAGAAGATTTTAAAGATGGACAATTACCAATGTATATGGAAATGGATTTAACCTCTGAAACTCCAAATCCGCTTAGTGAAATGATAAATAAAGATGATATAGAAGAAGGTATTGCCCTTCAACCTATGATGAACGTTAAATCAGATATGATAGTAGTTTTGAAAGCAAAGGATATTTCTAAGGTAGAAAGTTTAAAAACTTCATTACAGAGCATAAAAGAGCAACAAAATCAAATATGGGAAAGATATCTACCAGATCAATATGAAAAAGTAAAAAATAATATAATTCTATCAAATGGAAAGTACTTAATATACATAACATATGATGATGTAGAAAAAATTCAAACTGCTTATGAGAATGCATTAAAATAATAAAAAGGCACAGGAATGTGCCTTTTCTTCAACCATATTACTAAGTAAGGAGCAATACCATGGTTTTTAGTAGCTTAATATTTTTGTTTATATTTTTGCCTAGTACATTATTTGTATATATAATTGCACCTAAAAAGATGAAAAATATAGTGTTATTAATAGCTAGTTTGATTTTTTATGCATGGGGAGAACCCATTTATATAGTTTTAATGATTTTTTCCTCAGTAGTGGATTATATACATGGTTTGCTAATTGAAAAATTCAGACAAAATCATAATAAAGCTAGGCTTGTTGTTCTATCATCAGTGATTATAAATTTAAGTTTATTATTTTTCTTTAAATATTCAGATTTTATAATTAATAATATTAATTTCTTATTTTCCACAGATTTTCTATCACCTAACTTACCATTACCTATTGGGATTTCATTTTATACCTTTCAAACTATGTCCTACACTATTGATGTGTACCGCAAAAAGGTACCCGTACAAAAGAATCCTATTGCTTTAGCTACATATGTTACATTATTTCCACAATTAATTGCAGGCCCTATTGTTAGATACGAAACAGTTGCAGCGCAAATCAATGCCAGAGAAGAAACTTTCGAAAAATTTAGTGAAGGAATAAAGCGTTTTATAATTGGTCTGGGAAAAAAAGTATTATTTGCTAATAATATTGGACTATTGTGGATGGAAATACAGAATACTCCCTTATCAGATTTAACAGTGTTTACTAGTTGGTTAGGAATAATAGCTTTCGCATTTCAAATTTATTTTGATTTTAGTGGATACTCAGATATGGCAATAGGTTTAGGAAAAATGTTTGGGTTTGATTTTTTGGAAAATTTCAATTACCCCTATGTATCTAAAAGCATAACAGAGTTCTGGAGAAGGTGGCATATATCACTTGGATCTTGGTTTAAGGATTATGTGTACATTCCGCTTGGTGGAAGCAAAGGAAGTAAGATAAAAATGTATAGAAATTTGTTTGTGGTGTGGTTATTAACAGGCATTTGGCATGGAGCTGAATGGAACTTCCTTATTTGGGGATTGTATTTTGGAATTATAATAGCTATTGAAAAACTGGCTTTATTAAAAATATTAGAGAATGCATGGAGCCCAGTTAAACATGCTTACACTATTTTTCTACTGATTATTGGGTGGCTAATATTTGTAAGTGATAATTTGTACATGGGAATATTGTACTTAAAAGTAATGTTGGGGTTTAAAAATACAATTTTATTTGATTCACAATTTTTATATTATATATACAATTATGGTATTATATTGATTATATTAATTGTAGCATCAACACCATTTTTCAAAAACAAACACAGAAAATTAGTAAAAACTTTAAATAAAAGACACTTATTTCTTTATGAGAATTTAGTTATGCCTATTCTGTACTTTACAGTATTTTTTATTTCAATTTCTTATTTGGTGGATTCAACCTATAATCCATTTTTATATTTTAGATTTTAAGTATTACATAAAGGATGGTTCATGTGAATAAAATATCTGATAAAATAATTACAATAGTTTTTATGCTCTTTTTAATAATTATAAATATTTTAAATATAATCATACCTGATAGATATTTTTCTCAAGTTGAAAATCGCATACTTGCACAAGTACCCAAATTTAGTTTAAATAATATGATTTCTGGTAGATTCACCAACAAGTTTGAGGAATATATTACAGATCAATTTCCTTTGAGAGATTTTTGGGTATCAGTTAAAAGTGATGTTGAAAGATTCACATTAAAAACTTTTAATAACGGAATTTATTTTGGGGAAGATGGATATTTATTAGAAGATTATAAAAGAACAAATGAGCAACTGTTAAGCAATATAAACAGTATAAATACATTTTCAAAGGCAATGCCAAATATAAAAACATATTTTTTATTGGCCCCTAATTCAGTAAAGATATATGAAGATAAATTACCTTTGTTTGCTAGTCCCTATAATCAATCAAAAACTTTAGAAAAAGTAGAAGCGCAACTAAATGCAAATGTGAATTTTATTAATGTTTATGCTGAAATGGTAAATAAAAAAAATGAATATATTTATTTCAAGACAGACCACCATTGGACTATGCGAGGGGCATACTATGCATACAAGGAATTATGCAATAAACTAAACCTTAAGGCATATAGTATTAATGACTTTAATTCAATAATAATAGATAAATCTTTTTATGGAACCTTTTACTCAAAAGCTAGCAACAGACACATATTACCTGATTCAATTGAAATATTTACTCCCAAGATCAAAAATAAATACAAGATAGAATATATAGATACCGGCAAATCATCAGATTCATTTTATGAATATAGTCATTTAAATAAAAAAGATAAGTACTCAATATTTCTTGATGGGAACCATGCACTAACCACCATCACAACAAATATTAAAAACGAAAAAAGATTAGTGATTTTTAAAGATTCATATGCACACAGTCTAATTCCATTTTTAGCAAATCATTATGAAGAAATTCATATAATTGATTTAAGGTATTATAAATTAAATATTTACGATTATATAAAACAGAATAATATAAATGAAGCGTTATTTTTATACAATATCAGTAGTTTTTCTAAGGATGAAAGTATTAAATACTTGGAACTTTTGTTTTGAGTCTGGTGAGCAAAACAAATTATTCACTCTGTTCATAATTTGTTAACGTCCCCTAGGGTATGTTAACAAAATTGTGGTTTTGTTTACAATTTTGTTTTGCTCTCATCTTTATAGTAAATGCTGGATCTCCTGTTTCACTTAATAATACTGAATAATACTTGCTATTTATTTCATATATATTAATTAAGTTTTCAACAACATCAAGAGGCTTTATGTCACTTGAGCCTTCAACTGCAATTTCAACAGAGGGCAAGTGTTCCACTCCCGGCATAATATCTTCTTCAATTTGCTCTAGCACATCATAAACATCAGTAAAATAAGCGTAAAAGGTAGATCTATTATATCCTACATTTCCAGTCATATTGTTGATTGAATAACTTAATTAATTTTAATATACTATAACTATACAACAAGCTATATAAACAATAAAAAATTAATTAATAAAGGAGAACTCTATGATAACAAATTGATTTAAACCTTTTAAATATTGATCCAAAACTATTAGAAGCTGCTGGTTCAGCTGATAACCCTTTAAAAATGATACTTGCTTTTAACAAAATGAAGAATTACGGTGTTTATACAACCACTGCCAATTTACATAGGTTTTGGCAGTATGTCCATGATGAATAATCACCACAAAATTGGTGGAATTGTTATAGAAGCTTTGAAAAAAAGTGGGAAAAGAGGAATCATATCTGGTTTTGGTAAACCAAATAATTTGACAAATAATATTTTTGCAGTTGACAGTATTCCTCATACATGGTTATTTAAACATGTTGCAGCTGTTTGTCACCATGGTGGAGCTGGAACCTCTGCTGCAGGTTTTAGTGCGGGAGTGCCAAGCATTATTATCCCTTTTTCTAATGATCAATTTGCATGGGCACACCGTTCCTATGAACTAGGCATTGGGGTGAAACCATTATATATGAAAGACCTAAATGTTGATGATCTGGCAGAACGTATTGCCTTAGCCTATGATCCAAACTTACAGAAAAAAGCTAAGGAAATAGGTGAAAAAATTCAAGCAGAACAAGGTGCTAAAGAATGCGCCAATATTATTATTGACATCCTTCCTTAATGTTTATCAATATAGTCTTGTAATTGCTCATGCCACAGAATAGTATCATATATCTGTGGTTCTGTTATTTCACCCATCAAAAGGTCAATCAAATATCTTAATAAATGAGTATGTTTGCATATATGTGGTTTTAGATTTATAGTTAATAGTTTTTAACAATGGTAGAAAATTTAGTTATAAACGCTACTGTTATTCTATCTCACAATGACATAAAAATTTTAATCGTTCTATTTTAAAATTGGAATCTGCCAGTATTTCTGGCCATGATTTAACATTTTCATAAATTTTGTTTTTATTTTCACTACATAAGTTATCCCAAGTCACTAATGATGGATGTATTTTTTTCTCTTCATCTAAGTTTTCTCCATATTTCCAACCTGCTTCCTTTTTTTCAAGAGACCAGCGTTTATGTTCATATTCCGCTAAAATTTCTATTTCCTTTTCAGAAAAGGTTATTACCTCAGGTTTTTCAATTACAGAGAAAATATCATAATTTATCTTGTGCAAAGCATTTGGTATATGTCTTACTTCATCCCTATAGGAGTTTTTTAACTCCTCGCTTATCTGCTCCCAAGATTTTTCGCATTCTAAATTTGATAAATGGCACCTTCAAGTCCAAAAGGTACAATAAGATGACGGCACTTTGCAAGAAAAGCTAACTTTGGATTATTGTTCATTTGCCAAACAAAGTCTAATGCCGTTCTCTCCCATGAAAGTCCCTTGCTTATATTAACTCCTTTTGAACGTAAATCATCCCCATTGATTATTACTATAGTGTTTTTAATATGATATTCTTCAATATGCTTCCAAAGATCATTTGCGCAATTGTAATTATTTGTTTTATATATAATTATTGGTGAACTTTTCTTTGATTTTAAAGCCTGGGGCCAAAACTCTTCATTTGAATTAAACCCATTATTCTCATCATCTATTATAACTAAATCAGCCATTTCATCATCATTAATAATAGGAAATAGCCTAGGCGTCTCTGAAATAGGCGATGTGAATCCCAAGTATTCATTGATACGGTATACTTCCTTTTTGTTTTTTCCATAATATTTTATGGGAAACATTTTCACCTCTACTGTAGAGCGAAGCGCTTCTAGCTCTGACCCTTTTATGTCTGCCGAAATAATACTTTGCCCTGTGGACAAAGCAACAAATTTTGACAACAGTAGTGCTCCTCCAATTACTAAGCTATTATGATATTTAGGATAATTTCTCCAACTAAAACCATTTGTATCTTTGTTTATAGTTCTCCATTGTAATGAATTTATACAAATATCTCCTGCCACCACAATATTTATTTTTTTACTATTCATATCTATAATTCTCCTCTTGTACTTGCATTACTTTCTATGACAAATTCCTTAACTATTATTTTAAGAAAAACTCCTTTATATAATGGTGATGTCTTTTTTATCCTAAGTTGTTTCCACAAAGGTGCTAATTCTTTGTCCCCTTTGAAGTTTAGGGGTGGTTTATGTATAAGGGGGACTAAACCCCCTTGTCATCAGTTGACTCTTTTCGCTTAAATCCAAGAACCAGTATTCCCCAAACTAAGAAGATAAACTCTACTACCGTTGATACAATAATCTCTGGGGTTATGGTCCCGTCAATCATAGGACTAATACGACTGAGAATCAGCAGGAAAAATACTACCAGTACCGCCTTAATATACGTGGATTTACTCATTCAATCCCTCCTAGTTCAATAATTCAATGATTTTAATCTCATCTGAGTTACTTGGTAATTTGATCATAGTACCATCATTTGCAAGATATATACCTCCATTGAACACATCTTTTGCTTCCTTTATAAAACCATTTTTAAGGATCTTTAATGGAACTGGAGGTAAGAAATGTGTAATCAAAAGCTGATCAACTCCCGCATCTCTAGCAATCATCGCTGCCTGTTCTGGTGAAATATGATAGTCTTGGATATCCTGAGCTACTTGACCCAAATTTGAGTCGCTATCAGCAGATGCTTCTGAAACAATTTTTGAATATTTCATACTTAGAGCTTCACATACAAACAAGTCTGCACCCATAGTATGTTCAATTAAACTCTCTAAATAAATGGTATCACCTGAAATAACAACACTTCTATCTTTATAATTCACACGATAACCTACTGCAGGAAATACGGGTTTATGATCTACATTAAATGCAATTACTTCTACATCACCAGACTTATAAACTACCTCACTGTTTGTCAGTTCGTCTCCTAAATCAAATTCAAATACATTGCCACCAAATGATGAACTAGGCATGATTTCCTCACCATGATGATCTATTCTATAACCTTTATCAAGTTCATATGCTATTTCAAATCCTTCAACTACCTGGTCCAAACCTATTGGCCCATAAATTGGTAGTGCTTCTGTTACTGTTTCAGATGCCCAACGTTTCAGCATCAGCTCTCCAATATCTCCGATATGATCTGAATGATAGTGAGTTAAAAAGAGAGCATCCGCTGACCCTGTTCCAATGCCTGACATTTCCAACTTCAGTGTACTACCAGGACCTGCATCAAATAAAAGAGTTTGGTCTCCAGCTAAAACTACTGTTTGAGAACCTACTCTATTAATATCAGGCAATGGTGCACCTGTTCCTGTTGTTATCACATATAATCCATCATCTTCAAAAGTGTCTTTACGGTGGTTTCTTGTAATCCCTTGTTGGATAATAAACTTTATCAGAGAATCTGGTGGATTCCTAAATACTACTACAGCAAATAGTGATAAAATTAGGACCAACACGAGAACTATTGCTAACCATTTATGATTCTTAATAAATTTCATCTAATCAACCTTTCCATCAAGTAGTCTTAACAATGTCTGCGCTGTCTCTCCAGAAGAATTCTGGTTTTGTCCAGTAACAATATTACCATCAACCACAACCAAAGTAGCAAAGAAATCTCTAAAGGCTTCATTCTTCTGATAATCAGCGCCAAGTTTTCTAAGCTCTGTTTCAGGATGCATAGGTGTTGCTGTAATTCTCAACTCCTCAACCTGCTTATCAGAAACAGCTGTTATCTGCCTGCCTTCCACAAGTGGTGTTCCATCTACATCTTTTGCCTTTAGAAATCCTAAAGCGCCATGACAAACAGAACCCATTAGAATACCATCTGCATTCGCTTTAGTAAGCTTCTCTCCTAATACTTCACTGTAACCAAGATCATAAGACGCCCCCCAGCCTCCAGCCATATAAATGATGTCATATTCAGTAAAATCAACATCACGAATTTTTATTGAATTTTTTGTTTTTTCTTCAGCTTCTTTATCTTTGAGATATCGATTGTCTGCATTTGTTGCAAGAGGATATTTTAAACTTATTGGTTCAAAGGGTATTTCTCCACCTTCAATACTAGCAACATCAACGGTCATTCCTGCATCAAGAAACTCATAATAAGGTATATTAATTTCTGAACCATAAACACCTGTGGCCCTTCCACTATCACCTAAGGTGTCATGATTGGTTGCAATTACTAATGCTTTTTTACCTTTTAAGTCATACTCAGTTCTCTCGTAGTCCGGGTGAAACCCTAAACTCTTTATAATTATTGGTAATAAAATTAGTATTAGTAGAATGACTGCACTTATAATTCCACCTGCAATTAATAAATTTTTTTTCAAGTTCATCATCTCCTTTTAAAATTCACTTTACACTGTAACATTTTCTGATTTTAGTATATAATAGACATGAACCTATGACAATAGATATGGTGTATCTTTTACAATATGGGAGGTATGTAACATGAAACGAGAACAACAGATAAAAGCCTCAAAAGAAATGATCTTAAATGGCCTATTGAAGTTAATTAAAGAGAAACCAATTGACTCTATTACTATGACCGAAGTATCTGAGGTGGCAGACATAACAAGAATGACATTATATCGACATTTTAAGACAAAGGAAGATATACTTTTATACGCTTTTGACAAGAACCTTGATAAATTTACAGAAGAAATCAAAGGTAAATTACAACCAACAATCTATGACATCATGCTCTTTAGATTCAGGGTATTAAAGGAATCACCTTATTCAGCTATTCTTGTTGAGAATAATTACATGAAAAAACTGTTTGAAGTTGTAAGAAAAAAAACACTAGATATGAATAAGTTCGAAATGTCACGTCGGTTTATACATGATGAACTCACCTTTAACTTTATTGGTGGTGGTATTGACGCTGTAACAGAAAAATGGATTCGTGACGGGATGTCCCCTTCATACGAAGAAATGGCAGAGAAAGTTTGTCGTCTCATAATGAAGATTGGGATATAAGATTATATTTTTGATTAGGCTAATTGAAAACAGTAGACTTTAATTTGGTGTACATCCTTCTTTATACTTCATCAATAACAATCTAGGAGAGAAAAACTTCTCTCCTGTTATCAAATTTCATTGGTTCACCAGAAGGATTAGGTAGTAGTTTAGCAAGTAAAACAGCATCATGCACATGTTACTGCACTGCTGTAAAACATTCTGCCATAATTCTTTCCCAATTTTTATCTACACATTTAATTATTTCAGGATCAAACATTTTCCCTTCATTTTTTAATATTTCTATGCGGCATTCATTAACTGTCAATGGTTCTCTATAAGGCCTTTTAGATGTCATTGCATCTATGGAGTCACATATTGCGATTATTCTTGATCCTAAAGGAATATCTTCAGCACATAACCTACTTGGATACCCTTCTCCATCCCATCTTTCATGATGATGCAAAACTATCTTAGCTATATTATTTAATCTTCTTGATTTAAACAAAATATCATACCCTATTTGGGGATGTGTTCTTATAGTATTCCATTCACTAGAATTTAATGGCGTAGTTTTATTTAAAATTATGTCTGGAACTCCAATTTTTCCGATATCATGCATATGAGCTGCCATGTGAATATCCTCTAAACTTTGTCTCCGTATACCTAGCAGTTTAGCTACATAATAAGTCATGTCTGCTACTCTCTGTGAATGCCCTTTTGTATAATTATCTTTAGCTTCTAGTGCTGCTATCAAACTATCAATAATATCATGATACACTTCATTTTTTTTCCAATTAAATATATTCTCGCTAATCATATTTTTAATCATAATTGTTCCTCCCTAAAGCTTTAAAAGTAACCCTATTATAGCTTACCATAATTGATAATGATTTTCATTATTTTTTAAAGTAAATCTGTTAAATATTTATTTTATCAAAACTAACCCCACTCTCAACACCATGAAATGCTCTTGAAATACAATTTTCTCTTAAAAAACTGTAGTCTTTTTTCTGTTAAAGATGATGTCATACCTGCTGAAGAAACTGTAAATACTTCTTCTTTAAAAAACCTTGTAGATTGTCAAGCAAAATTGACCCCCATTTACGTTGAATTTTGACCCCCCATGGATCAAATTACAACTAAATTATATCCATCAATTTTAAGATTATTTGCTTTAACAATAAAACACCTAGAAGCATGATCAATGGATACATATTTGTTTAATTCCATAATTCTATCTTTAATAAGGTCTTTGACCATTTCATCAAAATCTAAATTAGGGGAAGCCTCCGTAGAGGCATTAATTCTATTCTTAACAGTCCTTGCAGGTATTTGATTATCAAGTTCTTCTAAACTCATGAATTCTGCCGTATCAGAGG
>NZ_FQXM01000006.1 GCF_900129965.1 Clostridium grantii DSM 8605 | reverse complement strand
TAGGAGGAATTACAAATGGCAAGAAGTAAGTTTGAAAGAACAAAACCCCACGTTAACGTTGGAACAATAGGTCACGTAGACCATGGTAAGACAACATTAACAGCAGCAATCACAATGACATTAGCAAAAGAAGGTAAAGCACAAGCACAAGATTACGCGTCAATAGATAAAGCACCAGAAGAAAGAGAAAGAGGAATCACAATCAACACAGCACACGTTGAGTATGAAACAGACAACAGACACTATGCGCATGTTGATTGCCCAGGCCATGCTGACTATGTTAAGAACATGATCACAGGAGCTGCTCAAATGGATGGAGCTATCTTAGTAGTAAGTGCTGCAGATGGTCCAATGCCACAAACAAGAGAACACATACTATTAGCATCAAGAGTAGGTGTTGAAAACATAGTAGTTTTCTTAAACAAAGCAGATCAAGTAGATGATCCAGAATTATTAGAATTAGTTGAAATGGAAGTAAGAGATTTATTAAGTGAATATGGATTTGACGGAGACGAATGTCCAGTAGTAACAGGATCAGCATTAAACGTAATTGAAAAGAGTGAAGATGAGTGTATCCACCAATTAATGGATGCAATAGATTCATACATCCCAACACCAGAAAGAGCAACAGATCAACCATTCTTAATGCCAGTAGAAGATGTATTCACAATCACAGGTAGAGGAACAGTTGCAACTGGAAGATTGGAAAGAGGATTATTACACGTAGGAGATGAAGTTTCTATCGTAGGTATGGGCGAAGAAATCAGAAAATCTACATGTACAGGAGTAGAAATGTTCAGAAAGATGTTAGATGAAGCAATGGCAGGAGATAACATTGGAGCATTATTAAGAGGAGTTCAAAGAACAGACATCGAAAGAGGTCAAGTTTTAGCTAAACCAGGTTCAGTAACGCCACATAGCAACTTTGTAGGTCAAGTATATGTATTAAAGAAAGAAGAAGGCGGAAGACATACACCATTCTTCAACGGATATAGACCGCAATTTTACTTCAGAACAACTGACGTTACAGGATCAATAGCTTTACCAGACGGAGTAGAAATGGTAATGCCAGGAGACCATATAGACATGACAGTTGAGTTAATCACAGAAGTGGCAATGGAGCCAAACTTAAGATTCGCTATCAGAGAAGGCGGAAGAACAGTTGGTTCAGGAGTTGTTACTACAATTCTTAAGTAATTAATTAATTGATTTGAAAATGAGAAAGAATTTATTCTTTCTCATTTTTTTATGTTTGATCATTTTCGTTTTGTTTTATTAATAAAAGTCGATTTAATAGATAAATATAAGAACATTAAATTGTTTTAAAAATTAATTGAAATATTTAAAAAAAACTCTTGTCAAATAAATAAAAATAGGATACAATATAAGAGTTGTGACGTGAGGTGGCAATGAAATGAGAGGTTGCTGGCTAGTCCAGGTAATTCTTATTTGAAATAGTTTGATCATGAATCAAGCGGCCAGTACATAAAAAACGGATTGTTTTGATAAAAAAAGCGAAACACCCGGAACAGTTTATCAAGTACTGTGAATTTTTGAATTTTAGAATACGAAAAGGAGGGAAAAATTTATGGCAAGTCAAAAAATTAGAATTAGATTAAAAGCTTTTGACCACAATATTTTAGATCAATCTGCTGAAAAGATAGTTGAAACAGCAAAAAACACTGGTGCTAAAGTTGCAGGGCCAGTACCACTACCTACTGAGAGAGATTTGGTTACAATATTAAGAGCTACACATAAATATAAAGATTCAAGAGAACAGTTTGAAATTAGAACTCATAAGAGACTAATAGATATTTTAAGCCCATCACCAAAAACCGTAGATGCTTTAATGAGACTTGATTTACCGGCTGGTGTGGATATAGAAATCAAATTATAATAATTTAAATATTATGATCATGTAAATGGTCCGCTAATATAACAGGGAGGTGCAAAACATGGAAAAAGCTATTATAGGAAGAAAATTAGGAATGACTCAAATTTTCACTCAAGAAGGTAAAGTTGTTCCAGTAACTGTAATTCAAGCAGGCCCATGTACTGTTTTACAAAAGAAAACAGTAGAAAAAGAAGGTTACAACTCAATTCAAGTTGGATTTGAAGAAATGAGAGCAAACCTAGCTAATAAACCTAAAAAAGGTCATTTTGAAAAAGCTGGAACTACTCCTAAGAGAATAGTGAGAGAACTAAGACTTGACAATACAGATTTATATGAAGTAGGGGCAGAGATTACTGCAGATGTTTTTGCTACAGGAGATAAAGTTGATGTAAGCGGAATTTCTAAAGGAAAAGGCTTCCAAGGAACAATTAAAAGATGGGGAATGCACAGAGGTCCTATGTCTCACGGTTCTAAATACCATAGAGCTACAGGTTCAGCAGGTGCAGCATCTGATCCATCAAGAACTTTTAAAAATAAAAGAATGCCAGGACATATGGGTAATAAGAAAACTACAGTTTTAAATTTAGAAGTAGTTGAAATATTAGCTGAAAAGAATATCATCTTAATAAAAGGTGGAGTTCCTGGTCCAAACAAAGGCTATGTTGTTATAAAAAACACTACTAAAGCCTAGAGTTTCTTAAAGAAAGGAGGAAATAGAATGCCAGTATTAGACGTATTTAATACAGAAGGAAGTAAAGTTGGTACAATGGATTTAAATGAAACTGTATTTGCGGCTGAAATAAAAGAAAGTGCAGTACACCAAGTTGTTGTTGCTCAATTAGCAAACAAGAGACAAGGAAATCAATCTGCTAAAACTAGATCTGAAGTATCTGGTGGAGGAAGAAAGCCTTGGAGACAAAAGGGTACTGGTAGAGCAAGACAAGGATCAACTAGATCACCACAATGGGTTGGTGGTGGAATGGTTTTTGCTCCAAAACCAAGAGAATATAGAGTTTCTACACCTAAATCAATGAGAAAAACTGCAATGAAGTCAGTTTTATCAAGTAAGGTAAATGAAAATGAAATGATTCTTTTAGAAGGATTAACTTTAGAAACACCAAAAACTAAAACTATTGTTGCTATGATTAATGCATTAAATGTTAAAAAGCCACTTATAGTTGTAGCTTCTTCTGACGAAGCAATATACAAGTCAGTAAGAAACATTGAAAATGCTGATGTTGTTCCAGTGAACAATTTAAATGTTTATGACATTTTAAAACATGGTAATTTAGTTGTAACAAAAGAAGCAATTGCTCAGATTGAGGAGGTGTATGCATAATGAAATTAAACAATTATGATATTATCAGAAGACCAGTTATAACAGAAAAAACTATGTCTGACATGGCTGATAAGAAATACACTTTTGTTGTTGATAAGCATGCTAATAAATGTCAGATCAAAGCTGCTGTAGAAGCTGTTTTTGATGTGAAAGTTGAAAATGTGAACACAATTAACATTAACGGAAAAGTTAAAAGAGTTGGAGTTCATGTTGGTAAAAGAGCTGACTTTAAAAAAGCTGTTGTTAAGTTAACAGAAGCTAGCAAAACAATAGAGTTTTTTGAAGGAATGTAATTAAAGCAACTATTGGCAATAAGCCAGAAAAGCTTAACGAAGGAGGGAAATTAAATGGCAGTTAAAAAGTTTAGACCTACTACGCCTTCAAGAAGACAAATGACAGTAGCAAGTTTTGAAGAAATAACTACTGATCAACCAGAAAAGTCACTTCTTGTAGCTTTAAAGAGCAAGGCTGGTAGAAACTCTCAAGGTAAAATAACTGTACGTCATCGTGGTGGCGGAGCTAAAAGAAAATACAGAATAATAGATTTCAAAAGAAATAAAGATAATATACCTGCAAAGGTTGCTACAATAGAATATGACCCTAATAGAACTGCTTACATAGCATTACTTAGCTATGCTGATGGAGAAAAAAGATATATTATTGCACCGAACGGTTTACAAGTAGGTGACGTTCTTATGTCAGGTACTGATATAGACATAAAAGTGGGTAATTCATTACCATTAAAATTTATCCCATTAGGTTCTGTTATTCATAATATTGAATTACAAGCTGGTAAAGGTGGTCAAATAGTAAGAGCCGCTGGTACTTCTGCTCAATTAATGGCTAAAGAAGGCGACTATGCAACTTTAAGATTACCAAGTGGTGAAATGAGATATGTAAGAATTGAGTGTAGAGCTACACTTGGTACAGTTTCTAACACTACTAACGATATTATTAATATCGGTAAAGCTGGTAGAAAAAGACACATGGGCTTTAGACC
Organism: Clostridium grantii DSM 8605; assembly: GCF_900129965.1. Lineage (GTDB taxonomy): Bacteria > Bacillota > Clostridia > Clostridiales > Clostridiaceae > Clostridium_AF > Clostridium_AF grantii. Next base: position 252,112 of record NZ_FQXM01000006.1, on the reverse strand, counting down.
TACAGTTAGAGGTTCTGTAATGAATCCTAATGATCACCCTCACGGTGGTGGAGAAGGTAAATCACCTATTGGACGTTCAGGTCCTGTTACTCCATGGGGAAAACCTGCTCTTGGATACAAAACTAGAAAGAATAAGAAATATTCTGATAGATTGATTATCAAAAAGAGAAAGTAATTTGTAGATGAAGGGAATAAATATTCTCTTCCGGAACTTTTAAAGAGTTTGAAAGGAGGACTTCACATTGAGTAGATCAGTAAAAAAAGGGCCTTTTGTCGCAGAATCCTTAATGAAAAAGATTGAAGAAATGAACGAAAAGGGCGAAAAAAAGGTAATAAAATCATGGTCAAGAAGTTCAACAATTTTCCCACAATTTGTAGGCCACACTGTAGCATTACATGATGGAAGAAAACATGTTCCTGTATATGTAACAGAAGATATGGTAGGACATAAATTAGGAGAATTTGTTTTAACTAGAACATTCAAAGGACATATTAAATCCGAGAAAACATCTCGTGCTAAATAGTCTTAGGAAGGAGGAACAATAATGGAAGCTAAAGCAACAGCTAAATATGTTAGAATTTCTTCAACTAAGGTGGGAGTTGTTCTTGACTTAATTAGGGGTAAAGATGCTAGTGAAGCTAGTGCAATCTTAAAATTTACTCCAAAATTCGCAGCAGTTGAAATCGGTAAAGTACTTAAGTCTGCTGTAGCAAATGCAGAAAATAATGAAAACTTAGATGTAAGTAGATTATATGTAGCAGAAGCATATGCAAATCAAGGACCAACACTAAAAAGATGGAGACCACGTGCTCAAGGAAGAGCTTATCAAATCCTTAAGAGATCAAGTCACATCACAGTAGTTGTAAAAGAAAGACCATAAAAGGAGGTAAAGAGAGTGGGACAGAAAGTACATCCTCATGGCTTAAGAGTCGGAGTTATCAGAGACTGGGACGCTAAATGGTATGCAGATAGTGATAAGTTTGCTGATAACCTTATTGAAGATAATAAGATTAGAAAGTTCGTAAAAGCGAAAACTTTCTCAGCTGGAATAGCTAAGATAGAAATCGAAAGAACACCAAAAAGAATAAAAATCAATATCCACACTGCTAAACCAGGTATGATTATTGGAAAAGGTGGTAAAGGAATAGATTCTTTAAAAGATGATTTAAATAAACAAATAGGTAAAGATAAGAATATAATCATTAACATAGTTGAAGTTAAAAGAGCAGAAACAAACGCTCAATTAATGGCTGAAAATATTGCTCAACAATTAGAAAAGAGAATATCATTCAGAAGAGCTATGAAGCAAACAATCCAAAGAGGAATGAGAAGTGGAGCTAAAGGGGTTAAAACTGCATGTGCTGGAAGAATCGGCGGAGCTGAAATAGCTAGAACAGAGCAATACCACGAAGGAACAATTCCACTACAAACATTAAGAGCTGATATAGATTACGGATTTGCTGAAGCTGATACAACTTATGGAAAAATAGGTGTAAAAGTATGGGTTTATAACGGAGAAGTTCTCCCAGTTAAAAAAGTTAGACCTGAGACAGTAAACCAATAGGAAGGAGGAACTGCTAGCTATGTTAATGCCAAAAAGAGTTAAACGTCGTAAAGTGCAACGTGGTAGAATGAAGGGCAAAGCAACTAGAGGAAACTTTATAGCTTATGGTGATTATGCTCTACAAGCTACAGAGTGCGGATGGCTAACTAGCAATCAAATAGAATCTGCAAGAATAGCTATCAATAGATATATAAAAAGAGGGGGAAAACTTTGGATTAAAGTATTCCCAGATAAGCCTGTAACTAAGAAGCCAGCTGAAACTCGTATGGGTTCAGGTAAGGGTTCACCAGAGTACTGGGTAGCTGTTGTTAAACCAGGTAGAGTATTATTTGAATTGTCTGGAGTGCAAGAAGATGTTGCAAGAGAAGCAATGAGACTTGCTTCACACAAACTTCCAATGAAGTGTAAATTTGTTACAAGAAAAGATTTTGAGCAAACTGGTGGTGAAGTAAATGAGAGCTAATGAGTTGCAAGAATTAAAACAAAGCTCGTTTCAAGAGCTAATGAGCAAAGTAAATGATTTAAAATCAGAGTTATTCAATTTGAGATTTCAATTAGCAACAGGACAGTTAGAAAACCCTATGAGAATAAAACAAGTAAAGAAATCAATAGCTCAAGTTAAGACTATTTTAAGACAAAAGGAATTAAGTGAGCTTGAACAGTAGCATACTGGAAGGAGGTTTAACTGTGGAAAGAGGACAAAGAAAAGCAAGAATTGGAAAAGTTATATCTGACAAAATGGATAAAACTATAGTTGTTGCAGTAGAAGATAAAGTACGTCATCCATTGTACGGTAAAACTATGAAGAGAACTAAAAAATTCAAAGTACATGATGAGAATAATGAAGCTGGATTTAACGATACAGTTCAAATAATGGAAACAAGACCATTGTCTAAGGATAAAAGATGGAGACTTGTAAAGATTCTTGAAAAAGCTAAATAATCATTTAGTTGAAAGGAGGACGCTTGTATGATACAACCACAAACTCGATTAAAAATCGCAGATAATACTGGTGCAAAAGAAATTATGTGCATAAGAGTATTAGGCGGATCGAAAAGAAAGTATGGAAACATAGGAGACGTTATAGTTGCCAGCGTTAAAAGTGCAACACCAGGCGGTGTTGTTAAAAAAGGTGACGTTATTAAAGCAGTTATAGTTAGATCTAAAAGAGGTGTAAGAAGAAAAGATGGTTCTTACATAAAATTTGATGATAATGCAGCTGTAGTTATAAAAGATGACAAAATGCCTAAAGGTACACGTATATTTGGGCCAATTGCCAGAGAATTAAGAGAAAAAGATAAAGATTATAATAAAATACTATCTTTAGCACCAGAAGTTCTTTAGAAGGAGGTGGCTATAGTGGCTAAAGTTCATGTAAGAAGAGATGACACAGTAGTAGTTATTTCTGGTAAAGATAAAGGAAAAACTGGTAAAGTTTTAAAAGTATATCCTAAGACTGATAAAGTAATAGTTGAAGGAGCTCATATAGTAACTAAACATGTTAAACCAAGCAGAGCAAATATGCAAGGTGGAATTGTTAAACAAGAGGCAGCTATAAATAGCTCAAAAGTTATGTTATACTGCACAAAATGTAAGTCAGCTACAAGAATCAGTAAGAAATTATTAGAAGACGGAACAAAAGTTAGAGTTTGTAAAAACTGCGGCGAAATTCTATAGTCTTTTATTCGAAAGGAGGATGCCCAATGATTCCAAGACTTCAAAACAAGTACAATGATGAGATAGTACCTGCTTTAATGGAAAAGTTCGGTTATAAAAACATAATGGAAGTACCTAAACTTGAGAAAATTGTACTTAATATAGGTTTAGGTGAAGCAAAAGATAATTCAAAAGTAATGGAAATTGCAATGAAAGATATGGAAATTATTGCTGGTCAAAAGCCAATAGTTACTAGATCAAAAAAATCTGTTGCTAACTTCAAAATCAGAGAAAATATGCCAATAGGGTTAAAAGTAACTCTTAGAAAAGCAAAAATGTATGAGTTTGCTGATAAATTAATGAGCATAGCTCTTCCAAGAGTTAGAGACTTCAGAGGAGTTTCGGCAAAAGCATTTGATGGAAGAGGAAACTACGCTCTAGGAGTTAAAGAACAACTTATATTCCCAGAAATTGAATATGATAAAATTGACAAAGTAAGAGGTATGGATATCATATTTGTAACTACTGCTAAAACAGATGAAGAAGCTAGAGAGTTACTAAGATATCTTGGGATGCCATTTGCTCAATAATAAGGAGGGAAAAACTTGGCACGTAAAGCGATGTTAGAAAAATGGAGTAAAACTCCTAAGTACCAAACAAGAGCTTACACAAGATGTAGAATTTGTGGAAGACCTCATTCTGTACTTAGAAAATATGGAATATGCCGTATATGTTTTAGAGAATTAGCTTACAAGGGACAAATCCCTGGTTGTAAAAAAGCAAGCTGGTAATATTAGATACTGAAAGGAGGCACAAAAATGGTTATGACAGACCCTATCGCAGATATGCTGACTCGTATCAGAAATGCAAATGTTGTTAGACATGATATAGTTGAAGTACCTTCTTCAAATGTGAAGAGAGCTATCGCAGATATATTGTTAAAAGAAGGATATATAAAAGGTTTAGAAGAATACGAAGATGGCCCAGTTAAAATGTTAAGAATAGGCCTAAAATATATAAATGCAAGTGAAAGAACTATTACAGGTCTTAAAAGAATTTCAAAACCTGGCTTAAGAGTTTATTGCAAAAAAGATGACGTACCACAAGTATTAAACGGATTAGGAATTGCTATGGTTTCTACATCTAAAGGTATTGTTACTGATAGAGATGCAAGAAACGCTGGATTAGGTGGAGAAGTTATTTGTTACGTATGGTAATTAAGACGAATAGGAGGTGCGAGGATGTCAAGAATTGGTAGACTTCCAATAGATATACCTGTAGGAGTAACTGTTGACGTAACACCAGATAACGTTGTTACAGTTAAAGGCCCAAAAGGTGAATTAGTAAAAGATATGCATAAAGATATGCAAATATCTATAGAAAATAATCAAGTTGTTGTTGCTAGACCTTCTGATATAGCTACACATAGAGCATTACATGGTTTAACAAGAGCATTGTTAAATAACATGGTTGTTGGTGTTTCTCAAGGATTCCAAAAAACTTTGGAATTAGTTGGAGTAGGTTACAGAGCGCAATTACAAGGATCAAAATTAGTATTAAGCCTTGGATATTCACATCCTGTTGAAATGATAGCTGAAGACGGAATACAATATGAAGTTCCTGAAAATACAAAAATTATTGTAAAAGGAATTGATAAAGAACAAGTTGGATCAGCTGCGGCTAACATCAGAGTATGGAGAAAACCTGAACCATATAAAGGTAAAGGAATTAGATACGCTGGAGAAGTTGTTAGACGTAAAGAAGGTAAAACAGGTAAGAAATAATTTTAAACACTGAAAGGAGTGAGTGAATTGTTTAGTAAACCTGATCGCAATAAAGCGAGAGTTAGACGTCACAAAAGAGTACGTAAAAAATTATCTGGTACTACTTCAAGACCAAGACTTGCAGTTTACAGAAGTGAAAGAAACATATATGCTCAAATAATTGATGATATAAACGGAGTTACTTTAGTATCAGCTTCTTCATTAGATAAAGATTTCCAAGGTAAAGTTGGAAACAATAAAGAAGCAGCTAAATTAGTTGGTACTATGGTAGCTGAAAAAGCTTTAAAAAATGGTATTACAGAAGTTGTTTTTGACAGAGGCGGATTTATATATCACGGAAGAATAAAAGAACTTGCTGAAGGCGCTAGAGAAGCTGGTTTACAATTCTAGGTAAAGGAGGAAATGCTATGAGAATAGACCCTAATTCCCTTAATTTAAAAGAAAAAGTTGTATTCATAAATAGAGTTGCTAAAGTTGTTAAAGGCGGAAGAAACTTTAGATTCACAGCTTTAGTAGTAGTTGGGGACGAAAACGGACACGTTGGAGTAGGATTAGGAAAAGCAACTGAGATACCTGAAGCAATTAGAAAAGGAATTGAAGATGCTAAGAAACATCTAGTAGAAGTTGCAATAGTTGATAATACTATCCCACACAGAATCTATGGTGAATTTGGAAGAGGTAATGTATTATTAATGCCAGCTGTAGAAGGTACAGGAGTTATTGCTGGTGGACCAGTAAGAGCGGTACTTGAATTAGCAGGATTGAAGGATGTTAGAGCGAAATCATTAGGATCTAATAACCCTAAAAACATGGTTAGCGCAACTATCGATGGTTTAAGTAAACTAAGAACTGCAGAGCAGATTGCTAGTTTAAGAGGTAAAACAGTAGAAGAAATATTAGGTTAGGAGGGGATCACATTGGCTAAGCTTAAGATTACTCAAGTGAAGAGTGTTATCGGTAGAAAAAAAGATCATAGAGCTACTGTGGAAGCTCTTGGTTTGAATAAAATCGGCAAAACAGTTATTCACGAAGATACTCCTCAAATAAGAGGTATGATGAACAAAGTCATTTATCTTCTAGAGATAGAAGAAGTACAATAAGAGGAGGTGCTAGACTTGAAACTTCATGATTTAAAACCTGCTTTAGGTTCTAAAAAAAGCAAAAAAAGAGTTGGAAGAGGTACTGGTTCTGGTTGGGGTAAAACTGCAGCTAGAGGTCAGGACGGACAAAATTCTAGATCAGGCGGTGGCGTAAGACCAGGATTTGAAGGTGGTCAAATGCCTCTATATAGAAGATTACCTAAAAGAGGATTTACGAATATTTTCGCTAAAGATTATGTAGAAGTAAATGTTAATAGATTAAACATATTTGAAGATGGTACTACAGTTACTCCAGAGTTATTGAAACAACATGGCGTAATAAGCAAGATTAAAGATGGCGTTAAAATTTTAGGAAATGGTGAGTTAGAAAGAAAACTTACTATTAAAGCTACTAAATTCACAAAAGGTGCCGTAGAAAAGATAGAGGCTACTGGAGGAAAAGTAGAGGTGATTTAAAATGATGTCAACCTTACGTAATGCATGGAAAGTACCTGAGCTAAGAAATAGAATTATATTTACAGTTTTAATGGTAGCTGTCATCAGGTTAGGAAATCATATTCCTGTACCTGGTGTGGATGCTGCAGCTTTAACTAATTTAGCACAAGAAGGAACATTATTTAGTTTTTACGATTTGATGTCTGGTGGTGCTTTAAGTAGTTTTAGTATATTTGCAATGGGTGTAGTTCCTTACATCAATGCTTCTATCATATTTTCATTGCTAACAATAGCAATACCTCCATTAGAACAACTTTCTAAAGAGGGAGAAGAAGGTAGAAAGAAGATTCAAAAATATACTAGATATGCAGCAGTTGCAATAGCAATTCTACAATCATTTGGTACATATAATTTGGTAGTTCAAGCAGGAGCACTTCCAGGTGCAACAAGTATGCAAGTGTTTTTGATAATTCTTACATTAACAACTTCATCAATATTCCTTATATGGCTTGGTGATCAAATTACAGTAAGAGGAATAGGGAATGGAATATCTTTGATAATATTTGTAAATATTATTTCTAGACTTCCACAGACAATAATTCAAATTAAATCATTAGTTGATACAGATACAGTTAACTTAGTTGAAGTTGTTTTACTAGGAGCATTTTCATTGCTTGTATTTATTATAGTAATTATGGCTACACTATCAGAAAGAAGAATACCAGTTCAATATGCTGCAAAAGGTTCAAATGGAAAAATGTATGGAGGTCAATCTACACATATTCCAATAAATATGAATTCTTCAGGAATTATAGCAATTATTTTTGGTATGTCAGTTATGCAATTTCCAGCAACAATTAGTGTATTTATACCTAATTCGGCTTTTGCAACGTGGGTAAGTACAAGTGTATTTAGTCCATTCGCACCAGATACTTTAAGATATGCTATTGTGTATGCTATTTTAGTTATATTCTTTACTTGGTTTTATACTGAAGTTACTTTTAAACCAGACGAGATGGCTGAAAACATACATAAATCTGCAGGATTTATACCAGGTATTAGACCGGGTGAACCAACAGCTATTTATATTCAAAAAGTATTATTTAAAGTGGCGATTCTAGGAGGTATATTTGCAGCATTTATTGCTCTTACACCTATGGGAGTTAAGAATTTCACTCAATTTAAGAACATTGCATTTGGTGGAACGGCTTTATTGATTGAAGTAGGAGTTGCCTTAGATTTTATGAGAACTCTAGAATCACAACTTGTAATGAGACATTACAAAGGATTTCTAAAATAAAGCTAATACTAAATGGAGATGATTAAATGAAAATTGTTTTACTGGGTCCTCCAGGTGCTGGAAAAGGAACACAAGCAAAATTGATATCGAAAGGGTTTTCAATACCTCACATATCAACTGGAGATATCTTTAGAAAAAACATTTCAGAGGAAACCCCTCTTGGAGTTGAAGCTAAAAAGTTTATAGATAAGGGACTTTTAGTGCCTGATGAAGTTACAATTGATATTACAAAAGATAGACTTTCAAGGGATGATTGTAAATCTGGATTTCTCTTGGATGGATTTCCAAGAACAGTATTTCAAGCTGAATGTCTTGATGATTTTTTGAAAAACAGAGAAGAGGATATAGACAGTGTATTGTTGATCGGTGTTCCTCCAGAATTTATTTTGGAAAGAATGACGGGAAGAAGAGTATGTCTTAATTGCGGCTCAAGCTACCACATTGGATTTAATCCTCCAAAAGTTGCTGGAATATGTGATGTTTGTGGATCAGAAATCATTCAAAGAGATGATGATAAAGAAACTACTGTAAAAGAAAGAATAGATGTTTACGAAAAATCTACTCAACCATTAATTGATTACTATGATAAAGTTGATAAATTATTTACCTTAGATGGTACTAAATCTATTGAAGAAGTCTTTGAAGATGTTTCAAAACATTTGGCACAATTTCAAGTAAAAAAATAAGATTTTATATAGTAGTTAAGGAATAAGAATATGTATTAGAATTCCTTGAAATATTCTATATCTAGCTCTAGTTTTTAGAGGTGAAAAGTTTGAATAAAGAAGATTATATTGGTAGAGTGGTGTACTCTAAAGCAGGAAGAGATTCTGGGCGTTTCTTTCTAATCATTAATGTTATAGATCATAATTTTGTGAATATAGCTGATGGTGATTTAAGAAAGATAGAGAACCCTAAAAAGAAGAAACTTAAGCATTTATCGATTTTAGAAGAGTGTTCTTATGAAATAAGAGGAAAACTTCTAAATGAAGAATATGTTAATAATGCAACTGTTAGAAAGTTTTTAGAAAATAGAGACGTAAATAAGGAGGTTTAATCCCTTATGTCAAAAGATGATGTAATAGAAATGCAAGGTGTAGTCCTAGAGGCTTTACCAAATGCAATGTTTCAAGTTCAATTAGAGAGCGGTCAAAAAATATTAGCACACGTTTCTGGAAAGTTGAGAATGAATTTTATTAGAATTCTACCTGGCGATAAAGTAACATTAGAACTTTCTCCATATGATCTAAGTAGAGGTAGAATTACTTGGAGAGCTAAATAGTTAGGAGGGTTTATAATGAAAGTGAGACCATCAGTGAAACCTATCTGCGAGAAATGTAAAGTTATCAAAAGAAAAGGTAAAGTAATGGTAATTTGTGAAAATCCTAAACACAAACAAAAACAAGGATAGAACTATCGAAATTTTAGATATTTCACAATATGACTTTATAAAGTGATATTATATGAAATTATGCGGCTGCTGAGAATGCACAAATAAAAATAGGAGGTGCGCTGTTTTATGGCGAGAATAGCTGGAGTAGACCTACCAAAGAACAAAAGAGTAGAAGTAGGTTTAACTTATATTTACGGCATAGGCTTACCAAGATCCCAAGAGATTTTAGAAGCAACTGGAGTTAATCCTGACACAAGAGTTAAGGATTTAACTGAAGAAGAAGTTAATGCTTTAAGAGATCAAATTGGTAAGAGCTTTACTGTTGAGGGTGATTTGAGAAGAAAAATCGCTTTAGATATAAAGAGATTAGTTGAGATCGGAAGTTATAGAGGAATTAGACATAGAAGAGGTCTTCCTGTTAGAGGACAAAAAACTAAAACTAATGCTAGAACTAGAAAAGGCCCTAAAAAAATGGTTTCTAGTAAGAAGAAGAAATAAAAAAGGAGGGAAGATTGAATGGCTAAGGCTAAAAAAGTTAAACGTGGAAGAAGAAGAAAAGAAAGAAAAAATGTTGAACACGGTTGTGCTCACATTAGATCAACTTTTAATAACTCAATGGTAACTTTGACTGACAGCATGGGAAATGCTTTATCTTGGTCTAGTGCAGGTGCACTTGGATTTAAAGGTTCAAGAAAAAGTACACCTTATGCAGCTCAAATGGCGGCTGAAACAGCAGCACAAGCAGCAATGGAACATGGATTACAAAGCGTTGATGTTTATGTAAAAGGCCCTGGTGCTGGAAGAGAAGCTGCTATAAGATCTTTACAAGCAGCGGGATTAGAGATAACAATGATTAAAGATGTTACTCCTATTCCACACAACGGATGTAGACCACCAAAGAGAAGAAGAGTTTAGTATTAATATATAGGAGGTGTTACTTTAAATGGCTAGATATACTGGACCAGTGTGTAGATTGTGCAGAAGAGAAGGTATGAAACTATTTCTAAAAGGAGATAGATGTTATACAGATAAGTGTGCATTTAGTAAAAGAAGCTATGCACCAGGTGAACACGGACAAAGTAGAAAGAAACTTTCTAACTACGGAATCCAATTAAGAGAAAAACAAAAAGCTAGAAGAGTTTATGGAATTCTTGAAAAGCAATTTAGAAAATATTATGAAAAAGCTGATCACATGAAAGGTGTTACAGGGGAAAATCTTCTTAGATTACTTGAAATGAGATTAGATAATGTAGTATATAGATTAGGTTTTGGAGCTTCTAGAACTGAAGCTAGACAATTAGTAACTCATGGACATTTCTTAGTAAATGGAAAGAAAGTTGATATTCCATCTTACCAAGTAAGTGTTAATGATGTAATTTCTGTTAGAGAAAAAAGCAGATCAGGTGAGAAGTTTAAAGTATTTGCAGAAAACCCAAAAGCTCAACCAAGTTGGTTGCAAGGGGATGTTGCTAATTTCCAAGGTACTGTTGTAGCAGAACCTCAAAGAAGCGATATAGATGTACCAGTTAATGAAACATTAATCGTCGAGTTATATAGTAAATAATAAGGTAAGAAGGATAGAAAAAGTTGCCCTTAGTACATTATTCTACAAGGGAGGGTTCATATGTTAGAGATAGAAAAACCTAAAATTGAATTGATAGAAGCTTCTGATGATGGCATTTACGGAAAATTTGTAATTGATCCATTGGAAAGAGGATACGGAACTACTTTAGGTAATGCCTTAAGAAGAATTCTACTATCGTCTTTACCAGGAGCAGCTGCTAATTCTATTAAGGTAGATGGTGTTTTGCATGAGTTTTCAACTGTAAAAGGTGTTAAGGAAGATGTATCACAAATTATTCTTAATATCAAAAGCTTATCAATGAAGCTTAATGATGAAGGCCCAAGTACAGTTTACATTGATGCTCAGGGACCATGTGAGGTAACTGCAGCAGATATTACCACTGACGGAAGTGTTGAAATTGTAAACAAAGATTTACATATTGCAACATTAGACGAAGATGGTAGATTATATATGGAAATAAACGTTGGTAGAGGCCGTGGGTATGTTACTCAAAGCAAAAATAAAAGAGAAGACTTACCTATTGGTACTATACCTGTTGATTCAATATATACTCCTGTAAAAAGAGTTAATTTCTCAGTAGAAAATACTAGAGTTGGTCAGATTACTGACTATGATAAATTAACTTTAGAGGTTTGGACAAATGGTACAATGATGCCAGAAGAGACAATTAGTTTGTCTGCTAAAATATTAATCGAACACTTTAAACTGTTTATGACATTAACAGATAATGCGGATGATATGGAAATCATGATTGAAAAAGAAGAGGACCAAAAAGAAAAAGTTTTAGAAATGACTATAGAAGAACTAGATTTATCAGTTAGAAGTTATAACTGTTTAAAAAGAGCTGGAATTAATACTGTTCAAGAGTTAACTGAAAGAACTATGGATGATATGATGAAGGTTAGAAATCTAGGAAGAAAGTCACTTGAAGAAGTTCAAGAAAAACTAGCTGCATTATTATTAGGTTTAAAGAAATCCGATGAGTAAAGGAGGATAATAATGGCAAAACAACGTAAGTTAGGACTTCCAACTGATCAAAGAAGAGCTATGTTAAGAAGTTTAGTAACTAGTTTCTTGAAAACAGGAAAAATCGAAACTACCGTTACAAGAGCAAAAGAAACTAAGCGTATAGCTGAAAAAATGATTACTCTTGCTAAAAAAGGAGATCTTCATTCTAGAAGACAAGTGCTTGCATTTGTTCTAGAAAAGGAAGTAGTTGAACAATTGTTCGAAACTACTGCACCTAAATATGCTGATAGAAATGGTGGATACACTAGAATTATCAGAAAAGGGCCAAGAAGAGGCGACGGAGCAGAAGTAGCTATTTTGGAATTAGTTTAATTAGTAGGATCATAGGGATTAATTACTTATTGCTTAGTCCCTTTAATTTTTAAATTTTTACTTTAAGGAGAAGTGAGTATGGCTCATTATATGATAGAATGTTCAAATGTTTTTTTTGGTTATGAAAAAGAAAATAATGAGACAAAGCTAGCTGTCAATGGAGTAAACCTTAATGTTAAAAAAGGTGAATTCCTAGTGATTTTGGGGCATAATGGTTCAGGAAAATCAACAATTGCTAAGCATATGAATGCATTAGTATTACCTTCTGAAGGGGATGTATTAGTTGATGGTATGAATACCAAAGATTTTGATAACCTATGGAAGATAAGAAATAAGGCAGGAATGGTTTTTCAGAATCCTGATAATCAAATAGTTGCAACTATTGTTGAAGAAGATGTTGCTTTTGGACCTGAAAATCTTGGAATTGAATCAAAAGAGATAAACAATAGAGTTGAAGAAGCTTTAAAAACAGTTAATATGAGTGAGTACAGAAGACATGCGCCTCATTTACTTTCTGGAGGACAAAAACAAAGAGTTGCTATAGCAGGTATTTTGGCTATGAAACCAGAATGTATTATTTTAGATGAACCAACTGCAATGCTTGATCCATCTGGAAGAAATGAAGTTTTAAATACAATAAAAGAGTTAAATGAAAAATATGGAATAACTATAATATTAATAACGCATTACATGGAAGAAGCTGTAGAGGCCGATAGAATAATTGTTATGGATAATGGCAGTATTGTTAAGGAAGGTAATCCTAGAGAAATATTCAGTAATGTGTCTATGATGAAAAATATAGGATTAGATGTACCTCAAGTTACAGAGTTAGCTTTTAAGCTTCAACAAAGTGGATTAAATATAACTTCAGATATATTAACAATAAGTGAGATGGTGGATGCTTTATGTCAATTGAAATAGAAAATTTATCATATGTTTATATGCCAGGGACGCCGTTTGAAAAGAAGGCACTTGATGATGTTTCATTAAGATTAGAAGATGGGGAATTTATAGCCTTAATTGGGCATACAGGATCAGGAAAATCAACCCTTATTCAGCACATTAATGGATTATTGAAACCTTCTTCAGGTAAAATAATTGTGGATGGTGTTGATATAACAGTGCCTAAATTTAAATTAAATGAGATAAGAAAGAAAGTAGGATTAGTTTTTCAATATCCAGAGTATCAATTATTTGAAGAAACTATTGAAAAAGACATTGCTTTTGGTCCTAAAAACTTAGGATTAACAAATGATGACATAGATAAAAAAGTAAAAAAAGCTATGGAATTTGTAGGGCTTGATTATAATACTTATAAAGATGTATCACCTTTTGACCTAAGTGGTGGACAAAAAAGAAGAGTTGCTATAGCAGGGGTTGTTGCTATGGAACCTAAAGTATTAATTTTAGATGAACCTACTGCTGGATTAGATCCAAAAGGAAGAGATGAAATTTTAGCTCAAATTAAAAAATTAAAAACTGAGTATAATATGACTGTAATTTTAGTTTCGCATAGTATGGAAGATGTAGCTAAAGTGGCTAGTCGTATAATTGTAATGGAAAATGGTAAATGCATATTAGATAATATTCCGCCTAGGGTATTTAGAGAAATTGATACATTGGAAAGAGTAGGGTTAGCGGTACCACAAGTTACATATTTAGTTAGAGCTTTAAGAAAAAAAGGATTTAATATCTCTGAAGATATATTTACAATTGAAGAAGCACAAGAACAAATTTTACAGATTTTAAAAGGAGCCAAAAATGATTAAAGATATAACTATTGGTCAATATGTTCCTGGAGATTCAATTATACACAAATTAGATCCTAGATTTAAAATTTTGATATCTACAATTTTTATTATTGATTTATTTATACTAAATAATTTTAAAGGGTATATATTTATAATTTTATTTATAGGTATATCTATTTCAATATCAAAAGTTCCATTTAAATATATTTATAAAGGATTAAAGCCAATTTTTATTTTACTAATGATAACTGGCTTATTAAATGTATTTATGACAAGGGGAGAGTCTGACCCTTTATTTGCTTGGAAGTTTTTAAAGGTATATAAGGAAGGTCTTGTTTTGGCAGGATTTATGGTACTTAGATTAGTATTTTTGATTATAGGAACTTCATTATTAACGCTTACTACATCTCCTATAGAATTGACAGATGGAATTGAAAAATTACTTAACCCATTTAAAAAAATAGGATTGCCAGCACATGAATTGGCAATGATGATGACAATAGCTTTGAGATTTATTCCAACCTTAATGGATGAAACAGATAAAATAATGAAAGCACAAATGGCTAGAGGCGCAGATTTTGAGTCTGGTAATTTAGTTAAAAGAGCAAAAAACTTAATTCCTTTATTAGTGCCATTATTTATTAGCTCTTTCAGAAGAGCTGACGAATTAGCAACAGCTATGGAAGCGCGTTGTTATAAAGGTGGAGAAGGAAGGACAAGAATGAAAATACTAAAACTACATAGTAGAGATTATATAGCTATGATTTGTACATTGTGTTTAGTTTTCTTATCCATATGGAGTAGAAGTTTTAATTAGAATTATAGGGAGTTAATTACATTGATTAAGAATATAAAATTGAAGATAGAATATGATGGAACTAATTATGCAGGTTGGCAAAGACAAATAAATGCAAATACTGTACAACTTACTTTAGAAAAGGCTATAGGAAAAGTAGTAAATGAGGATGTAAATTTAATAGGTGTCAGTAGAACAGATACTGGTGTTCATGCTAAAGAGTACATTGCTAACTTCAGTACTAATTCCACTATTCCAGCGAAGAAAATGATGCATGTGATAAATAATCATCTTCCAGGTGATATAGCTATTCTAAGTTCTGAACAAGTAGAGCCAGATTTTCATTCAAGATATAGTAGCAAAGGCAAAATATATTCTTATACAATTAATAATAGGCAAGAAAAAGTTGCATTAAATAGAGCTTATGCTTACCACTATAAATATCCATTGAACATTGAATTAATGAAAGAAGCTTCAAAATATTTTTTGGGAGAGCATGATTTTTCCTCTTTCAGAAATAAAGGAAGTCATGTTGTGAAAACTGTTAAAAATATATATCAATTAGATATACTTAAACAGGAGGATAACGTGATTATTTACGTATATGGAGATGGCTTTTTATATAATATGGTTAGAATAATGGTAGGAACATTAATAGATGTTGGTAGAGAAAGAATTAAGCCAGATAGAATAAAAGATATTTTATTAGCTAAGGATAGAAAATGTGCTAGTAAAACGGCACCATCATCAGGATTGTGTTTAGAAAAAGTATTTTATTAAAATAAAAATTATTTTAATAAATGTGTTGACACACCCGGCTCGTTGTATTATAATTATGTATGTTTGAGCTAAGATTTTTCTTTGATCAAGAATGATCTTCATATAAGAAGCACTTAGTATAATAAATGTATAAGGAGGTAAACCGATGAAATCTTATATTGCAAAACCAAGTGAAGTAGAAAGACAATGGTTCGTAATAGATGTAGCTGAAAAGCCATTAGGTAGAGCTGCAAGCCAAGTTGCAACAATTTTAAGAGGTAAACATAAACCTACATACACACCACATGTTGATTGTGGAGATTATGTAATAATCGTAAATGCTGAGAAAGTGGCATTAACAGGTAAGAAATTAGATCAAAAAATGTTAAGACATCACTCTCAATTCCCAGGTGGACTTAAAGAAATGACTTACAGAAAGGCTTTAGAGAAAAAGCCTGAGTTCATTTTCCAAGAAGCTGTTAGAAGAATGCTTCCAGACGGTAAATTAGGAAGACAAATGCTTAAGAAATTAAAAGTATATAGTGGCGCTGAGCACAACAATGATGCACAGAACCCAGAAGTTTTAGAATTAAGATACTAATTTATAGGTGAAAGGAGGACATAACATGGCAAAGGTTCAATACTTTGGAACAGGAAGAAGAAAAACATCAGTTGCTAGAGTAAGACTTGTACCTGGAGACGGTAAAGTTATTATAAATAAAAGAAGCAGCGAAGAATACTTTGGATTAGAAACTCTAAGAGTTATAGTTAATCAACCACTTGTACTTACTGGAACAAAAGATAGATTTGATGTTTTAGTAAATGTATTTGGTGGAGGATTCACAGGTCAAGCAGGAGCTATTAGACATGGTGTTGCTAGAGCTTTATTAGTAGCAGATGAAAGTTTAAGACCAGAACTTAAAAAAGCAGGATACTTAACTAGAGATAGTAGAATGGTTGAAAGAAAGAAACCAGGTCTTAAGAAGGCTAGAAAAGCTTCTCAATTCTCTAAGAGATAATTTTTATCACATAAATATAAAAGAGGGATATTTTATCTCTCTTTTTATTTTTTTGTGTTTATTTAATTTATACTAAATTATCATAAAATAACAATATTAAACAAAAAAAAATATTCAACAGAACGTTATGTTAAATGAATGTTAAAAATGCTTGTAGCTAAAAGAAAATTGTTAAAAAAGCTTAACAAAACGTGTTTTTTCATGTATTATTTACGTGGGACTAATATTTGGAGGTATATAATTATGTATAGTATTTTTATAGGTTTGTTTGGTGGATTAGGTTTATTCCTTTATGGAATGAAAATGATGGGAGATGGATTAGAAAACGTTACTGGTGATACTTTAAAAAGATTTTTTGAGAAAATCACATCTAATCCTATCAAAGGTGTAGCTACTGGTGCATTGGTAACAGCGATTATCCAAAGTAGTAGTGCAACCACAGTAATGATAGTAGGTTTTGTTAATGCAGGGCTTATGAATCTTACTCAAGCGGCTTCTGTTATTATGGGTGCTAATATAGGTACTACAATAACAGCACAAATTGTTTCTTTAAAGCTTGATGTTCTTATTCCTATTTTGGTTGGAATAGGTGCAATGATGGTTTTGTTTACTAAAAAGAAAAATTATAAAGTTACTGGAACCATAATACTTGGATTTGGTATTCTATTTTTAGGTATGGATCTTATGAAAGATGCAATGACTCCTTTAAGAGATTCAAAAGTTTTTGTGGATACTATAACAGCACTTAATGGGCATACATTTCTTGGAGTTTTGGTTGGCTTAGTAATGACTGCAGTTATACAAAGCTCATCTGCTTCAACAGGTATATTAGTTGCTTTAGCTGGTACTGGTGCACTTCCTATACAAGTTGCAATCCCAATATTATTTGGTAATAACATAGGTACTTGTGTTACAGCATTAATTTCAAGTATAGGAACAAATAAAACAGCAAGAAAAGCAGCATTGATACATCTTTTCTTTAATATTATCGGAACTATAATATTCTTGCCTTTTATATCAATATTAACAGGAATAGTTTTAAAATTAGATCCAACAGATGTAACTAGACAAATAGCTAATGCTCACACAATATTTAATATTGCAAATACAATAGTACTTGTTCCATTTATAAAATATCTTGTGGCTTTAGTTAATAAAATCATACCAGGTGAAGATGAAATAAAAGAATTTGGAACTAAGTTTATAGATAGTAGATTAGCTGAAACTCCTGCAATAGGATTAAATCAAGCTATTCAAGAAATAATTAGAATGGCTGAATTAGCTAAAGAGAATCTTACATTGTCTATGAGAGCTTTTAGAAATGAAGAACAAAAAATAGTAAAAGAAGTTTTTGAAAATGAAAAGTTAATTAATTTATTAGAGCATGATATTACAGACTTTTTAGTTAAACTCTCAAATGCTGAAATTACTGAAGAGGATCATGAAAAAGTAATCTCAATGTTTAATATAGTAAATGATATAGAAAGAGTTGGAGATCACTGCAAGAACTTAGTGGAACTTGCATCTGAAAAAATGAATGCTAAGTTAGAAGTATCTTCAGATGCCAATAATGAATTAGAAGATATGTTTAATTACACATTACAAGCTTTAGATACAAGTATAGAATCTTTTAGAGATGGAGATGTTGATAAAGCCACTAGAGTACTTTCTGTTGAGGAAAGAATAGATTCTTTAGAAAAGGAATTAAGAACAAAACATATAAAGAGATTAAACAAAGGAATTTGTTCTGCAAATTCAGGAGCAATTTTCTTAGATATGATAAGTAATTTCGAAAGAATCGGAGATCATTCAGTTAATATTGCACAATCAGTTTTAAAAAGACGTTAAATAAAATCACTCAAATATTTTTATTTGAGTGATTTTTTAATATAATCTATTATTGGAAATACTATTATAAAATGATAATAAATAATCTACTAAATATAAAAATATAGTGCAAACTATTTTTATAGAAATAAGGAGGGTTATTTTATGTACCTTTATAATAAACGGAATAAAAGCATTGTTATTTTAATTATAGTAGTTTTATTACAGCTTAGTATAAATTATATTTGTAATGCAGATCCCTTAAGTAATTTGCCAGGAATAGATGATTCTTTAGATGAAAAAATAATTTTAATTGATCCAGGACATGGAGGCGTTGATGGTGGAGCAGTTTCTAAAAAAGGAACATTAGAAAAAGATCTTAATTTAAAAATAGCATTTAAATTGAAAGAAATTTTAGAAAAAAAAGGGTATATAATACTTCTAACTAGAGATGATGATTATGGATTATATTCTGATAAAGGTAAAATCAGAGATAAGAAAATTGAAGATTTAGATAATAGGTGTAGATTAAAGAAAGAATCAGAATGCGATATTTATATTAGTATTCACTTAAATATGTTTACGGATAGTAAGTACTCTGGGGCCCAAGTATGGTATTCGGATCAACCTAAAGAAGCATCAGAATTAGCACATTTGATACAAAATAATTTAATAGAAGATTTAGATAAAACAAATAATAGAAAGGAAAAGAATTCTAAAGGGGCTTATAAAATTTTAAGATGTCACAATGAGATTCCATCTGTAATTGTTGAGTGTGGATTTTTATCTAATGAAGAAGAAGAAAGAAAATTATTACAAAATGAATATCAAGATAAGATAGCTTTATCTATAGGTGAGTCTGTTGATGAATTCTTCCAAATAGTAAAATTAAAAAATAGGGAAGATAAAATAAGGGAAATACAGGATATAGAAACCAATGATCTAGATTCAACAGTGGAACAGTTTATTGAAGAACATTGGCAGTTCGACTTATATGAGTAATAATTATGACATATTTCTCGGGAAATATAGTGAAAAATTGCAACGATACTTAAGTTGCAATTTTTTGTTTGTGTTCAAAAACTATTTAAATTAATATATTATATTATAAAGTAATAGAAGAAAGGTGATTCAATGAGTGATAATAATGCTATTATTCCTCTTTATTTGAATAAAAATATGATAAATAATTTGTTTACTGTGGTAATAGAAAAATATGCAAAGGTTCAAAAACTTAATACTAAAAAACAAGTTATTATAAAAGCTAATACCCCTTTATCTAATGTTATATCTGATAGTTATTGTCAGGGAGATTTTTCTTTTCAATATCTAGATGAATATTCAAAGGAAAAGACAGAGGAAAGAGTTTCTATAATTGTAATGACTTTATTAAAGCTTAAGAATATTTTAGGGGAAAATAATATTCTTAGTTTTATTGAGAAAGATGAAAGTATAAAAAGTATTAAAGAGTACGATTTTATTGAAGTAAGTACGGAATTATTTCATAACCCATATATGGAGAGAATAAAAGAGATAATAAAAATATTACAACTACAGTTAACTTTTAGGATAGATTGTAATAGTGAAA
This sequence comes from Clostridium grantii DSM 8605, assembly GCF_900129965.1. Taxonomy (GTDB): domain Bacteria; phylum Bacillota; class Clostridia; order Clostridiales; family Clostridiaceae; genus Clostridium_AF; species Clostridium_AF grantii. The sequence goes on along the minus strand of NZ_FQXM01000006.1, from coordinate 232,213 downwards.
AAGATTTTAATAACAAAAAGAATCTTTTGGATATGCTTAAAGAAAATGTAGAGGAATACAATAATTCAAGATGCCAAAAATACATTACTCCATATTTATTTGGAGGTAAATATAAGGCTATTATTCCTATTGATTCAAAATATATGGAGGATAGTCTAGATTATCTTCATGACTCAAAAGTTACAATTTTAGGAAAAGTCATTAGAGTCATTGAAGATAATAATTCTGAGAAAGTAAATTTACTTAGTGGCACATGTTTTGATTATATAGATGATGATTACTTTTTAGATTTTGTAAAAAGTTATACTAATAATGCAAGCATAATGGATTTTACAAATTTAAAAAACCAAACAAATTGTCCTTTAATAGAGATTGTGCCTATTGCAATTTATATATAAATAGTTTAAATTAAACTATAAGAAATAAGGATGAGAGGGGCAGCTTATGAGAAAAATTAATGCAACAATAATTAGCGAAAACATAAAAGAAATGTGTATTGAAGCAAACTATTTTTTATGTGATGATATTACACATGGTTTGCAAAAAGCATATGACGAAGAGACTTGGGATATTGGGAAAGATATTCTATCGGATATTTTAACGAATTCTGAAATTGCAAGAAAAGAAAAAATGCCTATTTGTCAAGATACGGGTATGGCTTGTATTTTTATAGATATAGGTCAGGAAGTTTTTATTGAAGGTATTAAATTAGAGGATGCTATAAATAATGGGGTAAGAATGGGGTATGCAGAAGGATATTTAAGAAAGTCTGTAGTAAAAGATCCTTTATCCAGAATTAATACGGGAGATAATACACCGGCTATGATTTATTATAATATTGTGGAGGGAGATAAAATAAAAATAACTGTGGCACCAAAGGGATTTGGTTCAGAAAATATGAGTAGAATAAAAATGTTAAAGCCAGCTGATGGAGAAAAAGGTGTTAAGGATTTTATAATTGAAACAGTTAAATTAGCGGGGCCTAATCCTTGCCCTCCAATTGTTGTAGGCGTTGGAATAGGTGGAACATTTGATAAAGCAGCTTATCTTTCAAAAAAAGCATTGTTAAGGAATATTAGTGAAAGCAATGAAGATAAGTATTATGAAGCTATGGAGAAAGAATTGCTAGAAGAAATAAATAAATTAGGAATTGGACCTCAAGGCTTTGGCGGTAAAACTACTGCTCTTGGTGTAAATATTGAAGTAATGCCAACCCATATTGCAGGACTTCCGGTAGCAGTTAATATTAATTGCCATGTTACTAGACACGTTACTAGGACTTTATAATATTTGTGATAAAGCTTTAGTGATTTGTACCATTCAGTTTATTTATAATCGGTGATATTTTAGAAAGAAAAGGGTGTAATAAAAATGGATATAAAAATTACTACCCCTATTAATGGGGAAGAAATAAAGGAATTAAAGGCTGGAGATAAAGTTTTAATTTCAGGAACAATATTTACAGCTAGAGATGCGGCTCATAAAAAATTAATAGAATTATTAAACAAAAATGAAGAACTACCATTTGATATAACAAATGGAGTGATTTATTATGTGGGACCAAGTCCATCAAAACCAGGAATGGTAATAGGATCAGCAGGACCAACTACTAGCTATAGAATGGACCCTTATGCACCGCAGTTAATGGATATTGGTTTAAAAGTAATGATAGGTAAGGGTATGAGAAATAAAGAAGTTATCGATGCTATAAAAAGAAATAAAGCGGTTTACTTAGGAGCTATAGGGGGAGCAGCGGCTCTTATAGCAAAATCTATTGTAAATTCAGAGATTGTAGCTTATGAAGAATTAGGTTCAGAAGCTATAAGAAAGCTGGAAGTAAAAGATTTTCCGGCTGTAGTGGTTATTGACAGCAAAGGAAATAATTTATATGAAATAGGACAAGAAAACTATTTGAATAGTTTATAATAAAAAGAAGAAAGCCTATGTGGTATGTGGCTTTCTTTTTTTAAAAGATTTTGATACTATGAGTCGCGATAGAGAAAGATAGATATTCTCTAATAGATATTTATGCTTTTATATATAGTTTTTCGAAATATTCTGTTAGCATTCTTTCTACTGCAAATTGATCTTTAGTAGTTTCTATACTTTTATGCATCATTGCTACCCATTTATCTTTGTTTTCATAGTAAGTTGGTATAACTCTATAAATAAGAGTTTGATAAAGAGCATCACCATCATGTTGGTCTATATCAGGCACATCTTTTTCAGTGAAGGCATCACCAAATTGCCATCCATTAATATCATCTAAGCAAGCTTCAGGCCACCAACCATCTAAAGTAGAGCAATTAAGCACTCCATTCATAGCTGCTTTCATACCAGAGGTACCACTAGCCTCCATAGGGCGTATTGGGTTATTAAGCCATATATCAGAGCCTCTAGTGAGCATTTTACCGATAGTCATATCATAATTTTCTAAAAATACAACACTATTAGGATATTTCTTACTCATTCTTACTAAAGTAGCTACTATTTCTTTTCCAGTATCATCTAGGGGATGTGCTTTACCAGAAAAAATTATTTGAATTTTTCCACTTGAAAGTAATGGATCTATTATTTCTTCTTTTCTAAAGATTAAATCACTTCTTTTATAAGGAGCGGCTCTTCTTGAAAATCCTATTAAAAGTTTATTAGCATCTAAAGTAACATTATTTCTTTCTTTAACAAATTCAATTAATTCTTTTTTTATTATCATATGAGTATTCCAAAGATCTTCATTTTTTTCAAAAGCATTTGTAATTCTTTCATCTACCCAAGTTTTTTTGTGTATAGCATTTGTGATGGCTAAAATCTCTGATTTGTTTTCAACATCTTTCCACATTATATTAGCAGTTTCACCATGAAGCTGAGCTACTGCATTAGCTTTTCTAGATAAATTTAAGGCAGCTAAGGTCATATTGAAGGGAGAACCACCTAAATCAAGCATTTGCTTTTTAGTTAAACCGTTGAAAGCACCCATATATTCTAATCTAGATAAAGGATGTGATTCATTACCTTGTACTATTGGGGTATGAGTTGTAAAAACTACTTCATCTCTTGTTAATTTTAAAGCTTCATCAAAATCTATTTGTTTATCCATTTTTTCTTTAATTAATTCAGTAGCCGCAAGAACGGCATGACCTTCATTAAAATGATATACATCAACGTCAATATTTAAGACTCTTAAAGCTTTTACACCACCGATACCTAGAACTATTTCTTGTGCTATTCTTTCTTCTCCAAACCAACCATAAAGCTGGCCAGTGATCCAAGCATCATCATTTTCTGGGATATCTGTATCTAGTAGATAAAGTGGGGCATTTCCAAAACAATCAACTAACCAAACTTTACAGATAACAGGAATTTCCCTTATCATAACAGTTACTTTTACCTTTGTATCTTCTAAAAAAGGGTAGTCGTAATTATGATAGGAATCATATGGTTTTCCACCTGTATCAATTCTTTGATCTGTATATCCTTGTTTCCATTTAATACCTATAGCGACTAAAGGTAAATCCATATCTTTGGAACCTTTTATGTGATCTCCAGCTAATATACCTAAGCCACCTGCATATATTTTGAAATTAGAAGCTAATCCGTATTCCATGCAAAAATAAGCTACTTTCGGTAATGATTGTTTTATCATAAAAAATCCTCCTTTTGGTGAATATAAAAATATTATACTATAAGTATATATATGGAACAACGTTTGCGCAAAATTTTTAACATAAATTAATCTTGATATAAAATAATAAAAATCTGCAAATTTTAAAAGCTTTTAACTTTTCTATATTAATTATCGTATATAATATATACAAGTGGAAGGAGGGATTCCCTTGTTAGAAGATGATATTAAGTTGATTGATAAAATATTGGAAGGAGATACTACAAGTTTTGAAAAAATAGTTGATAAGTATGAAATGGGTATAATGAGATATATTTATACTATGGTTAAAAATGTGGCAACAGCAGAAGATATATGTCAAGAGGTTTTTATTCAGGTTTATAATAAATTAGATACATATAATAAAAACTATAAGTTTTCAAATTGGCTTATCCAAATTGCCAAAAATAAAACCATAGATTATATAAGAAAAGAAAATAGAACAAAGGTATTCAATATTGATGAAGCTTATAATGTATCCTCAAAGGAGATTTCACCAGAAGATAGTGCTGAATTTAATGAAACCAAGGAATATTTAAAAAAATATATTGAAGGATTAGAAGAAATAGAAAAACAAATTATAATTCTTAGGTACTCAACAAAAAAAACATTTAAAGATATTGGAACAATACTTGATATTTCTGAATCTACAGTTAAAAAAAAGTTTTATAAAACCAGGCAAGAGTACAAAGAATATGTTTGTAAACTAGAAAGAAGGTGTGAATATGGATTGTAAAGTATTCGCAGAAAAGGTTAATGAATATATAAATAATGAATTAGATGCTGAAGAAAGAAAAGTTATAGAGGAACATTTAAAATCATGTGAACAATGTAGAAAAATTCTTTACTTTGAACAACAACTAGATAATGATTTAATAGATTTATTTGATGAAGAAAACTTGAATTTTAAAAGTAGAAAAACACAAATACTAGAATCTATTGATACAAATAAATATTTTAACAAAAAAGAAGAGAATAAAAAAGAACAAAGTAAAAAAAGTTATTACAAAAATCTGAAAAAAATAACTTTAGTTGCAGCAAGTTTTGTGGTGATTTTTGGGTTTTATAAGATTATAGTAGAAAATTTTAGTATGGGGTCTTATAAAGAAGCTAATAATGAAAGCATAGGAATGACTAAATCAGATATGGAATTAAATGATTCTTCATCTAGTGTTGCTAAAGAAAAAAACTTAATTGAGGGTGACTTAGAAAATAACAACCAATTTGGAGTTGATGGAAAAGTAGAAGAATCACCAAATAAAATAACAGAGGAAACACAAGAAAAGCCCCAAAATACACTACCGAATCAAACTTATGTTGAAGATATAGAATTTAATAGAATTGAAGATAATAAACTTCTCATGCAGGATACTACTTCTATTGATTTAAAATTTAAAGCTATGTCTACAACAGATTTATTGGTTTATATCAAAGATTTAAATAAAGATATTAATGGAGTTGTTAAACTAGATTTTAGTAACCTTGATGAAAATATATCTAAGATTTATTTTTATGAAGATAAATTATTAATAGGTAGTTACAATAAAATAAATAACTTAATCAAAGTTTATGCTTATAATGTGTATAAGGAACAATTAAATTTAGAATTTGAAGAAAATCTTGAGAATTTTAGTATAGTAGATTTTGAAAATGATAATAATGGTAGTATAATGATTATAATGAAAGAATTGATATCAACTAATGAAGAATATCAATATATTAAAAAAAATATAAAAATAGAAGGTAACTAACTTTTAGGAGGAAAAAAATGAAAACAAAATTAATAAGCTCAATTATAATAAGTTTACTGTTAACTACAGTAGTTATGGCTTCAGTAGGGTGTTCTAAAAAGAATACAACAACAGAAAACAATATAAAAGTAGAAATTGAGGAAAATGAAACTAATAACCAAGACAAAATTGATCAAGAAGAGAAAAAAGATGAAAGTAAAGACAATAACAAAGATAAGGTTATAGAAGTTGAAACTAATATATCTTTTGTTAAAAATGCTTTAGATAAAAGCATTGAACCAGAATTTTCTACACCATGGGCAACTTCTTTTGATGGAAAGTATGATGTATGTGTAGAAGGAAGAGGAGAAGATGGCATAGAGGAGGATATTGGGAAAATATATCTAAAAGATAATCAATCAGAAGAGAAATGGTCTTTTAATATAGAAGATAAAGGTGAACAACTATCTCCTAAAAAAGTTGTATGGATAGATGATAAAAATGTTGCTGTTATTGTAGGGTTTGCTTATGGAACCATAGCAGTAGGTGGAGATGTATATAAGCTTGATATTGAAAGTGGAAATTTAACTAAGCTTTATTACACTGGAGACGAAAAAATTCATGTTGTTGACATGAAAAACAATGGTAATAAATTAGAAATGGAATTGTTAGTTTATGAAGATGACAATTATTTAGAATCACATATAGAAAATAAAGTCATTGAATTAAATTAAAAAAGTTCATGGTAGTATGATTTATATGTATTATTAATGGATTTATGAAAAGAATAAATATGAGAAAATTTATTAGAAAGATATTTATAGAAGTTATGAAATTTTCTTGACAATAAGTATTTTTAAATCTATAATAATTATATGAATTACCCTAGAGGGGTATACAAAAATAAGATGTTTTGTAGGAGGTAAGTATGGTTAGAGAATTAATAAGTAAAAATTTCGGTGAAGATGTTATAAATTCAAGTACTCCTGTTGTAGTGGATTTTTGGGCTCCATGGTGTGGACCATGCAAGATGCTTGGACCAGTTATAGAAGAAGTATCAGAAGAATTAGCAGGTAAAGCAGAATTCTTTAAATTGAATGTTGATGATAATGGAGATATAGCTCAACAATATAAAGTATCTTCAATTCCAACAGTAATAGTTTTTAAAGGTGGAGAAGTTGTAGATAAAATGGTTGGTTTTAGACCTAAAGCGGATATTATTAAATTAGTATCTAAGCATATTTAATAATATAGAAGAATATATTATAATATATAAATTTGGGTATTATTTGCCCATAATATAAATCCGACAATATAATAAATTGTCGGATTTGTTATAGGAGGGGATTATCGGAATGGAAAGATTTGATATTGCGATTATTGGTACTGGCCCAGCCGGATTAGAAGCGGCTATTAATGGTAAAATAAGAAATAAAAATATAATTTTATTTGGAAACAGTGATTTTAGTAACAAGCTTATTAAAGCTCCAAAGATTAATAATTATTTAGGCTTTAATGATATTTCAGGCATAGAATTGAAAGAAAAATTTCAACAACATATTGAAGCTATGGATATCAAAATTAATAATGAAAGAATAAATGCAGTTTATGCTATGGGAGATTATTTTGCTTTAATGGTAAACGAGAAAACTTATGAAGCGAAAACAGTAATTCTAGCAATTGGCATGGAAGCAGCAAAACCATTAAAAGGGGAAGAAGAATTTTTAGGCAGAGGGGTAGGCTATTGTGCTACTTGTGATGCACCTTTATACAAAGGCAAAGTTGTAACTATAATTGGATATAATAAAGAAGCAGAAGAAGAAGCTAATTTTGTAAGTGAGCTAGCTTCTAAAGTCTATTATATAAAAATGGATAAAGGCGATTCTTCCTTAAATGAGAATATTAAAGTTATTAATGATAAACCTGTTGAAATAAGTGGTGAAAGCGAAGTTAAAAGTGTAGTAATGAAAAATGGCACCATAGAGACTGATGGAGTTTTTATCTTAAAAGATAGCATAGCACCTAATCATTTGGTTCCCGGATTAGAGCTTGAAGATGGACATATAAAAGTTAATAGAGCTATGGAAACAAATATTGAAGGACTTTATGCAGCTGGTGATTGCATAGGAAAGCCTTATCAATATATAAAAGCAGCAGGAGAAGGCCAAGTTGCATCTTTAAAAGCTGTTGAATATTTAAGCAAAACAAAATAGGATTACCTTATTGGTAATCCTATTTTGTTTTATTTAATTTACATTGAAGAATACATGCTGTCCTATCTTTTTTATGTTAATTTTTTTTACGTTAAACATCCACTTAGAGGTAGCAATCTTTGGATTGTAAAAGAACATGGCTTTATCAGTGGGATCAACACCCTTTATAGCGTCTAATACAGCTCTATAACAGGTATCATTGGTTGATGCTGATACATCACCATTCTTTACACAAGAAAAGGCTGATTTTTGAAGTATTACTTCTTTTATTGTATTTGGAAACTTACTATCTTTTAATCTATTAAGTATTACAGAGGCAACTCCTACTTTGCCATCATAAGGTTCTAAATTACTTTCGGCAAATACTACTTTTGCCATTAAATCTATATCTGATTGAGATAGCATGATATTGTCACCTGAATTTCCGAATACTGTTATTGCTTTGCTTTCATCTTTGTATAAATCTTCAGTTGTTGAATCATACAAAATTGTAGCTTCTGAAAAAGGTGTAATAACAGTAAAAAAGCTTAGCAATGTAACAAGCCAAACAATAAATCTCTTGGGTTTCATTTTAAATCTCCTTTTTATTACCTAAATTAAATTAGGGTTATTAGAATTACAGGAAATATTATGCCCATAATGTAGAAATATAATTCAAAAACTAAAAAAATCCTACCTAAGTAGGATTTAAATGGTTATTTTTGCACTGAAGATTCAAATTTTTCAAAAGCCTCAATAAATTTTTTGTGAGATTCTGTGGCAGTTTTGTAGTTAGAATTAGATGTTTTATAATAGTTATCAAGTATATCATCAGAAATATCATTATCAGTGGTTACAAGTTCTTCATTTGATATAGCGAATTTAAGATTGTTCAAATAAGGTTTATATGAAGAAATAACTTTTAGCATGGATTCATATACAGCTAGCCCATCTTGAGGGATAGAAATAAAAGTTATTTCTGATTCCAGTGAAGTTAGTGATACTAAATCATCATTTATTAAAGAAATGACGCTAGTATAGCTTTGAAGTTCATTTCTAGCACCTTCTATGTTAGTAGAATATGTTTTATTTAAATCATCAAATTGTCTAGAAAATGAATAAATTAAGTCTAAGAAATCTAGATTATCAGATAAAGATATATCAGTAATATTTTTGTTTGAGTCTAGTGAATTTGAAAAATAAGATGGCGTAGATAATAGTTTGAAGAAATTGTCATCAATGGATATTCTACTGGTACCTATAAAAACTTGAGAGTAATAATTCATTGTGTCATCTCTAAAATTTTGTAGTCTTGAAATTGAAATATTCATATCCATTTTTTCTATATCTTTAACAATAAATAAAATTTCTTCAAAAAGTAAAATGTTATTATCTAGTCCTGACAGTAAATTATTATGAGAAATTGAATAACGTTTATTTTTGGAAATAGACTTAATATTTGAACGTACATCTTTTAAAGTGTTTATATCATTAGGTAATAAAGTTAAGAATTTTTCTTGATTAATTGAATCTCCATCAATATAGCTTATAATATTCTTATTTGTTTCAGTAATTTTATTTATTTCAGTTGACATAGTTTTTTCATATTGAGATAAGGAGTTTCGTCTGAAATAGCTATAGCTTACAAAGAAAACACCTACGCAAATAGTGATAAATGCTAATGCAACAGTAATGGTCTTTAATATATTTTTTGTTTTATCTGTCATTTATGAACACTCCTTTTGTTTTTATAATTAATATGATTTAACTGTAACTTAAAAATACTAAATAATCGCAATAAAGTCAAATAATCAATGAAGTATAATAATAATTATATACTATAGTTTCTTTTATTTGTAATAAAATATTTAGAAAAATAAATTAATTAAAATATTGTAAAATGGGCAACAATTTAAAATAGAATAGTGTATAATTGTAAATATAATAGTTTTGAGAGGTGAATACATGGAATTTTTAAATATAATTTTGAATACCATTAAATCAATAAATATTTTTTCTATACTTGACATAGTGTCGGTTTCATTTATATTTTATCAAGTGTATATGCTCTTACGAAAGACAAGAGCGGAGCAATTGCTAAAAGGGATTTTATTAGTAGTATTATTAATACCCATAAGTAGCTTACTTCAATTGCAAACCTTAAATTGGATTTTGAATAAAACTATCACAATAGGAGTTTTATCTCTTGTAATCATATTTCAGCCAGAAATTAGAAAAGCACTTGAACATATTGGGAGAAGCGCTTTTACAGAAAAACATATTTTTCAAGATGATGAGACAATAAGTGTAATAATTTCTGAAATAACCAAAGCAGTTGAAAATTTATCAGCTAGTAAAACAGGCGCTTTGATAGTAATAGAACAAAAGACAGGATTAAGCGATATTATTGAAACAGGAACGAAAATTGATGGAAATACTTCGGCAGCTTTATTAGAGAATATATTTGTGGAAAATACACCTCTTCATGATGGAGCTGTAGTTATTAGGAGTAATAGAATAGCAGCATGTGGATGTTTCTTGCCTCTTTCAAGTGATAGAAATATAAGTAAACAGTTAGGAACTAGGCATAGAGCAGCAGTAGGGATATCAGAAGTTTCGGATGCACTTACTATTATCGTATCAGAAGAAACAGGAGTTATTTCCCTTGCAGTGAATGGAAAATTAACTAGATATTATTCTAATGAAAAGTTAAAAGCTATATTAATAAAAATAATTCAGTACAGAAGAGATAAAAAAATTACTATTGGTGAGAAGGTGAAATCTTGGGTGAAGATAAAAATAAAAGCATAATTATTAAATTAGCTTGTGTTTTAGCAGCATTTTTTCTTTGGATATATACTTCAAATGAAAGTAACTCTCTTCAAACAAGAGTAGTTAAAAATATACCAGTTCAAATTCTCAACACAGAAGCTTTAGAGGATGCAGGATTAATAGTATCAATAGATGAAGAATATACAATATCTTTAAAAATTACAGGAACGGCGGCATCTATTTATTCTGCTACCGTAGATGATTTTACTGTTGTTGCAGATTTAAGTGGGTATGTTTTAAGTGAAGGAACAAAAAAAATACCAGTAAATATTTTAAAATCCCCTGAATCTGTAAATATCGTTAATGATACAACTTTGTGGGCCGAAATTAAATTTGATAAATTAGTAAAAAAAGAAATGCAGGTTAAAATCAATACTACTGGAAATGTTGAAGATGGTTATTATCAAGATTCTCTTGTAGTAGAACCAAGTACTGTTACCATTAGTGGATCTGAAAAATATGTAGATATGGTTTCAAGTATTTATGCGGAAATTGATTTAGAAAATACTAAAACAGATTTAACATTATCTTTACCTGTTTTAGCTGTAGATTCTGTAGGAAAAACTGTTTCTGGAATTACTATAAATCCAGAAAATGTTAAAGTTAGCATTCCAATAAAAGGAACAAAAAATGTGGATATAAATATTACCACAAAGGGAAGTCTACAAGAAAATATGATATTAGAGAAAATCACACCATCCATTGCTCAAATTAAAATTGCGGGAGATGAAAAATTGATTTCTTCTATAGAAAGTATTAGTACTGAACCTGTAGACTTATCGTTACTAACAGAAAAATCTAATAAATTAACAGTCAAATTAGATATTCCTGAAGATTTGGTACTTGTAGGAGATGATGAGGCTATTGAAGTAATAATAGACCTTGATAAAGTAATAGAAAAAAACTTAACAGTAGATATTGAGAATAGAAATTTAGATAGTGCTTTAGATGTAAAATACGTTAGTAAAGAAGTGTCTTTGATTGTTAAGGGAGCTGAAAATATATTAAATAATTTAAGTGAACTTAATGTGGTAGGATTTTTAGATTTTATGGATTTAAACGAAGGAAGTTATGATATACCAGTAAAGTTTGAGTTGCCTAACAATGTTATTATAGTTTCTCAAAATTTAAAAAATGTAAATGTTGCAATCTCAAAAAAGAATATAACAGATACTACTATTGATAGTAGTGAAGATGAAAAGCCTAAGGAAATTAATTAGCTTAGGTGCTTGGAGGAAATAATGACAATAAGAATTAATAATATTACATTAAGTTTAAATGAAGATTTAAAAGTGTTGAAGGAAAAATCAGCTAAAAAACTTAAAATTGCTATAAATGAAATAAAGGATTTTAAAATAGTAAGAGAATCTTTAGATGCAAGAAAAAAAAGGGATATTAAATTTAATTATGTAGTTGAAGTTGCTTTAGAAAACGAAAAAAAAGTGTTTTCTAAATTAAAAGACAATAATATTACTTTAAATTTAGAGGAAAAAGAAAATAGCACTGTTTATGGCAATGAAGTATTGGAAAATAGACCAGTAATTATAGGTATGGGTCCGGCGGGTATGTTCTGTGCATTGCAACTTGCAAAGCATGGATATAAACCTTTGGTAATAGAAAGAGGAAGTGACGTTGAAAAAAGAACTAAGCAGGTAAAAGAATTTTGGAAAAATGGAGAGTTAAACCTTAATTCTAATGTTCAATTTGGTGAAGGCGGCGCAGGAACTTTTTCTGATGGAAAACTTACTACAAGAATAAAAGATACTAGATGTGATTTAATATTACAAGAATTAGTTGCACATGGGGCGCCAGAAGATATAATGTTTTTAGGTAAACCTCATATAGGTACAGATATTTTAAAAAATGTGGTAAAAAATATAAGAGAAGAAATAATTGCCATTGGTGGAGAAGTAAGGTTTGATTCTAAACTGGAAGATATAATAATTAAAGATGGAAAAGTATCTAGAATTATTGTAAATGGGGAAACAATTGAATGTGAAAAGCTTATTTTAGCTTTAGGTCATAGTGCACGTGATACATATGAAATGTTATTTACAAAGGGAATTCATTTATCACCAAAACCGTTTGCTGTAGGAGTTAGAATTGAACATTTGCAAAGTTTAATTAATGAAAATCAATATGGGGAATTTGCAAATCATCCTAGATTAAAATCTGCGGAATACAGATTATCGCATACCAGTTCTATAACTAATAGATCAGTTTATAGCTTTTGCATGTGCCCAGGAGGAGAAGTAGTTGCGGCTTCTTCCGAGAAAGGTAGACTTGTAGTTAATGGTATGAGTAATTATAAAAGAAATAAAATTAATGCAAATTCGGCTATAGTAGTTACTGTAACAGAGAAGGACTTTAAAAGTAATCATCCTTTAGCAGGAATGGAATTTCAAAGGCATTATGAAGAGTTAGCTTTTAAATGTGGGGGAGAAAATTATAATGCTCCAGTTCAATTAGTTGGTGATTTTTTGAAAGATAATGTAAGTACTAAAATAGGTGGAATCAATCCAAGTTACACACCAGGATATAGATTTGCAGATTTAAGAGATTGCTTACCAGAGTATGTAACCACCACAATAAAAGATGGTTTGATTAATTTTGATAAAAAAATAAAAGGATTTGCTGAAAAAGATTCTATACTTACCGGTATAGAAACAAGAACTTCAGCACCAGTAAGAATTAATAGAGATGAAAATTGTGAAAGTGTTTCTTTAAAAGGAATGTACCCAGCAGGTGAAGGAGCAGGATATGCAGGGGGAATAATGTCTGCAGCAGTAGACGGTTTGAAAATTGCGGATGAATTAATAAAAAAATATAAACCATTAAAATAAGATTCTCTTTAGAGAATCTTATTTTAATATATAAAGCAATATATTTTTAATAAAAGGACATAATACAAATATATTGCTCAATATAAATGTTTGTAGTAAAATAAATGTAAAGCATACATAAATGGGGGTGTATTAATTGGTTAAAACATTTCATGATATTATTAGTAAAACCAAAAATCAAGATATTAAAATTGTAGCGGTTGCCGCAGCAGAAGATACTCATGTACTTGAAGCTATAAGTGATGCAAAAAAACAGGGGATTTGTAATGCTATTTTAGTAGGTGATGAGGAAAAAATAGGTAAAATAGCTGAAGATATAAACTTTGACCTTAAAGACATAGAAATAATAAATGAAAAAAATCCATCAAAAGCATCAATGAAAGCTGTAGCCTTAGTTTCAGAGGGTAAAGCTGATATGGTAATGAAGGGATTAGTTGGTACAGCAGATTTTTTAAGAGCAGTTTTAAATAAAGAAATTGGATTAAGAACAGGGAGTTTAATGTCGCATGTGGCAGTTTTTGAAACTCCTAAAATTGATAGATTATTATTTTTAACAGATTGTGCTTTTAATATGTATCCGGACCTTAATGAAAAAGTACAAATTATCAATAATGCTGTAAAGGTTGCCATAGCTGTGGGTATTGAGATACCTAAAGTTGCGCCTATTTGTGCGGTAGAAGTAGTTAATCCTAAAATGCAAGCAACGGTGGATGCAGCTATGTTATCTAAAATGAATGAAAGAGGCCAAATAAAAAATTGTATAATAGATGGGCCTTTGGCTATAGATAATGCTCTTTCAGTGGAAGCAGCAGAAACAAAAGGAATTAATAGTGAAGTTGCAGGATATGCAGATATTTTATTAATGCCTTCTATAGAAGCTGGAAATGTAATGTACAAAACATTAGCATTCACAACAGATTCAGTAAGTGGAGGAATTTTAGTTGGAACTTCGGCTCCAGTAATCTTGACTTCAAGAGCTGACAGTCATAGAACAAAAATGAATTCTATAGCGCTGGCAGCACTTGTGGCAACAAATAAGTAAGAATAGGGGGGAATTAAATGAATTTTAAAATGTTAATTATAAATCCAGGGTCAACTTCTACAAAAATTGGTGTTTATGAAGATGATAAAGAAATATTTGTGGAGTCTTTGACACACTCTTTAGAGGAAATAGAAAAGTATGATAATATATATGATCAGTTTGAGTTTAGAAAAAATCTTATTCTAAATGTTTTGAAAGAAAAAGGGTTTGAAGTTAAATTGCTAAATGCGGTTGTAGCAAGAGGTGGGCTTTTAAAACCTATTAAAGGTGGAACATATACTGTAAGTGAAAAAATGTTAGAAGATTTAAAGATAGGGATACAAGGAGAACATGCATGTAATTTAGGTGCAATTATTGGAAATGAAATAGCTAAACCAATAGGTATACCAGCATTTATAGTGGATCCAGTAGTGGTTGATGAAATGGAAGAAGTAGCTAGGATTTCTGGTATGGAAGGAGTGAAAAGAAAAAGTATATTTCATGCACTAAATCAAAAAGCTGTGGCAAAAAGATATGCCAAAGAAAATCATTTAAAATATGAGGATTTGAATTTGATAGTGGTTCATATAGGTGGAGGAGTTTCTGTAGGCGTTCACCAAAAGGGAAGAGTAGTAGATGTTAATAATGCATTGGATGGAGAAGGTCCTTTCTCACCAGAAAGAAGCGGAAGTGTTCCTATTGGAGAATTAGTAAAGATGTGTTTTAGCGGAGAACATTCACTAGAAGAGATAAAGAAGAAAATTGTAGGTAAGGGGGGAATTATCTCTTATTTGGGGACAAATGATGTTAGAATTGTGGAAGAAAAAATTTGTTCTGGGGATAAAAAAGCAGAATTGATAAAAGAAGCTTTTATATATCAAGTATCAAAAGAAATAGGAGCTTGTGCTACTGTATTAAAAGGAAAGGTAGACTCAATTATTCTTACAGGAGGCATCTCATATAGTAAGAGTGTAACTAAAAAAATAATTGAAAATGTAGGATTTATTTCACCAGTTACTATTTACCCAGGAGAAGATGAAATGCTTGCTTTAGCGGAAGGCGGATTAAGGGTTCTTGGAGGGGAAGAGGTTGCCCGTGAGTATAAATAGGAAATTTAATTTTATTACGAATGAATAAACACTAAAATGACTATCTCTAGACAATGCAAGCCCTTGATGATATAATTATTAAAATTATGGAAGTTTTTATATACAAAAAAAGAAGGTGCTACAGTGGAAAATAAAAATGGGAATGAAAATAGTCAATCAAAGCCTGTTAAGCAGTATTTTGAATGGGGCGATATTAAGTGGATTCAAGAAAATAATGATCTTAAAAAAAGTAAATTTTTAATTGGCCATGTAACATTATTACCAGGACAAAATCAAGAAGAGCATAACCATAGTGGAGATGAACAATTGATTTATGTTGTATCAGGCCAAGGAGAACAATGGCTTAATGATAGATATAATAGTTTGTTACCAGGTAGGATATATAAAACTCCGCCTTTTGCTAAACATGAAGTTCAAAATACAGGAAAGTCACCCTTAGAAATGATTATTGTATATAATATTGATAAATATGATATAAATCAATTAATACCAGCGGAAAATATTTTAGATAACTTTTACTTGGAGGACCCTGCTAAAATTATTGATGTAGAGAGACTACAGAAAATCCAAGATAAATTTTCAGAAGATTCTTATTTAGGAATAGTTATTAAAGATATAAAGGGTAATCTTCTTACAACTCCAAGCAACATACCAGAATTTTGTAAGATAAAAGAAAAAAATATGGAAAAATGTTTTATTAATAAAGAATTTGATAAAAATGATATAGTAGAAACTACAGTTTATGATTGTTGCTATGACGTAAAAAGGATAATGGCACCTATATTTTTAGGAGAAAAATTGGTAGGAACAATAACTTGTGGTCCTGTGATTATAAAAAATCCAAATCCAGAAGTAGAAGAAAAAATTATTAAAGAATATAAAGAAGATGGTGATCAATTACTAAAAGCATATAATTCGCTAAGAAGAGTTAGCAGAGAACAATTGTATGCCATAATTGAAACACTAAGAACAATGAGTAATTCAATTGTGGAAACATCGGTTATCAACTTTATAAATAAAGAAAGACAAGAGAGAACTTTTCAAATTCTAAAGGAAGCAGAGACTAGAAGTAAGCTTGAAAGAACATTAGTAGAAACGAAGATGAAGGTTATTCAATCTCAAATGAGCCCACACTTCTTATTTAATACACTTAGTGTTATAGGGCAACTTGCCTATATGAATGGTGCTAAAGAAGCAGCGGAAACTACTTTTGCCTTATCAAGTCTTTTAAGAACTACACTAACAAAATCTTTAGAGTTTGTTTCTGTTAATGAGGAATTAAAGTATATAAAAGATTATTTGTTTATTCAAAATAAAAGATTTAAAGATTTTATAAAAACAGATATTGATATTGAGGATAAAGTAAAAGATGTGACAATACCTTTCTTAACACTTCAATTATTTGTAGAAAACGCTATAGTTCATGGCTTTAAAAATATGCAAAAACAGTGTGAACTAAAAATTAAGGGAGAATTTCTTGAAGATAGAATAAAATTATCGGTTAAAGATAATGGTGTAGGAATACCTAAAGAAAGACTAGATAATATATCAGAAGAAATAATAAAAAGTTCTGGTGAAGGAATAGGCATAGGACTTACAAGTTTGAAAAGCAGATTAGAGTATTATTATGGTAAGAATTTTGTTTTTGAAATAAAAAGTGAGTATGGCAATGGAACAGAAGTAATATTAATTTTACCTATTAATAGAAAAAAAGAGGTGAAGTAAAATGAAAAAACTTCTAATAGTTGATGATGAAGGTATAACTAGAGAATATATAAGATATGTAGTTTCAGAAAATCATGAGGATGTGGAGATTAAAGAAGCTAAAAATGGAAATGAAGCAATCGAAAAAATAAAGGAATTTTCTCCAGATTTAGTATTGATGGATATAAGAATGCCAGAGTTAGATGGGATTAAAGCTTTAGAAAAAATAAGAAAATTTGATATGAATGTAAAAGTGGCAATTTTAACAGCACATGATGAATTTAGCTATGCACAAAAATCTGTAAAATTAAATGCTATAGATTATTTATTAAAGCCAATATCACCAGAAGATTTGCTTGACTTTATAGACACTTACTTATATGAATCAGATGATGGAAGTGCTTCTAATTTTGGTGTAGTAACACAATTACCAGAAGATAAGCATGTTGCAGATGCTAAGGAGTATATTAATAATAATTATGATAAAAAAATATATCTTAATGATGTAGCAGAGCATGTTGGTTTTAGTCCTTATTATTTCTCAAGATTATTTAAGAAATCTTCGGGAATGAATTTATCTGAATATATAAATAGATTTAGAATAGAAAAAGCCAAGGAATTTATGACTAACTCTAGTTTGAGTTTAAAAGAAATATCTGAAAAAGCTGGATATGAAGATTTCAGTTATTTTAGTACAGTATTTCAAAGATATGAGAAATGTCTTCCAAGTAAATATAGAAAAAGTTTAAGAAAATAGAAAAAGTGTAAGATAAATCTTACACTTTTTCTTTATATAAAAGCAAAATAATTTTATTTTATTGGGTTTAAAATCAATTCAGATTATTTTGCTTATTAGTAGTAAGGATAATCAATTGAGTAAAAAAGCTAATTCAACTATAATAGATTAAATAGTGACGAAAAAATTAATTTATATATAGATAACACAAAAGGAGGGGCTATAAAATGAGAAGTGACGAAATAACAAAAGGCGTGGCAAGAGCACCTCATAGAGCGCTTATGTATGCTATGGGATATTTGCCAGAGGATCTTGCAAAGCCATTAATAGGAGTTGTAAATGCACAAAATGAATTAATACCAGGACATTATCATCTTGATGAAATAGTAAAATCAGTTAAAGAAGGAGTTATCGCTGCAGGGGGAACACCAATGGAATTTCCATCTATAGGTATTTGTGATGGGATAGCTATGAATCATAGTGGAATGAAATATCCATTATCTTCACGTGAACTTATTTGTGATTCTATTGAGGCAGTGAGTATGGGTCATAAATTTGATGGACTTGTATTGGTAGGAAATTGTGATAAGATTGTTCCAGGAATGCTTATGGCAGCAGCAAGACTTAATATTCCGGCTGTATATGTTAGTGGGGGACCAATGTTATCAGGTAAACATAAAGGTAAAACCATTGATTTGATTAGTGGTGCTTTTGAAAGTGTAGGAGCAGAGGCTACTGGACAAATTACAGAAGAAGAACTTACAGAAATAGAGATTAATTCATGTCCTACATGTGGAAGTTGTGCTGGATTATTTACAGCAAATTCTATGAATTGTTTGGCAGAAGCTATGGGAATGGCTCTACCTGGTAATGGAACAATACCGGCTCCGTTTGGAAGAAGAAAACAACTTGCAAAAAAAGCTGGTATGAAGGTTATGGAAATTTTAAAGAAAGATATAAAACCTAGAGATATTTTGACATTAGGAGCATTTAGAAATGCTATAACTGTAGATATGGCTATAGGTGGCTCTTCAAATACAGTACTTCATTTAATGGCAATAGCTAATGAAGCTAATATACCATTGAATCTTGAAGAATTTGATATAATCAGTAAAAAAGTACCTAACATTGCTAAACTTAGTCCATCAGGATATCATAGCATAGAAGATTTAGATAATGCAGGAGGAATTTCGGCAGTAATGAATGTGCTTTCTAAAGCGGGTATGATTTATACTGATGAAATCACTGTAACAGGAAATACAATTCATGAAAATGTACAAAATGTTGAGGTGGCAGACCCAGCAGTAATAAGAACGTTAGAAGAACCATACACTAAAGAAGGTGGAATAGCAATTCTAAGAGGAAACTTGGCTTTAGATGGTGCGGTGGTTAAACAATCAGGAGTTAAACCTGAAATGTTAAAACATAAAGGGCCAGCAAGGGTATATAATTCTGAAGAAGAAGCTTATAAGGCTATATTAGCAAGAGAAATAATAAGCGGAGATGTTGTGGTAATTAGATATGAAGGACCAAAAGGTGGACCAGGAATGAGAGAAATGCTTAGTCCAACAGCTGCTATTTGTGGAATGGGACTAGATACTTCTGTAGCCTTAATAACAGATGGTAGATTCTCAGGTGGAACTAGAGGCCCATGTATTGGACACGTTTCTCCAGAGGCTATGGCAGGTGGTACAATTGGTATTATTGAAGAAGGGGATATTATTGAAATAGATATGCCTAATAGAATTTTAAGAGTAGATCTTTCAGACGAAGAAATTGAGAGAAGAAAAAAAGATTGGGTACAACCACCAATTAATGCTGAAATCGGAACTTATTTAAGAAGATATAGTAAGTTAGTAACATCAGCTAGTACTGGTGCTGTGCTTGAAAGATAATAAAAGTTTTCTATTGTAGCATTGAATGATTATAAAATAAATATATGTAACATAATATAAAAATACCATGGATTTTAATAAAAATCACATGGTATTTTTTATTGCTTTTTAATTGTAAAATTATATTTAAATTGCTATAGTTTAATCTATAGGTATCCCAGTTCAACTATTAATTTATACGTGTCCAAAACTCCTAGAAACATGGAGATTTATAAAACTAGTTGATACGTCTAGTTTTTAGTATAAGTATAAATTAAGTTTCACAATGGGATCTCTATAAAACTGTACGACTAATTATTTCATCTTGTACTTCTTTACAAAGCTCTACAAAAAATGCACTGTATCCGGCAACACGTACAATAAGATCACGATATTCTTCAGGATGTAGCTGAGCTTCTTGTAGTGTTTTGTTATCTACACAATTAAATTGCATCTGAGCATTTCCCATAAAGGAGGCTGTGCGTAGTAGGGTAATCAAACTTGCTTTACCTTCAGCTGTATCTAGAGAATTACTTAATATTTTAAAGTTATGAGCCATTCCAAGACTCATTGATTCAACATTAATTTTAGATACAGATTTTATAACCGCAGTAGCTCCTTTAGTATCAGCGCCTTGAGAAGGACTCATTGCATCAGAAAGTGGTGCACCAGAAACACGTCCATTTGGAGTAGCTCCAATCATTTCGCCCAATGGGGTATTAAAAGATTGGGATAAAGTTCCGTGGATTTGTCTTGCATATAGTGATTTGTGCTGATTGATTTTATGTTCTGTATAATCCACAAGATTAGTGGCAATCATATCCACATAATTATCATCATTACCATATTTAGGTGCATAAAGGCAGTCACGATGTATTTGTTCGTATCCTTCCCAATTGTTGTCAAGGGCTTTTTTTATATCTGCAAGTTTGTACTTTTTATCATCATAAACAAGTTTTTTAATAGCAGCCATACTGTCTACATAAGTACCTAATCCTGCAAAAATTGTTCCAGGTCCATCATAGAGAACTGCTCCACCGGCTGTTACATCTTTACCAGTTTGCATACACCCATCAACAAATAGTGACATATAAGGAGTAGGAGTTATATCTCTAAAAATTTCCTGAACAAGAACAGTACCTCTACCATTCATCTCTAGAAGATAATCAAGTTGTCTTTTTACAGCAGCATCAAATTGTTCATAAGTGGTGAATTCTTCTAAGTCTCCAGTATCTAGCCACTGCTTGTCTCCATAGGATTTAAGAACACCGCGATTCAATGCCATTTCAATAGTAATAGGCCATTGTGTAAAGCCCCCAGCTGTCCATTGATGTATACGTCCAGATTTTTGTGGTTCAACACATCCCATAAGAGAATAGTCACGAGCATCTTCAAAATCAAAGCCTTTTCTAAGCATCATTTTTATATGTGCATCATCAAAATGGCATGCAGGCATACCAGCTCCAGCTTTGATAACATCAACAATTTTTTCTAAATAGCGCTGTGGAGATTGATTGTGAATACGGCAAGCAAGGGATGGCTGGTAAATCTTAACTTTTTCTACAGCATCCATAATTAGATAAGTCAAGTCATTGGTGCCGTCTCCACCTTCACGTTTTTGACCACCTACACACATATTAATAAAAGGCATATAACCTGCAAAATATTTAGCAGTAGCTCCAGGTGTATACCATATCATTTCTGAGCATTTAATCATGAAACAGCCCATTAATTCAAAAGCTTGTTCGTTATCCAATAATCCCTTTTCAATATCTGAGGAATAACAAGGAAAAACATATTGGTCCAAACGGCCTAATGATGTACTACATTGGTTTTCTTCCATCAAAAATAGTGACTGTATTGTCCAAATAGATTGCAATGCTTCATGAAAAGTTTCTGGAGGATTAGCTGGTACACGGGCATTAACCTCAGCAATTTTTTTTAACTCTGCTTTACGTTTTGGATCTTGTTCCTTTTCAGATAATTCATTTGCATAAATTGAAAGACGAGAGGCATATGTTATAATTCCCTCACATATTTCTATAGCAGCTTGATAAAAAGAAATTTTATCTTTGTGTTCATTTTTGTAAGTAGATAATTCAGCAAGATGAGCTTTTGCTTCATCACGAACTCCATAAATCCCCTTTTTAAAAAGAATGATATCATAGCCTGGACTAGTATCGCCACCACCACTAGTCATATGATAGGTCAAATCACTTATGCAAGCCTCAGCACCGAATTCCCACAAACCTTCTTTACGGAAAGCTTTTTCACATTCTTCTGCTAGAGATTTACCTTTCCAAAATGGAAATAATTGTTCGCACATAATCTTTTTATCTTCTTCAGAAATGAAGTAAGGGTCCTGTGGTCTAGTGTCAATAGTGTCAAGTTCATCACGAATCCACTCCCATGCTGTATCAGGTGAAAATGCTCCAGCACGTGCCTTACCACAAGGATGACCAACTATAAGTTCATTTTCTTGTATAAGCATAGGTGCAGTTTCGCATGCTCTTCTAAATCCTTTGGCACGAAGGACATTCCTTGGAAGGCTAGGATATTTTTTTGCGATTTCAGTATATGCCAAGGCACGATGGATAGTAATACTTGGTTTAGCATCCAAGTATGCTTTTTTTAGAATATCAAGACGTTTAGGCAGAACTGTTTTTTTATCTGTCATAATAATCCTCCTTTAAAATTGGTGTAGTATCAAAAGTTATGTTAATAACTTATACACAAAACATTGATTTGCTTTGAATAATTTAAGTATATATCCTCCCTTTAGGACAAAGTCAACATAAGAATAGATAAACTTTTGAGAAAGCTAAATAACCATTTTGTAAAATATTTGTAGATTAATTACTATTTGTTGAAATATATCTAAAAATAAGGCTAAAAAGTATATAAACGGTATCTTTAAAACCTTACTCTAAGGTGACTGTTTAATTGAGCAAGTTACTCATAAGGTTTATAGCCATAGCATAATAGTTATTCAAATATATTTCTTGAATTGTAACATCATATAGTATTTTTACTTATAAATTCCTTGAAAGTTTTTGATAGAGGAGATAAAAATCTTTTGCTATGACAAACAAAGTAGAAATTTCGCTTAAGGTTCATTCCCGATACTTCAACAGGAACAATACTTCCAGTGGATATTTCTTTTTTGATGGCTATTTCTGAAATGAAACTAGCACCAATTTCTAGCTCAATCATTTTCTTTATAGCATCATTATTTGTAGATTCTGTTATAATTTTTAATTGTTTCATTTCTACTCCTGATTTTAGCAATTCTTTTTCAATCATATATCTGGAACCGGAGCCTTCTTCACGCATAATAAGGGGAAAATTCAAAAGATCTTC
This sequence comes from Clostridium grantii DSM 8605, assembly GCF_900129965.1. Lineage (GTDB taxonomy): Bacteria > Bacillota > Clostridia > Clostridiales > Clostridiaceae > Clostridium_AF > Clostridium_AF grantii. Next base: position 209,151 of record NZ_FQXM01000006.1, on the reverse strand, counting down.
TAGGCTTATAGTAGTGAAAGGTGATATGTTGGTAGCATAAGATGCAGGAAGTGCTAGTACAATTTTATCTTGCATTAACTCGGTATATTCTAAATTCTTAATATTATATTTAGCACCTACAATTCCAAAATTGATAAAGCCATCTTTTATTGAATTTATAACTTCTTTTGTATCTGTTTGATTAATTTTAAAAAAAACATCAGGGTAAAGAGCTTTGAAATCTTTGATTATATATGGCAGGATATATTGAGCGGGTATACTACTTGAATTTATTTCAATAGCTCCTTCTATTTTTGATGTATATGAACTTAATTTGTAAATTGCAAAATCTTTAATATTAACCATTTCTTGAGCGTAATTATAAAAAAGGGAACCAGGTTCCGTAGGGGTTATTTCACGTCCAGACCTATTGAGCAAAGTAACTCCTATTTCTTCTTCTAATTTTTGAATATGATTTGTAACAGTAGGTTGAGTTAGAAAAAGTTTTTTAGATGCTTTAGAAAAACTTTTTAAATTGACGATTTCAATAAATGAAGTTAGTTGTTTAAAATCCATGTTGAGACCCCTTTTTCAATAGTAGAATATAATTAATATTACAGTAATCATAGAATGAAAGCAAGAAGTAGGGAATTTTCTATTCTTCAGAATTTAGCTTGATTTATGGACTTTATTATATGGTTATTGTAGAATAAAGTAGAATGATATGAGTTGAAAATCAATAATAATTTATTAGATAGGTGATAATATGAAAAAGGAATTATTGAAAGCCCTTCCCAAAATGGACTATTTATTAAAAGAAGAGAATGTAATCAAATATATAGAAACTACTAACAGAACATTGGTAGTAGAGGCTTTAAGAGAAGCTATTGATACATGTAGAGAAAATATACTTACGGATAAGATTGATGAATTGAATATACAAGAAATTTTACGAGATTTTGAGAAAAGGATAAAATTAAAATCTAAAAATCACTTAAGAAGAGTGATTAATGCATCAGGAATAATAGTTCATACGAATTTAGGTAGGTCACTTTTAAGCAAAGAGGCAGCTGAAAATGTTATGAGCGTCATAAGGAATTATAGTAATCTAGAATATGATATTGAGGAAGGAAAAAGAGGTAGCAGATATTCGCATCTTGAATATTTAATCACAAAAATAACTGGTGCTGAAGCAGCCTTAGTTGTAAATAATAATGCGGCCGCGGTTATGTTGGTATTGAATACTTTATGTAATGGTAAAGAGGCTATTGTTTCAAGAGGGCAGCTAGTAGAAATTGGGGGCTCTTTTAGAGTACCTGATGTTATGAAATTTAGTGGGGCTGTTTTGGTAGAAGTAGGAACAACAAATAAAACTCATTTATATGATTATGAGGATAATATTAATGAAAATACAGGCGTTCTTATGAAAATTCATACATCAAATTATAAAATTCTTGGTTTTACTGAAGAGGTGGATGGAGAAGAACTACAAAAACTTGGTGAAAAGCACAATATACCTGTTATTGAGGATTTGGGTAGTGGAGTTTTAATTGATTTTAGAAAGTATGGATTTATTTATGAGCCAACAGTTCAGGAAAGTGTAAATAAGAAAATAGATGTTATTACTTTTAGTGGTGATAAAATGTTTGGAGGGCCTCAAGCAGGTATCATTATAGGAAAGAAAAAATATATTGACAAAATAAAGAAAAACCAACTAACAAGGGCTTTGAGAGTTGGAAAAATGACTATTGCGGCAATAGAAGCTACCTTAAGATTATACTTGTCAGAAGAAGAAGCTGTAGAAAAAATTCCAACTCTTTATATGATGTTATCAGACAAAGAAATTCATAAAAAAAGAGCTCAAAAATTAGTGCGACGATTGAGAAACAATTTAAATAGCTTTAGTTTTAAAGTGGATACTGGATATGCTAAAGTTGGAGGAGGGTCACTTCCTACTGAAACAATACCTTCTTATGTTATTAAAGTTAAATCAAATAATATTTCAACATCTAGGATGGAGAAACTTATGAGAGAAAATGATGTGGCTTTAATTGGTAGGGTAAATAATGATGAGTTTATTATGGATTTACGAACTATATTGGATGAAGAGTTTGATACAATAGTGGATATATTTAAACTAATAGAAGAAAGAGAGTAAGATATATGAAGCATATAATTATAGGAACTGCTGGACATATAGATCATGGTAAAACTCAACTTATAAAAGCTTTAACAGGAAGAGAAACAGATACTTTAGCAGAAGAGAAAAAAAGAGGTATTTCTATAAATTTAGGATTTACTTATTTTGACCTTCCTTCAGGTAAGAGAGCTGGAATAATTGATGTACCTGGACATGAAAAATTTATAAAAAATATGCTTGCAGGAGCTATGGGTATTGATATTGTTGCATTAGTTGTTGCAGCTGACGAAGGAATAATGCCTCAGACAAAAGAGCATCTAGAAATACTTCAGCTTTTAGGAGTAAAAAAAGGAATAATCGTAATTACTAAAAAGGACTTAGTTGATGATGAATGGCTTACTATGATTGAAAATGATGTTAAAGAAGCTACTAAGGATACTTTTTTAAAAAATGCACCAATAATTCCTGTTTCTTCTAAAAATAAAGAAGGATTAGATAATTTGATAAACTTCTTAGATAAGATTGTAGATGAAACAAAAGAAAAAGATAAATATGGACATTTTAGACTTCCTATTGATAGAATTTTTTCTGTTTCAGGTTTTGGAACGGTAGTAACAGGTACTGTTTTAAGTGGAACCATTAAAATTAATGATGAATTAATGATTTACCCCAGTGGAATAAAAACAAAAGTAAGAGGGATACAAATACATGGAGAAACAGCGGAAAAAGCGGAAGCAGCGCAACGTTGTGCAATTAATTTAATGAATGTAAAAAAAGAAGATATTCAAAGAGGGGATATAGTATCCATACCTAATGTAATGGAACCATCATATATAATGGACTCCAAATTAATGTATTTAAAAAGTGTAAAAACAGCACTTAAGAATAGACAAAGGGTTAGATTTTACTCTGGAAGCTCTGAAATAATAGGAAGAATAGTTCTTTTAGAAAAAGAAGAATTAAAACCGGGAGAATCAGCTTTTGTTCAAATTAAGCTAGAAAAAATGGCGGCACTTCAAATGGGAGATAAATTTATTATAAGAAACTATTCTCCAATGTATACAATTGGAGGAGGAACTATAATTGACCCTAAAGCAGAAAAAGCAAAGCGATTTAATAAAACATATATTGATAACTTAAAAACAAAGGGTGAAGGAAGCGTAGAGGAGATTATTGGGCATATAATAGAGGAGTTGAGCCCTAATTTTCCGAGTAAAGATGAAATCACAAAGAAAATTGGTAGAAATATTGAGAACATAGAAGAGGTTTTAATTGAGCTTGAAAATAAAGCAAGGATTTATAAATTAGAACAAAGCGGAAAATCAAATTATATACATGTAAGATATTTTAGAGGATTAGAAGATGATATTAATAAAATATTAAAGGATTATCATAGGAAATATCCACTTGAAGAAGGAATATCAAAAGAAGAATTTAAAACTAAAATATTCTCTAAATCATTAAAAAGCAAATTATATAATGAAGTGTTACAATTACTAGTAAACAATGAAATGCTAGAAGTTAAAGGTAATTATATTTCCAAAATAGGTTTTGAAATAACTTTTAATGAAAAACAGATTAGGATAAAAAATGAGTTGCTTAGTAAAATAAAAGAGGGTAAATTTTCACCCCCAAAATTCAAAGCAATAACGGAAGGAAAGGAAGATGATTTAGAATATAAAAAGGTATTTGAATTACTTATTAAGACTGGTGAATTAATAAAAATATCTCAAGATATAATATTTTCTAAAGAAAATTATGAATTAGCAAAAGATAAAATTATTAATTTTATAAAAGAACATGGACAGATTACTTTATCCCATGCAAAAGAAGAATTAAATACATCAAGACAATATTCTATGGCGTTTCTAGAACATTTGGATGAAGTAAAAGTGACAAAAAGAGATGAAAATATACGAAAACTGATATGATTTTAGAGGGAATATTGACAAATGTTTAAGTGTATTATAAAATGTAGTTGCTTAAGGGAGTAGATAGGTTCTGGTGTGCCTGCCAGTCTTCAAAACTGTGTTGGGGTGTTAATAGCATCCTGGGTGGGTTCGATTCCCACATATTCCCGCCAAAATAAGTCTTCCAGCCTTGATAAGATATAGAATAATCTTATCAAGGCTTTTTTTTATGTGATTTTATTGAATTCAAAAAAGCAAAAAAATAAAAAAAAGTTGATTAAATATTCAAAAATAGCAAAAAAACTCTTTATTTTATAGCAAAAAAGTTGTAAAATAGTAATGTAAACGTTAATTGATAGCAAAATATTTAAAGAAACCAGGTGATTAAGTGAGCAGAATAAAAATTTTTACAGGTCACTTTGGCAGCGGTAAAACGGAAATTGCCATAAATACCGCATTGAATTTAGCCGCTAGTGGCAAAAAAGTTGCAATTGTAGATCTTGACATAGTAAATCCATATTTTTGTGTTCGAGAATTAAATAAATTGTTTCAGGAAAAAGGGATAAGGCTTATAAGTTCAAACCCTGAGTATGTAAACGTTGAATTGATGGTTGTAACTGGAGAGATTAATGCGATTTTCAACGATAAATCTTATGAAGTTATTATTGACGTAGGCGGAGATGATGTGGGTTCAGTGGTTTTAGGACAATATAATAGGTTCCTAAAAAATGAGGATTATGAGATGTACTTTGTTATAAATAATAATAGACCAGAAACTTCAGATGCACAGGGAGTTCAAGAATATTTAAATGAAATTGAAAGAGCCTCTAGATTAAAAGTAACAAGTTTGATTTCAAATACAAATTTGTCTTATGAAACTTTACCACAACATATTATAAAAGGGGACAAAATAGTTTCAGATTTATCTAAGGAAATTGGGTTACCTTATAAATATACAGTAGTTAGAAAAGATTTAGTAAATGATGTTAAAGATAAAATTCAAGGGGAAATATATGCAGTAGATATTTTTATGAAAAAACCTTGGGAATAAATATAACAATAATTTAAGGAGGGGTAATATGGCAAGAGTAACTTTTAAAGAGGATAGGTGTAAGGGTTGTGGACATTGTATAGTAGCTTGTCCTAAAAAAATCATCACATTTTCAGAAGGTTTTAACTTAAAAGGATATCATCCAGCTACAGTAACAGAAGATAAAATGAAAGAGTGCATAGGATGTGCTTCTTGTGGCAAAATTTGTCCGGATTGTGTTATAACCGTTGAAAAATAATAAAGGGGGAGCAAATATATGAGTGAAAAGGTTCTTATGAAAGGAAATGAAGCTATTGGCGAAGCAGCTATAAGAGCAAATTGTCAATGTTTCTTTGGTTATCCAATTACTCCTCAAACTGAGGTGGCAGCATATTTATCAAGAAAAATGACTAAAATAGGAAGAGTATTTTTACAAGCAGAAAGTGAAGTTTCAGCTATTAATATGGTTTATGGAGCAGCGGGGGCTGGGGTTAGAGTTATGACATCCTCTTCAAGTCCAGGAATTAGTTTAAAAGCAGAAGGGATTTCATATATTGCGGGAGCAGAGTTACCTTGTGTTATTGTTAATATTGTTAGAGGTGGACCAGGACTAGGAAGTATTCAACCAGCTCAATCAGATTATTTCCAAGCTACAAAAGGAGGAGCACATGGGGATTTTAATATGCCAGTTTTTGCACCAGCATCCATTCAAGAAATGGTAGATTTGATTCAAGAAGCTTTTGATGTAGCAGATATTTATAGAACTCCTTGTATGATAATGGGAGATGGAATGCTTGGCCAAATGATGGAGCCGGTTGAATTTAAAGAAAGAGTTAAAAGAGAGCTTCCAGATAAACCTTGGGCATCTTCAGGACTTAATGGAAGAAAGAAACACAATGTTATAAACTCTTTATTCTTAAAACCAGAGCAATTAGAAGATCATAATATTAAACTTCAAGAAAAATTTAAAGCAATAAAAGAAAATGAAGTTAAATATGAATTATTTAGTTGTGATAGAGAAAATGATTTAGTCATGGTAGCTTATGGAACTACATCAAGAATATGCAAAAATGTAGTAAGACTTGCAGAAGCAGAAGGAATAAAAGTAGGGGTTGTAAGACCTATAACTTTATGGCCATTCCCCGCAGAAGCTTTTGAGAAAACTATAGATAAAACAAATCATGGATATTTATCAGTAGAAATGAGCTGTGGTCAAATGGTGGAAGATGTTAGATTGTGTGTTGAAGGAAGAAAGCCAGTGAATTTTTATGGAAGATCAGGTGGTATGGTTCCTCACCCAGAAGATATATTAGAAAAAGTAAAAGAGATTATAGGGGGTGCTAAATAATGGCTGTAGTATTCCAAAAACCAGAAGCTTTATTAGACGTACCAACTCACTACTGTCCAGGATGTACTCATGGAACTATCCATAGATTAGTAGCTGAAGTAATAGATGAACTTAAAATTTTAGATAAAACTATAGGAGTAGCCCCAGTAGGATGTTCAGTTTTATGCTATGATTATTTTGCTTGTGATATGTCAGAAGCAGCTCATGGTAGAGCACCAGCTGTTGCTACAGGTATAAAAAGAGCTCTTCCAGATAAAGTTGTATTTACTTATCAAGGAGATGGAGATTTAGCGGCCATAGGTACTGCAGAAGCAGTTCATGCAGCGGCTAGAGGCGAGCTTATTACAACTATTTTTGTTAATAATTGTATTTATGGTATGACAGGGGGACAAATGGCTCCAACTACATTGCCAGGTCAAATTACAGAAACATCACCTTATGGAAGAGATGTAAAAACTCAAGGACATCCAATAAAAGTATCTGAGATGATTTCAACTTTAGATGGTTCATGTTATGTAGAAAGAGTTTCTGTAGACACTGTTCCAAATATTAATAAAGCTAAAAAAGCTATAAAGAAAGCATTCCAAGCTCAATTAGATGGAAAAGGTTATTCATTAATAGAGGTATTATCAATTTGTCCTACTAACTGGGGATTATCTCCTGTTGAATCAATGGATTGGTTAAGAGATAATATGATTCCTTATTATCCTTTAGGTGTTATTAAAGACACTACTAAGGAGGTGGAATAGTATTATGGCTGAACAACAAATAATTTTTGCAGGGTTTGGAGGACAAGGAATACTTTCCATGGGTAAATTCTTAGCTTATGCTGGAATGGATTCAGACAAAAATGTTTCATGGCTACCCTCTTATGGACCAGAAATGAGAGGGGGAACAGCTAACTGTTCTGTGGTAATATCAGATGATTTAGTTGGTTCACCAGTTGTTACTCAATTAGATTCTGCTATAGTTATGAATAGACCTTCTTTAGATAAATTTGAACCTATGATTAAACCAGGTGGATTATTAATTATGGATAGTGATTTGATTAATATAATTCCAGAAAGAGATGATATAACAGTTATAGCTATTCCAGCTCAAAGTGAAGCGGAAAAAATAGGAAATAAAAGAATTGCGAATATGGTACTTTTAGGAGCATATGTGGCTAAGACAGGTATAGTTTCACTAGAAAGCATTGTGGCCTCTTTAAGAGACCATGGAAAAGCTAATTTCTTTGAAGTAAATCAAAAGGCTATTGCTAAAGGCGCAGAATACGCTAAATAAATGATTAATTTTGGGTAGAAGAAAAAACCTCAATTATAATAGGTCAAACTATTATAATTGAGGTTTTTTCTTTCAAAAGATTTACATTAGATAAATAAAAAGAATAGTATCCAAATACTGCAGAAAATATGGTATTACAGCAAGTCAATTTAACTCTACTTGCAGTCAAATAGAAGGAAAAATTGCTTCTATTTGTGAGCTTAAAAAAGATGAATTATCTAGTCTTGAAAGTAAAGTTGAAAAACAAGAAAAGTTTTTAGAAAAACTTATTGTTAAAAAAGAAAAACTTCATAAAAAACTATTAGAAATAAATTAACCTCTGTAGAAGTACCTGATGAAGATATAATAACATCTATTGAAAAAGGAGCCATAGGCATAGATTTTAATGTAAATTTCTTTAGTTTATGTAGAGGTGACAGATATGGAAACCCAATAAAAGAGACTAGAATTAAATATGAATTATACAACAAAACTACAAACCAAATAGAAAGTATGCTTAAACAAGGAATTTCAGAAGCTGTTCATGCTGCTAAAAAAGATAAATTAGATATGTGTATAGAAGACCTTTGTTTTAAGAAAAAGAAATTATTTCTTGATTCTAAAAGTCCCAAATATAAACGAAAAAGATTAAAGCCTTGGTTGAAGAAATTGAAGAAAGAATAGTAAAAGTTAATGGAAAGAGTAAAAAAATATTTGGTGTTTTCTGTTAAAATAATCACATTTATTTATGTAAGGCGGGGCGACGTGGAAACTGACCCTTATAATTTTTGATAAAAGGAATAATCCAAGTCATTTAAAACAATGTTTTCTATGCGGTAAAAGTATGAGGGAGTAAAAAACAATTTTGTTTTGTATAAAAACAGAAAAAGTTACTGTGGCAGAGAAAATTCTGAAACAGTGACTTTTTTTAGTACGTATTAGGTACTTGCTTGAATGTTCAACAAAATAACAAATTGATAAATAATATATCTATTTATTGACATTATACACATATATCAATACTTATTTTATATAATCATTAAAAAATAGTAATAAAAGCTAATATTTTATGTTAGAATAAAATATAAATATAATTAGAAAAAACCAGTGTTTTGTATAAGAAAGGATGTGTGCTATGAAAATCAAAATAGTTGTAGCAGAGGATGAGCCTATTACTAGAATGGATATTTGTGAAATTCTGATTTCTTATGGATATGATGTTGTAGGAGAAGCTTCAAATGGTATTCAAGCTGTAGAACTATGTAGAAGATATAAGCCAGATTTAGTTCTTATGGATATAAAAATGCCGAAATTAAATGGTATACAAGCAGCAAATTTAATAGTTAAGGAAGGCTTAGTGGATTCGGTTATAATGGTTACTGCGTATAGCGGTAAAGAATTCATAGAAGAAGTTAAAGAAATAGGAGTTATTGGATATATCGTAAAACCCATAGATGAACAGAAACTTATTCCACAAATTGAAATAGCTATAGCAAAGAGCAAGGAAATAAAACGGATTAAAGAGGAATTTATAAGAGCTAAAGAGCAGGTGTCAGAGGTTAAGATAATTCACAAAGCTAAAGAAATGTATATGGAAAAATACTCTTTAACTGAGGAAGAAGCATATAAAAAAATAAGGAAATTAAGTATGGATAAACAGTGTTCTATTCTTGAAACCTGTAGTGAATTGCTTAAGTATTATGATGAAATAAAATTTAAGGGGAAATAAAAATATTTATAAAAATTGAGGTAAAAAAATGTTAAGAAAATTATGCAGGGAACATACAAACTTATCAGAAGAAGATATTAGTATATTAGAACAATTAGAACAATCTATCTCTATTATGTCCAATTTGGTGAGAAAGGATATATTTATTGATTGTTTAGCAAAAGAGCCAGATACAGCAATTGTAGTTGCGGAAGCTAAACCTTGTAACTCAGCATCCTTATATAAGAACTCGGTGGTAGGGGAATTAGCTTTAAGAAAAAATGAACCAGCTGTACTTAGAACTCTTGAAATAGGAATGGGTACAACGGATTTGAAAGCTACCACCCAAGAAAATATCATGGCAAAACAAGATACGGAACCAATAAAGAATAATGAGGGGAAAATTATTGGGGTATTGATAATGGAAAAGGATATAAGTGAAGATGTTAACCAAAGCAGGAACATGGAAATTTTATACGAGACAACAGAACAGCTTACTCAAACTTTATTAAATTTGAGAGATGGAGAGAACGAAAATAATGTAGCCTATAATTTAATAAATGATGGTATTGTAATTTTTGATGAAAATGGAATTTGTATGTATGCAAATTATAATGCAGAAGAATTGTACAGTAAACTGGGATATAAAGATAAAATAATAGGAATGAAATTTGAAAATTTAGCATTAAATGAAGCGGATTTTAATCAAATAGTAGAAGAAAGAAAACCAATTGCCTATGATACAAATGTGAGTCGTTTATCTTTGCAGATAAAATATGGGGTAACTCAAAAAACAAGTGATATATATGGCGTTATAATGTTAATTAAAGATATAACATATATAAAAGAAAAGGAAAAAGAAATTATTTTAAAGGCAGTTGCAATAAGAGAAATACACCATAGGGTGAAAAATAACCTTCAAACTATAGCTAGTATTCTTAGGTTACAATCCAGAAGAACAAATAGTTTAGAAGTTAAGAACTCTTATTATGAGAGTATAAGTAGAATTTTAAGTATAGCAACAATACATGAAGTTTTAGCTCAAAATGGTGTGGATGATATTGATATAAAAAGTATATTGTCAATGATAAAGGATAACGCTATAAACAATAATGTGAACTATAATAATAGTATAAAAGTAGAACTTTTAGGTGACAGTTTTTATGTAAACTCGGACAAGGCTACATCAATAGCTATTGTATTAAATGAGCTTATACAAAATTCACTAAAGCATGCCTTTAATAATGAGGTCGAAGGCTTTATAGAAATAAAAATTAAAAAAGGGGACATGTATTCTACAATATGCATCATTGATAGTGGTACAGGATTTGACGTGAATTTGGTTAAGAATGAAAGTTTAGGATTAAACATAGTAAAAAGCATTGTGAAAGATAAATTAAATGGGGTTATAAATATAGCATCTGATAAAAATGGCACAAAAGCTGTATTTAATTTTGAAAATTAACAATAAAGCTGGGGTTATTTTATTAATTTATCAAAAAAATCTTTACTTTTTTAAAAACTTGTGTTAAACTCTACTTAAGTTAGATAGCAAATGCAAAGGCGCATTTATTTTATAATCTAGTGAACTCATATATTTTAAAAAATTTAAATAATAACTTTGAAAAGCAACGGAGCTTTCATATTTAGATGTATTTAACATTTAAGTGTGAGGCTCTTTTTTGTTATATTTTAAATTTAAGAAATTTAGTTTTGCATTGGAGATGATAAAAAGGGAAATGGGAAATAAAATTATTAGTGTGGGTATAGATATTGGTACCACTACTACACAAGTCGTATTTAGTGAATTAATAGTTGAGAACAAAGCTTCTTCTTTTTTGATTCCAGAAGTTAAAATCACAGGTAAAAAAATAATTTATAGAGGAGACATATATTTTACACCTTTACTATCTAAAGAAGAGATTGACTTAAAAGAACTAAAAAAAATCATCACAAAAGAGTACAAAAAAGCAGGTATAGAAAAAGAAAATATAGCAACTGGAGCAATTATAATAACTGGCGAGACTGCAAGAAAAGAGAATGCAGAGAGCGTTTTAAAGATTTTATCAAATTTTGCGGGGGACTTTGTAGTAGCAACGGCAGGAGCAGATTTAGAAGCAGTTCTTGCAGGGTATGGGGCAGGAGCTGGTAAAATTTCTAAGAAGTTCACATCAAAAGTAGTTAATTTTGATGTGGGTGGAGGAACCACAAATGTTGCAATGTTTTGGGATGGTGAGGTTGTAGATTCTTTTGCATTAGATATAGGGGGAAGACTAATACGTTTTGATGAAAACAATAAAATATCGTATATTTCGGAAAAGATAAAAGACCTTATAAATAGTATGAAATTAGATTTACATGTTGGTATAAAACCAAGATTTGAAGATTTAAAATTACTTACAGAAAAATTTGTTGAAATATTTATAAAAGTTAATGAAGGATGTCAATTAAAAGATAAGGAAAATCTTTTTATCGAACATAAAAATAAAGTTCTAAATGGTGAGATTTTTATGTTTTCAGGGGGAGTGTCTGAATTTGTTTTTAATGATGAAAGTGTAAGAACTTTAGAAGAGGTTATAAAGTTTAAAGATATTGGCCCTCTTTTAGGGGACTCAATTAAGGAATATTTTCAAGTACATGAAAAATGGTTAATGGAGCCTAAAGAAAAAATTAGAGCCACTGTAATAGGCGCAGGAAGCTGTTCAGTAAGATTAAGTGGAAGCACAATAGTGTTTTGTGATGAAGTATTGCCTATAAAAAATATTCCCATTGTAAAACTTTTTAATGATAAACATGAAAGTATTAATGATATGAAGAATGCTATAAATGAGGGAATTAAATTTTTCAAAGATACACCCATTGCAATTGCATTTAAGGGACCTAAATCTCCTTCCTATCAAGAAATAAAAATAATGGCAAAGAGTATTGTAGAAGGATTTTCTGATAGTTTATTACCAATTATAGTAGTTGTTGAAAATGACTTTGCAAAAGCTTTAGGTCAGAGTATGGGCAATTTGTTGGGAAATGAAAAGAAGATAATTTGTGTGGATGGTATAAGAGTTGATAACGGTGATTATGTTGATATTGGTAAGTCTATATCAAATGTAGTTCCTGTGGTTATAAAAACATTAATATTTAAAAATTAGGAGGTAATTATTATGAGTAATGAGTTAAACAAAACATTAAAGCCGGTTCAATTGTGGGGAATAATCGTTGGAATGGTTATTTCAGGTATGTATTTTGGGTGGAACTATGCTCTAGAATTTACAAGCCCTGTAGGATTTATAGTGGCTACTTTAATCGTAACTATATTTTATGCTACATTTATGTTCAGTTATGCAGAACTTGCAACGGCTATCCCACATGCGGGTGGACCATCGGAATATGCTTCTCGAGCAATTGGGAATTATGGTGGTTTCTTAGCAGGATTTGCTTGCCTTGTTGAATTTTTATTTGCTACTCCAGCAATAGCTTTAGCGGTAGGAGCATACGTACACTTTTTATTTCCAATAGTTAATACAGTTACTGCAGCAATTATATGTTATAGCTTATTTGTTTTTATAAATTGTTTGGGAGTTAAAACAGCAGCTTTTGTTGAATTGTTTGTTACTATTGTAGCAATTATAGGTCTTATTATATTTACAGGGAGCGGGATTTCTCATGTGAATATTAATAATATAGTTGGAGGCGACATTTTTAAAGGTGGATTAGGTGGAATATTTGCAGCTATTCCGTTTGCTATATGGTTTTACCTTGCAGTTGAAGGAGGCGCTATGGCGGCAGAGGAATGTAAAGATCCTAAAAAAGACATTCCAAAAGGATTTATACTTGCAATAGGAACTCTTGTTGTATTAGCTTTATGTACTTTCTTTGTAACAGCAGGAACTACGCCAGTGGAAACATTAGCTTCAGCAGATTCACCCTTAGCAACAGCAATGGCAAATGTTTTTGGAGAAGGTAGTATTTTAGCAAAGATAGTAAGTATTATGGGTTTATTTGGAACAATAGCTAGTTTGCATGGAATAATAATTGGGTATTCAAGACAAGCTTTTGCAATGTCTAGAGCAGGATATCTTCCTAAATTTTTATCAAAAACAAATAAAAATGGTACACCAATACCAGCTATAATAATTCCTAGTTTGATTGGACTCGTATTTGTAATATCAGGAGCAACTTCTATAATAATAGTAATATCAAGTTTTGGAGCAGTTGCTTTATATATTTTAAGTATGGTTTCATTATTTGTTTTAAGAAAGAAAGAGCCTGAAATGAATAGACCATACAAAGTTATCTTTCCTTTAGTGCCAGCAATTGCTTTAGGTACAGCAATCATATTTTTAGTTGCAGTTACTTGGGCAAATTTAGGAACTATATTATGGGTAATATTAGCTTTCATTTTAGCAACAGTATATTATTTTATAAATGAAAAGATAAAAAGCAGAGTTGAATTAAGCGAAGAAATGAATTAAGGAAAATAGGTGATTTGAATGATTTTGAAAACTAGACTTTTTAATAAAACATATGAATTTGAAACGGTAAAAGAAGTGCTAGCTAAAGCAAATGAAGAAAAATCAGGAGATGCATTAGCAGGTATAATAGCAGAAAATACAGCGGAAAGAGTTGCAGCTAAAGTTGTTTTGTCAGAAATGACTCTTGAAGATTTAAGAAATAACCCAGTAGTTCCATATGAAGAGGATGAAGTAACTAGAGTAATACAAGATTCAGTAGATAAAGAAGCATATAGTAAAATAAAATCTATGACTGTTGGGGAATTTAGAGAGTTTATACTGAAATCTAGTGGAGAAAACATAAGTAAAATAAGAAATGGATTAACTTCTGAAATGGTTGCAGCGGTGACTAAATTAATGAGTAATATGGATTTAGTTTATGGCGCTAAGAAAATAATTAATATTGCTACGTGCAACACTACTATAGGGGAAAAGGGTACCTTTTCCTCAAGACTTCAGCCAAACCATACTACAGATAATATTGAAGGAATTATTGCCTCTGTAATGGAAGGGATAAGCTATGGGGTAGGGGATGCTGTTATAGGATTAAATCCTGTAATTGATACTATAGATAATATTTCAGAAGTTTTAAAGAGATTTAAAGAATTTATGATAAAGTGGGATATTCCCACACAAAATTGTGTGCTTGGACATGTAACTAATCAAATGGAAGCATTGAAAAGAGGTACTCCTATGGATTTGATGTTTCAAAGTATAGCAGGATCTCAAATATCAAATAATGCTTTTGGAATAAATGTAAAACTTATGGATGAAGCTTATGAATTAATGAAAGAGAAGAAAAGTTCAAAAGGTAATAATTTCATGTATTTTGAAACAGGACAAGGATCAGAGCTTTCATCAGAAGGACATAATGGAGCTGATCAACTTACTATGGAAGCTAGATGTTATGGCTTTGCAAAAAGATACAATCCCTTTTTAGTTAATACAGTTGTGGGATTTATAGGACCAGAATATCTTTACGATGGAAAACAAATGATTAGAGCAGGGCTGGAAGACCACTTCATGGGTAAATTATCGGGACTTCCTATGGGCGTTGATGTATGTTATACAAACCATATGAAAGCAGATCAAAATGATTTGGAAAATTTAGCTGTACTTCTAGCAGCTGCTGACTGTTCTTATTTTATGGGAATACCAGGAGGTGATGATGTTATGCTTATGTATCAAAGTACAGGATATCATGATATTGCTTCTATTAGGGAAGTTACTGGAAAGAGACCAATAAGAGAATTTGAAAAAAGAATGGAATCTTTGGGTATCATGAAGGATGGAAGACTAACAGAAAAAGCTGGAGATCCATCATTATTTCAAGTTTAGGAGTGGATTTTATGGAAAAAGAATTTATTGAGGATATATCACTTATTGACTACACAGAAAAAGTTTTGGTGGATAATCCCCATGACAGTGAAGTTTGTAGAAGATTAAAGAAGACTACTAATTCTAGAATCTGTATAGGAAGAGCAGGAGATAGATATAAAACTGAGACTCTTTTAAAATTCAGAGCAGATCATGCTGTTGCTATGGATGCGGTTTGGTCTTTTATTGATGAAAGTGTTATAGATGAATTAGAATTTTTTAAGGTACAAACGCTTATAGAAGATAAAGAACAGTACATTACAAGACCAGATTTAGGAAGAATGTTTTCTGAGGAAACTATAGAAGTTATAAAAAACAAGTGCATACATGATGTGGATGTTCAGATTATAGCTACTGATGGACTTAGTGCTCATGCCATAAATGCAAACTTAAGTAATATTTATCCAATAATTGTTGATGAAGTAAAAGCTAAAGGACTTAAACTTGGAACTCCAATATTTGTGAAGTTTGGTAGAGTAGCAACTATGGATAGAATAAGTGAAGCTTTAAATGCAAAGGTTACAATATTGCTTGTTGGAGAAAGACCAGGACTTGCAACGGGAGAAAGTATGAGTTCATACATGGGTTTTGAAGCAAGTACTCTTAAACCAGAATCTCAAAGAACGGTAATTTCTAATATTCATAAAAATGGAACACCAGCTGTAGAGGCAGGGGCTCAAATTGTAGATTTAATTGAAATAATGATGGAACAAGAGAAAAGCGGAATTGAATTGAAGATATAATAAATAGTAAATTTAAAATAACATTTAACTGCTTGTTAGCCGAGTTTTTTAATTTCCAATTAACCATTGTTATAAACTTAAAAGTATATTATAATTTTCTTGTGTAAAATTTATACAAAGAGAGGTAAATTCATGGGAAGATTATTCGGTACAGATGGGGTTAGAGGAATTGCTAACGTAGAATTGACACCAGAACTTGCATATAGTTTAGGAAGAGCAGGGGCTTTTGCGTTGACAGAAGGAACACATAAACCAAAAATTTTAGTAGGTATGGATACAAGAATATCAGGAGATATGTTAGAATCAGCACTAGTTGCAGGAATTCTTTCAGTAGGAGCAGAAGCAGTATGTTTAGGAATTATTCCTACACCAGCCATAGCTTATTTAACTAGGGAATATAATGCAGATGCAGGGGTAATGATTTCAGCATCACATAATCCTGTAGAATATAACGGCATAAAATTCTTTGATGGTAATGGATATAAATTAAAGGATGAAATAGAGGATAAAATTCAATCCATAATTGAAAATGGATTTAAAGGAGTTCCTAACCCTATTGGAGGAGCCGTTGGTAATAAAATAATGGAAGAATCTGCAATAGAAGATTATATTAATTTTGCTAAATCAACTATTGATATTAAATTGAATGGTTTAAAGATTGCACTTGATTGCGCTAATGGAGCTTCTTACCAAACAGCAGTTGATACTTTTAGACAACTTGGAGCAGAAGTAGTTGTAATAAATAATGACCCAGATGGAGTTAATATTAATAAAAATTGCGGTTCAACTCATCCAGAAGAATTAATGGACTACGTCGTTCGTAAAAAATGTCATTTAGGACTTGCATTTGATGGAGATGCGGATAGATGCCTTGCTGTAGATGAAAAAGGTAACCTTATAGATGGTGATTATATCATGGCTATATGTGGTAAATACATGAAGGATAAGGGATTACTTAAAGACGATGTTATAGTTTTGACAGTAATGAGTAATTTGGGATTATTTATGGCATTAGATAAAGAGAATATAAAAACTATTCAAACAAAAGTTGGGGATAGATATGTTCTTGAAGAAATGATAGATAAAGGCTATAAATTAGGTGGAGAGCAATCAGGACATGTTATTTTTCTAGATTATAATACTACTGGAGATGGACTTGTTACTGGCCTACAAATTGCGGCTGTTATTAAAAAAAGCGGTAAAAAGTTTTCGGAATTAGCGTCAATAATGAAAAAATTGCCTCAAGTTTTAGTTAATGCAACTGTTCCTAATGATAAAAAGAATATTCATGAAGTAGACAAAGATATTGTTAGTGAAATTAATATTATTGAAAAGAAACTTGAAGGTAAAGGAAGAGTCCTTATAAGACCATCAGGAACAGAACCTTTAGTTAGAGTAATGCTTGAAGGCGAAAATCAATATGAACTAGAACAGTTAGCGAAGAATTTAGCTAAATTAATAGAATTAAAAGCAATTAATTAAAAAGCCTTCCATAAAATTTTAAACGTACCCAAATATTGTAGGGGCGGGTTTCCAGGCCCGCCCTTTTATATTCCGGAAATTTCTTGCCAAAGATTAAGGAGTTGTAAAATATATAGATGTTTTTCTTTGCTAAAAAAACTAGGTACATTCAAAATACTAGATTTATAAAGAAATTGTTATAATTTAAAATAAATAAAAGAAAATATAAGCAATTGACAGTTTTTTACGTATAATATAATATATAAGTTATAAGAAGCATGTACTAGATTATAAATTCAGATATAAGTAAAAAAGGAGGTTTAACATATATAAACAAACTAAATATATTATAGTTAGCGCCAGAAGTAGTGGGTAAAGTGCTACTTGACGAGGATGGGGAGTATCGAAATTTCGGCGGATGCCCCACGGTATAACACTATCGATAAACATTGGCAAAGCAAAGAAGTGATTCTTTGTACAAATTCAATGGAGTGTGAATCCAAGTACAGGCTTCCTTTTAAAAATAAAAATTAAAAGGGAGAATTTAATATGTGTGGAATAGTAGGATATTTAGGAAATAAAGATGCAACAAAAGTATTGATTGATGGACTTTCTAAACTTGAGTATAGAGGATACGATTCTGCTGGTATTGCCATTATGAATGAAGGTGAATTATCAGTTAGAAAAAGAAAAGGAAGATTAGCTAATTTAGAAGAGCAATTAGAAAGCAATCCAGTTAGTGGTTCAATAGGAATTGGGCACACAAGATGGGCTACTCATGGAGAACCATCTGATAGAAACTCACATCCTCATACAAACACTAAAGGAACAATTGCAGTAGTTCATAATGGAATTATTGAAAATTATATGGTGTTAAGAGAATGGTTAAGTTCTGAAGGATATAAATTTCAGTCTGAAACTGATACAGAGGTAATTCCTCAATTAGTAGATTACTATTATGAAGGAAATTTATTAGAAGCGGTAATTAAAGCTGTGGAGAAAATGCATGGTAGCTATGCATTAGGCGTAGTTAGCAAAGATGAGCCAGATAAAATGATTGCGGTAAGAAAAGATAGCCCATTAATAGTTGGAATTGGCGAAAAAGAATCTTTTATAGCATCAGATATTCCTGCAGTTTTAAATTATACAAGAGATGTTTATTTACTTGAAGATAATGAATTTGTTTTAATAGATAAAGATGGTATAAAATTATTTGATGAGAACATGGATGTTATAGATAAAGAAGTTTTCCATGTAACATGGAATGCTGATGCTGCTGAAAAAGGTGGATATGATACTTTCATGTTAAAAGAAATATATGAACAACCAAAGGCAATTAAAGATACTTTAACTTCTAGAGTTATAAAAGGGGAACTTATTAAACTAGATAGTATAAAGATAACTAAAGAACAATTAGAAAATATTGATAAAATATATATCGTAGCTTGCGGAACAGCTTATAATGCAGGTGTGGTTGGAAAGTATGTAATTGAAAGCTTGGCTAAAATACCCGTTGAAGTTGATATTGCCTCTGAATTTAGATATAGAGATCCTTTCATAACAGATAAAACACTTCTTATTGTTATAAGTCAATCTGGAGAAACAGCAGATACAATGGCTGCAGTAAGACTTGCAAAGTCAAAGAATGCTAGAGTTCTAGCTATAACAAATGTAGTTGGAAGTTCAGTAGCAAGAGAAGCAGAAGATGTTTTATACACTTGGGCTGGACCAGAAATAGCAGTTGCTTCTACTAAAGCTTATACTACTATGCTTATTGCACTATATATGATTGCTTTATATTTTGCTGAGCAAAAGGGAAGTATTAGAGAAAAAGAAATAGAAAAGATTAAATCAGGATTATTAGATTTATCTGAAAAAACTGCAGAAGTGTTAAGTGATACAGATGCAATAGAAGAGTTTGCTAAAGAAGTTGCAAAACACAAAGATGTATTCTTCTTAGGGAGAGGATTAGACTTTGCTATAGCTATGGAAGCTTCATTAAAATTAAAAGAAATTTCTTATATACACTCAGAAGCTTATGCTGGTGGAGAATTAAAGCATGGAACTATTGCTTTAATAGAAGAAGGAACGGCTGTTATAGCTTTAACAACTCAAAGTGCTTTATTTGAAAAAATGGTAAGTAATATTAAAGAAGTTACTACAAGAGGAGCTAACGTTCTTGCAATAAGTAAAGAAGGTTATGAAGAAATTCAAAAATCAGTAGATACTACAATATATATACCAAAAGTAAGAAGTATATTAGCACCAGTACTTTCAGTAATTCCACTTCAATTACTTGCATATTATGTAGCAGTTGAAAAAGGTTGTGACGTAGATAAACCAAGAAATTTAGCTAAGTCAGTAACGGTGGAATAGATTGAATATAATTTAAAAAATGAATGTTAAGCCAGGAATTTCTAGTCTAAAAATGATTAGAAGTGCCTGGCTTTTTTATGTTTATACTTCTTTCTGATTCTTGATATGAGCTTTTATCGTAAAATCTACTATATAGACATACCACTTCAACTATAAATTTATACGTGTCCAAAATTCCTTGGAACATGGAGATTTATAAAACTAGTTGATACGTCTAGTTTTTAGTACAAGTATAAATTAAGTTTACGTATGGTTTGTCTATATAGGGTTCCCAGTTGAACTATTAATTTATACATGTCCAAAACTAGTTGATGCGTCTAGCTTTTGGAACAAGTATAAATTAAGTTTCACAATGGGAACCCTATATAACAGGATAAATTCAATTCTTTTTTCAATATTCCCGATACTGTTCTAAGTGAAGATATGAAATCAACTTCTGTCTGCTTTTAAGATTCATTTTCTGAAAAATATTATTTAAATGTTTTTTTACTGTGTTTTCACTAATGAATAATATATTACCAATTTCTCTATTACTTTTGCTTTCATAAACAAAGTTAAGCACTTCTTTCTCTCGTTTTGTCAATGAATATTTGTCTAAAAAATTATTATCTTCCGAATTTGGTTCCATTAAAGCCATTCCTTTTAAAGCATAAATAATGCATGTAGAAAGCAGTTCCATATAATAGATGTCGCTATCTTTAAAATCATCTTTTTTGTGATTACGATATAACGTAAGAGAAGCAATATTATAGCCATTAGTTGCATATTCACAATTAAGGACATGCTCAAATCCATAAGTTTTAATATATTCTTTATAATATCTTGATTCCTTACGAATACATTCATTAAGTAGGTCACTATCTCTAAGAATCATGGTTTTTTTTTCATTATGAATCCAACGGCTATAGCTTAATCCTGCAAATTTAGTATCGTAATCAAACAAGAATGAACGCTCAAAAACACTGTCATATTTACTTTTTACAACCGGCTCAACCAAGGAGATTTTTTCATTATGCACATCACATATATCAAAAACACCAAAATCATAATCCATCAAGCTTAACAATTCTTTAAGAAATATTTCTCTAACATCTGTTTCAGGTTCAATTGTATTGATTTTTTTGGCAATAGCGTTGATGATAACAAGACCATAGTTAAATTCCTTCAAGATACACATCCTTTCATCAAACAAGAGATTGAAAACCTTTTATTAATTATTATAACATAGAGTAATATGCAAAAGAAGAGTCCACTCTCAGCATTATTAATCTATTGCAAGAAACAAAACTAAATTTGAATAAAGTAAATAATTTAGTTTTACGGGTGGCCTCATTGATATGAAAATAGAAATTGCAACTTTAGTAGTATATAATCATAAAACTTTATAATGGTGTAACCTTATATAATATGCTGTATTATTTTGTTTAAGCTGAAGAAAAGACTCAATTGAATTAAGTAAGAATTTGAACTAAAATAGACTAGGGGGGATTATTATGTTGTATTATTTACCAATATTAATTATTGTACTTGCAAACATTACTTATCATGTTAGTGCCAAAAGTGTTCCCAAAGAAATGGATTCTTTTTTCTTTTTATCGCTACTGTATATCATTTCAGCCGTGATTTCTTTTGTAATCTATTTCTTTAGAGCAGGGGCAGGTTTTACAGATGTTCCGAATCAGGCGAAATTTATCAATTGGGTGCCATTTTTATTCGCTTTTGGAATAGTCGGATTGGAGTTGGGGAATATATTGATGTATCGCGTAGGGTGGAACATAAGTCTTGGTTCTTTGGTAAGTAATATGTTACTAGGTATAGCCTTGATTGTTTTAGGATATTTTGTTTATAAAGAAACATTTTCTATGAAACAAGTTCTAGGTGTTGTGTGTTGTATGGTTGGTTTGGTTTTGATTAATAATAAATAATTTTGGTAGGAGGATTTCACCATAAAAACTTATATAAAGAAACAGGTAAAAGTCTACACATAAACAATAGTGTAGGCTTTTTTAATTGATATAAAAATGAAAATTGCAACTTTAGTAGTAGATAATAATAAAACTTTATAATGTTTTAACTGTATATTGTATGTTGTATCATTTATTTAAAGACATAAAAGAATCAAAGAACTTCATGAATTCGAATAACATGCTTAAAAACATCACGGTATTTTGTTGGAATCAAAAGGGGGTTTTATATGGAAAAATTAAAAGGTACCTACGCAAGTATTAACCTTGATAATATAATTCATAATTACAAAGAAGTATGCAAATGGGTTGCCAATGATGTGGTTGTGACTACTGTTGTTAAATCAGATGCATATGGGCATGGTGAAAAAAATGTGGTGCAGGCTTTGATTGAAAATGGTGTAAAGATTGTATGTGTCAGCACAATTATAGAAGCACTTAGATTACGAAAAAATTTTCAAGACATAGAAATCATTATACTGGGATATACACCAAGAACCTTACTTAAGAAAGTTGCAGAGAATAATCTTATTCAAACAATCAGTACTGTAGAAGAAGCAGAAATGTTAAATGAAATTTCAAAGACAAAAGTACACATAAAAGTTAATACAGGAATGAACAGGCTGGGGTTTGATTTCAATAATGCGGCTTCCATAGAAAAAATCAGTAAGTTTAAGAATCTGGAGATATGCGGTATATTCACTCATTTATACAGTAGCGATAGTGCTGATAAAACAGCAGTAGAAATTCAATTTCAAAGATTCAGAAATCTAATAGCAATGCTTAAGAGCAAAGATGTTAACGTTGGAACAAAGCATGTATGCAACAGTGGAGGTATTATAGATTCTAGGCATATGCACCTTGATATGGTTCGAGAAGGAATAATGCTATATGGATTATATCCTTCAAACAAAGTGAGTAAAGAGTACATCAAACTCAAAGAGTGTATGGAATTCAAGTCATATATTGCTAGTATAGGCAGTGTAAAAAAAGGTGAAGGAATCGGTTACGGACATACTTTTATTGCTGAAAAGGATATGAAAGTTGCAACAATTAACCTGGGGTATAGCGATGGATTATTTAGAAATTTAAGTAATAATGCTGAGGTTATCATAAATGATCAGCGAAGAAAAATTGTGGGTAGAATTTGTATGAATATGTTTATGGTGGATGTAACTGATATGGAAGATGTATCTATTGAAGATGAAGTGATTATTTTTGGTAAAAGTGAAAACAATTACATTTCTATTGACGAAGTGGCTTCGAAAGCTGGGACAATAAGCTATGAAATAGTTTGTAGAACTGGTTATTCAGTACCAAGGGTTTATGTAAAGAACAATAAAATCATTGAAATTGAAAACGATTTTATTGTTATAAAATAAAAAATTTATTATTTTGAGGAGGATAATTATGATTATAGGTGTACCAAAAGAAATTAAAAATAACGAAAACAGGGTTGCTTTAACACCTGCTTCAGTTCAAGAGTTAGTTTTAAGGGGGCATGAAGTATATATTGAAAATAATGCTGGTATTGGTAGTGGTATCTCTAACGAAGAATATATTGCTGTAGGGGCCGGAATTCTGGACACTCCAAAAGAGGTATTCGATATTGCAGATATTATAGTAAAAGTTAAAGAACCTCTTGAGTGTGAATATGAACTATTTAAAGAAGGACAAGTTTTGTATACTTATTTACACTTAGCTCCAAACCCTAGTTTAACTAAAGCTCTTTTGGATAAAAAGATAATGGGTATTGCATATGAAACAGTTGAAGCAGCAGATGGCAGTTTGCCTCTTCTAACTCCTATGAGTGAAGTTGCGGGAAGAATGAGTACACAAGTAGGTGCCACTTTATTACAAAAATATAATAAAGGTCGTGGAATGCTACTAGGAGGAGTGCCAGGTGTTGCACCTGCAAAGGTTGTAATCTTAGGTGGAGGTGTAGTTGGAACCAATGCTGCTAAGATAGCTATAGGTATGGGAGCTAATGTAACAATTTTTGATGTTAATTCAAAGAGACTTGCATACTTAGATGATATTTTCGGCGGAAGAGTTAATACTTGCTACTCAAATTCTTTAAGCTTAGCTGAAGCACTTAAAAATACTGACTTATTTATTGGTGCAGTTCTTGTTCCAGGTGCCAAGGCTCCAAATCTTGTAACAGAAGAGATGGTAAAAGGTATGAAAGAGGGTAGTGTAATTGTAGATGTTGCCATCGACCAAGGAGGTAGCGTTGAAACTATTGATAGAGTAACAACTCATGACAATCCTTATTATGTATCACATGGTGTGGTTCATTATTCTGTAGCTAATATGCCAGGAGCTGTTCCAAGAACGTCTACTTTTGCACTAAATGGTGCAACTTTAAAACATTTAATAAATATAGTTGAGAAGGGTCCTGTTGAGGCATGTAAGAATGATCCATTACTGTTGAAAGGATTGAATACATACAAAGGGTATGTAACATACAAAGCAGTGGCAGATGATTTAAAATCAGAGCTGAACTTGGAATATAAAGACCCACAAGAATTATTATAAAAAAATTATTTAGTTTTGAAAGAATACTCCAAGAGGGGGTATTCTTTCAAACAAAAATGTATATTCAGATTAAATAGAGGAGACAAAAATGTATCCACGAATTTTAATAGATTTAAAAAAATTTAGTAATAATGTAAAGATTGTAAAAGAAAAAGCGGATAAAAAAGGAATAGAGATATTTGGGGTAAGTAAGGTTTTTTGTGGTGATGAAGTCATAGCAAAGGAATATGCAGCTTTAGGGCTAAGTGCCATTGCTGACTCTAGAATAGAAAATTTGAAAAAACTTAAAGACGTTGATATAAAAAAAGTTTTGCTACGTTTACCAATGCAAAGCGAAATTGAAGATGTAGTCAAGTATGCAGACATATCCCTCAACTCTGAAATCAGCACATTGGAATTAATTTCACAGGAAGCTGAAAAACAAGGGAAAATACACAATGTGATACTTATGGTTGATATGGGTGATTTAAGAGAAGGCTTTTATGATGAAGAGGAAGTATATTTTGCTGTAGGAAAATTATTATTTTTAAAAGGGATTAAAATTATAGGGATAGGTACAAATCTAAGCTGTTTTGGAGCTATCATCCCAAAAATAAGCCATATGCATAAACTTAAAGAAATTAAGAATAATATTGAGATTAGATATAATATAAAACTACAATATGTATCTGGGGGAAATTCTAGTTCTTATTATTTAATGGATAATGAGGAGTTACCAACTGAAATAAACAATTTAAGGATTGGAGAAATATTTGTTTGTGGAAATGAAACAGCATTTGGTAACAAGGTAACAGGAACATTTGATGATGTTTTTGTTTTGGAGGCAGAGATTATTGAGCTAAAAAACAAGCCTTCTTTACCAATTGGAGAATCAGGTGTGGATGCTTTTGGCAAGAAGCCGGTTTACATGGATAAAGGTAATATGCTCAGAGCTATTTGTGCCGTGGGAAAACAAGATGTTAGTTTGGATGCCCTTGTACCTTTTGATAAGGATATAGAAGTCCTAGGTGGAAGTAGTGACCATATGATTATAGATGTTAGTAAATCTAAGAATAAATACAATGTAGGAAAAACAATAAAATTCAAATTGAAATACGGCGGGATCTTATCTGTGATGACAAGTGATTATGCAGAAAAAGTTTATATCAGGTAATGTTAAAAAAAATAATTTTTTATATAACTTATGGAGGGGTGAAGGTTCAATGGATAATATAAAAATAGCTATTTGGGGTTTTGGTGCAATGGGTGCAGGTATGGCAAAAATGCTTTTACAAAAAAGAGGTGTTGATATCGTTGGTGTTTGCGATGTACATCCTGATAGAATAGGAAAGAGTGTAGCAGAAGTGCTAAAAGTGGATAAATATAATGATATTATCATAAACGGTGATATTGAAACGGTTTTAAGCAATAAAAAGGTGGATTTATGTCTTTTGGCTACAGATTCCTTTACAAAAGGTGCCTTTCCTAAATTAAAACTAATCATGGACAAGAAAATAAATGTTATTACTACAGCGGAGGAAATGGCTTATCCTCAAGCACAGGAGCCGGAACTTGCTAAAGAATTAGATGAAATCGCAAAAGTGAATGGTGTAACAGTTTTAGGGACAGGTATCAACCCTGGAATGATAATGGATTTACTTGTTGTGTGCTTGACAGGCTGTATGGAAACAGTTGAATATATTGAGGCAAAAAGAGTCAACAGTCTATCTCCATTTGGTATAACGGTAATGGAAGAGCAGGGTGTAGGGATAACATTAGAAGAATTCAATAAAAGACAGGCACAAGGTGAGTTGGCTGGACATGTAGGATTTAAAGAAAGTGTTAATATGATTTCTGATGCACTAGGCTGGAAAATTGAAAAATTCGAACAGCAAATGAAGCCAATTTCAACAACAGTGAATAGAAAATCACCATATGGGTTTGCTAAAGCAGGAACACTTGCAGGAATCAATATGACTGGGCAATGCTATATAGATGGTGAAGTTAAGATAGATATGATACATCCACAGCAAATTGAACCTGAAATGGAAGGAACACATACTGGAGATTATATAACTATTAAAGGTAATCCACAAGTAAATATGGCTATAACTCCAGAAGTTGAAGGAGGAATTGGTACAATTGCTATGTGTGTAAATATGATTCCACATGTTATCAATGCAAAGTCCGGATTAAAAACAATGATCGACCTACCGGTTCCAAGGGCAATTTTAGGTGATATGAGAGATCTTATTGATTAGGAGGCGCATTATGAAGGCAAAAAAAGGTGACTGGGTAAGGATTTACAATATAGTATTAAAGGCGGAAGAGCGAGGTGCAAATCTTCCGGAGGAAACAAAAAAAGTCCCTCTAGAAATGTGGGATAAAGGTTTTTTAGTTGATGATGCTGCAACCCTTGGCAATAAGGTGGAAGTTGAGACTATTATCGGTAGACATATAACAGGAGAATTAGTGGAGGTTAACCCTAGTTTTGAAATTAACTATGGTAGATGCATTACAGAAACTTTATATATAGGTAAAAAATTAAGAGAAATGTTAGGTGATTAAGTTGAAAAAAAGTATGAGCTATAACGATGTAATGAGTAGAAAAAATCAAATAATGAAAAGTGCTATCGGGATAGATTATGATGTTTTTGAAAGCGGAAGTATAGCATTTGACTATGAACAGATGATGAAAGAGGCAGGGTATAGTCTTGATGAAATGATAAGAATTCAAGGAGATAATTCTGTAGGAAATACACCGATTATTGAACTTAAAAATTTTACAAAAATCGCTAGGAAACTTTCTGTAAAAGGTAAAGGTGCAAGAATATTCATTAAAGATGAGGCAACAAATCCGTCAGGTAGCTTTAAGGCTCGACGTGCAGCAGTAAGTGTATATCACGCAAAGAAGCTTGGATATAAAGGGGTTATTGCTGCTACAAGCGGCAATTATGGTGCAGCTGTAGCTTCTCAGGCAGCCATGCATGGACTAAAGTGTATCATAGTGCAGGAATGCTATGATTCCCAAGGAAAAGGTCAGCCTGAAATTATAGAAAAAGCGAGAAAATGTGAGGCATATGGCGCAGAAGTTGTGCAACTGACTGTGGGACCAGAACTTTTTTATGAGTTTTTGAAACTGCTAGAAAGTACTGGTTATTTCAACGCATCCTTATATTCTCCTTTTGGTATAGCAGGTGTTGAAACATTAGGTTATGAAATATCCAAACAATTTATGAAGCGAGAAGGTAAAAATCCAGATGTAGTTGTATGTACAAATGCTGGTGGAGGTAATTTGACAGGAACTGCAAGAGGTTTAATAAAGGCAGGAGCTACAGATACAAAAGTTATTGGAGCAAGTGTAAACCTAAAAGGGTTGCATATGGCTAGTGATAACCAGTTCAATAAGAAATCCTTTACAACTGGACATACAGGATTTGGAGTACCTTTTTCAACATTGCCTGACCGTTCGGATGTTCCTCGTTCTGCCGGTCGCCCCCTTAGATATATGGATCGATATGTAACGGTGAATCAAGGAGAGGTATTCTATATAACAGAAGCGTTGGCACAAATTGAAGGACTAGAAAGAGGTCCAGCTGGGAATGTATCCTTAGCAGCTGCATTCAGTTTGGCACAGGAACTGGATGAAGATAAAATCATTTTAGTTCAGGAAACTGAATACACAGGAGCAGGCAAACATCTTCAGCCGCAGCTTTCCTTTGCAAAAGAAATGGGAGTTGCTATCATAGTTGGAGACCCAAGAGATGAAATATGTGGGCAAAATATTGTTCTGCCAGAGAATCCAGGTTTGATCAAAGCAGTAGATTTGGATATGAATAAATTAAAGAAGTCATATATTAAAAATGCAGTTATAAAAGTTGATTATGCCACAGAAGGTGATATCCGGTTTTTGGCGGAAGATACTAATTCTACAATAGAGTTTGTTAAAGAAACTTTGGAAGAATTAAACAGGAGGTAGACATGAAAGGTTATTTGAAAAGAGAAGATGATTTTGAAACTAGAAGAAAACACCTTGAAAATTTGTCTGATGAAGAATTAAATAATAGGTTTTGGGAGCTTACTGAAGAAGCGGTTAAACCACTTCTTGAACTAGCAAGAACACATACCTCACCTAGCGTTGAAAGAAGTGTGCTTTTACGTATGGGATTTAGTAGTATTGAGGCAAAACCGCTTGTTGAAATGGCTATAGACAGAGAAGTAATATCAAAAGGTGTTGGTCACTTGGTTTACAAGGCAGCGAAAGAAAATGGAATTTCTGTTAGAGAAGCAGGGCTTGAAATGCTTGATGGCAAGCTTTGGGACAACTTAAAATTCCAATAGGAGGTTATCATGAAGAACTATAAATCAAATGAAAGACTTGATATAAGAGATATTCTAGATGATATTGAGAATTACAGACCTAAAAGACGTGGGTGGACATGGAGGGAAAAAGTTGCTGACCTTCAAATGGATGGACATACCTATTCAGATTGTGCAGAACCTTTGAAAAACAGTATTGGTATCCCAAGCGCTGTTCAATATTTTGACAACCTTGACCCACAACCGGCAGAAAGTATAACAACTGAAATAGCATCCGGAAGATTTGAAGATGACATTAGAAGGATGAGAATGTGTGCATGGCATGGTGCTGACCATATTATGGTTATTCGTACAGCTGGCCAATCACATTATGATTGTTTGATAGAAGGTACACCACAGGGTATTGGAGGCATTCCTGTTTCTAGAAAACAGGTGAGATGCCACAGAAAAGCACTGGATTTCATTGAAGAAGAAGTTGGAAGACCTATAAACTATCACTCATATATTTCCGGTGTGGCAGGACCAGAAATTGCAGTTATGTTTGCAGAAGAAGGAGTGAATGGAGCTCATCAGGACCCTCAATATAATGTACTATATAGAAATATCAATATGGTAAGAAGTTTTGTTGATGCCGCTGAAAGTAAATGTGTAATGACTTGGGCTGATATAGCGCAGATTGACGGTGCTCACAATGCAAATGCTACAGCAAGAGAAGCCTGGAAAGTAATGCCGGAGTTGATGGTACAACATGGCATCAACAGCTTGTTCTCGCATAAAGTTGGTATGAAGAAAGAGAATATTTGTCTTTCTACAGTGCCTCCTTCAGCAGCACCGGTTCCGTGTACCAAGTATGATTTGCCTTATGCCGTTGCTTTAAGAGATTTCTTTAAAGAATATAAAATGAGAGCGCAACAAAACACAAAATATATAACATCATCATCCAGAGAAGCCACTGTTACACATGTGTTGAATATGATGATTTCCAAATTGACACGAGCTGACATTCAATCTACAATAACACCAGATGAGGGCAGAAATGTTCCTTGGCATATGTACAATATAGAAGCGTGTGATACTGCAAAGCAGACCCTTGTTGCACTTGATGGATTACTTGATATGGTCAATCTTAGTGAAGAAGGTTATCTTCCAAAGGAAGTCAGAGAGATTAAAGAAAGAGCGGTTTTATATCTGGAAGAATTACTTGAAGTCGGTGGATACTTTGAAGCAGTTGAAAAAGGATTCTTTGTAGACTCAGCTAAATATCCTGAGAGAAACGGTGATGGTATTGGCAGAAAAATAGATGATGGTATTGGTGCGGGAACAGTGTTCAAGCGTGATGATGACTATATGGCACCAGTTACTGCTCACTATGGATATAACAATGTTGCTCAATATGATAAGAATACTGTAAATGATCCATCAAAACTGATTGACGGTTGTACATTCGAAAAACCGGAAAAAATTATTTTTATTGATGAACTGGACAAGCAAGATAACGTCAATGTACGAATGGAAGAAGCAGAAGCATACAGAAACACTAATTTAATAAAACCAGAGGTTGAATGGTTGGCTGACGGAACAGTTGTCTTGGAACTTTGTTTGCCCACAGATAAAAGAACAGCACAGTTTGCTAGCATAGAGATTGCCAAGAATATGAATATGTTAAATCCAGAAGTCATTCATGTAGAAGCATTGCACCCTTCGGAAGGCACAAGAGTTCAAGTGAAAGGTAAAATTGATTTTTCAGTGGATATTAGCAAACTGGAAATTCCAGAAGAACCTGTTATGCTGTCTGATAATGAATTGTGGGAAGCAATAGATAAGAAACCTTTAAAAGTTGTGGCGGCTACAGTGGGTGAAGATGAACATTCTGTAGGACTAAGAGAAGTAATTGACATTAAGCATGGGGGTATCGAAAAATGGGGTATTGAGGTTGAATATCTTGGAACATCTTGTCCGGTTGAAAAACTAGTTGATGCTGCAATAGAAACCAATGCGGAGGCAATTCTTGCATCTACCATTATCAGTCACGATGACATTCATTATAAGAATATGAAAAAGATCCATGATTTATGTGTTGAAAAAGGGATAAGAGATAAAATCAATATAGTTTGTGGAGGTACTCAGGTAATAAATGAATTAGCGGTGAAAACAGGAGTAGATGCAGGGTTTGGAAGAGGCTCAAAGGGTAAACATGTAGCAACATTTTTGGTTACCCATAGAAAATAATTGTTTTTTCATAGGAGGGTTTTATGAAAATTGATATCCTTGTGGCGGAAATTGGAAGCACAACAACTGTTGTCAATGGGTTTATGATTCATGAAGATGCCCGTTTTCTAGGATTTGGACAGTCTCCTACAACAGTGGAAGAAGGCGATGTCAATATAGGTCTAACAAATGCAATATTAGATTTGCAGAGCAACTTAGGTGTTGAGTATATTGAGTACAATGACTTTATTGCAACAAGTAGCGCTGCTGGTGGTTTGAAAATGACGGTTCATGGGCTTGTATACGACATGACCGTCCGTGCGGCCAAAGAGGCGGCTTTAGGGGCAGGAGCCAATATACACTTGGTAACCGCCGGTAGATTAAGGAGAACGGATCTTGAAAAAATCAAGGAAATCAAGCCCAATATAATGTTGCTGGCAGGTGGAGTGGATTATGGAGAGAGAGATACTGCCATTTACAATGCAGAGCTGATAGCAGGACTACATTTGAACATTCCTATCATTTACGCGGGCAATATACAAAATCAAGACGAGATTAAACTTATTTTCCAGCAAAGTAATTGTAAACTGTATATAGTTGAAAATGTATATCCTAAAATTGACCAGTTGAATGTGGAACCTACGAGAAAAGTGATCCAAGATGTATTTGAAGAACATATTACCAATGCCCCTGGTATGGGAAAAGTCAGAGAAATGGTTAATGGAAATATCATTCCAACTCCAGCAGGAGTTATGGAGGCGACAAAGGTATTATATGAAATACTGGGAGATATAGTTTCTATTGATGTTGGAGGTGCTACAACAGACATTCATTCTGTTACTGAAGGGAATGAAGAAATTTCAAGGATAATGATTTCTCCAGAACCTATTGCAAAGAGAACAGTTGAAGGTGATCTGGGGGTATATGTAAATGCACAAAATTTAATTGAACTTACAACTAAAAAAGAGCTTGCACAGAAAATGGATATTTTCATTGAGAAACTTGAAGAATTAATTAAAAATCAAAAGCCTATTCCTAAAACCGACCTTGAGAAACGGTTTGTTGAAGAACTGGCAACAGTTGCTTGCAAAATAGCTATTGAAAGGCATACAGGCACACTTATAGATCTATTTTCTACATCAGGAAAGAAAAGAATGGCTCAAGGCAAGGATTTAACTGCAGTAAAATATATTGTGGGAACAGGAGGTGCCTTGACAAAACTTCCTAAAAGAGTTGAGATACTAAAAAGTATTATAGAGATAAACAATGGTTTAAAATTGCTTCCAAAAAATACTGCAAAAATTTTGATAGATAATCATTATATTATGGCATCTTTAGGGGTGTTAAGTAAATCACATCAAAAAGAAAGTATAAAGTTACTGAAACAGACGTTGATGCTTCAGTAAAAAATGAAAGTCATAAATTCAAAAAAAAGGGGAAGAAAAATGGAAATTAAAAGATCAAGAAAACCTGTAATTGTAGGAAATACGGCAATGGTAGTTATCGATATGTTTGAAGGATGTATTGGAGAGGAGTCTTGCAACAGTAGTATTCCAATTATGCCTGGAAGTACTGAGAGAATGGAAAAAGCCTCTGCCCTGGTTAAAAAGGCAAGAGAAGCAGGAATGCCGGTAATCGTGGTACAGGAAAGACATAGAAAAACAGGAACTGATTTTGGAAGAGAACTAGATGGAGTAGAAGGGGCACACTGTCTTGAAGGAAGTGACGGAATCAATCCACCGTTTAATGAGATTGGTATGACAGATAAAGATTATATTGTTGTAAAAAGAAGATACTCTGCATTCTTTAAAACGGATATTGAATTACTTTTAAGAGCGCATAAGATAGAAACTTTGATTTTAGTCGGTTCTAATACAGATGTATGTATTCACTATACATTCGTTGATGCACATCAAAATGATTACTACTGTAGAGTACCTGAAGATTGTGTATATGGAGGGAGCAAAGAAGCCCATGATGCATCTATTAAAGCGATGGAATATATGCAGGAAGGTGCAATCCAAACTTATGAGTCAATGCTGAAGTATGTAGAAGAATATAAGAACAGATAATACTTTTGATAAACAACGGAGGGGCTTTTTAGAGGTTCCTGCGTTGTGTTATAAATAGTTATAATCACGGATGGGCAAAAATTCAAATAAGTATACTTTAGTAGTAGAACTATATACTACTTATGTGTATTTTGTGAGTGATACCTAGAAGGTAAAATATTAATATAACATAGTAGTTAAAGAGGAGGTACATTATGGAAAACGGTTATCGAACAAAGCAAAATATCATGAAACTGATTATTTTTACAGCTATTGGAGTTTTTTACTATATGATTCCTTTCAAGGTAAATGGGGAAACAACAATGTGTATCGCATTCATTGAAAACCTTATCATGGATCATATAAAACATTATACGATGATTGCAGTAATTTTTATGATTTTACTAGCAGTGGCTTCGTTGTTTTTTAGTACTATCGGAAAGAATAAAATTCATAGTGAATATTTTAAAAAGCTTTTTGAAGTGGATGTAAAGTCTTTGGTTTGGAGAATTGCCGGTTCCATACTTCTATTTCTTGGATTTTTTCAAGTGGGACCTGAAATGATATGGAGTGAATATACAGGTGGTTTTATCGCATCATATTTGATGCCGGCCTTGATTATTCTATTTGCATTTGCACTTATGTTTATTTCACTTTTATTGGATTATGGTGGAATGGAACTGTTAGGTGGGGTAATAGAACCAATTTTTAAACCATTATTTAAATTGTCTGGGCCTGGATCTTTAATGGCTCTCATTGGTTGGTTTGGCTCAGGTACATCATGTATGATAGTAACAGATAAAACTCATAAAGCTGGGCGTCTAACCACTAAAGAATGTAGTACTATCATATTTGGATTTGCAATTATTTCTTTTCCAGTTACATTTGTATACAGTACTGGAATTGGGGGACTTGATGTTGCTTATTTTCCACAGTTAACAATAGCATTAATACTTATAGCTATCATTTCAACATTTATTTTAGTTAGAATTCCACCTATTTCGAAAAAATCAACAAGTTACTACAATGATCAAGCTCCACAAGTTAAAGAAAATGATAATAGCAGCAGATGGCAAAAAATCATTGATTCAGCATTGAAAAAAGCTGACCAAGCACCAAGCTTTGGAGCAATGATTAAAGAAGGGCTTAAAGAAACTTTTACTTTGATGGTGGAAGTATTCCCTATGATTACTGTTGTGGCAGTAACTGTTTTGGTTATTTCTGAAAATACTCCCGTTTTTGATGTTATGGCTATTCCTTTTGCTCCGATATTAACTGCAATGGGGTTACCGGAAGCAGCCGCCGCCGCACCATCGTTCTTTACAGGATTTGCTGATTTAATATTACCATTTTTGGGATCTGCATCAGTAAGCTCTCAATTAACCAAATTTGTAATTTGTGTAGTAGCGATTACACAAGTGTTTTGTATGAGTGAAGGTGGCGTTATTCTAATGAAATCAAGTATGAACATTAAGTTTAAAGATTTAGCCATAATCTTCATTGTTAAAACAGTGATTGCTATTCCCATAGCATATTACTTTGGGGTTCTTGTCGGAATAGCTTAATAATGCTGAGAGGACACCAAAAAAATAGATATTTAAAAGGAATATTATTTGATATTATATAACAAAAAGGAATAAGTCTTTATTAGCATTTAGCAATAAAGGCTTATTCATAGAATTGGAAGGAGAGAAACGTTTATGAAAAAAACAAGTAAAATAGTTGCATTGGTTATAGCAATAATCTGTTTGTTTTGCTTTCTTAGCTTTGGTGAAACTAGAGGTACAAACTTTACAGATTATGGTGCACTATCCTTAATTCCTCCTGCAATAACAATAATTTTAGCATTTATTACAAGAAACACACTTATATCCATGTTTGTTGGTGTATGGGCTGGAGCCAGTATAATTATGGATTGGAATCTTTTAGATGGTTTACTTAGCACCTTTTCAGACTATATTATTCCTCAAATGGCTGATAGCTGGAATGCAGGAATGTTGGTCCTTATTTCGCTTATAGGTGGATTTATGTATATGATAAATGCATGCGGAGGAGCTGAAGCTTTTGGAAGATGGGCTCAAAAACATGCAAATTCAAGAAGGAAGGCACAGCTTATGACTTGGGTTGCACCTTTTTTGGTATTGTTTGACCAAGGATGTCTGCTAGTAGGAATTATTATGAGACCTGTTACAGATAGAATGAAAGTTTCACGAGTAAAGCTTGCGTATATTACAGATTCTATGGGCGCACCTCTAGTATCCATGTCACCTATTAATGATAATGGAGTATATCTTATTGGACTTATTGCTGCTGAGATTTCGGCACTTGGGCTTTCACAGAGCGCTTATAAATTATATTTTGGAATGTTTCAGTTTAATCTTTATGCTGTTTGCACTATATTTACTGTATTAATTGTTATTTTGTTTGGTCTTGACATAGGCCCTATGTATGAGGCTGAAAAAAGGGCTAAAGAGACTGGAATGACATATGGTGAAAATGATAATCTAATAGCTGAGCCACCGGAAAATAGTATTCCAGAGAACCATAACCTGTCTATGATAAATTTTCTGGCACCTGTTTTAGCATTAATAATTACAATGTTAACTACTATATTCTATACAGGTAATGTTTTAGAAAATGGAGTTTTGGGAAGCTTTAGTAACTGTGACATTCAAATTTCAATAATTTTCAGCTTTTTAATAGGTTCAGTAGTAGCTGGTATAGTTGGTATAAAATCTAATTTAATTAATACTGAAGATATATTTGAACAGTGGACTAAAGGAGCAGCTACTATGGTACAGGTGCTTATTATACTTATTATGGCATGGAGTATTAGTTCATTAACAAAGAATATGGAAATAGGTTCATATATAGCGGGATTACTACAAGGAAATATTTCATCTGCATCCCTTCCTTTTATTATGTTTATCCTTGGTATTATTATTTCCTTTGCTACAGGAAGTTCATGGGGAGTCTGGGCTATAGGACTACCAATAGCAATTCCATTAGCTATTAATATGGGAATATCGCTACCTCTTATTATAGGTGCAGTTGTAAGCGGAGGTCTTTTTGGTGATAACTGTTCACCTATATCAGATACTACAATTCAGTCTTCAACTAGTGCATGTTGCGATCACATTCAGCATGTTAAAACACAGCTGCCTTACGCAGCAATAGTTGGAGGAGCTTCTGCAATAGGTTACTTGGTAGCAGGTTACGCGAGTGAGGCTTTAGCGTTACCGATTACAATGCTGATTATTATTGGAATTTTAGTTTTATTGAAAAAGAAGAGTGTAGTCAGAAATAACTAGGGAAGTTTAAAAATGAATTTGAAGCCAGGAATTTCTAGTCTGAAATGATTAGGAGTGCCTGGCTTTTTTTATTAATAGTCAATTTTAGCTTTATACATTTTTTGATGTATTTTTAGTTATTTTTATTGGTACTTTATTAGGGTAGGACGATGCTATTATGACAACGGATGAAGAATTAATTGAAGAGATACTTTCCGGAAGTCATACAGCTATAGAGGTTCTTGTTAATAGGTAGTATAAATATATCTTTTCATATGTGTATAGAAATATAGGGGATTATCATGAGAACTATATTTTGACCTAGGAAATTTTTGTTAAGATGATGAAGTATATAAACAGCTACAAAGAAAAGCATAAGTTAAAACTGGATTTTAAAAATATCAATAAATTCATGTAATGATTATTTTAGAAGCAGGAGCTTTAGCGAAAAGAAGTCCAATAATAAAATTAATAGAAAATGAGTAAACATTTTTGTGGTGGAGTTCACTAATAATATGGCAAGAATTACATATATATATATATAAAATTTAATTAAACAATGACTACAATTATATAAAAGATTAAAATATTGCTATAAATTACTATTTTTTTTATTTTTATTACATGAAATGTAGAATTTATTTTATAATTATGATAAAATCTAGATTGGATTTAAATTGAAATTAAATTGAATTCAAATTGAAATTAAAAAATAAGTATAAGTTTTATATGTTAAATAATTTAAAAGCATTCTCAAAACCAATGAGGAGTACTTTAGCTTGAGAGGGTTAAAAATTTATTAAACATAAGAAAAATCTAAATTGTGAATATTAATAGGGGGAAGTACTATGAAGAGGATTGTAAAAACAAAATATTTTGGTTTTAACAGTTTTAAAATTGGAACTAAGTTAGTGATTGGATTCATAATTGTTGCATTGTTGTCAGGTGTAGTGGGTTCAATTGGCTTATTCAATATGAGCAAAAGTAATAAATACGCTTTAGAGATTTATAGAGATAAATTAATACCAATTAGAGATTTATCAACCGTAAATCTAAATTTGTTAAGAATACGATCAAATAATATATATATGCTTTATAACAAAGATATGAATGATTTTAATCAAAGGGAGAAACAAAATATTGAATTGGATAATGAAAATAAAGTACTACTAGAAAAGTATGAAAATTCATTTTTAGTAGGAGAAGAAGTAGTACTATTAGACCAGTTTAATAAAGATTTAAAACCTTACATAACGATTCGTAAAGATTTTGAAAAGTATCTTAAAAATGGAAATGAAACTGAAGCTCAGAAAATTTTACAAGATTTTGTGGTTGCAAGAGAAGCAGTGGAAAAAGATCTACAAAATCTCATTGAAGAGAACAACTTACAGGCAGAAACATTAGTTCAAAATATTAATAAAAACTATAGAGAATCTTTCATTTTTATGGTGTTGATTATTGTGATAGGATTTGCTTTAGCTATTGTGTTGGGTTTGTACTTAGCACATAAAATAGGTAAGCCAATTAAAGGTATGTTAGCAGCAGCAAACAAAATTGCCGATGGAGACCTTGATGTAGAATTAGATGTTCATAGCAGGGATGAAATAGGTGAGATGGCTAAAGCGTTCAATAATATGACGGATAACTTGAACAGGGTCATGAGTAATATTAATTCATCTTCTGAACAGGTAGCGGCGGGAGCTGGACAAGTATCTGATTCTAGTACATCTCTTTCTCAGGGAGCTACAGAACAAGCAAGTTCAATAGAAGAATTAACAGCTACAGTTGAAGAAATCTCTACACAAACTAAACAAAATGCAACCAATGCTCATGAAGCTAAAGATATTGCAGAAGGAGCTAAAGTATATGCATCTCAAGGTAATGCTCAAATGCAAGAAATGTTATCTGCTATGAGTGAAATTAATAATTCTTCAAATAATATTTCTAAAATTATTAAAGTAATTGATGAAATTGCTTTCCAAACAAATATATTGGCTTTAAATGCAGCGGTTGAAGCAGCAAGAGCTGGACAACATGGTAAGGGTTTTGCAGTAGTTGCCGAAGAGGTAAGAAATTTAGCAGCACGTTCTGCCAATGCTGCAAAGGAAACTACTATTATGATTGAAGACTCTATTAAACATGTAAAAGGTGGAACTGAAATCGCTAATAAAACAGCGGAAGCTTTAAAGAAAATTGTTGAGGGTGTTACCAAAGCCGCTAACTTGGTGGGGGATATTTCATTAGCATCTAATGAACAATCAATTGGAGTTCAGCAAGTGAATGAGGGAATCACTCAAATAGCAGGAGTTGTACAAAATACCTCAGCCACATCGGAAGAAACAGCTGCCGCTAGTGAAGAATTATCTAGCCAAGCGCAATTATTAAAGGATGAAGTAAGAACTTTTAAATTAAAAAATAGAAAATCAGTTTCCTCAGAGGAGGAACTCATATTTAATAAAGGTATAGAATACTTAGGGGAGAAACCTTTGAAAATACTTGATAATTCAAAGGAGATAAGAAATTCTAATGCTAGAACGGTAATTAATTTAAGTGACAATGAATTTGAAAAATATTAAGAAAAGGACTCATCAAAATTGATGAGTCCTTTTAGTATATTCAAAAAGATTAATATTGGTTGGAATTTAAGGTTCATTTAAGAATAATGTAATATGATAATACTTAGAATAGTTAATTAAATAAGCTTTTTTCATCAGTGATAATAGAGTCTGTAAGAATTGTTTGGTGGCATCTTCCGTATAGAATAAGTTTGTATGGAAGACAACCTAAAGTCTCTTCTATTAATTCAGAGTGAAGACATTCTTAAATGTGTAGGCTGTAGCGAATATAGGGTATAATTTCTACAAAATTTCGTATAGGAGAAAAGAATTTGTTCACATAGTCCTCTCATAACTAATTTATAATAAAAAGAATTAATAAAAATTACAACACAAGAAAAAAACATAATTAAATATATTAAAATACGAAAGGTGATGTAGGAAATATGAAAAACATATTGAAGAAGAAAAGTTTTAGAATGAATAATGCATCTATTCAACTAAAATTAATGTTAGTAATTACATTCTTAATGGTATCAACTATTTCAGTTGTTGGAGGAATAAACTACTATAAAACTAGTAAAATAGTTGAAAAATCTATTCAAGACCAAAGTTTCCAATTGATTAGGACCTTTGAGGACTGGCTAAAAAATTTTACTGAGGGTACCGAACAAACATTAGATATGATTGGTCATAATCCTGACTTAAATGGTGATCTTACTGAAGAAAAATTAATTGCTATGACAGGTTTTTTTGATACGATACGAGAAAATACCTCTAACGTTCAAGCAGTATATTTAGCTACTGAGGATAAAAAAATGGTTATTTCAAGTGAAAATGAATTGCCTTCAGATTATGATCCTACTTCACAAATTTGGTATACTCAAGCAGTTGAGAAAAATGAACTCACATGGACAGAACCTTATATTGACGAAACTACAGGAGAATTAACTATGTCAATAGCGGCTCCGTTGACTATTGATAATGAACTTATAGGTGTATATGGGATAAATATTTCATTAGATGAATTAGGCTCTTATGTGTCTGAAATTTCATTAGGAGAAACAGGATATTTTTTCATTGTAGATAGTAAAAATATTGTTTTAGCCCATAATAATAATGAATACATAGGTAAAGAATTAGATGTACAAGAATTAAAAGACTCCTTAGTAGAAAATACGCAAGGGGATACCACTTATGCTTTAGATGGTGTAAAAAAATATGCAGTGTTTAGTACTATGGAAAGTAATGGATGGAAAATAATTGGTACTATGGATTATTCGGAAAGCAAAGCAGATTCTTATGATGCTCTTTATACAACAATAGTTAGTGGTGTAATATTTTTTGTTTTAGCTTTAGTTGTGGTATTTATTATTGTTAAAAGAATAGTTTCCAATCTTGATGTAATCAAAAATGATATGGAAAAAATCGGAGAAGGTGATTTATCTATAACTAGTTATGTTAAATCAAATGATCAGTCAGGAAAACTAGCTAATGAATTAAATAGAATGATTGATAATTTAAATCTATCTATGACTAATATAAATGCATCTTCTGAACAAGTTGCTGCAGGTTCTGGACAAGTTGCTGATTCAGCACAGGCACTTGCACAAGGGGCTACAGAGCAAGCAAGCTCAATAGAAGAAATAACTTCAAGTATAACACAGGTATCAAAGCAAACCAGTCAAAACACATTAAATGCAAATGAAGCAAGTCACCTTGCGGATATAGCAAAGAATGATGCTATTTCAGGTAATGAACAGATGAATGATATGGTATCAGCAATGAATGTTATAAATGAATCATCTATTAATATATCAAAAGTAATAAAAGTTATAGAGGAAATTGCATTTCAAACTAATATTTTAGCTTTAAATGCTGCTGTTGAAGCGGCCAGAGCAGGTCAACAAGGGAAAGGCTTTGCTGTAGTTGCAGAAGAAGTAAGAAGTCTTGCGGCTAGAAGTGCTAATGCTGCAAAAGAAACTGAATTAATGATAAATGATTCAATACAAAAGGTTAATCTAGGGTCAAAACTAGCAAATAAATCATCAGAATCATTAATAAAGATTGTCCAAGACGTTACAAAGGTGGCAACATTAATAAAAGATATTTCTGAGGCTTCAAATGAACAAAAATCAGGAATTGAAAAAATCAACCTAGCACTTAATCAGATTACCAGTGTAATTCAAAGCAATTCTGCTACAGCTGAAGAAAGCGCAGCTGCAAGTGAAGAGTTGTCAGCACAAGCAGAAATGTTAAAAAGAGAAGTTTCCAAATTTAAATTAAAAGATAGTGAAGAGTTGATTTTTTTTAAGAACATTTAAAAATTTTATTCTCAAATAACCTTATTTATTACGTTACGAACATATTGTATATTATATGAAAAAAAAGTGCGTACTAGTCGTGAATGTACACTTCATGTTAATATTAATACCAGGTTCTTCATTAGGAAAGTTGCTAATAAATTTATTGATTTATAATTAAGAACCAATGCAAAGACAAAAACTGTAAAATAATTTAGTTGGCTTTAAGGCTAGGTAAAAATATAAATATGAAAAAGATGGGTAATAAAAATGGATGCAGTTACAATGATAAAAGAAAGAAGAAGTGTTCGTAAATTTAAAAATGAAAAAGTTGATAGAGAAATTATGAAAGAAATAGTTTCAATCAGCAAATGGTCACCATCATGGGGAAATTTTCAAGTAGCAAGATATACATTGGTAGATGATGAAGCAACTATCAAACGTCTTGGAACAGAAGGTGTTAATGAATTTGTTTATAATGTAAACACATTAAAAGAAACAAAAGGTGTAGCAGTATTAAGTTTTGTTAAAGGTAAAAGTGGTAAACTAGACAAAGATGAATATGCTACTTCAAAAGCTAATACTTGGGAAATCTTTGATGCTGGTCTTGCATGTCAAACATTTTGTTTAGCAGCACATGCTAAAGGTATTGGGACAACAGTTATGGGAGTTATTAATGATGAGTCAATTTCTAAAGTTGTAGGTTTACCAGAAGAAGAAACGGTAGCAGCACTTATTGTCTACGGTTATCCAGATGAAAAACCTGCAGCAACTCCAAGAATGGAGACTGAAGATATAATGCGGTTTGTATAAGCGAAAAAGAATTAAATCTACGCTGAATAAAGAGTGTTAATATAAAACTGTAGACAAATTATTTTGTTTACAGTTTTTTTTGTAAGTAAGTTTTGATTTACTGTTATATAATTTGACTTTATTGTAAATAATATATTTGTGATATAAGCTGTCGAATTTTTCGGAAAGCATTAAAAGCAAATAAAAATCTCGGAGGTAAAAGTAATGAATGGAACAGTAAAATGGTTTAATGGAGAAAAAGGATTTGGTTTCATAACTACAGATGAAGGAGACGATGTTTTTGCTCACTTCTCACAAATAGATAAAGAAGGTTATAAAACTTTAGAAGAAGGCGAAAAAGTAACCTTTAATGTAGTTAGCGGACCAAAAGGACCACAAGCTGAGAGTATTAGGACAATTTAAATAAATTATACTAATAATAAAAAGTTTGTTTCTAGAAATGTTGAAGGTGGATTATTTACTGTATTGTGTGAATAATCCACCTTTAAAAAGTTTTTCGGTTTTTTGGCATTTCAAAAAATTAATGATAAAGTTGATGCTGATAATCACGTGGGGACATGCCCACAACTTTCTTGAAAATCCTACTTAAGTAATATGGGTTAGGGTAATTAAGTTTATCACTTATTTCAGAGAGAGTTAGATTTGTGGTTTGCATTAAATTTATAACCTCTCTTACTTTAAGTTCCATATGATATCTATTGATGGTTGTACCTGTTTCTGATTTGAACAGTCTCCCAAGGTAGCTATAGCTCATATTAAGCTTATCTTCAATGAGTTTTGCAGAAAATTTATCCTTTATTTGGGATTTTAGCATTTTAATAACTTTTGGAGTTATGATAGCGGCAGCGTTATTAACTTCATATTTTGAAGGTTGGCTTAAGAGTTGAAAAAATATTTGGTACAAAGAACCGCTAAGTCTTTGAGCTTTAAAGGGTTCACTTGAATTATATAATTTTTTCATAGGAGCAATGATATCATGCATCTTATCTGGCGAGCTGATAGTTAAAAGTTTAGGTAGATACATGGTATCAGCGCAAATGGGGGTGGTAGAAGGTATAAAAGAAATCCAAAACCATTTTGCCCCTGGCTGGGTTAAGGTTTTTCCGTAATGATGAAGTCTATTTTTTAAAAAGAAAACTTGGTTTTTGTTCACTTCATAATCAACTCCATTTTCAGATACATGAACTGTGCCATTTAACACAAATAACATAGTGTTAATTTCTAATATTCTATCTAAGTGACGCCATGGAGTGGTCACATTCACCATACCCACAGTAGCAACAATGGGCAATTCCTTTGGATAAATATCAACTCTATTTTCCATTTTTTTATATCCTTTCATCAAATAATAAATACAAAATAATTATAAAAAAAGCATATCACAATAAAGCGAAAAAGGATATGAAAAATTCATTATATGGTATTTAAAGTGTTCAATACATCAGTTACCATAGAATAAGAAG
The DNA here is from genome assembly GCF_900129965.1 of Clostridium grantii DSM 8605. Taxonomy (GTDB): domain Bacteria; phylum Bacillota; class Clostridia; order Clostridiales; family Clostridiaceae; genus Clostridium_AF; species Clostridium_AF grantii. The sequence goes on along the minus strand of NZ_FQXM01000006.1, from coordinate 165,824 downwards.
GATATGAATTGAAAAATAGAGAGGATGATTATATGCGTTTTAAAACGGAATTAGTAGAAAAAGATTTTACAATTATTGGAGGCGGAATGCCAGGTATTTGTGCTGCTATACAAGCCGCAAGACTGGGATTATCCGTAGCACTTATTAATAATAGAGGTTATCTTGGGGGAAATGCCAGTCCAGAAGTTCGTATAACTATATCAGGTGGAGATGGGTCAAGTGAGTTTAACTTTTATGCAAGAGAATCTGGAATTATGGAAGAACTTAGACTTGAGAATTTATATAGAAATCCCCAGGGAAATCCATATTTATGGCATACGGTATTACTTGATTATGTGCTTAGAGAAAAAAATATTTCCCTGTATTTAAACACAAATGTGGATGAGGTAATAACAAAAGAGGATGGAACAATTGAAAGTGTTTCAGGCTCACAAATAGGTACAGAAAAACGTCTTGAATTTAAAAGTCCATATTTCTTAGATGATACTGGTGATGGAACCATTGGATATTTAGCAGCGGCTGAGTATAGAATGGGAAGAGAAGCTAGCTCAGAGTTTGGCGAACGCATTGCGCCAGAAAAAGCGGATGACCATGTTTTGCTTAGTACACTATCTTTTTATTCAAAAGATACAGGAAGAAAAGCACCTTTTGTTTTGCCTGATTTTGCAAAAAGCTTGTCTGTGGAAGAAACTTTAAAAAATAGAATAATCCCAGATAGAATACCAGGAAATTCTCGTTACGAAGGTTATAGAATGCAATGGTTTTATGAGATTGGATATGGTAGAAATCAAATTAGTGATGCAGAAGAAATTATGCAAGAACAAAGGGAATTGGTTTATGGCATATGGGATCATATTAAAAAAGGAGAACAATACGACTCAGACAATTTTGATTTTGAATATGTAAGTCCAGTGACTGGTAAAAGAGAATCAAGAAGACTTATGGGAGATTACATTTTAACAGAAGGGGATATTGTAGCACAAAATGATTTTGAAGACACTATTGGTCACGGGGGATGGTCTTTTGATTTGCATGCTCTTAAAGGTTTCTTTTCTACTGATTTAATCAATCGTCATTATGTTTTAAATGGTGTTTATCCAATACCTTATAGAAGTTGTTATTCAAAAGATGTAGATAATTTATTTGTTGCAAGCCGTTGTATGTCAACAACTCACGTGGCTTTTGGCTCTACACGTGTAATGGGAACGTTAGCAGTACTTGGACAATCAGTTGCTATTGCAGCATATTTATGTAAGAAATATTCTGTTAACCCAAGAGGAATATATGAAAATTATTTAGATGAATTTAAACAAGAATTAATTAAAAATGACCAATATATTATAGGAACAGTTAATGAAGATGAAAAAGATTTAGCTAGAAAAGCAACTATAACAGCTTCTTCAAATGAAAAATTAAACTTTGATAATATGGAATATGAAAAAGTATTGAATGAAGAAGTGGCATTAATTTTACCAGTAGAAAAATACATTGGAAAAATATCTTTATTTCTTAAAGCAAAAGTAGATACAGAAATTGAATACATCATGTACACAGCAATAAAAGATCAAAACTATAAACCACAGCAGAAATTAATGAAAAAAAGTATTAATCTTAAAGCCAGTGAAGAATATCAGTGGATAGACCTAGATTTAGGTTGTGAAATTAGCACAGGTAAAATATTTATACAGATTCATAAAAATGATTTAGTATCAATGGGTATGAATAATGATAGAGTTAATGGTGTTTTTTATCTTACAAAACATTATTTTTCTAAAAAATCTACTTATATAGATATTGATACATTAGAACTTATGAAAGAAATGTGGGAAGTAAGAAAAGAATTGCCATGTTTTAAAGGTTTAGAAGAAAATATTTATAGTGCTTCTAATATCAATAATGGATACTCTAGAAATCATAAATTACCAAATTTGTGGCTTTCAGAAAAAAGTAATGATGAAGAGTGGGTAAGTTTAAAGTTTAATGAAGAAAAAGAAGTTAGTCAGGTAGTATTAGTCTTTGATTCTAATTTAAACTATATCTATCATAATTTAGAAATATATTTAGACTTTAATGTTTTTCCAGAGATTATAAAAGATTATACGATTTTTGCAAAATTAAATGGAGAATATGTTGAAATTAAATCAATTAAAGAGAATTATCAAAGAAAGAATATTATAGACTTTTCAACAATAAAAACAGATGAAATAAAAGTAGTATTTAATAAAACTAACGGTTCACCACGTGTAACTGTTTATGAAATAAGAGCATACGCTTAAATATTGATTTTGCTCCTATAATGTATATGTTTTATTATACGCCTTATATGTTTTTCCTATAGATTAAATATGCTTTTAATTACAAACCTGTTTTACTTACAAAGGAACTGATTTTGTGATATATTTATGTGGATAAGAAAATAAGGAAGTGATTTTGTGATAATTGAAAATTTGGACTCTATATTAAAATGTCCAGTATGCAATTTAAGTTTAAAAAAACATGAAAAACAGTATATATGTTTAAATAATCATAGTTATGATATAGCTAATAAAGGACAGATTAATCTTTTATTAGCTAATCAAAAAAGAACAAAAGATCCAGGAGACAGCAAAGAAATGATGGAAGCACGTAGGGACTTTTTAAATAAAGGGTATTACCACATTTTTTCTGAAGCGTTGAATGAAGTGATAATATCAAATATAAATGGAGATAAGATAAATATACTTGATGCTGGGTGTGGAGAAGGATATTTTTTATCTAATATAAAGGAATACATATATAGCAAAGAAAATAATTACATTCAAAACAAGGAAGTTGATTTTTTTGGTGTAGATATTTCAAAGACTGCAATTACATATGCGGCTAAAAGGGATAAAAAAATAAACTTTATAGTAGGAAGTAATTTTAATTTACCAATTATGTCAAATACAATAGATATTATTATTAGAAATTTTGCACCTTCTGACGAGTCAGAACTAAAAAGGGTACTGAAGGATAATGGTAAGTTAGTAGTGGTAACCCCTGGGATTCAACATTTATATGGGCTAAAAGAAATATTATATGTAAAAGCTAGAAAGCATGAAGAAAAAGAAATTAGCTTCCAGGGATTTAAATTAGTTCAGCATAAAGAGGTTAAGTATAGTATTCAAGTAGAAGGAAAGGAAGATGTAAAGAACCTTATTTCAATGACTCCTTATTATTGGACTTTTGATAATACCATGAAAGAAAAAGCGGATGAAACTTCTAAACTTTCAACAGAGCTTGATTTTAACATATCTGTATATGAGAAATATTAAGAGTAAGTAAAACAAAATTTAATTAGACGCTATTTTGTTATTCTCTTGCAATATGAGGTGAAAGAGATTATTTTAAGGCTTAAATACCTATATAAAAATTAGTTTTAAATTGATTAAATCTATTGATTTAATCTTACTAATAAATGAATGAATATTCGTTTATTAGTAAGATTTTATAAGAAAAGTATTAATTATTGTAGGGAGTATATATGGATTTATTTCAATCTGTTTAATGATTTTAAAAAATATAGAATTTAATTTTCTATGTTTTTAACTAAATTTCTTGGGTTGTTGTACTAAATTTATTTAGGTATGTTAAAAGAGTAACCGACAAAAATCTAATAAAACATAATTCATTGTATAATTATTTTTGCTTTTTCTAGTGGAGGATCAGTTTTTTCCGCATAGTTTTGGGGAAATAAAGATGAGAAAAATGTAAAAGCTGTTTTAGGTATAACTTTAATAAGTTCTATTGGATTTTCAATTTTATTTTTTCTGATAGTTTTTTTTTTATACCAGAACAGATTATGGGTTTTTTCACCAAAGATGATGAAATAATTGTTTTAGGTAAAGACTATTTCAGAGTAAGTTCTTTTAGTTAGGTGTTTACGGCAATTACCTTTTCTTATGCCAGTATTTTAAGAAGTACAGCGCAAATCAAACTACCTATGATAATAAATACTTTAGCAAGATTTATAAATACTTTTTTGAATTATTTGCTTATTGGAGGGAAAATGGGATTTCCTGCATTGGGGATTTCAGGAGCAGCGCTGGCAACGGTTATAGCTAGAATTTTAGAATGCTTAATTATGATAACGATTTTATACAAAGATAAGTATGTGGTGGCTGCAATGAATATTTCTAAAACAATACAAAATCTATCCTTTTTGCCATCTCTGGTATGGCAAGCACTTCTGTTATTATGGTGGGGAATGCTATAGGTGCTGGAGAACAGGAATTGGCCTATTCCTATGGTAGAAAAATTTTAAAGTTAAGTTTTATAGTAAGTGCAGTTATTTCTATAATAATAATAGCTTTAAACCCATACATAGGTATGATTTTTAAAATGCCTATAACTGTTGTTTTTACATTAATAACAGTTCAAGAAATATATAAATTTATCTCATGTGCAAAAAGATTCAAATCAAAAAAATGGATTAATAATTTGATTAAACTAGAAGGAGTGGTGGAATAATGAGTATTAAAAATGAAAAGGAAATTTCTTTATGTAACGCATATCAAAAACATTTTCCTATAGGGGCAGCGGTAAGACCAGATGATATTAATGGAGAGCACAAGGAAATTTTACTAAAACATTTTAATGTTTTAGTTGCAGAAAATCATATGAAGTTTGAAAATATACAACCTTTAGAAAATCAATTTAATTTTGAGCAAAGTGACAAAATAGTGAATTTTGCCGTAGATAATAATATGAAAATGAGAGGTCATACCTTGGTATGGCACAATCAAACACCAGAGTGGGTATTTAAAGATGTTAAGGGAGAAAAAGCCTCAAGAGAATTATTGCTTAAAAGAATGAAAAATCATATTAATGAAATAATGAACCATTATAAAGGAAAAGTTTATGTCTGGGATGTGGTAAATGAAGCTATTGAAGATTTTGAAGATAAATCATTAAGAGATACTCAGTGGTTAGATATAATTGGGGAAGATTATATAAAAATAGCTTTTCAATATGCAAAAGAAGCGGATAGCGAAGCAGTATTATTTTATAATGATTATAATAATGAGCAACCTAAAAAGTTAGAAAAAACTTATAAACTATTAAAAAAGCTTATAGATGAAGGAACCCCTATTGATGGAGTAGGTATTCAAGCTCACTGGGATATTAATGATGTAAATTTATTTGATAATCTACGAAATGCTTTAGAAAAATATTCATCATTAGGACTTCAAATTCAAATAACTGAAATGGATATATCTATGTTTTCATTTGAAGACCAAAGAAGGGACAGTATAAAACCTACAAAAGAAATGATTGAAAAACAAGCAGAAGTATACGAAAAAGTATTTTCTATATTTAGAGAATATCAACAGTTTATCACAGGAGTTTTATTCTGGGGAATTAGTGATGAAAAAACTTGGAAAAGTAATTTTCCAGTAAAAAATAGGCAAGATTGGCCTCTTGTATTTGATGAAAATCACCAAGAAAAGCCGGCTTTCTATAAAATAGTAAATTTTTAATAGGTTTCATAATAACTGGCAATGACTCAACGGAGATAATTAGAAAAGATATGTAGTTAAGTAAAAAATCAGGGGGAATCTATATCCCAAAAGTCACTATAAGTAATTAATGAGATTTAGCCCCCTGAGATATTTATTTTTTGTATCTTACTAATTTTATTTTAAGTGAAGGAGGTTTAAATTCAATATCTACTTCATCTACCATCATGCCAACTAAATTTAATTCCCCTCCTTTGATATCTTCTCCGGCTAACTGCCAATAGTATTCTTCCATTTCAGTTTGTCTTTGAACATTGAGAAGTTCTTTAATTTGATCGATTTTTTTAGTACTATGGTTTATTTGGTCTGATTCAGTAATTATAATAAAAGCATCATCTGTATTTTCGATAGATATATTTACTTTTTTTGATGAATTTAAAAAGCAAAAGTTTATAATTTCATCTACTATTTTAGAAATTTTTTGTACTTCGTGTCTCATAAATTTAATCTCCTTTCTTAAAAGCATCTATAATAGGAACTAATATTGCTGCAACAAATCCTCCGGCAAAACCATTATTATATAGATTTATACCTCCATGAACAACACCTACATTCATAACAACTGATAAATGTAAAAAACCAGCTATAAGTCCTATAATTGGACCGAACTCTCCGGCTATAGGAGCTAGCGTTGTACCAAACAATCCTGCAAGTATTACTGCAGTAGAATCTATATCCCATATTTTAATAAAAGCACCTAAAGCAACACCAAGCATAATAGGCAAGGCATTTCTAAGGTGTTTTCCAAAAGCACCAAATCCAACAACAGTTAATAATGCTCCAACAATAGGACCATTTAATACGCCGCCTAAAGATATAGCATAAGCCAATGATACTATACCCATAATGCCCATATTTATGTATGTGATACCATATCCTTTAAGTTGAGTAAAATCAGTAACCAATCTTCCAGAAAATTTTAAAATTTTCTTATACCCTTTAAAACTCTTATTATTAATAAAATAGCCTAATATTATTAAAAGAAGAAATAATATAAAAAAGAATATTTTTAAGAACAAATCATATTTAGTTGAAAGAACTTGTTGTGGTTCTATAACAAAGCCAAAACTTCTTAATAAGGAGGTTATTAACATACCTAAAATCCCAGCAGTTAAGCCAATATTATATAAATTATAGCCATCATGAGTTCTTAACATATGAGATGATAAAGGAGTTATAACAAAGCCAATGAAGATTCCGAAAAGTATGGCTATAGGCAATGAAAATAAAATATTTGTATTTAATCCAAAAGCTATTTCATTTATTATTGGTGCAAGGGAAGTAGAAAACATAATTACAACTAAAACACTTTTAAACTCAATTTTTTGGTATTTTGCATATAAATATCCACCTATATAAATAGGCCAAACATTAAATATATTTTTACCGAAAAATGAAAACCCTGTTATAGTAAATATAGCTGCAATAAGAGCTCCATTTAGTTTTAGTTTTAACTTATATATTATAAAAATATTTATCAATGCTAATAGTGCTGCATTTACAAAAGTAGCGCCTATGCCTCCTACTTCTAAATAATCTACCAATAAAACATCTGATGATATAATTATTGAATATAGCCCCTTAAGAATATTAGCTGGAGTATCCAGCAAGAATGCGGAAATCAAAAATATTATAGGCAAAATAGAAAGGATTATTAAATTTTCTATTCTACCTATTTCAATTTCCGTTGAATCTGTTTTTATTTTTTGCAATTAGTATCACCCTCCAAGTGTTGAAACTAAATTATTAAAGTATATTTAAGTTTATTAAACCATTTTTTTTGCTTTTATTCAATTATAATTAATTTCCTAATAAGTTTTCATAAAATTGAATTGGTTAAGTAAGATTAATCTTGACATTTTTTGATGGTTTAGATTATAATGTACCTATTAAACTTGTGACGTGGAGATAAAACTGTAATAAGCATCTACAGAGAGTGAGGGATGGTGGAAGCCTCGCGAAAAAGCTGTACAGTAAATGGACCACTGAGGGCAAGGTGAACGATTTATAGTAAATCTAGTAGCTAAGACGTACATTGGCGTTAACAATAGGTATCGTGTTTAAAATTTTGTGTATTAAGATGGTATATCAGATATAATCTGTTCTTAAAAAAGGACAGATTTTTTTGTTTATAAAAAATTAATTAAAATAATACTACTGCAAGGATTCCATGGGGAAAATAACTGGAATTTATATGCAAATAGTATAAAAAAATAATTTATTAAAAAGGGGAAAAGAGAGATGAAAAAACTATTAACATTTTTATTGGTAGCAATTATTGCATTAGGGGGCTTAACGGGGTGTTCAAGTAATACTGATAATACTAATAGTACTAATAGTACTAATAGCACTAATAGCACGGATAGTACTGAGTCAAAAATTTATAAAATTGGGATTATCCTTCCTATGGATCACCCTTCTTTGAATCAAATTCATGAAACTATTGAATCAGAACTAAAGGCAATGGATTTTGGGGATAATACTGAAATTGAAATTGATTTTGAAAATGCAAATGGAGATATGAGTTTATTACCTACTATTATGCAAGATATGTTGAGCGATGGTGTAAATATGCTTGTACCTATTGCAACTCCTACTGCACAAGCAGCAATAGCTTCAACTACCAGTGTACCTATCGTATTTTCAGCAGTAAGTAATCCTATAGAAGCTGGGCTTGTTACTTCTTTTGAAGAAACAACAGGTAATATTACAGGGGTTTCAAATTCAATTGCTATTGAAGATATTTTTAAACTAGCAAATGAATTAACACCAGAGGTAAAAGTATTTGGATTTATATACAATAGTAGCGAAATAAATTCTTCTACTGGGATCAAAAGAGCTAAAGAGTATTGTGATGCTAATGGTATAGAATATAAAGAAGCTACAATTACAGGGACTGCTGATTTACAACAAGTGGCTTCTTCTTTGGTTGGAGAAGTTGATGCTTTCTTTACACCAAATGATAATACAGTTGCTTCAGCAATGGCTACTTATATGCAAATAGCAATGGATTCTAACATTCCTACTTATGTGGGTGCAGATTCAATGGTTGCAGATGGAGCACTTGCAACAGTGGGTATTGATTATACTGTACTTGGAAAACAAACAGCTCAAATGGTTTCACGTATTATTAAAGGTGAAACAATTAAAGAAAATTCTGTAGAGCAAATTGCTGAATATTCTAAAATGATAAATATTAGTACAGCTAAAGATTTAGGTTTAAATATTTCAGATGAGTTAATGAAGGAATTTGTTATTATAGGGGAATAGAATTAATTTAAATAGACAACCCCTTAAGTAAACTTATGTATACTTTAAGGGGTTTGTTTAAAATGTAAAAAGGGGATAAATATGATACTAATAATGGGGTCATTACAACTTGGGTTATTATATGCCATTATGGCATTAGGTATATATATAACATTTCGTATCTTAAATTTGCCGGATTTAACCGTTGACGGTAGTTTTTCATTAGGTATGGCTTGTGCTGCTGTAGTAACTATCAGCGGACATCCTTTTCTTGCTTTACCAGTTGCAATACTTGCAGGAGCTTTGGCTGGGTGTACAACAGGTTTATTACAAACTAAATTAAATATACATCCCATATTATCAGGAATTCTTGTTATGACAGCATTATATACAGTGAATTTAGGAATTATGGGAGGTAAAGCAAATCTATCTATTGTAGGTAATGAAACAATATTTACCAAAATAGAGACTATTATTACGGTTCAAAACGGAATGAATAAAACGCTTTTAGCTTTATTTATATGTATTATCATTACAGTAATCCTTGCTATTGCATTTAAAACAAGATTTGGGCTTGCTATTCGTGCTACAGGTGATAATGAGGAAATGGTTCGTTCTTCATCTATAAATGCAAACCTATCTAAGTGTATTGGATTATCCATGGGTAATGCTTGTGTTGCTTTATCTGGAGCTTTGATATGTCAATATCAAATGTTTTCTGATGTGGGTTCTGGAAGCGGTATGGTGGTAATTGGTTTAGCATCAGTTATTATTGGAGAAGCTTTATTTGGCAAACGTTCAGTGACTATTGGATTGATATCAGCAGCAACAGGCTCTATTATTTACAGAATAATTATTGCACTTGCTTTAAAAATTGATTTGCTTCCTTCTTACGCTTTAAAATTAATTTCTGCAATTATTGTTACGGTGGCCCTTTCTTTACCTTCAATAAAAGCAAAGATTAAGCAAAATAAAATTAAAGGGGAGGAGTAATATACTATGTTAACTTTAAATAATGTTTCTAAAACTTTTTACCCTGGCACTGTAAATGAAAAAAAAGCTTTGAAATCAATAAATTTACATCTAGATCCAGGAGATTTTGTCACTATAATTGGCTCAAATGGAGCGGGAAAGTCTACCTTGTTTAATGCAATAGGAGGAAGTTTCTTTGTGGATAGTGGTTCTATTATGCTAGATGATAATAATATCACTAAACTTACGGATTATAAAAGGGCTTTTGATATTGGGAGGCTTATGCAGGACCCAATGAAAGGTACAGCCCCATCTATGACTATTGAAGAAAATCTAGCCCTTGCTTATACTAGAAAAGCAAAAAGAAGTTTTTTTGCTTTAAATAAAAGGGATTTTTCACACTTTAGAGAAATACTAGCTACCTTAGATTTGGGGTTAGAAGATAGAATGAAAACAAAAGTTGGACATTTATCTGGAGGACAAAGACAAGCGGTTACACTTCTTATGTGTACTATTTCTTCACCTAAACTTATACTCTTAGATGAGCATACTGCAGCACTTGACCCAGCCACTGGAGAAAAAATATTAAAGATAACTACAGATATTGTTGCTGAATCAAAAATAACAACAATGATGATTACTCATGATATAAAAGCTGCACTTTCTCTTGGAAATCGTACTATTATGATGGATGATGGTGAGATTATCTTAGATATAAAAGGGGAAGAAAGAAGTAAAATGACTATAGAGGAATTATTAACATATTACTCAAAAGAACGAAAAAAACAATTAACAAATGATAGAATGTTATTGTCTTAGTAAAAATTAAAGAATAACTTTAAAAGTGCACAGTTCATTAACCTTGAACTGTGCATTTTAATTGAAGAGTTAATTATAGTTTTTCTGCTAATGCAATGTGGTTACGAATTACATTACAGGATTCTTCAAATAATTTTTGCTCGTCAGTATTTAATTTTAACTCAATTATTTCTTCTATTCCTTTTTTCCCAATAATAGCGGGCACACCAATATGTAAATTTTCTTCACCATATTCACCTTCTAATAAAGCGGATACAGGTATAACACGATGCTCATCATGAAAGATTGCTTTAACAAGGTCTGCAAGAACAGTACCAATTCCAAATTCTGTTGAACCTTTTCCAATTACAACATCCATTCCAATCATACGAGTTCTATGTAGAATATGATCAAAATTCAAATGGCCATATTTTTCAGGCTTTTCTTTTATTAATTCTAATAAGGGTTTTCCACCAAGGGTAATATGAGAAAAAGGAATCATACTTGAATCTCCATGTTCACCCATAGAAATACATTGAATACTTCTAGAGTCTGCTCCAGTTTCTTCTTGAAGAACTCTTTTAAGTCTAGCAGTATCAAGAGAAGTTCCCGTACTAAAAACTCTATTTTTGGGCCAAGCCAAATGCTTTCTCATGTAGTTAGCAATAACATCAGCTGGATTGGATATACAAATCAATATGCCTTCAAATCCTGAGTTTTTTAAAGGTTCTACAATTTCTTTCATCACTATTATGGAGTCATCCATGGTATCTAGCCTCGTTTGTCCAGGCTTTCTTGGAACTCCTGCAGCTAAAACAACTATATCGGCATTTTTACAATCCTGATAATCTCCAAATCTCACAATGGTAGGATGAGGCATAAAACATGCTGCATCGGCAATATCCCATGCTTGTGCTTTACCTTTTGTTGAGTCCACATCGATAAAAACAATTTCATCAACTTCTCCTTGTGCTAGCAAACTGTACCCACAATGAGAGCCTACATGTCCTGCACCTATAATAACAATTTTCTTTAATTTATTTGTCATCAGCTAATTCTCCTTGTTTTTTATATGGTATTTTTTATTTGTAAATTTATTGTGTTACAGCTTTTATCCATTCTTGTGCAATCAAAGCATGTCCAGCTTGAGATGGGTGTACTCCATCACCAGCCCATTTATCCATAGCTAAAGCCATAGATGCTTTTGCAAATATACCATCTAAAGGAATAAAAGTGGCTTCAAATTCTCTTGCTAATTTTCTAGCAACATGTATTTTGGGATCTAAATCTTCACGCCATTGACTTTGACCTGCAGACCAATCCGAACGTTCTTCTATTACAGGTAAAAGAAAAGGTTCCATGATAATTATTTTTGCATTTGTTTTTTCTTTTACTTCAGTTAAGAGTTGTTTATAGGTTGCTTCGAATTTATCCGCAGCAGTGGCATCATTGTTATCATATTTTCTCCAACAATCATTAATACCAATCAAAATAGAAACTATAGATGGGTTTAAATCTAGGCAATCTTCTTTCCATCTGTTTTGTAGGTCTATTACTCTGTTTCCACTAATGCCTTTATTTAAAAAATTAAAGGATTTTTGTGGGTATTGAGCTGTAAGCCACGCAGCTATCATATTGGCATAGCCAAAGCCTAGCCCATTAGAACTTTCTAATCTACCACAATCTGTTACACTATCACCTTGAAAAAGTATTGTTGAATTTTTTTCAATTATATTTTTCATCGTTTATCATCGCCTTTGCCTTATATAATTTTATTCAATTTTTAGCAAATAAAGAAACTATATGCTATCTAATAGTATAATATATCAATTTTTAAAAGAATACAAATATAATTATTTTAGGTTTAATACCTAAGATAATTACTCCTTGACGAAGTAATATATATGTGGAATGATAATAAACAGAGATATAAATGTAAGTAAAAATTTACTGAAACTAGCAATATAATAAAAAATAGGAGGTATACCATGATAAATTATGCAGAAATCATAGAAGAACATAAAAAATATTATTATACTAGTAAGACCAAAGGCATTGAATATCGAATCCAACGATTAAGTGAGCTTAAAAATTCGATTCGTAACAATGAAGACAAGATTGCAGATGCACTATATATGGACCTTGGAAAATCTAAACATGAAGCTATAACTACTGAAATAGGTTTTACATTAAATGAAATCAAAACAGTGATGAAAAATCTCAAAAAATGGAGTAAGATTAAGCATAGCAAAACCAATCTTATAAACTTTCTTGGAAAATCTTATACAGTTAGAGAACCATTCGGTGTAACCCTTATTATGGGTCCTTGGAATTATCCTTTTCAGCTAGTGATGGCACCACTTATAGGAGCTATTGCAGGTGGAAATTGTAGTGTTATAAAGCCATCAGAATTAGCACCAAATACGGCGAGAGTTATCGAAGAAATTATAAATGAGACTTTCAAACAAAATTATATATCTGTTGTTCAAGGGGGGATACCCGAGACAGAAGCTCTTTTAGAACAACGGTTTGATAAAATATTTTTTACAGGAAGTACAAAAGTAGGAAGTATAGTTATGAACAAAGCAGCAAGACATTTGACACCGGTAGTTCTTGAGCTAGGAGGAAAAAGTCCAACCATTGTTGATAATACTGCGGATTTAACCAAAGCAGCTAAACGTATTATCTTTGGCAAGGGTATCAATTCAGGACAAACATGTGTGGCTCCTGATTATGTATTAGTTCATGAAAGTGTAAAAAAAGATTTTTATGAAACCTTCGGTAAAGTGGTAAAGAATCTATATGGAGAGGATTTACTTACCAATGAGGATTACGGTAGAATGATAAACGAAAAAAATTATCAAAGAGTTAAATCCTATATAGGTGACGGTAAACTAGTTTATGGTGGTAAAACTAATGATGATAAACTTCATATTGATTTGACTTTGATAGAAGTAGAAAATATCGATAAGCCTATTATGAAAGATGAAATCTTCGGACCTATATTGCCAGTAATAAGTTATAGTACCTATGAGGAACTTATAGAAATTATTAGAAGAAATCCGGACCCTTTAGCTTTCTATGTATTTAGTGAAAATCAGAAATTTGTTAATCGTTTGATTCAAGATGTTCCCTTTGGTGGAGGCTGTATTAATGATACCATAATGCATCTTACCAATGAGCACTTACCATTTGGGGGAAGAGGAACTAGTGGGACAGGTAATTATCATGGTAGATATAGTTTTGAAGCATTTACTCATGAAAAATCAGTTCTCAAAAGCGCTACTTTCTTTGATATGCCACTGAAATATCCCCCTTATGGAGGGAAAGCACTTGCTTTTATCAAACGATTGATGTACTAGTATATAACTCAAATAACTCATATGGCTAACATATGAGTTATTTTTTTATTTATTTGAATTATAGTCATCTAATATTTGATTTACAGAATTTTTCACTGATAGATATAAATTTGATAGTGAAGGTTGAGATACTAAAGAACCTATTAAACAAATATTACTAATTTTTTGCCTCTCACTTATATCTTGATAAAAATTTTGAGTAAGATTATTTTCTTTTAAATGGGGGAATATATACCACTGTTTGGCAGTTATTAAATGGTTTATATTTATTCCTAGACTTTGAATATCATGTGTTATTCCGTTAACTAAATCCTTTTGGATAGTTCCATATGCATAAGCAATAAGTATAATGCGGTTATTTTTTTTGAAAGTATGGAAAAACTGTATTTTACCTTTTTTTCCTAGGTTGGCTTTGAAATAGGTTGTTACTAATTTGCTGTTGCTTACTTCATAAGCACATGTGATAAATGGATTTGTATCTATTTTCTTCATTAAGTGATTATATAAATCATCCTTAATAACATCTCTTGGGAGCTTTGTAGTGATAAGAACCTTATCGTAATAGTCAGAAGAAAAGTTAGTTTCAACTTTTACTTTGTTGTCTATAAGTTCAACGTTATTAACTTCAATAGAGTATCTTATATCTGATATATTTTGGCTAAGTTTATTAATAAGGTCGGAAGTTCCACTGTTAATGAACAAAAGCTTATCACCACGAATAAAAGATAATATAATATCTAGGCTAAATATTTTAAAAGTATAGTAAGCTTGGGTATTTAAGATATTTCCATAGCCATAAGATGAGAGGTGAGGTGCAATAACCTGACATATAATCTTTAAATCATGTTTTTTCAGAAATTGGTGTAGTGGAACCAATAAATCTTCATGAATATATCCATAATTCACATCATTAAGTGAAGAAGAATATTGTTTTAAAAGAACTGTAAGACGAGCTAGCTCATCCATTAGTAAAACTACATCTTCTCTGGGCATGTGTTCCACACTATTAAAATTTTCATCAACAAAGTTTCTGTATACAAATCGTTCTGTATAATCAACTTTTAATTCAATTAATAATTCCTTGATTTCCTTGGGAAAGGAGAAAACTGTTCCAAGTTCTGCATAAAGATCTTTATTTGCAAAGGTTCTACAATGTCCGCCTATATATTCCTCTTTTTCATAAACAGTTACTTTAAGTCCATTTTTTTCTAATAAGTATGCTGCAAGCATTCCACTAAAACCCGCTCCGATAATTGCTACTTTCATAGAATCTCCTTTAGTATTTCCTATCAATATATGCCCATAGAGGCAAGATAAGAGGATTATTGGTTAATTTATTATGGTATTCAATAGGAGAACATATCTCGTTATCAAATTTTGTTTTTAAGTTTAAATTGTATGCTCGAATATGTTTTTGCAACTGCATCTTAAGTTCGTTTAATAACATACCTTCATGAATTAAAGGCATTAAATATGATAAACAACCTTCTGTATATTGTTTTCTTAATTCATCAATATTACCTAAGATGTCATTTGATTTAAAAATATATGTTTTTATATCAAGTCCATTATCTTGAACTATTTTGCTAAACTTTGAATTCAAGATGGTTATGGTTTGTTTTATAATTTTTGAATCTTGAAAAAAGCATAAATACTTTGTGTTAAAATTTAGTGTTTGTGATACAGGGATAGCTACAGCAGTTAATAAGTCTTCAAAATTATTAAAGGATATGTCGTGATACAACCTTGTGCAGGATATTCTACTTTTAAAATCAAAGATAGTATATTCATAGATATTACCTATGTTTTTAAAGTTACCATAATTTGTGATCCAAAATATCCAACATTCTCCGCTATTTATCTCATTTAATGGAGGAAGCGAGTTTGTGATATTATTATCCTTCTTCTTTGAAAATTTAATTCTACATTCTCTATTAGTTAGAGAATGTCTTTTCATCACATTGAAAACAGCTGATTCACTTATATTATAACCGAATTCTTCTAATAAGTATTTGATAGCTTTAGGTCCATAATGAGGATATGTCTTAAAAAGACCAAGTAAAACGTTTTCAATATCAGAGCTTGTTTTATTTATAGGTGTAAAATCTTTTTTTATATCATCTAGTCCTTCAATACCTAGAGCTTTATATCTTTTTAACCAACGATAATAAATAGTTCTGGAAATGTTATATTTTTGGCAAGTTGCAGTTACTCCGTTTGTTTGTCCTTCAAATATAATATTGAACTTAAGATTTTTATTCATAATGGTCACCATTATTCTAGAATTGTAATTTTTATAGGAAAAACTCTATATAATATTTTATCATTGTGAAGGAATTCTTTCAATAGTTAATATAATAACAAGGTTTTAAATAAATTTACTTTGGATTTCTGTTTACAGTTCGCATATGTAAAATGTCGAAATTGTCAGACTATTTAGCGCTTTCAATAGTTTTGGATTTGTAAACACTTTAGTAAAGTAATTGCTACAAAAAAACCTAGAAAAATTATGGGTATATGAAATGTTATTCTTTTGCTATAATCAAGATATAGACAGTGGTTGGAGGTTTAATATGGATGAATTAAAGGTTTTCACAATTAAGAAAAATATCCAAGAAGATAATAGAAAAGTTGCGCAAGAAACGAGAGATGAATTAAAGACATTAGATACTTATCTTATTAATATCATGTCTTCACCAGGTAGTGGAAAGACAACTACTCTTGTAAGTACAATTAAGGCATTAAAAGATGTAATAAAAATTGGGGTTATGGAAGCTGATGTGGACTCAGACGTGGATGCTAGAACTGTTCAAGAAGCAGGGGCAAAAGCTATTCAATTGCACACTGGTGGTTTGTGCCATTTAGATGCTACTATGACAAAACAAGGTATAGATGAATTAGGGGTAGAAGAATTAGATTTAGTTTTTTTAGAAAACATAGGAAATTTAATATGCCCAGCAGGATATGATACAGGAGCAATGAAAAATGTAGCTATACTAAGCGTTCCAGAAGGTGATGATAAACCGCTAAAATATCCTAAGATATTTGGGGTAGTAGATGTATTAATCGTGAACAAAATTGATGCCATTGAGCATTTTGATTTTAGAATGGATTTACTTGAAGAAAGAGTAAAAAAGTTAAATAAAGATATTATTATATTTCCTATATCAGCTAAAACCGGTGAAGGTATAGATGAATGGACAAATTGGATTAAAAAACAATTAAGAAAGAGGGTATAAAAAATGTCAAAAGAACAAACAAAAACAAACTTTAACAAATCAGAAAGATTTAACTTTGCTTTAAATTGGGCAGACGTGGATGGTAGAGAGTATAGACAAGAAATAGTTGATCTTGCAAACAAAATTGGAAGAACAAAACAAGGAAGTTCTAGAGAAGTAATTCCGTTTGGTCCTGAGTATTATGCTCTTGCCCCATTACTTAATGAGTATCAAGCAAAATTAGCAATGCATTTGAAATTCCGTGAAAAAGTTAGTGCAGAAGATATTGCAAAAGCAGCAGGAGAGCCATACGAAAAAGTAAAAGAAGCAATGGACTATATTGCTTGGACTGGAGCTGCTTTTGTTAATACAATAAATGGAGTAGATATGTATTGGCATGATATTTTTGTTCCAGGGCATTTAGAAATGATTAATAACAATAAAGAATTAGTTGCTAAATACCCAGAAGTAGCAGAAGCATTTTATTATTTCGGCAAAAAAAGAGGGCCAGCAGCAGCAGGTATAATGCCTATTGGTGGAGGACCTATGCGTGTAATACCTATTGAAAGATCTATTGATGGAAATTCAAAAAAAGCTTCTTATGAAGAAGTGTCAAAATATTTGAATGAATCAACAGTGTTCTCAGTATCAGATTGTTCTTGTAGAACTTCTCGTGAAGCAATGGGAGAAGGATGTGGACATTTAAAAGAAGATATGTGTATTCAATTAGATCATGCAGCTGAGTATTACATTAAAACAGGACGTGGAAGAGAAATCACTAAAGAAGAAGCTTTTGAAATTGTTCAAAAAGCAGAAGATAATGGTTTGATGCACTCTATTCCTAACTTGGATTCACCAGGACATACTCATGCTATTTGTAATTGCTGTGGATGTGGTTGCTATGCTATGAGACTTGCTAATGAATTTGTAAATGGGGATATAGTAAGATCTAATTATAGATCTGTAGTTGATGAATCTAAATGTGTTGCTTGTGGAGAATGTGTTGATGTTTGTCCTACAAATGCTTTAAGACTTGGGCAAAAATTATGTTCAAAAGAGCCAATTGATGTGGAAATGATTAAAGTAACACCAAGAAATACAGAGTGGACAGAAGAAAAGTTGAACAGAGACTATAGAATTAATAGAAAGAACACAGTAGATTCTGGTACAGCTCCTTGTATTACAAATTGTCCTGCGCATATTCCGGTACAAGGTTATGTTAAGCTAGCTTCTCAAGGTAAATATACAGAAGCATTGGAATTAATCAAAAAGCACAATCCACTTCCAGCAGTTTGTGGACGTGTTTGCCCAAGATTATGTGAGGAAGATTGTACACGTGGGGATATAGATGAAGCTGTAGCCGTTGATGATATTAAGAAGTTTATTGCAGAGCAGGATTTAAACAAAGATATTCGCTACATACCTAGAAAAAGACATGATTATAGTGATAAAAAGATTGCTATTATCGGTGGAGGTCCTTCAGGATTAACATGTGCTTATGATCTTTCTATTGATGGATATGATGTAACAATATTTGAAAAAGAAGAAAAACTAGGTGGAATGTTGACATTTGGAATACCATCTTATAGATTAGAAAAAAATGTTATACAAGCAGAAATTGATGTACTACAAGATATGGGAGTAAAGTTTAAAACTGGTGTTGAAGTTGGAAAAGACGTATCAATTCAACAACTTAGAGAACAAGGATTTAACGCATTTTATATAGCTATCGGAGCTCAATCAGGTAGAAAATTAGGCTTAGAGGGTGAAGATGCTAGTGAAGTAATAAGTGGAGTAGATTTCCTTAGAACAGTTAACTTAGAACAACCAACAGAAGTAAAAGGTAAAGTAGTTGTTATCGGTGGAGGGAATGTAGCTATCGATGTGGCTAGATCTTCAGTAAGACTTAAGAGTGTTGAACAAACAGATATTTTCTGTTTAGAAGCAAGAGATATTATGCCTGCACATATAGAAGAAGTAGAAGAAGCATTAGAAGAAAATGTTAACATAAATAACTCATGGGGACCAACAAGAGTTATAACAGAAAACGGTAAAGTTACAGGAATTGAATTCAAACGCTGTATTTCAGTATTAGATGCAGAAGGTAGATTCAATCCACAGTTTGATGAATCAGATAAAAAAATAGTTGAATGTGATTACATTTTATTATCAGTAGGACAAACATTCAATTATGGAAATTTACTACAAGGTGAAGATGTAAAATTAACTAATAGAAACACTATTCAAGTTGACCATATTACTCTTCAAAGTTCAAAAGCGGATATTTTTGCTGGTGGAGATGTGGCTAGTGGACCAAAACTTGCTATTGATGCTATAGCTGCAGGAAAAGAAGGCGCTGTATCTATTCACAGATTTGTTCAAAATGGTCAGTCATTAGTATTTGGTAGAGATAATCATTCTTACAAGATGCTTGATAAAAAGAACTTAATGGAACCTGAAGGATATGATGGAACTGTAAGACAAAGAATCAATCATGTAGATGGTAAGGTATCTAGAACAACTTTTAAAGATTTAAGAGGAACTTTAACAGAAGAACAAATCAAGAAGGAAACTGCAAGATGTCTAGGTTGTGGTGCTACTAAAACTGATCCATACTTATGTGTAGGATGTGGAGCATGTACACTTAAATGTAAATTTGATGCTATTAAACTTGAAAAAGTTTATGATGTAAAAGGTTATGAACTTGAAAACTTACCAAAAGCTGTACTTAAGAAAGCAGCAATTAGAAAAGTTAAAATATTAGCAAATAAAATTAATCCTCTTACAAAAACAAGATAAATCTACTAGATAGAAAGTGGAGTGAAAATAATGCATGAACTAGGTATAGTTTACGAAGTTATTAAAGTAGTTGATAGATTTGTTAAAGAAAATCAACTAACAAAAGTAGATAAAATTGTATTAGAGATTGGACAATTGTCTCAATCAATTCCTAGATATATTGAAGAATGTTATCCTGCAGCAGTTAGTAAAACAGACTATGAAGACACAAAACTAGAGATTATTGTACTTCCAGCTAATGCTGAATGTAAAGCTTGCAATGAAATCTATAATGTTATCGAACATAGAAAGATTTGCCCTAAGTGTAGCGGAGAGGAATATGAATTAATCTCAGGACAGGAATTTAATATTAAAGAAGTTGTAGCATATTAATAAAGTTATGATGGGCTTAATAAATTAGGGATTCAAAGTGTGAATTTTGTAAGATAATAAACAATAAAATTAAGCGGTTAATAACAAGTCTCATTGACAATTATTAACCGCATTATTTTTAATTATTTTGAGCTAATAGTTTCTTGTGTTAGTTTTATTAATCTTTCACTGCATAAAAACATGATTAATATACAACCTATTAAATAAAAAGGAAATATTCTCATACTAGAGTGTTTCACAATTACTCCTAATAGAGGAGGAAATAATGCATTTCCCGTAGCAGCAAAGCCCATTTCATAACCTATAATAAGCTGAGAATGATTTTTTCCAAAGCGTACAGGGGTTTCATGAACCATAGCAGGAAATATAGGGGAAAGACCAAGTCCTATAAGAACAAAAGAAAAAGCTGATATAAAATTGGGCAAAGGAAATAAAAGCAAAATAGCACCAATTAAAGTTATTTTTACACCGTAACGAATCATTTGAGTATTATTTAATTTAAAGGATATAAAACCAGAAATAAAACGACCTAAGGTGATTCCACCATAATACATTGCCACCCAAAAAGCTGCTTTTTCAACGGATATATTCTTGATTTGTATGAGAAAACTACTTCCCCATAAACCCATAGATAGTTCTACTGCACAATAAAATAAAAAGGTGAATAGTGCATATTTAACTCCTTTTATCTTAAGGATAGATTTTCTGCTTAATTTATCATTGATTTCAGAATTCTCAAAGGAATTTTCAAGTGTATTTCCATTAAAGTGTCCATCATTTGTGATGCTATCTGATAAACTTTCATGTTTTTTCCAAAGAGGTAAGGTAATTAATAATATAAAAGCTAGAATTAATTGAATAAAGGCTATAGTACCATATCCCAAACGCCAGGATGAAGTATTAATCAAAATCTGAGCCATAATTAAAGGCCCTAAAGTAGCGCCGACTCCCCAAAAACAATGTAGCCAATTCATATGATGAGCTTTAAAATGCAAAGCTACATAATTGTTCAAGCCAGTATCTACAGCACCACCTCCAAAACCTAGTGGAATAGCAAATAATAAAAGCCATAAATATGAAGGTGCAAAAGAAAATCCTAAAAGAGCACCACCGGTCATTGCACAACTAATAAAAGTTACTTTTCCTGTTCCAAATTTCTTGATGATATGTCCACTTAGAAAACTAGATATAATGGTGCTTCCTGTAATAAATAAAGCTACAAGACCAACAGCATCTAAAGGCAACCCCCACTGATTTTGCATAATAGGCCAAGTAACGCCTAGCAATGAATCAGGCAATCCTAAACTAATAAATGCTAAATAAATAATAATTAATAATACCGTTGTAATCATTTTATAGCTCCTTCAAGTTTAATAACACTTATTACAAGTACTATTTTGAAGGTATAAGTATTAATTGTCAATTGATATATTAACTAACTAAGTTTAAGTGTTGCATAACACTATATCAGTACAGTGGGGAATAAAGTTTTTAAATATGTGGATATTTAATTTTATTTTGATATCTAACTTTGATACAATTAAGTGATGTATTTAAACTTCAAATGTTGGATTATAAAAAAGCACGACTTTTATTATATATTAAAAAATACATAACACTGAACTTTTAAGGTTATTTTAAGGTGCATAATCTATTATTTAATTAAGGCAATAACTAATTAGAAATTTTGGCTAACAAAAATAAAGATTATTACTATTAATATCTAAAGGAGTGTTAATTTATGAAAATTAAAAAAAATATTATAACTGGTTTAAGTTTGTCTCTTGTTCTTTCTTTTGTGGGGTGTAGCAATGCACAAGATAACAATGTAGCGTCTACAAATGCAGAAACTACAGTTACTAGCGAAGTTATAACAACTGAGAATAATACAGACAATACTTCAACAAGTATTATTTCAACTGTTGAAGGGTCGATTCTTGATACATCAGAATTATTCAGCGATAGAGATTTAGAACAGTCAGCAGATCTTACTGATGCAGTACTTATACAACTGGAAAGCAATAAAAATGTTACTATAGATAAAGAAGGTGTGTATGTTTTAAGTGGTGAAGTGGAAAATACTACAGTTATAGTTGAAACTGACGAAGAAGCAAAAGTTCAAATAGTTCTAGATGGGGTTAGTATAAAAAATTCAGATTCACCTGCAATTTATGTGAAATTAGCTGATAAAGTATTTGTTACATCAACTGAAAGTCAGAACTATATGGAAGTTTCAGGTGAGTATGTAGCAGATGAAGAAACCAATTTAGATGCAGTTATTTTTTCTAAAACAGACTTAACATTAAATGGTGTGGGCACATTAGAAATTCTTTCTGCTAAAGGTAACGGAATTTCTTCTAAAGATGATATTAAAATAACTGGAGGTGTATATGTAATTAATTCATCTGAAGATGGCATAGAAGCAAATGATTCTATTCTTATGTATGATGGAGAGATTACCATAGTTACAGATAAAGATGCTCTTCATAGCGAAAATGATGAAGATTCATCCCTTGGATATATCTATATTCAAAATGGTACATTAAATATTACTGCTGCTGATGATGCAATTCGTGCCAACAGTATTGTTCAAATAGATGGCGGTACAATCAATATAGAAACATGTTCAGAAGGTATTGAAGGAACTTATATCCAGATAAATGATGGTCAGATTGATATATATGCCACCGATGATGGAGTAAATGCAACTTCTAAAAGTGATGCTTATGATGTTTTAATAGAAATTAATGGTGGTACAATTAAAGTAGTTATGGCTAGTGGTGATACTGATGGATTCGATTCAAACGGAAATATATATGTTAACGGTGGAATAATAAATGTAGAAGCAAATTCAGCTTTTGATGCAGATATTTCATCAGTATTAAATGGCGGAGATGTTACAGTTAATGGAGAAAAAATAACAGAAATAGTACAGCAAGACATGGGTAAAGGAAAGAAAAAATAGATAATTAAATTAATATAAAAATCCTCTTTAAAGCAAGGTATAAAAATATACCTTGCTTTTTTTGACTTCAACTAATTAAAGCCATCTTTTTATTTATTGTTATTATTGAAGAAAAAATATATAATAAGTGTATACAATTATTATATATTTTGTGTATGTAAAAAAAACAATTAAGGATGGATGTTATGATTGAACTTAAAAAACTTTATATTGAGCCAACATCTAATTGTAACCTACATTGTGAGATGTGTTTTAGAAATACATGGTTTGATGAAGTGTTTTGTGATATGAAATATGAGTTATTCGAAAAAATATTAAAAAATATTCCTTGTGAAACTGAAACGATTTTTTTCGGAGGTATGGGAGAACCTTTGCATCATCCTAAAATTATTGATATGATTCTTGATTGTAGTAACTTAGATTACAAGGTAGAACTTTTAACTAATGGTTCTCTTCTTAGTGAAACAATGGATAAAGCATTGATGGAAGCGGGAGTTTCTAAATTGTGGGTATCTATGGATGCCATTGAACCTACAGATAATAGTGGAATGGGTCACCCTTTTTATGAAAATTTAATAGATAAAATAAAGGAATTTAATAAGCTTAGATATAAAAATAATTCCCTTATACAATTAGGTATTACTTTTGTTGCTACAAAATCTAATGTGGCTCAATTGGCAAAACTACCATATTTCATTGATCAATATAATATTGATGAAGTGAATATATCTAATATGTATCCATCTAGTAGAGAAGCACAGAAAGAGACTTTGTATCAAAAGACCTTGAATATGTCCATAGGCTCCGACAGTTTTGCAAGTAGTAGAAGTGTTGTAAATTTACCTTTTATGGATTTTGATTTATCACAGGTGAGAGAAGGCCTTTCAGGATTATTTAGTAAGATGAACTTTAATCTTAAAATATCTAATAATAGTGTTCCTAGACCTTCGCAGTATTGTCGCTTTGTTAATGAAGGAATGGCTTTTGTTAGAAGTGATGGAAATGTAAGTCCTTGTATGGCTTTGCTGCATAATGGGACTACTGTAATTGGTGATACGGAAAGAAAAGTATATCATCATTCTTTTGGTAATGTGAATGACTTAGGGGTAAAAGAAATTTGGGAATCTAAAGATTATGTTACTTTTAGAAAAAGGGTTCAAGAGTTTTCATTTTCTCCTTGTATGAATTGTGGCCATTGTACTTATGTGGAGGATAACAAAAGTGATTGTTTCGGTAATGAAAAGCCAACCTGTGGAGCTTGTCTTTGGGCAGAAGGGTTACTTAGCTGCCCCTAGATTATTTAAATAGTAAAGTAAAAAAGGAGTCTGTATAATGGAAAATAGATATAGTAGGCAAATTTTATTAGATGACATAGGAGAATTGGGTCAAAGAAAACTGAATAAAGCCAAGGTATTGGTTATTGGTGCTGGCGGACTTGGTTGTCCTGTATTAACTTATCTTATTTGTGCAGGTGTTGGAAACATAAGAATTGTAGATTGTGATATCATTAGTGAATCTAATCTAAATCGTCAATTTTTATATGGGCCAGGGGATATTGGCAAGGAAAAAGTTTTTACTGCAAAACATTATTTGAATAAGCAAAATCCGGAAGTTATTATTGAAGCTTTTAATGACAGAGTTAATGAAGATAATATACAAAGATTAATTGATGGAATAGATATTGTTGTTGATTGTGTGGATAATATTACAACTCGTTTGATCACTAATTCTGCATGTTTAGAAAAAAATATTCCTCTTGTAGATGGAGGAGTTGAAGGTTTTTATGGATTTGCTACAGTGGTTAAAAGAGACTCAGCTTGTCTTGAATGTATGGGTTTTTATGAAGGGAATCCTAAGGAGCCAGCGGCGGTTGTTGGTGTTACAGCAGGAATTATAGGTTCTTTTGAGGCTAATGAATGTATTCGTATATTATTAGGATATAAATCAGACTTAGAGGGCAAGTTTCTTCAATATGATGGAAAAAAACAGACAATACAGAAAGTGCACGTTAAGATTGATCCAAACTGTAGTGCACATAAGCGTTATAATAAATTAAATAGTAAATAATAATAGAAAGCAGGGATAATATATGGTGAAAATTATTTTTCTTGGACCACTTGGCAGATTTATGCCAGAGGAAGATGAAAATGGCTATTGGAATGTGGAGGCTACTGGAAAAACAGTAGAAGAAATCATTAATAGTACAAAGGTAAGCGAATCTAAGATGAATTATTCAGTGCTTGTTAATGATGAGCGAAAGTCTAGGGATTATGTGCTTAATGACGGGGATGATGTTTCTATTCTTCCACTATTTTGTGCAGGTTAAGAAAAATCTTCTTTATAATTATAAAAAGGGATGTCTTATAAGTTTAAGACATCCCTATGATTTTAGTTTTTATACTATAATGTGTCTAAAAGATCCAAACGTTTTAATGTTTCTTCAGTTGGTATACCAAATTCATCCCAACCACGGATTTCGTAGTAACGGTCTAACATGCTGTCAATATCAGGTATGTTGTTGGCTGAGCCACCAGTCATTCTTCTTTTACGCATTCTTTGAGGAAGTTTATCATCTTTACGTGATTGGCCATCACGAACAAGATACATTCTTTTAAGGTTGAAAATACGTTCACCAATTTTAATTAATTCTTCTTTGTCAAGATCCCATCCAGTGATGTCGCTTAACCATGATACCAATAAATCAGCACTGGAATCGCCAGTTGCATCAAGTAAGAATTTACAAATAGTCAATGAATCGCATAAACACATAATATGTTCAAGTTCAACATTCATCTCAGGTTTGTTTTCAATTGAATGATTCTTTAATTTTATTGATCTATAAAAACCAAAGCCACCATAAAAACCACCATATTCTTGACCATGACAGTTTGCAGATAAGTGACAAGCACCACGAGGGCTAACAGCATACTGAAGTCCGATACTATCAGCGTAACGAGGATCATGTGCAGGGAAACCCATACCTCTTTGTTCTACAGAAAACTCTTCAGCTATGCCACCTAAAACTTTTGCGGCTACTTTTGTACCGTCTGCTAAATAATAACCAAAATCTTCTCTACGTCCAATTTTATGAACTATGGTAAGCATATCTTCAGCGTTACCAAAACGAGCCTTACATCCCATTTGTTCTTCCGTTAAAAGGCCTCTTTCGTAGGCTTCCATTGCAAAGGCAACTGCATTACCTACTCCAATGGTATCTATTCCGTAACGGTTACATAATTCATTAGCTTTACAAATAGGGCCTAAATCATTTATAAGACAGTTTGGACCAAATAAGCCAAGTGTTTCATATTCAGGACCTGCTGTTTCTTCACATTTATAAGGTCCTTCTTTTATTTCAACAATTCTACCGCAACGAATTGCACAATTTGCACAACCGTATCTTCCAGAAAGGAATTTTGCATTATATACAGGAGTTGCAAGATTTTCAACATTAAAGCTTCCTTGAGCCCAGTTCTTTATAGGAATATCTCCAATTTCTTCGATAAAGGGAACTGCACAAGAAGTACCACCTTCACGTAATGCTTCCATATCTTTCATTATTTTTGGCGCCCATTCCTTGATAGATTGATTAAGGGATAGCTCATTGATAATAGGAGTTTTCACATTACCATCAACACAAATGGCTTTTAATTTTTTAGAACCCATAACAGCACCTACACCACATCTTCCAGCAGTTCTGCCGTCTACTCCATCATTCATAATACATGATAAAAGGGACATTTTTTCTCCGCCAATACCAATATCGCAGGTACATGCTTTTTTGCCATGTCTCTCACGTAGAATTTCATCTGTTTCAAAGGAGTCTTTTCCCCACAAATCAGAAGCGTCTAGTAATTCCGCTTTTTCCTCTGTGATATTTAAATAAACGGGTTTTGGAGATATCCCTTTAAAGATAACACCGTCATATCCTGCTTTCTTTAATTTCACGCCCCATTTACCACCGGAGTTTGCTTCACCCCAAGAACCAGTTAAAGGAGAACGAGTAATTACTTGATAACGTCCAGCATTTGGCATTCTAGTGCCTTCTGTTGGACCAGTTAAAAAAATCAAAAGATTTTCTGGTCCTAATGGATCAGTATCTGAATTTGTTTCGTCATATAGAATTCTAGCACCTAGTCCACTTCCGCCTAAATATTTACGCAGTGTATCTTCATCATAGAAAGTATTATGCAATTCACCTGTTGTTAAGTCAATTCTCAAAATTTTACCAGCATAACCGCCTAGCATAAGTAATCCTCCTTTAGTATAATTGTTTTATTATGTATACAATTATGAGTGCTCATATTTAAAAAAGTATTTCTAATAATGAATTATATTAATCTCACTAATTATATTACTACTACTATTATATATTTAAAATCATACTTTGACAACGATGTTATTGAAAAAATGTATACAATTATATTAAAAACTGAATGCAATTAATTGAAAAAAATAATGTTCTAATTAAAATTTACTTAAATAGCAAAACAAAGAAATCTATTGAAAAAAAGTCAATAGATTTCTTTGTTTTTTATTGCATGTGCAAAAATAAGTTATTTAAAATCCACCATCTGCTGAAGTTTTTTCTTTTGTGGCTATTTCAGAAGCGGACACCGATGGAACGAAAGGTAAATAATTTGTTTCTTCAGAATTAAGCTGTAGTGTGGAGGTTATATTTTTCCATTTACCACAGATATTGATAGTGCCGGCTGTGTATGTTGATTTAACTATTGCAATACATTTACCAGCAAACAATTTACGTGAAGGGTGTTTGTCATGTTCAGAACTTAGATTATTACCATTTCCAGTGCCTATAAATTCACAAGGTCCTGTAAATTCAAATTCAATGGATTCATCAGAGGTTATGACAATATTACCTTCACTGTCTTCAAGATGAGCTGTTACAATGATAGCATCCGTATTATCTGCTAACAAAAAGGTGCGGTTTCCAGTAAGAATTAGTTTTTCGGGATTTTTTGAAGTAATTTTCTTATCTCTCAAGATTTCAATTCCTTCACGAAAACCTACAGCTTCTAGAGTGCCTTTTTCATAAAGTACATCCCATTCCACATGACCATATTTTTCACATTTTTTTCTTCCTTTACTTTTTCCATTAACAAACAATTCAACTTCTTCGCAGTTTGTAAAGGTCCATACATTTACTTTTGATTTTTCTGGAAGATTCATATTCCAATGAGGTAATAAGTGTAAAACATCTTCATCAGTCCATTGAGATTTCATATAGTAGAACCAATCTTTTTCAAAACCACAGAGGTCAATTAAACCAAAAAAACTGATTGTGGCAGGATAATCAAAAGGAAATACTTCTCCACGGTAATCAAAACCTGTCCAAAGAAACAAACCAGCAGAATAGTTTCTTTCAGCATGTACTTTCCAACTAGTTTCAGGGCTCATTGCCCAAACGGGATAGCAGGAACCATAACAAGTAACTTTATTTTTGAATTCAGGTTTTGTCCAAACAGTAATTTTTTCTGTTGTTGCAGCCATAAGGTTTGCATCATCATAAGGAAGAACATACTCACGAGAAGTACAAATGCCCGTTGTTTCAGTATTTACAATACATAAGTCAGGATATTTTTTATGCATAGAAGCAAATACATCATCATCATGATGAACAAAATAATTCACACCTACTGGATTTAATACAAAATTTTTGCTACGATCATAATCTATTATGTTATCGTAATCCGCATTAATGGCATATAAATAAGGTCTTGTATCATCATAAAGTTTACCTATGGCCATCATCTTTTGGAAAATTTGCACACCTATTTCAGTTCGGTGTATCGCCATTTCTTCATTGCCCATTGACCAACTAATCACACAAGGATGGTTACGGTCACGTTTAATTAAATTAATATAATCCTCCATTGAATCCTGGTCAACACCGGGCATTCTTGTTTCATTAAATACAAGCATACCTAATTTATCACATAACTCTAAAAATATTGGATTTGGAGGATTGTGAGAACAACGATAGGCGTTACAACCCATTTCCATAAGTTTTTTGATTTTGAATTCAATTATTGGTTTGGTAAGTGCAACACCTAAACCAGCAAAATCATCATGTCCACAAACGCCTTTTATCTTTACAGTTTGATCATTCAATTCAAATCCTTTTTCAGAACTATACTTAATTTTTCTTATTCCAAATTCTGTTGAATACTCATCATAACCATTAGTAGATTTTACTGATATTTTCACTGTGTACATGTTTCTTGAATTTAAATCCCATAAATCAATTTCATTTAATATAACTTCAAGGGTAAAATCACTTGAGGTATATTTTTTAAAATTTTTATTGGTTAATTGATGAAATACTTCTTTGCCTTTTGAATTAAAAATATGTATATCAAGTTGAAAAGAATCATCATCTAAAGAACCATTATTAATTAAACCACTTATGAGCAAAGAAGCTTGCTTATTCTCCAAATCTAATGATTGAGTTTTAACAAAAATTTCTTTGTCTACTATTCGAAGTTGGCTTGTTTTAAGTAAGCGAACATCACGGTAAATACCACCGCCTTCATACCACCAACCTTCATATTCGTTTGCATCAACTTTAATAGCCACAGTGTTTGACATACCATAAGCAACAGCTTCGGTAATTTCAAATTCAAAACCCATGTAACCACCAAGATGTCTTCCAATTAAACAACCATTTAACCAAACTTCACAATCACGAAAAATACCGTCAAATTGAAGAAAGAGTCTTTTGCCATTATCTGTAGAAGGAATATCAAAAGTTTTTCTGTACCAGCAGATACCTTTTTTTAAAGACCCTGTACAACTGAGTGTAGTTGAATCATAAACACCTCTTTCTATGACAAAATCATGAGGTAGATTTACCGAAGACCATTGGCTATCATTGTAACTGGCATAAGCAAGGCCGTTATTTCCAGATTTTAACCACTCGGGGTGGATAAATTGTTTATGTACAGTATCAATATTGTGATGGGTTATATCGCCATCATGAAATTTCCATGAGGGGTTCATGCTATAGATTTCACGAATTGTTTTCATTGTAACCTCCATAAAATTATAAAATTTTTAAATGATATAATTTTAGTATAACTTTTGCTATTATATAATTATAGCAATTATAATCCATAATAGAATTATTAACCAAAACATGAACAGGAGTGCTTAAAATGTTAGTTGAGTTTAATGAAAAAAATACAATTAAGTTACTTGAAGATTATTATTCTTTGGTAGGTGTTGGAATTGGGTTGTATGATCAAAATTATCAACCATTATATTTGGTACCTGAAAAAGGGAAATCTTTTTGTCAGTTGATTAGAGAAAATCCAGAAGTAATGAAAGCTTGTAGAAAATGTGATATGGATGCATTTAAGATTGCAGAGAAAACAAAAGATATCTATATTTACAAATGTCACATGGGTTTGTATGAAGCAGTAGCACCGGTACTTGATGAGGAAGTTGTTGTAGGATTTATTATGATTGGACAAGTTTTAAGTGATGTTTCCATTAATACTCAATGGGAGAGGGTAGAAAATAAATGTAAGAATTATGATTTGGTTGGTGAGTCGTATAAGGATTATTTTTATACACTTGAAAGAATGAGTATAAAAAAAATTGAGGCAGTGACTAATATCATGTTAGCTTGTGCAGCATATATATGGTTTAAGAAAATTGTACATGTTCAACGTGGAAGTCTTTTTTTTCGAATTGATACTTTTATCAAGGAGAACTTGGAAAATGAATTGACCCAGGAAGTAATCTGTAAAAAAATAAACATTGGGAGAACTACGCTTTACAATTGCCTTAAGAGAAACGTATCTATGTCACTGACAAATTACATTATGAAGTTAAGACTTGAAAAAGCTAGAGAATTATTAGAAAGAACTGATTTGAAAGTGCGGGATGTTGCATTAAAGGTGGGTATTGCTGACTATAATTATTTTTCAAGAGTGTTTAAAAAAAGATACGAGATAACACCAAGAGAGTTTAGATTAAAGATAAGCAAGTGATTATTAAAAATAAATCTCTGCAAAGAATTATTTGCAGAGATTAGAAATAGATTTAACAATTTTTATTGGTATAAGATTGAGTGTTTATTCAAATGATGCATCTACAACCTCATCAAATTTTTCATTTAATTCTTCAAGGTCTGTATCTTTAAAGCGAAGGTATTCATCAAAAAAGTTTAAAACAAAATCTTGTTGAATTTCAACCATTTTTTCACTATCTAAAGGACCATTATATTTAATCATACTAGTAATAGGTTGGTACATATATATCATTGTAAAATCTTGGTGATAGATACCGTTAATTTGATATAAGCCTTTTAATTCTTTTGAGTGTTGGGATAAAATTTCAAGGTAATCATCATTAAAGTTCTTTTCGATTTGAATCTACAATATCATAACTTTTAGTTCCCACAAAGTAATTACCAGAAGGTTTTGCCATACTATGTATAGGGAAAAGAATAATTAAAATAACAGATAGTAGCATAAAAAATATATTTACCCCACAAAAAAAGGTGTAACTTCTCTTGATGTGTTTTCTACTTTTTTGAATTGTGGATAGATAGCGATTCTATATAAAAAATCTACCTAAATAAATAGGAAAAAAGTAAATAAAAATCATTTGCCAACGCATACCTTCAAAAAAGCTGTGAAGTACAAAAATCAGTACAGTAATAGATGATAAAAAAGCTACTTGTTTAAGTTTTTCTTTTCCTTTAATAAAGGTAAAAAAACAGTTGTTATAGCTAAAACGCTTAAAATAATTTCAAAATATCTCAAGTTTGTACCTCCTTAAATCTTTTTATTATATAGTTAATCAGTATATATATTAGCTTTTTCTTCATTCTTAAGAACTCTTAAAGTTCCAAGAGCAAGTGCAGTTAATTCATGTTCACCGGGCATAATTGCTACGGGAGCTATAAATTCAACTCTTTCTTTTATCCAATTTGTAAATATTGAAGAATGAGCTATTCCGCCTGTTATTATAATTGCATCAATATCACCAAATAGTACGGTGGAAAGTTCTCCTATGCCTTTAGCAACTTGATAAACCATAGATTCATATAAAAGTTTGGCGTTTTCGTCACCATTTGCTATCATTTTTTCTACTTCTCTAGTATTTACAGTGTTTAGATAAGCTTTTAATCCGCCATTTCCTCTAAGTTTTTTCTTCATTGTTTTTTTGTCAAATTTACCAGCGTAACAAAGTTCAATTAATTTATTGCAAGGAACTCTTCCGCTTCTTTCAGGGGAAAAAGGACCTTCATCATCAGAAATGATATCAATCATTTTACCTTTACAATGAGCGGATAGAGAAATTCCACCACCTAAATGAGCTACTATAAAATTCATTTCAGTATAATTCTTGCTTTTTTTTTCAGCATAATTTATTGCCATAGCTCTTGAATTTAATGCGTGACAGGTACTGCTTCTTTGGATATCTGGCATGCCTGAAATTCTAGCTATATCTTTTAATTCATCTACAGCAACAGAATCATATATATATGATTTTATACCTATTGTTTTTGCAATCTCACTGGAGATTAAAGCCCCAAGATTTGAAGCATGTTCAAAAAGAGGTCTATTTTTAAGTCTGTCAATCATAAGATCATTAACTTCATAAGCGCCAGACTTAACTGGAGGAAGTATACCTCCTCTGCCAACTATAGCAGACATATCATTTATACTAATATTATTTTCTTGTAAAGCTAATAAAATTTCTTTTTTTCTCATATGAAACTGATCAGCAACTAAATTATATTTTTCAATCTCTTTGGTGTCATGTTCGATAGTTTTTGAAAATAGTTTCTTTTCATTTTCATAAACTGCAATTTTAGTTGAGGTTGAACCAGGATTTATTGCTAAAATTTTATAATTCATAAAACCTCCTATTAAAAATAGTTTGCAAGTATTAGTTTATATTTACTTCAATAATTATGTTTTAATAAAATAATTATGTTTTAATAAATTGTGTACTTTAAGATTATTTAACAGAGGAAGCTGATAAAGCAAGAGATAAATATTTTTCTTCAGAAGAAGAACCTCTTGAAGTTAAAACAATAGGAACTTTTGCGCCAACTATAAATCCAGCCATTTTAGCATGAGCTGAATAAATAAGAGATTTAGCTAAAATATTGCCAGTGGTTATATTTGGAACAATTAATATATCAACATTTTCTGTTACTTCACTTTGAAAACCTTTAATTAGGGCAGATTCTTTATTCATGGCTAAATCATAAGAAATAGGACCTTCCACCAAACAATTTTTAATTTCTCCATTTAAATTCATTTCTTTTAATGCAGCTGCATCCACAGTTTCAATCATTTTAGGATTTAAAACTTCAACTGCTGAAAGTACTGCAACCTTTGGGTTTTCATAACCCATATTTATAAATGTATTAACTGCATTTTCTAAGATGGATTTTTTTTGAGTTAAATCTGGATACATCATCATACCACCATCGGTAACAGCTAATAATTTATGATAAGAAGGAATTTCATTTATTGAAATATGGGACATAATACTATTAGTTCTTAATCCTTTATCTTTATCCACTACAGCTTTAAGTAAATCAGAGGTTTGAATTTTACCCTTCATAATAAAATCAGCTTCACCATTTCTTATAATTTCTACTGCTTTATAAGCCGCTTGAGAGTCTGATTCTACATTTATAATCCATTCAGAAGCTAATTCTTCACCTAATGAATTAATGATAGATTGAATTTTTTTTTTATCACCAATTAATATAGGGAAAATTAAACCATCATTTTTAGCTTTAAAAACAGCTTCCAAAGTATGTTTATCCTGAGCTGAAACAACAGCTACTTTTCTGATTGATTTTGATTCTTTAACTTTGGTTACTAGCTCGTTGAAATTTTTGAATTCCATAATTTAATCCTCCTTAAGAATAATTTCTTTTGGTATAAAAAGTCTTTATTACTGGGTTATAGTGAATTATTTTCTTTTCCTCAGATCCTCGAAATTTTAATTTTACTTGATACTCTATTAGTGGTATAAAATACATTATTGTATTATCAAGGGATAAATCAACATCCACAGTATATTTATTTTCCATTTCTTTTTGTTGTTTTATTTTTTCTAATTTAAGAGCTTCACCTTTTGAAATAAGCTCAGCTTTTCTTTTGTCAGTTATACCTTTGCGTTCTAGTTTCTTAAAAGTTTCCGCTTCCAGTTCAGTATAGTATTCATCTATTCTTTGAAGTTCCTTGCTAAATTCAACTTTATTCACTATTAGGTTAGAATATTCTTCAGTTTGATTTTTTACGTATAAGTAAGAGGCTTCAAAAGCATTCAAAATACTATGCTGGGGAGGGATCGGATAGTTTTTAATAAGGCTTTTTTCGTGGAAAAGTAAAGATTTGTTTTCTTGTATATTCAGATCCACTTCTCCATTTTGAAGGTTAACCCAAACATCCTTGATATCTTCAGTTCTCTCATGGGAGGTGTATCCTATTTTATAATTAAAAAGTATCCATGTGCCCATTATTTCTTTTTCTTTTACAATTTCTAATTGAGATTTATCCATACCTAAGAATTTTTTTATTTTATCCTCAGCTTTTGATAAAGAAAGCCCATCTACTAATACAAAGCGAATAGTGTTTACGGCTTTTTCATTGGCTATAGTTATTAGTTGTTCAAGGGTGTAGCTGCCAAAGGTAATAAATTCAGCTTCAGGATTTTCTTGAGCTACTTCAAAGTCAAAGGCTAAAAGCATTTCAGATTTACCATTAAAATAATTACTGTATTCGTTTGGTATCATAACATAACAAAGAGCATATTCTAACAGCTCAACCACACCATCCATGGATTCAATAACATCAATCACAAAATTTTGAAGTTCCATTATTAATCACTCCTATATATCATCTGATTTAAATGAATTACCAAACAACTTATCATCTAAATCTTTCATTTTTATATATTTTCGTTTATTATCCAAAAGTTGTTCCCCTAGTTTTTCTATTTCTTCATTCATTGTATCCATATCTTTTGAATTAATCCATGTATTCATAATTATTTCTGAAAAATCTGTATCTTCTTCAATATCTCCAAGAATCATATCAACTTCGCCAACTACTAGTTCAAACATATTGATTTTTTTGTCTAATAATTCAAGAATATAGTATTCAACAGTATTTTGGGAAGCAAGATTGTAAACAAAAACATCTCTAGTTTGGCCTACACGGTGAATTCTTCCTATTCTTTGTTCAATAGCCATTGGATTCCAAGGCAAATCATAATTAATCATAGCATTGCAGAATTGAAGGTTACGACCTTCGCCACCAGCTTCAGTGCATACAAAAATTTGTGCTTTTTCTTTAAAATAGGTTACTTGCTCTTCTTTTTCTTTTCGCTTAAGTCCTCCGTGGAATTCGGCCACCAGGAAACCGCTATTTTTAAGATAATCTACTATAAATTTTTGAGTAGCTTTATACTTAGTAAATATCAGAACCTTGTCATTAAGTTCGGTTATAATTTTATGAACTTGATTGATTTTAGAATTAGAGTAATCTTCATTAAGTAATATATTATGGGCTCTATTTGAAAAATCCTTAAAAATTTCTTTGTCTTTTTTACTAAGGGTTTCATTTTCAGAATATTTATCTAAGGTTGAGACAGCAGAATGGATACTGCTTCCCATTTGTTCCTGTAACTTTTTTAGCATGAATTTTGTAAGAGTACTAGGGGTGTTACTAAAATATATTTTGCGTATATAATTACTTATTTCATCATAGAGTTTTTGTTCTTCAACGGATAAATTTAAGCTATAGGTAATGGCTTTTCTTTTAGTAAATTTTATGTCCACATCACTTCTTTTATTTCTAATCATAACTCCAGATAGTAAACTACGAAGTCTATCTACATTCTTTGCCTCTATACCTTCTTTATCTTCTACAAAATTATTTTTAAAGTATGAATAAGTTTTAAGCTGACCCGGCTTTAACAGTGTTATAAGATTATATAGTTCGTCTAATTTGTTTTGAACTGGAGTAGCTGTAAGCAGGAAGATATATTTTTTATTAAGGGTATTTATAAATTTCCAGGCAATTGTATTGCGATTTTTAAGGTGATGGGCTTCATCTACAATAACAAGATCATAGTGAATTTTGGATATCACAGTACTATTATTTTTTCTTTTGGCAGTATTTATAGAGGCAATAACTTTATCATAATTATTCCAAGCTTCATCCCCCATGGATTTAAATTCAGCATCATCAGCTTTAATAAAATCTAGGTTAAATTTTCTTTTCATCTCGGTGTACCATTGCTCTACAAGGGATGGTGGTACAAGAATCAGAATTTTTCTGGCTAAACCTCTTGTTACATACTCCATCATAGTCATCCCAGCTTCAATAGTTTTTCCTAAACCAACTTCATCACAAAAAAGAACTCTTCCTTTAAATCTATTGATGGCTGATTTTACAGTCTTTAATTGATAATCAAATAGTTGAAGCTCACGAAGATAGGGTAAACACATCAATTTGTCATCTTTAGTATTTAAACTGAAAGATTGTGCTTTATGATAGATATCAAACCATTTCTCATCACTAGTTTTCATGCAATTTAGATCATTTAATATTTCAGATAAACGTTCTTGATGTTCACTATTCATAACAAAGCTTTTTGAAAAACCTTTTGGAATATTTTCTTCAGCGTGTACTTTGAATTTATTATCTTCTATTAGTTCCATGAAGATATATTCACTAGAGTACTTTTTAAAAAAGGTTTTGATTCCTCTACCGTTAATTAGTTTTTCTGATTTGTTAATTTTGAATTTTTTTTCCTCATCTTTTTGATTTATAAATATTATGTCTTGATTATCGTCAATGTTATTGAAAATGCTTAAAGATTTATCATCAAGTTCAATAGCATTTAAGTCTAATAAGTCTTTATTTAATTTAAACAAAAATTTATACATACACTCATACTCACTTTCTTTTTTGTGTAATTCTAAGTTATCCATATTGTGATTGTACCTATAAAATCATTTATAAACAAGTATTTAATGCACATTGCTCTGTGAGTTTAATAATAAATTATAAAAGGTAAAAAATCATAAGAGTACAACATAATATTTTAACTGGTTTTTGTAACATTTTTGTCATCTCATCTGTCTTAAGTAATGGTAAAATGAACTGCAGGGACAATTTTGGATAAGTTTCTTAAATATGGAGGAGAAAAGATATGCAACTTATTTTACAAGATATTGAGAAAAACTTTGGGGATAAAAAGGTATTGAAAAAATCATCATTTACTTTCGAGAAAGGGAAAATTTATGGACTTTTAGGTCGTAATGGAGCAGGAAAGACTACACTTTTTAACTGTATAAGTGAAGAAATCAAATACGATGGAGGAAGTATTATTTTTCACCAGGATGGAAAAGAAAATGTAAAATCAGATTATTCTAAAGTAGGATATGTGTTTTCTGAGCCAATACTTCCAGATTTTCTAACTGGATATGAATTCGTGAAGTTTTTCATAGATATAAACAAAGACAAGATAGAAAACTTACTTTCAATAGATGAATATTTAGATTGGATGAAGATTGATAAAGAGGATAGATATAGATTAATCAAGGGATATTCTCATGGTATGAAAAATAAAATTCAAATGTTGACCATTCTATAGGAATCCCATTGTGAAACTTAATTTATACTTGTACAAAATCTCCATGTTTCTAGGAGTTTTGGACATGTATAAATTAATAGTTGAACTGGGATACCTATAATTACAAAACCTGAAGTGATTTTATTGGATGAGCCTTTAACTTATTTTGATGTAGTTGTAGCACTAGAAATGAAGAATCTACTTAAAAAAATAAAAAAGGAGCACATCATTATTTTTTCAACACATATTTTGCAGTTAACTACTGATTTATGTGATGAAATTGTTGTTCTTAACGACGGGATTTTAGAATTATTGGATAATAAGCTTATTAAAAGTCCTGAGTTTGAAGCGGAGATTATGGAAATTTTAAAGGAGAATGAAAATGATTAATACATTTTTGGCTACCTTTAAAGTTAATTTTGCAATTAGTGGTAATACGTTTATATATTTTTTAAAAAAATTACCTCTAATAGGGAAAAAGATACCTGATAAACTTTATAATGAAACCGAAATGAAAATTGTTTTAGGAGTAATAGGAAAACTGTTTAAAATATCTTTGGAATTTTTTGTGAAGGTTCTTTACCTAGGAATAATGATTTTACTTCCTTCTTTTCTTATGAATAATTTCACATTTAACAGCAATGGGATATTGCTTAAATTTTTACATATATTTTTTTTCTTGAGTTTTTTTATAGGACCTTTGACTATGACTGTGATTTTTAATAAAAACAATAGGGATGCCTATAATATGATAGTACTAATGAGAGGGGAGGCCAAAGAATTTTATCTTAGCCAGTTAATATACAAAAGGATAGCAGATTTTATATATTTTTTACTACCGCTAATTATCATTGGTAATTTTATTGGGCTATCAATACTTGAAGTTTTAATTCTTATGGTAGAGTTGGCTTCGGTAAAGTTTATTGGAGAATACATTCTTTTATTCATCTATGATAAGACAGGAAAGCGTTTGAATGATAACGATAAAATACTTAGTATTATATTGATAGGTGGACTATTATTGGCATATGCGCTACCAGCATTTGATTTAACTATTAATTTCGCAAGTATATTATTAAATATTGTGGCAATGGTGATCTTAATTATTCTAGGAACAATAGCATTAATATATTTATTCAGATATAGAACATATAAAGGTATGTCAAGAGAATTTCTTACTAGAGAAAAAACCTTTGAAGTTGAAAAAATCATGAAGGATGCAAAATTTGCGGATGTAAAAGTTGATGAAGATAAAATGATGAAGGAAAATACAAATACCGATAGATATAAAGATAAACACGGATATGAATATTTAAATGCTATATTTTTCTTGAGATATAAAAAAATAATTAGCAAACCTATAAAAATTAGGGTTGCATTAATAGGAATTACATTTATAACATTTGTAGCAATAATTATTTTTGAACCTTATAATGGAACAGATATTTCTAATGCTATAGGCGGAAGTGCAAAGATATGGATATTTGTGATGTATCTTATGTCTACAACTCAAAGAGTTTGTAAGGCTATATTTCATAATTGTGATGTGAGTTTACTGAGGAATACATATTATCGACAAGGAAATGCTATTCTATCTAATTTTAAAATTAGGCTGAAGAAGATAGTAATTCTAAATTTAATACCTGCGCTAGCTATATGTGTATCATTAATTTTGATAATGATAATTAGTAGGGAGAGTGGGCTTATCATTGGGTCTGTTCCAGTATTTATTTGTATCCTTTGTTTATCTTGTTTTTTTTCAATACACCATTTATTTTTGTACTACGTAGTGCAACCTTATACAAAGGAATTAGAAGTGAAAAGCTCATTATTTAATATTGTTAATGGAGGTATATATTTACTTTGTTATGGAAGCCTTCAAATAAAAACATCTTCTTTATATTTTAGCTATGGAATAATTGTGGTTACTATTGTATATATGATGGTTGCATTGGTACTTACTTATAAATTGGCACCGAAGACTTTTAGGTTGAAGTAAAAAAATTCAGGAGCACTGTGCTAAAATTAGGATAAGCTTAAGGGCGGTAAATCGTTAGAAGATATTGTGGCCTATAGTAGTGAAGTTACGGCTATGGATAAGCCAGAGGAAGAAATGGATTTAATAATAATTATTAAGGAAAGTGATTATTTAAGAAAAGAAGTATAAAATATTTATATAAGTTTGTATATGATTGAAGGCTTCAATATCCAGTAAGGTATTGGGTGAAAAGGGAAAAACCACGGCTATGAGCCGTGGAATTATTTGCATCACAGAACAAGGTAGGTGGTAATCTACATCTCCTACAGCTTTCGCTGGGTGGCGGCTACCTGTTCCGCCCTCTGTATTCTGCTATTATAGTTTATGTGATTAAGTACTATTTATGTGACACTTAAGTAAGTTAAACCATATTCATAGTTATATTATAACCAACTTTAAAGGTTTTATCAATATCTTTTTATAAGTTAAATATATTTTTCTGTTTTTATATATTTTAGTATGTATTGAAAGCTCCTTTATTCTTGTAGGCTTGTACCTTGATTGGATCCATAACGAAGAGGGTTCTATCGAAGAGAACACCTTTTCCAGATGCCCTAACAGCAACTAAAACATGCTCATTATTTTCATCTTTAAATACTTTAACATATTCAATTGATGGTTTGTTTGGGTGCTTACATATATAAGAAGGAGAAGTTATTATCTCATCTAATTTACTACCATACTTTTCGAAATCTTGGGGATGTTCATTTTGCATGTGATTTTTGTTAGCAGGTCCACATAATATGGGAGTTCCAACTATCATGCTTA
Organism: Clostridium grantii DSM 8605; assembly: GCF_900129965.1. Taxonomy (GTDB): domain Bacteria; phylum Bacillota; class Clostridia; order Clostridiales; family Clostridiaceae; genus Clostridium_AF; species Clostridium_AF grantii. The sequence continues at coordinate 125,103 of NZ_FQXM01000006.1, read as the reverse complement.
AACCTAAGGTATCTATTACTTTCTGTGTCAATTCGCCTACTTTTTGTTGTCCACTCAAAAAACTCACTCCTTTTTACCTATCACACCATTATATAATATCATATTTTATTTATATTTTTCTATTAAATTATTTATTTTTTAATAAGCAGTATTATTATCGAAAGAAATTCAGGGGCGTTAGTTTTTATAACATTAAATTGTTTTGATTGAAATTAAGATCTATCAAAAATATTAAGAACCACAGAGAGGCAGAATTAATATAACAAGAATTTAGAGAAGTAGCAATATGAGAAGTATAAAATCAACTAAAAATTCCGAATAATACTAAAATCACAGATGGTAATGGAGCTAGCGTCATAGTCAACCAAACCATCTTTTTTCATTTTGTTTAATTCTCGAGAAAGCGAAGTTCGTTGAATTCCTAGTTTTTCTGCTAATTCCTTTTTTGTCATATGAAGTTGTATTTTTTCATTCTTTTGAGAATAGTACTCATAGTTTAAAAATTCAATAATAGACTCTTTTATAGATTTCATAGAAATAGATTTAATTTTATTTGTTAGAATAGATGTTTTATCTGAGATACATGTTAAAAATTCTATCAAAAAGTTTTGATCTATTTGGCAAAGATTTAAAACAAAATCTTTGTTAATATGTAAGATTTCAGTAGCAGATTTTGATAGAACGCTCATTGGGTAACAGTGTGGTTTTGAAAATAAAAGATTTCCTCCTATATTATCACCTACTCTAAATTCTGCTATAGTAAGTACGTTTCCTTTTTCATCAATTTTTTGAATTATTAGTTCTCCTTTTAAGATAATGTCCAGAGAAGTACAAAGCTCACTTTCAAAATAAATAATATTATCTTTTTTATATTGTGATAGGGTATATTGATTTGTTTTAAAAAGTTCATAAAGTTGTGAAGTAGAGAAGCTTTTAAATAAATCGGTAAGTGTTATAATGTGTAAATAATTTTTTATATCCATAAAAACTCCTTATTTTGAAATTAGTTACCATGGTAACTGTGAATAGTTATAATTTATTATAATATAATAATAACAATTAAAAAAGGGAGTGTTATTATGTTAGAGAAAAAATATGAGTATAACCTTAATGATGAAAAATTAATTGAAAAGATTGTAGATGATGAGAATATCAATTTAAACCACATGATTCTTACAAAAGGAACGAGTCTTCCGGAGCATTATTCTAATTCAAATGTTTATATGATAGTGGCAAGAGGAATAATGACTTTGCAATTAAACGAGCAAGAGCCACATTTATATGAAAAAGGAAGTATTATAAATATACCATACAAGGTGAAAATGAATGTGCAAAATTTTCATGATGAAGTACTTGAGTTTTTTGTTGTGAAATCACCAAATCCTAGAGATTATAAGGAGTAATAAGATATGGATATATTCACTATAGTTTTATGGATTATAACAGGTGTGGCTTTAGTGTGGTCTTTGAAGAAAGACAAGAAAAAAACATTAAATTCCATGAAAATGGCTAAAGGCATGATGAAAAATATGATTGGGCAGATTATAGGGATATTATTTTTAATAGGATTGATATTAACCTTTATACCACCAGAAACTATAAGCAGTGTTTTGGGAAAATCAAATCTGTTTTTTTCAACTATTATTTCTGCTTTAGTTGGAAGTATAACTTTAATACCTGCTTTTGTAGCTTTTCCATTAGTTGGATCTTTTGTAGATGTAGGTGCTAGCATAATGCCAGCAGTTGCTTTTTTAACTACTTTAACCATGGTGGGAGTGGTTACTTTTCCATTAGAAAAGCAAGAGTTTGGTTTGAAATTTACAGCCACTAGAAACCTTGTTAGTTTTGTATTTGCTATTATAATAGCAGTGGCTATGGGGGTGATCATGTGAATATATTAGGAAAAGTGAAAAAAAATAAATTATTAGTAACAGTATTTTTAGCTTATATAGCATTGTTTATATTAATGCCTGATAAAGCTAATTCCTCTGTTAAAAATAGTATGTATTATGTTATAGAAATGTTTCAGATTATGCCTGTGATTTTTATACTTACATCAATTATTGAAGCATGGGTTCCTAAAGAAGTTATTATGAATGGATTTGGAGAAAAATCAGGAATAAAGGGTACGGTTTTCTCTTTTCTTTTAGGGAGTTTTTCAGCAGGTCCAATTTATGCAGCTTTCCCAGTTTGCAAAATGCTTTTGAAAAAAGGCGCTAGTGTTTCTAATGTGGTAATTATTTTAAGCGCTTGGGCTGTTATAAAATTACCTATGCTTGCTAATGAAGCTAAATTTTTAGGGGTAAGGTTTATGGGATTAAGATGGATATTAACAGTGACAGCTATTTTAGTAATGGCGTATATTGTTTCTATATTTGTTAAAAAAGAAAATATTCCTATTGAAGAGGAAGAAGTGCTAAATGAAATAACGGGTGTTGCTATTAAAAAACAGTATTGTATTGGTTGTGGAGTATGTGGAAAACTAGCACCAAAGTATTTTGAGATAGTGGATAAAAAAGCAAAATACAAAAATGGTATCTTGACTAAAAAAGAAATAGAAGAATTAAAACCAATAATTGATAAATGTCCAGTTAAGGCTATGAGATTTAAATAAAAAGGTTTGTAACTTTATAGTTACAAATCTTTTTTTTAGTCCAGGTTTTAAATTTTTTTAAATATGTTGACAAATAAAGACTACAAGTGTAGTATTAAATCAAAGACTACACTTGTAGGAAGGTGATATTATGAATGAATTACCAAAAATATCTGATGCAGAATGGCAAATCATGAGAGTATTGTGGCAAAAATATCCTTTGACATCTACAGAAATAATTGAAAATCTAAGAGAAAGTACTACATGGAACCCAAAGACAGTTCATACACTTATTAGCAGATTAGTAAAAAAAGAAGCTGTAGAAGTTGTGAAAACTGCTTCGATTAATCAATTTTTTCCACTTGTAACGAAAGAAGAGTGTAGGCGAGTAGAAACAAAATCATTTATTAAAAAAGTATATGATGGTTCGATTAAGTTGTTGGTAATGAATTTTATTAAAGATGAAAAGTTATCTTATGATGAAATTCAGGAACTTAAGCAAATACTTGACCATAAGATAAGTGAAAAGGAGTGAGGGATAAGTGGAATTAGTAACTTTATTTAAGATGATTCTTTCTTTGTCATTTATGGGGAGTATACTTGCTGTAATAATTATTATAGTTAAAGGATTTTTTAGAAACAGATTAAACGCTAATTGGCATTATTATATTTGGATTTTAGTAATAATTAAATTAAGCATACCTTATGCGCCAGAAAGTTCAGTGAGCATATACAATTTATTTCCAAGTGTTACAGAAAGAATGGCGATAAATGAAAATAGTGTTAATAATATTGATACTAATATTTCTTCGTTGGCTCAGAGCGATAGTAAGAGTATTTATAAAGATAATGGAATTGATATTAATAATAATGCAGAAAACAAACCTTATAATAGTGAAATTGTGACAGCTTTAATAAAGAATATCAATGAAATTCACTATGAAATTATAAGTATAATTTGGCTGATTGGAACCAGTGTAGTGTTTTTATATATGGTAATTGTAAATTTAATATTTATTTTAAAATTGAATAAAAGCTTAAGGTGCAAAGAAAATGATACACTAAGAATTTTTTATAAATGTAAGTCAGAGATGAATGTTAATATAGATATCCCAGTAATATATGAGGAGAGTCTTAAGACTCCTTCACTTTTTGGTTTTATGAGACCTAAATTATTAATGTCTTCTGATATTATAAATAGTTTAGCAGAGCAGGAAAAGCGGTACGTATTTTTGCATGAACTTGCTCATTTAAAGAGAAAGGATATCTTGGTAAATTGGATAATGATATTAATTCAAGCAGTGCATTGGTTTAATCCTATTATTTGGTATGCTTTTTATAAAATCCATGAAGATTGTGAAGTTGCTTGTGATGCATACGTACTTTCTAGACTTGAACCAGAAGAACATAAAAGTTATGGTATAACAATCATTAGATTAATGGATACAATTTCAAGGCCCTATTGGAATTCAGTATCTACTGGCATGGCGAATAACAGGTTGAATGTTAAAAAAAGAATTAAAAAGATTACAACATATAGAAAAAAATCATGGAAATGGTCAGTAATAGCAACTATTTTAGTTATAGGAATAGTGTTAACAACAATGACTAAGGGATATGAAAATAATTTTATAAAAGATAATTCACCTAAAGTAAATATTGTTGCTGAGATGAGTAATTTAACGGAGGAAGAATATAGAGAACTAGGAATATCAGGATTGGAGAATCCGTCTATTGATGATTTCGGGAAATTTATTTTAAGAGTGAATATAACAGATGCTAAAAAGGTTACTAGTAAAAAACTACAGGTTCCAAAATTAATGGATTTTAGAGAAATTTTAGATAAAACAGATGAAAGGTATTGGGTTAGTCATAGTAGTTACCAAAATAATGAGGACGAAGAGTTTTCTCTATCGGAACAAGAGATAGTTATATACATTAAAGGGATAAAAGAAACTGAGCTTAAGGAAATGATGAAACCTTTAAAAATAGAAGTAGCTTGGATAACTAAAGAAGGGGAAAATGTGGAGAAAGAATATTCAATAGGTGAAATACTGACTTTTCAAGGTCGAGAAATCAACTAAGAGATTCGATATTGTGAACTTTATTTCAAACTGTTAACTAAAATAAATCAGTAGTAATAAAGAATAAACCAATTTCAAAAAAAAGATTGTATACCTAAAATCGAAAAGAGTTGACAATGATGAAATACTTGATATAATAATGGTATGTAAACCGGAATTATAAAAAGAGTTGACAATTTTAGTTGGAGGTATTATTTATGAAAATTACTACAAAAGAAATGATTTTAGTTTCAATGTTTGCTGCACTTACAGCGGTAGGGGGATTTTTAAAAATTCCAGTAGAGCCTGCAGCTATTACTTTACAATTTTTATTTACTGCTTTTGCAGGTATAATCTTAGGAGCAAAATTGGGAGCTCTTTCTCAAATTGTTTATTTGGTTATTGGATTAATTGGAGTTCCTATTTTCACAAAAGGTGGAGGAATAGGATATGTGTTTCAACCATCCTTTGGTTATTTGATAGGATTTGTAGCTGGAGCCTATGTTATAGGTAAAATTGTAGAAAAAAGTGAAAAACAAAATTATATTACTTTTTTTATAGCATCAATAGTTGGGAGTTTTATAATTTATTTAATTGGAGTACCTTATCTTTATGTGATAGTTAAAAATGTTATGGGGTCAGATATTAACTTTATGTGGGCATTAAAAAATGGATTATTGTTATTTTTGCCAGGAGACATATTAAAATGTATAATTATAGCTATTGTTGGTGTTAATATTATCCCAAGATTAAAGAAAGCAAATATATTATAAACTAAATAAAACAAACCACCTAGTATATGAAACTATAGGTGGTTTATTTTATTTGTATATTTTTCTGAAATCAGTAGGATTTATACCAGTTATTTTTTTGAATTGTTTAGAAAAAGAATAAGCATCTGGATAGCCTAGTTCTAAAGCGATTTTTTTTATGCTTTTATTTTGTTCAAGAAGGATAGATTGAGCAGTGTTTATTCTTTTTTGGAGTATGTAGTTACCAGGAGAAGTTCCGATATGAGATTTGAAAATTTTTCGGAATTTTTCATAGCCTACCCCTAGAGTGGTGCAAACTTCTTGAACGGTAATTTGGGAATAAGGAGATTGATTTAATAAAAGACAAGCATTATCTATAAGTTCTTTATCTTCACTTATGGTAAGTTTATCTTTATGCATTCGGTATAAAGTGAATATTATTTTTTCGGCTTCACACAATAATAAAGGTAAATCTTCTTGTTTTGCTTTTTTTAATGAGTGAATAAAATCAATTAAGATTTTAAAGATAACATTATTTATGCCAGGATATAAAACATCATTTTTGCTATCCAAAAGGTTTAAGTTAGAAAGAGAGGCGTGTATTTCTCTTCCAAAGCAAATAAAAAATTCTAACCATTGGCCATCAGGTTTTATATGCAAAGAATGAGCTTTTCCGGGAACTCTTTGTATTAAGCTACCAGCATGAAGATTAAATTCACGATTTTCGTTATCAATATATAAGCCTTCTCCGCTTAATAAAATTAGAACAGCATAATAGTCTAAAACCAAATTTATATCTGAATTACTACTACTTTTTTTATTCATAAAACCACAACCAAAGATTCCATTAGTAGTATCTGAGTGAAAACTTCTATAAATTGTGTTGTTTTTGAAATATTCCTCTGGTATATGAATCAATTACATCACCTCAAATAGTTTAAATTAAAAATACCAAATATAACATCAAAGATACCATTTGTGAAATTTAAGCTTAATAATATTTAGTGTATCATATATATTGTAAATAATTCAAATACCAAAAATAATATTTTAAAAAATTATATTCCTAAATAAGCAACTAAACTAATAAATAAGGTGGTTAAAACATGGTTAAAAATTATTGGAAAGACTTAACGATACTTAATAGAAACACACTAAAACCTCATGCAGCTAAAATAAGCTATGATTCAGTTGACAATGCATTGAAAAACGAAAGAGGTTTTTCAAGTTATTTTATGTCTTTAAATGGAGATTGGAAATTTAGTTATTATAATCATCCAGCTTATGTGCCAGAAGATTATTTTGCAGTTAATTATGATGATAGTCAGTGGAACACAATACCTGTCCCTTCATGTTGGCAGATGCATGGGTATGAGATACCTGTTTATACGAATGTTGCTTATGCAATTCCTGTTGATGAACCAAATGTGCCAGAAGAAAATCCAGTGGGATGTTATAGAACAACATTTAATATACCAAGGGATTGGAAGGAAAGAAGAGTTGTGTTACATTTTGGGGGAGTATGTTCATCATTTACAGTTTATGTGAATGGGAAAGAAGTGGGATATAGTGAAGGTAGTCATATTCCATCAGAATTTGATGTGACAAAATATTTAGTTGAAAAAGAAAATTTGATTTCTGTTGAAGTTTATAAATGGTGCTCAGGGACTTACTTGGAAGATCAAGATTTTTGGAGACTTAATGGTATATTCAGAGAAGTATATCTTTATTCAACAGAAAATAATTATATTAAAGATATTCATGTAAATAGTCTTTTAAAAGAAGATTATATTGAAGGTATTCTTGATGTTACTGTGGATGTTGAAGCTAGTAACGGAAGTGTTGAGTTCTTGTTAATTGATGAGCAAGGAAACTCCATTATTGAAAAAAGTATGGAAATAGTTAATGGAAGTGTTAAAATAGATGAAATTATAGAAGCGCCTGCTAAATGGAGTGCAGAAACACCAAATTTATATAAATTGATTATTTGTCAAATAAATGAAGATGGAAAAGTCATTGATATAAGAAAAGAAAATATAGGTTTTAGAAAAGTGGAAATTAAAGATTCACAATTATTTATTAATGGAGTTTCTGTTATTATCAAGGGTGTTAATAGACATGATACTCATCCAGATAGAGGATACGCTGTTTCAAGAGCTGATATGTTACAAGATATTATTTTAATGAAACAGCACAATATAAATACAGTAAGAACATCACACTATCCTAATGATCCTTATTGGTATGAGTTATGTGATAAATTGGGTTTATATGTGATGGATGAAGCAGACCTTGAAACTCATGGATTTGTTAGAAATGAAAAGTTGAAGGATAATGGTAGAGGTCAAGCATTAGTTATTAATAATGATGAAAGATGGGAAGAAGCTTTTGTTGATAGAGCTATTCGTATGGTAGAAAGAGATAAAAATCATGCGTCAATTATCTTTTGGTCATTAGGAAATGAATCTGCTTATGGTAAAAATCATGATGCTATGGCAAAGTGGATCAAAGAAAAAGATAGTACTAGACCAATTCATTATGAAACAGCTTTAGATGCAAAGATTGTAGATGTTATTAGTGTTATGTATCCTTCAGTGGATACAATTATAGAAGAGGGAAAAAGAACTGATGAGGAAAGACCATATTTTATTTGTGAATTTTTACATTCTATGGGTAACAGTATGGGAAATCAACAAGAGTATTTTGATGCTATTTATAAATATAAAAGACTTATTGGTGGCTGTATATGGGAATGGGCAGATCATGGTATAAGACAAAAAACTGCTGATGGTGAAGAATTCTTTGCTTATGGTGGAGATTTTGGAGATAAACCAAATGATTTGAAATTTTGTATTGATGGAATGGTTTATCCTGATAGACAACCACATACAGGGCTTATTGAATATAAACAAGTAATTGCACCTGTTAAAGTAGAGGAAATTGATTCTCTTAAAGGAAAAATTAAAGTTATTAATAGATATGATTTCTTATCATTAAGCCATATTTATTTAAAATGGCAGTTGTTAAGAGATGCAGAAGTAATAAAAGAAGGAACAATAAATGAATTAAATATTTTACCTCATGAATCTAAAGAAATTCAATTGCCTTATGAAGTTGAGGAATTACAGAATGAAAAATGTGAATATCATTTAAACACATATTTTATATATAAAGAAAAAGCTAAATGGGCACAAAAGGATTTTCTTGTTTATCAAAATCAAATAGAAGTGCCAGTTAAATGTGAAGCAAAAAAAGAGGTGAAAATAAGTAGAGAATTGATTTGTGTAGAAAACAAATTAGAAGCTGTTATAAAAGGTACAGGATTTGAAATTAAATTTAATAAAGTATATGGGACTTTTGATTCATATAAAATTAATGGAACAGAGATGATCCATGAAGGGTTAGTGGAGAATTTCTGGAGAGCCCCTACAGATAATGATGAAAGAGGATGGATTCAAAGAACAGATTGTGATGCTGGAATATGGAGACAAACAGGTCTTGATATGTTATGGCGTAATGTGAAAAAAGTTAGTTTGAATAATAGTGATACTAGTGTAGAAATAAGTGTTGAAGCTAATTTTGGTAAACCGGCAGAATATATGGCATTTGAAACAATTGTAGAGTATACAATTTTAGGAAACGGAGAAATAAAAGTTAAATCTACTTTTATACCTAAAAAACAGATTGATTTAATTCCACGTCTTGGAATGACAATGCAATTAAAAGAAGGATTAGAAAACTTTGAATGGTTTGGTAGAGGACCACAGGAAAGTTATGTTGATAAAAAAGAAAGTGCATTAGTTGGAGTTTATAGTGGTACAGTAGATGAGCAACTTGAAAATTATATAATTCCGCAGGAAAATGGAAATAAAACAGAAACTAGATGGGCATCTATTGTAAATGCCAACGGAGTTGGACTAATATTCTGCGCAAAAGATAGATTTGATGTTAGTGTTCATCACTATACTGCTAAGGACTTATCAGAGGCAACTCACACTTATGAATTGAAGAAAAGAAAAGAAACTATTTTGAATATTGATTATGCTCAAACAGGTATAGGAAATGGTAGCTGTGGTATGGATTGTGGCCAACTTGAGAAATATAAATTAAAACCAGTAACTAAAGTGTTAGAATTTACAATTATACCTTTTGATAAAAAAGTATTTTCTTCAATGGAACTATATAGAAAATAATATTTTTAGTATGAAAGTGGTAATATATAAATAGATTTAAAAATTTGTGGTAATATAATATAAAATCAGAAGAAAATATTTCTTCTGATTTTTATATTATATATACATACCTTACGTAGACTTGATTTTTCGAAAGTTTATGGGGTTGCTGCCAGTATTTTTCTTGAACAAAGTAGTAAATTGGCTACTATTAGAAAAACCACATTCTTGAGCGATGCTTGCCATGGATAAATCAGTGTTAAGAATTAGATTTTTTGAATGTTCAATCTTTTTTTCAATAATATAATTTATGGGAGAAAGTCCAGTTTTATCTTTAAATATGTGCCTGAAACGATGGTAGCTATAACCAGAAATTTGAGAAAGAACTTCCATGTTGATTTTTTGATTGTAGTTTTCATCTATAAAGTTAATTATAGAATTCATTTTATCTAGTTTATGATTGTTTGAATTTTCAACTCTTTTAATTTCAATTAAGAGTTCGTTTAAAACTAGTTCAATTTTCTTTTTATAAAAATAATCTTTATTAATTAATTCGACTTTTATTTTTTCTAAGTATTTTAATATGTTTTTTGTTGCATTATCAAAAAAAACACCGTTTTTTAATTCAATAGATGAAGAGTTGTAAGTAAAGCCAATATATAAAATCTTAGTATCTTCTATGGTTGTTTGATCATGAGTTGCACTAGGTAAAATCAAGGCAAAAGACCCTGGAACAAATGAATGAGTTAAAGAATCTATTTTCGTAGTTCCAGCACCCTTTATATAGTAAACTAGCTCATAGCAGTTATGTTTATGTAAGGGATAGTAAGAAGAGGAAGAGTGACAACCATAATTTATATAAGCTATGTTGTAATTCATTTAAAACACCACCTTTTAATAGAATTAAATTTTAGCCAAAAAAACAATTTTCGATATAAATAAAAATATTAAAACTCATTTAATATTATACAAAATTAATTCTAAATGTGCTATAAACAAAATGATTATTTTCACAGTAAAATTAGAATGAAAGATTCTTGAATTAATACAAATATATTAATAGCCAAATAGTATAAAAAATAGGCCAAATAACTATATAAAAATAGTTGAAATAATTATAAATTCAATAGGTAGAGGTATCCCAGTTCAACTATTAATTTATACATGCCCCAAAACTCATAAAAGCCTGAGATTTTGGAACAAGTATAAATTGAGTTTCACAGTGGGATCCCTATAGATATTTAATTAAAAACTTATTTAACAAGTGTTTTTGGAGGAAGTTTTATGGGTATTAAAAGTGTTATTAACAAAGTTTATTTTAAGGAAGAGGAATTAAAACAAAGAGACTATGAAAAAAGTAGAAAACTTTTTATAGCAGAAAGTTCAGCAGCGGTAGGAATATTTTCTTTGACCAGTGGAGCTTTTCTTTCAGGGTTTGTAAAATATTTGGGTGGTTCTGATGAGATTAATGGAATAATAGGGGCTATACCGGCTATGGCGGGGGTAATTCAAATTCTATCTTCTCTTGTATTTGAGAAATTAAGGCATAGAAAATTTTTAGTTGCTATTTTGTGTTTTTTATATAGATTTACCCTTGGAATGATGTTTTTTGTGCCTTTTTTTATAAAAGGACAAACACATAGAATTATTGCTGTAGCTACATTATATTTAATTGCTTATTGTTTAGCAGCTTTTATAACACCAGCTGCATCAACATGGATTACAGATTTGGTTCCTATGAAAATGCGAGGAAAATATTTTGCTACAAAAGATAGTATATCATTAGCAGTTTCTACCCTTATAGTACTAATAATAGGAAGAGTTATGGACTTTTATAGGGGAATAAATAGTGAATATAGTGGATTTTTAGTATTAGCAATTATAGTAATAATACTTTCATTTATTAACTTTTACTTTTTAAGTTCAGTAAAAGAACCTATTGGCAACAGACAAAAGGTAGAAATAAATTTAAAAGATATTGTTAGCATGGTAGGAAGTAACAAAAGATTTAGAAAGATGATTGGTTTATCATCTCTTTGGAACTTGGCATTGCAAATTGGAGGACCTTATTTTGCAGTGTATATGGTTACGGGATTGGAATTAAGCTATAGTTATATAAATATAATAGGGGTTATTGCAGCGGTTTTTAGAGTTTTGGTAATGAAATATTGGGGTAAACTTGCAGACAAGTATTCCTGGTTCTTTTCTACCAAATTTTCTATTGGTTTATTAGGAATAGTACATTTTCTATGGGTTTTCGTTGATAAAGGTACATATCCAGTGCTTGTTCCTTTGTTAAGCATTTTGTCAGCTTTAGCTTGGTCTGGTATTAATATTTCATTATTTAACATACAATTTTTATATGCACCTGAAAAAGGGCGTACAGCATATTTGGGTGTGAGCGCTGCAATTGGTGGAATTATAGGATTTTTAAGTACTTTACTAGGATCATTTATATTGAGAGGCCTTAAGAATTTTAAATTTACACTAGGTTCAGTAGTTGTAGGAAATATGCAAATAGTATTAAGTTTATCAGGGGTTTTATTAATAATTACAGCAGTATATATTCATTTTATAATGGAAAAAACTTATTATAAAAAAGTATAGCTGCTTACTAGTTTACAAAATTCATTAATAATTCCATGTTTTTAATTATGATTTTTTTAGTACCAATAACTTCAATTATGTATTCGCTTTGAAAGGCACTTAATTTTCGGCTTAGAGTTTCACGAGTTAAACTTATATAGTTAGCCATATCTTCGCGACTTATAGGTAGTGAAATTTCTATGCCGAATTTTGTTTCTACACCATAATTTTCACTTAAATTTATTAAAAGAGCAGCTAGTCTAGTGTCTGCATTTTTTGTGGTAATTGTTTGTACCAATGATTCAAGAGTAGAAATTCTATCGTGAGCATATTCTAAAACTTTCATAATAATACTTGGGTTTTCATGAATTAATTTATCAAAGTCATTTTTATCAATAATGCAAAGATTAACTTTTTCTAAAGCAACTCCATTAAATTTAAAAATTCCTTTCTTTAATAGATTTAAATCACCAAGAAAGTCCCCTTCATTAAGCAAATATAGAATTTGTTCTTTACCTTCCTTTGTGTATGTGAAAATTTTCATTGTTCCACTATTTAAAATATATAACTTATCAGATACATCTCCTAAAGAAAAAATTTGGTCCCCCTTTTCATAGGATTTTCTTGTTATTAAACTTGTAACTTGATTTAATTGATCATCTGGTAAAGCTGAAAAAATAGTAACTTTACTAGCACAATTTTTGCCTGAGCAAGTAGCACAATTATGAGAACAACAGGTTTCGTTAGACATAATAACCTCCATTAAATAAGTTCATCTTTTACATTTATTATACAACAATTTGATTTAAATCACATTATTATATCAAAAGTCAGGGTAGAATAAATACATAGAGCAAGAGAGATTATAAGGAGGAAAAAAATATGGGATTTAAAATTAATGAAAAAGTTACTTGGGTAGGCAAAATTGACTGGGAGCTTAGAAAATTTCATGGAGATGAATATTCAACTCATAGAGGATCTTCATATAATTCTTATTTAGTAAAGGATAAAAAGATAGCTTTGATTGATACTGTTTGGCAACCATTTTCAAAAGAATTTGTAGCTAACTTGAAAAAAGAGGTTAATTTAAAGGATATAGATTATATAATTGCTAATCATGGAGAGATTGACCATAGTGGTGGTTTACCAGAACTTATGAAAGAGATTCCTAATACTCCAATATATTGTACAAAAAATGCTGTTAAATCTTTAAAGGGTCAATATCATCAAGATTGGAATTTTGTTGAAGTTAAAACAGGGGATACTTTAGATTTAGGAGAAAACAAGTTAGTATTCATTGAAGCGAAAATGCTACACTGGCCAGATAGTATGTTTACTTATATGACAGGAGAAAATATATTATTTAGTAATGATGCTTTTGGACAACATTATGCATCAGAGTTAATGTATAATGATAAAGTTGATAATTCGGAACTTATGCAAGAAGCAATTAAATATTATGGTAATATACTTACACCATTTAGTCCATTAGTGGTTAAGAAAATAGAAGAAATTTTAAGTTTTAATTTGCCGGTAGATATGATTTGTCCAAGTCATGGAATTATTTGGAGAGAAAAGCCTTTACAGATTGTAAATAAATATATGGAATGGGGTAAAAATTATAAAGAAAATCAAATTACAATTATTTATGATAGTATGTGGAACAATACAAGAAGAATGGCAGAATCAATTGCTGAAGGTATAAAAGAAGCGGATAAAGATGTAACTATAAAGATATTTAATTCTGCGAAAGCTGATAAGAATGATATTCTTGGGGAAGTATTTAAATCAAAAGCTATACTTGTAGGTTCATCTACTATTAATAAAGGGGTTCTTTTTTCTACAGCGGGACTTCTTGAAATGATAAAAGGATTAGAATTTAAAGAAAAGAAAGCAGTAGCTTTTGGAAGTTATGGATGGAGTGGAGAATCAATAAAATTCATCACTAAAGAATTGAATAGTGCTGGTCTAGAAGTTATAAATGATGGAATTAAAGTGTTGTGGAGTCCAGATGATACAGAAATAGAAAGATGCAAAGAGTATGGAAAAAAATTAGTAGAATTAATATTAGTAGAATTAATATAAGAAGTATTTGAAGAAAATAATAAATAGAATATAAGTAGTGAAGGTAAGGTGTATATGCTTTACCTTCAATTTTTTTGCTTTTTTTATCATTAAAAATTTACGTTGAATTTCACTTAGGAATAATGAGTTGAAAATTATGGATAGTGATATTTTGGAGTATAATTTAATGCAATAAAAGAAAAACTAAAATATAAGAGTTGACTTAACCTTAATTATCATCACAATAAAAACTTTAGTAAAAAAATAATAAAAATTTACTGATTTAGTTTTGAATGCAACACTATAAAATTATAAAATCAATTATATGTGAAAAATACTTGTAGAATATCATAGTTATTAGGCGATTAACATGTTAATATACACATATAAAGATAAAAAAACAGTAGATATAATAAAAAAAATAAAAAAACAGTAAAAATTTTATTGAAAAACTATTGCTTTTTTACTAAAAAGCTGATATTATTAACTCATAGGTTGTCAACGATTACACAACCACATTAGGGGGGAAACTATGAAAAGAAAATTTATCAAATCAACTATTGCAATGATGTTAGCTACTGGAATGTTAATACTTGTTGGATGTAGCGGAAACGATGGAAGTAACACTTCAAACTCAGGAAACGAAACAAGTGGAGAGAAAGTAAAATTAAGTTTTGCTGTTAACTTTACTCAAACAGAAGTTACTTACAAAAATCTTGAAGAAATCGTTGCCAATTTTGAAAATGAAAATCCAAATATTGATATTGAATTAGCAAATCTTCCAGATTATGAAGCAACAATGAAAACTAAAATGGCTGCAAACGATTTACCAGACCTTTGGACAACACACGGATGGTCAGTAGCTAGATATAGTGAATATTTACTACCACTTACTGATCAACCATGGGTAAGCAAAATAGATTCTTTAATTAAACCAGTAATTACAAATGGTGACGGAGATATATTCGTTCTACCAATGGATTATGATGTAGCTGGTGTAGCATTCAACAAAACTGTATTAGATGAAGCAGGAGTTGATCCATTTGCCATCAAAACTTGGGATGATTTTAAAGCAGCATGCGAAAAAGTAAAAGCGGCTGGAAAAACACCTCTTTATGTTGGAGGAGCAAAGGATGACTGGACAGTTGGAAACTTCTTTGACTGGGTTGCACCATCATTCTTAATTACAAATGAAGCTAAGAACTACAGAGCTGAATTGAAAGATGGTTCATTTGATTGGAACAACTACAAACCAGCAGCTCAATTATTTGCTGATTTATTAGATGCAGGATATGTTAACAAAAACGTAGCTGAAGGTACTTGGCCAGAAGTTGGGGAGCAATTAGCTAAAGGTGAAGCAGCATTTGCTTTCTTTGGTAACTATGTTATAGGCGAAGCACAAAAGTTTAATGCAGAAGGTGATTACGGATTTATTCCAGTTCCAGCAGCATCAGCAGATGACGAACCTACTGTTATCACTGGAGAAAGAACAACTGTAGGAGTATGGAAAGATAGCAAACACCAAGCAGAAGCTTTAAAATTTGTTGAATACTTAGCTCAATCAGAAAACATTAACAAAGTAGCTACAGGAAACTTAGCGCCTACTGGATTATCAGGAGAAGGATACTCAAGTGATACTGGAAACTTAGCACCATACTTCGAAAATGCTACTAAGTTCAGAGGATTTGGATACTTTGACCGTGAATACCTTCCAAACGGAATGTGGGATTCATTATGTAAAACAGGAACAGGTATTATTTCAAAAACAATGACTATGGATGATGTAGTAAGTAAATTAAAAGAAGATTATGACAGACTGCGTACACAATAATTCGGGAGTAATTTAGGTAAACAAATAGAAGCAGGATATTTTATATCCTGCTTTATTTAAACAAGGGGTGATATTTTGAAGAAATCAATGAAGTGGACAAATCTTATGTATATTCCAGCAATATTATTGTTTATAGTTTTTGTTGTTTATCCTTTTGTTAGTGGAGTAAGAATTGCTTTTACTAACTGGAATGGATATTCTCAAAGTTTTAAATATATTGGATTCGCAAACTTTAAAACAATGTTTGCTGATAAAAATGTATGGACTGCTTTTGGTAATACATTGATCTATGGTGTAGGAAGTACTTTCTTCCAACAGTTATTGGGCTTAACTTATGCACTATTACTTAATAATTATTTTAAAGGTAGAGGATTTGCTAGAACAGTAGTATATCTACCAGTTTTAATTTCAGCAGTAATCATGGGTTACATGTGGTATTTCTTATTGAGATATGACAATGGTGCATTAAATGATGTTTTAAAACTATTTGGAATGGAGCCAAAATTGTGGTTATCAGTTCCAAGTACAGCTATCGCAACTATGGTAGGTATAAACTCATTACAATTTGTGGGTATTTCAATGGTAATTTATCTTGCAGGACTTCAAGGAATACCAACTATGTATTATGAAGCAGCAGATATAGACTGTGCGGGAACATGGGCTAAATTTAAAAATATTACGCTTCCGCTTTTATATCCTTCAATAGTAACAAGTGTTACTTTAAACTTAATTGGTGGACTTAAATTATTTGATGTAATCAAAGCATTAACAGGCGGTGGACCAGGATATACAACTCATTCATTATCAACATTGATACATTCAACTTATTTCTTAACTCAATCAGCTGGATATGCATCAGCAATTGGATTGTTGTTATTTGTATCTATCTTGGCATCCACATTGGTAATTCAAATAATCTTTAATAGAAAGGAAGTGGAATATTAATGAAGAAAAAAACGACTTGGAAAACTATTGTTGCTACACTAGTAGCACTATTTCATATAATACCAATATATATCACTTTAGTAGCATCAGTAAAAGAGCAATCAGATTTTTCATCATATTGGATATTCCCCAAAAAACTTTTCTTTGAAAACTACAGTATTGCTTTAAATAGTGGGGGTATGTTATTAGCATTTAGAAATACAATAATTATTACATTAATATCAGTAGTTTTAATAGTATTTGTAGGAGCTATGGCATCATATCCACTTTCAAGAAATAATACTAAAATAAATGTTTTTATAATGACATTCGTTCTAGCAATTATGATGGTACCGCCACTTAGTTTGTTAGTACCGTTATATAGCTTTATGGCAAAACTTAAGGGAATAAGTACTTTCTGGGGAATAATTGTTGTTCATGTAACATTCCAATTGCCTTTAAGTATATTTCTTTACACTAACTTTATAAAAACTATACCATTAGCATTAGATGAAGCAGCAACAATTGATGGATGTAGTAATTTTAGTATCTTCTATAGAATTATATTACCATTGCTAAAACCTATTACTGCTACAGTAATTATTTTAACAGGTGTAAATATATGGAATGATTATCAGTTTTCACTTTATTTCTTACAAAATCCAAATATGAAGGTAGTTACATTAGCAATATCTTCTTTCTTCGCAATGACAGGAACAAACTTAAATGCAGCAGCAGCATCAGCAATAATGGGAATTTTACCTATTTCCATATTATATATTGCTCTACAAAAATACTTTGTTAAAGGTATGGTTGATAGTGCAGTTAAATAGGGTGATTAAATGAAATTTACTCAAAGAGAAGTATTTGAAAATAAATTTTTAGAATACGGAGAAACAACTTTTTATATAATGGTTTTAAGCTGTTTGGTAATAGTATCAGCAGTGCCTATAATTACAATAGGTGCTGCTTTAACAGCAGCTTATGCAACTTTTGACAGAATAGAAAAAAGAGATGGAAGTATTTCTTTAAAAGAATTGATTTCAGTGTTTTTTAAGACTTTTGTGAAAAAATTTTTACCAGCTACAGGAGCTACTATATGGATTATAGGTATAGGCGCTTTCATAAGAATATTGAGTAGAAATGTTAATGGTAATATTTTCATACTTGCTTTATTGATTTTCATAGCTATAGAAGGCGCTATTTTCTTTCAAACTATATTTTATGTTATAGCTAAAGGTGAATATTCATATTTACAAGCAATAAAAAAAGCATTATATATTGCAAATTTTAAAATTAGTAAAAGTATATTATTAATAATGATTTTCTCAATAATAGTAGTTATTGTTGCATATAAAGCTTGGATGATAATCTTAGGTGTAGGATTACATGTATTTATAAACAATAAAGTATTATCTAAAATAGCATAAAAGATATATTAATAAAATGATTAAAGATAGGGATCAATAATGACATTTAAACAGTAGGGGAGAGTAAGTACAATGGCTATTACTTTTAATGAAAGAACTAAAGAGTTTCATTTGTTTAACAATGAAATAAGCTATATTATAAATATTTTGAAAAACAATCAATTGGGAAATCTTTACTTCGGGAAAAAGTTAAATGAAAGAGATTCCTTTGAACATTTTTTACAAACTGAGGCAAGAGCTTTGACTTCCTGTGTTTTTGAAAAAGATGGAGCATTTTCTTTAGATATAATAAAACAAGAATATCCTTCATATGGAACTAGTGATTACAGAAATCCAGCTTATCAAGTAAAACAAGTTAATGGAAGTTCAATAACAAATTTTGAATATAAAGATCATAGTATATATAAAGGGAAAAATAAATTACAAGGGTTACCTGCAACATATGTTGAGGCAGAAGACGAAGGGACAACACTTGAGATACATTTAGAAGATGGGGTTATTAACACTGAATTAGTATTATACTACACAATTTTTGAAAAATACGCAGCAATTGCAAGAAGTGCTCGCTTTATAAATAAGGGTAAAGAAAAAATTCAATTAACAACAGCTATGAGTATGTCTTTAGATTTACCGGATGATGATTATGAAATGATTCATTTAGCAGGGGCATGGAGTAGAGAAAGACATGTTAAAAATAGAAAATTAGAAACTGGAATTCAATCAGTTTATAGTGCTAGAGGAGCAAGTTCTGCTAATCATAATCCTTTTATAGCATTAAAAAGACCAAATACAGATGAGTTCAAAGGAGAAGTTATAGGCTTTAGTTTGGTGTATAGCGGTAATTTCCTTGCTCAGGTGGAAGTTGATTATTTAGCAACATCTAGAGTAACTTTAGGAATTAATCCATCAGGATTCACATGGAATCTTGAAGAAAATGAAGAATTCCAAACACCAGAAGCTGTTATGGTATATTCTGACAATGGATTAAATAAAATGAGTCAAGTTTATCATGAACTTTACAGAACTAGACTTGCAAGAGGATATTGGAGAGATAAAGTGAGACCTGTTTTGGTGAATAACTGGGAAGCTACTTACTTTGATTTTGATGAAGATAAAATTTTAGCTATTGCAAAAGCCGCTAAAGAGATTGGAATTGAAATGTTTGTTTTAGATGATGGATGGTTTGGTAAAAGAAATGACGATACAACTTCTTTGGGGGATTGGTTTGTTGATAAAAGAAAATTGCCTAATGGAATTACTTCTTTAGCTAAAAAAATTGAAGAATTAGATTTAAAATTTGGTCTTTGGTTTGAACCAGAGATGGTTAATAAAATAAGTGAATTGTATGAAAATCATCCTGATTGGGTAATTTCAACACCTAATAGAAAAGATTCACATGGAAGAAACCAATTTGTACTAGATTTTTCAAGAAAAGAAGTAGTGGATTATATCTATGTTATGATGGAAAAGATTTTATTGGATGCTCCTATTTCATATATTAAATGGGATATGAATAGAAATATAACAGAAGCATTTTCTTCAGCTTTAAGTGCTGATAAACAAGAAGAAATAATGCACAGATATATTTTAGGGGTTTATGATTTATATGAAAGACTTACATCAAAGTTCCCAGAGGTTTTATTTGAATCTTGTGCAAGTGGTGGGGGAAGATTTGACCCAGGTATGTTGTATTATGCACCTCAAGCTTGGACATCAGATGATACTGATGCAGTAGAAAGATTGAAAATACAATATGGAACATCATTTGTTTATCCAATTAGTTCTATAGGATCTCATGTTTCAGCAGTTCCTAATCATCAAGTTTTAAGAGAAACAGGAATTGATATGAGAGCAGACGTAGCTTATTTTGGAACCTTTGGATATGAACTTGATTTAAATAAGCTCTCCGATGAAGAAAAGGAAATAGTAAAAAAACAAGTTACATTCTTTAAGGAAAATAGAGAATTAATACAAAAGGGAGAATTTTATAGAATAGTTAGTCCTTTTGAAAATGATGGAAATGTGACAGCTTGGGCAGTAGTGTCCAAAGATAAGAAAGAAGCTATAGCTGCATATTATAAAGTTTTAAATGAACCAAATCCTAAGAGATTAACTTTAAAACTTACTGGATTAGAAAGTAACACTAAATATTCAGTTAACGGAAGTGACGACTATTATTGGGGAGATGAATTAATGAATTTTGGTATCCCTGTAGGTAAATTGTTCACTGGTTCACTTGATGATGCTCATGGAAAAATTGTTAAAGATTTTTATTCAAATATTTTCAAAATAAAAGCTATATAATAGTAGTTATTTTATAAAAGTATTTTAGTGGAACTTCTAGCTTGAAAATCAACATTATAAATTGATTTAGCTTTTAGTTCCACATATACTTTAATGATAATGATTTAAATATTTCATTTATTGATAAATATATCATTTTTAGTAATTTTAAATATGTGATATAATTATCAATGAATGAAAAAATATATATAAAAGTAGTTAATAAATGATGGGTTGGGGATAAAATGGCAACTATAAAAGATATATCAAAAAAAGCAGGTGTATCAATAGCCACTGTTTCTAGGGTTTTAAATTATGATGACAGTTTAAATGTATTAGAAAGCACAAAAAAAAGGATATTCAAAATAGCAGAAGAATTAGATTATGTAACATTGAGACAAAGAAAAACAAAAAAAAGTTCTTATGCTATTGGAATTGCTCATTTTTTTTCAGAAGAAGAAGAATTAGGAGATCCATATTTTTTATCTATTAGATATGCAATTGAAAAAAGATGTCTAGATGAAAACATAAAGTTTGTAAAAATAAGTAGGGCTGATCATTTTAGTAAGGAAGAGGAATTAGATGGAATTATAACTATCGGAAGATTTGATAATTCAGATATGGAAAATTTCATGAAAAACTCAAGTACTATAGTGACAGTGGATTCCTCTCCTAATGAAATTTTATTTGACTCTGTGGTTGTAGATTTTAAAAGAGCAGTTACTAGTTCTTTGGATTATCTTAGCTCCCTTGGACATGAAAAAATTGGGTTTATAGGTGGAGAAGAATTTATAAATTCTGGAAAAGAAAAAACAGTTAATTATCGTGAACTTACCTATAGAGAATATTTTGAGAAAAAAAATATATTAAATGAAGATTTTATTAGTTTGGGAAGTTATAGTTATGCTGATGGATATAGGTTAATGAAACAAGCATTAGAAAAAAAACAGGTGCCAACTGCATTTTTTATTTCCAGCGATCCTATGGCTATAGGAGCTTATAAGGCTATAATGGAAAAAAACTTAAAAGTACCGGATGATATTAGTGTTATTGGTTTTGATGATATAATAACCGCTGAATATTTGGTTCCAGCTCTTACTACCACTAGAGTTTATACTGAATTTATGGGTGAAACTGCAGTGGAGCTAATTTTAGAAAAGCTAAGGAACAATAGAGAAATACATAAAAAAGTAGTTATTCCTACTGAATTAATAATAAGAGATAGCTGCAAAAAAATAAATAATTCAATTAAATAAAAAATAAAAGCTACGAAATATTCGTAGTTTTTATTTTTTGTATTATAATAATTTTATAGAAATTAAAAATCATATATATAGATATAGTAATTATGAAAAATATAAATTTGATGATATAATGAAAGGTACAATAGGTTAGTTATTAAGGAGAAAATATATGATAGAATTTAAAAATATTAATATGAAATTCAATGAAAAGCAAATTTTTAGTGATTTTAATTTAAAAATTAATAATAAAGAAAAAGTATTGTTAAATGCTCCTTCAGGAAAAGGTAAATCTACTTTATTTAAATTTATTTTAGGGATAGTTCAACCAGATGAGGGACAAGTATTTTTAAATGGTAAAGTTATTGATAAAAAAAATATAAATGAAGTAAGAGAGCAAATATCATATGTAAGTCAAGGCATAGAGTTTAGGAATGAAGTGATTTTACAACTTATTGAAGAAATTTTTTCTTTTAATGGTAATAAAGATAAAAAGTTAAACTATGAAAAATTAAAAGAGTTAATGGCATTTTTAAATCTAGAAGAAGAAATTTTAAGTAAAGAATTTGAACAACTTTCGGGGGGGGAAAAACAAAGAATTGGAATAATAATTGCTTTGTTATTAGATAAAGAAATTTTATTACTAGATGAAGCAACTTCAGCTTTAGATAAAGAATTAAAGGAAAAAGTTGTTGAATTTATAGCTCAAAGTGATAAAACCATTGTTGTTATATCTCATGATGATGTATGGAAAAATAATAATAAATTTAAATTAGTAAGGTGGTAAGATAATGGGTACTAAGGATATAGGATACGGTTCCTTATTGATGTTGTTAATATTAGTTGTGCCTATAATGGCAATAAATTGGAAGATGAAATTAAAGATAAATAAAAGTTTGACATATTCTATAGTTAGAATGTTAATACAATTGTCTTTAGTGGGGATTTATCTACAATACATATTCACATTAAATAATTCTTTTTTGAATATAGCTTATTTAATAGTTATGATAGTTGTAGCATCTGTTTCTACTATTAATTCTTCAAAGTTAAAATTAAAAAAATTCTTTTTTCCTATATTTTTTTCCATTTTAATTCCTCAAGTAATTATACTTTTATACTTTAATTGTTTTATTGTAAGATTGGACAATGTTTTTGATGCAAAATATATGATTCCTATTGGGGGAATGATATTGGGAAATTGTTTGAGTGGCAATATAGTTGGGCTGAATTCTTTTTATTATAATATTAAAAACAATGAAAACCAGTATATATACTCTATTACTTTAGGAGCCACAAAAGTTCAAGCATTGATACCTTATTTTAGAGAGGCTATACTAGGGGCAATTAATCCAACTATAGCTTCTATGGCCACAATAGGCTTAGTATCATTACCAGGAATGATGACAGGGCAAATTCTTGGAGGTTCAGTGCCATTAGTAGCAATAAAATATCAAATTGCCATTATGCTAGCTATATTTATTGCTAAATATTTTAGTACAATGTTGTCTATCATTTTTTCAGTAAAAAAATCTTTTAATGATTTTAATATGCTGCAAAAAAATGTATTTTTATAAGGTGAGATAGAGGAGAAGAAGTATGGATAAGTCAAGCATTATTTACAAATTAGTAGTTTTTCCTACGGAAGCATTATGTGTATTAGTAATATATTTATTATTGGCTAAAAGAAAAGTAAAAAATTATAAAGATATCATTAGAATAATAGTTTATGTTATCATGAGTTCTCTATTTGCTATTTGGATTAGGGAAGAAGTTACTTTTGGATATCATACTATATTTATAGTGGTTTTTTCTTCAATGTTGACATCTATACTTTATACATCAAAATTATGGGTTGCTTTTATAAGTAATATAATTTCCACTATTTATCTTTTGGCTTTTGAGTTAATTATACTAATAATTGCAACAAAGGTTTTAGGTATTAATATGCTTGATAAAACAATAATGGAGAAAAGTGGAGTAACTGTTTTTATTATTATCAGGGGTATGGAGTTTATTGGATTAGGAATTATATTTAAATTAAGACATAAATTAAAAGGTTTTGCCTCAATTGACGTAGAGGATAATACTTTAGTGTATAATGCGTTAGGAGTTTTTTTTATAGCTATTTTAATTTTGAATTTGCAAACAAAGAGTGCTAAATATGGAGAAATATATGGTACAAATATGCTTATATATGTTGTATTTGTAGGCTTTATCTTAATCAATATATTGGATTATAGGAAAAAAATAGAGCTTATGAATATTAAGAATAAATATGAGGTTAGAGAAGATTATATAGAAAATCTTCAAACTGTAGTGGATATAGTAAGAAAGGAAAAGCATGATTTTGCCAATATTATAAACACCGTTTATGCTCAAAGTGTTCTTAATAAAGAGGATTCAATAGAAAAAATAAGAACATATCTTAAAAGCACTATAAATTCATTGGATAAAATAAATATTTTTTATGATACAGGTAATACTTATGTAGATGGATTATTGGCAGTTAAAAGCAATAATATTTCAAAAAATAACATTCATTTAGATGTTGATTTTGAGATTTCTTTAGAGTTTTTAGAGTTTAGTGATAATGATTTTATAGCGGTATTGAGTAATATTTTAGATAATGGAATGAATGCTTTAAATGAAATTGAAACAGAAGATACAAAAGTTATTTCATTATATAGTTATGAAGAAGAGGGAAATTATTATTTGGCTATTTCCAATAATGGACCTGCAATACCAAAGGAAAAAATTAATAAAATATTTGAAAAAGGATATTCTAGTAGAAAATATAATAAGGATGATCATGGTTATGGATTGTTCATTGTGAAGAATTTAATTCTTAAAAATGGAGGAGATATAACTGTAACTAGTGATAAAGAGAGTACTGAATTTTTGTTGAAACTAAAGTTGAGTAAAAATTATAAAGAGAATTATAATGAATATGCATATATTCCTTTAAATATATTAAAAGAAGGATCTTTTGAAAAATAAAAATGCAAACAAATGGTAGAATGTTTTTATACTATAAAATTAAATATTAGTTATTTTAAATAGAGTTCAGTTAATTTTAAGCTGAATTCTTTTATTTTTAATTGAAATGATATAAAATAGAAAATGAATAATTATACGTTGATGAGCTATCAGTTATATGGAGTAACAAACTAAATTTAGTGGGGTGTTATTAATGAAATATTCAATGGGGTATGGGAAAAAAATAGTGGATTTTAATATTGAAGAAAATAAAGTTCTGAACATATTAAAACCTAATGAAGTTAAAATTGACCTTAGGGGAGAAGAAGAAGTTAAAAGAGCAATAGAAAATCCTATAAATTCAAAAAGATTAAAAGATATAGTGAATAAAGGAGAAAAAGTAGTTATAATAACAAGTGATATAACAAGGCCAATGCCATCTAAAAAAGTTTTACCATCTATTATTGAAGAACTTAATATGGGTGGGGCATTAGATAAAGATATAAGTATTATATTTGCATTGGGCAGTCACAGACCTCACACAAAAGAAGAAAAAATATATTTGGTTGGAAATGAAATCTATGATAGAATTAGATGTGTTGATAGTGATGGAGAAGATTTTATTCACTTAGGAACTACAAAAAATGGAACACCTGTGGATATTTTTAGAGAAGTTGTGGAAGCAGATAGAGTGATTTGTCTTGGAAATATTGAATATCATTATTTTGCAGGGTATAGTGGGGGAGCTAAGGCTATTATGCCTGGAGTTTCAACAAAGGCCGCAATTAGTGCCAATCATTCTAGAATGGTTGAAGAAAAAGCTAGATGTGGTAATTTGATTACTAATCCTGTACGTATAGATATTGAAGCTGTTACAGAATTTATTAATATAGATTTTATTCTTAATGTGGTTTTAAGTGAAAAAAAAGAGATTATAAAAGCTGTAGCAGGGCATCATGTGGATGCGCATAGAGAAGGTTGCAAATTTTTAGATAGTTTTTATAAAATAAAAATAAAAGAAAAAGCGGATGTAGTTATAACTACACCTGGAGGTTATCCTAAGGATTTAAATTTATATCAAGCGCAAAAGGCCCTTGATAATGCAAAACATGCTGTAAAAGATAAGGGTATAATCATTTTTTTAGCATCTTGTAGTGAAGGATTAGGTTCTCAAATTTTTGAAGAATGGTTAGTAAGTGCTGAAAAATCAGAAGATTTAATTGATAGGATAAAGAAGGATTTTAAACTTGGGGGACATAAAGCTGCGGCTATTGCGGTTGTTCTTCAAAAGTGCAAAATATTTTTAGTATCTGATATGAAGAAGGATTTTGTAGAAAGTATATTCATGGAACCATATAATGATGTTCAAGAAGCTATTGATAAGGCTTTAAAGGAACAAGGAAACAATGCTAAAGTTATTTTAATGCCTTATGGGGGTTCAACACTACCAGAAGTATAAAAATTTCATATATAAAACTATAAATCGTGTAGAAAAGGAGTAAAAATATGTATCCATTAAAGTTTGAAAATTATTATGTAGAAAAAGTTTGGGGTGGAAGAGATTTAGAAAAATTCAGATATAATCTTCCAGAGGGACAAATCGGTGAGAGTTGGGATGTGGCATGCCATAAAAATGGTATGAGTATAGTTGAAAATGGGGAATTAAAGGGAAAGTCACTTCAAAATTTAATTGATATGTATGGTGAAGAATTATTAGGAAAAAAGATTTCAAAAGATTGGTTCCCTTTATTAATAAAGTTTTTAAACACTAGTGATAAATTGTCTGTTCAAGTTCATCCAGATGATGAATATGGAAAAAGAGTTGAAAATGATATGGGTAAAACAGAAGTTTGGCATGTTGTGGATGCTAATGAAGGTGCTACTTTAATAGTTGGACTTAAAGAAAAATGTACAAAAGAAGAATTAAGAAAAGCAGTTGAAGAAGGAAAAACAGAAGATTACATGAATGTTGTAAAAGTTAAAAAAGGAGACACCTATTTTATTAAAAGTGGATTGATTCATACTATAGGAGCTGGTATTGTAATTGCAGAAATACAACAGAATAGTGATACTACTTATAGATTCTATGATTACAATAGAGGAAGAGAAATCCATGTTGAAAAAGCTTTAGATGTTATTGATTTAGGATTAAAAGGCGAAAAGTCTGAAGGGCTTACTATTAAAAGAGATGGATATTCTAAAACTTATTTATGTTTGTGTAACGAGTTTTCATTAGAAATGTATGATATTAATAACGCTTGTGTTGAAGAAGCAGATGAAGATAGATTTTATATTTTTACTTGTGTTGAAGGTAACGGTATAATCACATCTAATTGGGGTGTGGAAGAAATTAATATGGGAGATAGCATTATGATTCCTGCTACTCTTGGGCAATACCAATTAAAAGGAAATATGAAATTGCTTAAGAGCTATGTTCCAGACGTTAAAAAATTAGAAAATGAAATTTTAT
Organism: Clostridium grantii DSM 8605; assembly: GCF_900129965.1. Lineage (GTDB taxonomy): Bacteria > Bacillota > Clostridia > Clostridiales > Clostridiaceae > Clostridium_AF > Clostridium_AF grantii. The sequence goes on along the minus strand of NZ_FQXM01000006.1, from coordinate 97,715 downwards.
CAGAAGTAAGACAATAATAGAACAGTTTACAGTAAAGGAAAGCTTTCGCTTAAGCGAAAGCTTTTTATTTGATTAAAGAGGTATAGGCTGCTAGGGTTGATTGAGCAGTTTTTTTCCAAGTATATTCATTGCTTTTAATAAATCCATTAAATATCATTTTTTCTCTTAGGTCTACATCCATCATTACCCTTTCAATTGCAAGGGACAATTCATCTATGTTATAAGGATCTATATAATAAGCTGAATCTCCTAAAATTTCAGGAATGGAGGTTACGTTGGAAGCTATGATAGGTGCTCCACATGACATTGCCTCCAAAGGGGGGAGTCCAAAACCTTCATAAAAAGAAGGGTATAAAAATATTTTACATCCATTATAAAATATTGGCATATCTTCTACGGGAATAAATCCTGTAAAAATAACTTTATTAGCTATACCTAATTCTTCAGCTCTTTTTTTATAAATTTCATAGGATTTACCCTTTCTTCCAACGATAACAAGCTTTAAATTACAAGAAGCTTTATTGATATAAGTACTAAAAGAGTTGATTAGTCCAAGGATATTTTTACGAGGACTAAAACCACCCACATACAATAAATAATCATAATCAATTGAGTATTTCTTTTTTAAGACTTTTTTGCAGAATTCTTTGCATAAAGGCTTATATATTTCTTCATTAGCTAGATGAGTAACAAAAATTTTATCTCTTGGGTAGTTAAATTCTTTGATAATATCCTCTTTAGAAAAATTAGAAACGGTTATAATTCCATCTATATTATTAAGAATGTTATTTATTTCTATATTAAAAATATTAAGATAGCAATCACTTACTGTACTAGGCATTCTACGGGGGATGATATCATGTAGAGTAATTATATTTTTGAATTTACTATTCAAAGGAATGCCTATACCATTTTGCGGGGTATGCAGAATATCTAAGCTACTATCTATTGGGTGAAGTGGGTTGTTTACATTCTCCCAAAAAATATTATTAGTACAGTTATTTATATAGTTTATATTTAATTTTTCATCTACAGGATAATTATATTCATAGTTAAAAGGAGCATAAAGCATATATTCATTTTCTTTACTGAAGTTTAGTAAAGAATAAATAAGCTCATAAGTATAGGTTCCTATGCCTGTACCTCTATACCAATAAGCCGCACGACCATCTAATCCAATTCTCATTTTTTTTCCCTTCATAAAAATAACTATACTCCATTATATTAGAATAGTGATTAAATTGTTAATACACAACGACATACTTTGTAGTAAAACTTTATATTTGTGTGGAGCGCAATATTTTATGATTTAGTATTTTTATGAGACTTTAATGTAATATGTTTTCCTAAAGTAGGTATTCTAAAAAAAGAATTAAATACATATAGTTTTATATGGAGGTGGTTATATTGATGAGGGAATTTGAAATAGAAAGACAGTTTGATATCCATATTGAAAGTATGAAACCTAAAAAAGGAGTTTACTTTTTAAAAACAAATAAAGGGAATAGATGCTTGAAGAGAATTAATTATGGAGTCCAAAAATTATATTTTGTATACGGGGCAAAGGAACATTTGCTAAGTAATGGATTCGAAAATATCGACAAGTATGATTTGAATACAGAAGAGGAACCTTATGCGGTAGTTAATGAAGATATATACACTCTTTCTCAGTGGATTGAAGGAAGAGAATGTGATTTTCATAATGATGAGGATTTGATTGTAGCTACAGAAAATTTAGCTCTTATGAGTATTGCAAGTAAAGGCTATGAACCACCAGAGAACAGTAAACTAAAAACAGATTTAGGAAGATGGCCACATTTAATGGAAAAAAGAGTAAGTTCCTTAGACAAAATGAAAAGTATGTGTAGAAAAAGGCATAGAAAGACAGATTTTGATTTTGAATACATGAAGAGCATGGAGTTTTATAAAAAAATTGGAATAAGATCAATGGATATATTGAATAGTTCAAACTATATGGAATTATGTCAATTAACTGAAGAGGAAAAGAGTTTTTGTCATCACGATTATACTTATCACAACTTAATTATAGGTGATGATAATAATCTTAATGTTATAGATTTTGATTATTGCAAAAGAGAGCTTAGAGTGTACGATTTATCAAATTATTTAATTAAGGTTTTAAAACGTAGGGACTGGGATATTAAATATTGTAATTTAGTTATAGATACTTATAATAAGATAAATCCATTAAAAGAAGAGGAATATAGAGTTTTATTCGCATTTCTTTTATTCCCACAAAGATATTGGAGATTAGCAAACAGGTATTATTATAATGAAATAAGTTGGGGAACTGCTGCCCTGCACAAAAAACTAAAATCATTAAATGATGAGCAAGAATTATTTAATAAATTCATTGAAGAATTTAAAAAAACTTATAATCAAAATGAATAAAATATAAAACCATGTAAGTGAGGCTTGCATGGTTTTATATATGAAAGGTTTTCTTGTAATTATATTGAAGTTATTGTAAAATTATAAAGAGTAATTACAAAAAATAAAGTAAGGGGGTAGGGCAATAGCCTGGCAAGACTATGGAGTATAATAAAGAAAAAATTAAGAGCATTGGGGAAATTAAAAGAACAGCACGTCAATCATTAAGCGGAAGATGGGGTATGGCAATTTTAGTGTGTTTTATTTTTACTATTATAACCTCAGGAATTTCAGTTGTTGTAAGTATAACTAGCATTGGAGATACAATCTCCTCGTTTAATTATTTACAAACACAGGATGTTGTAGGAATGAACACAAGCAATGGGCAAGTAGTATCAAATTTAAGTTCCTTAGTTAATTTTATAATAGGAGGTCCATTATTATTTGGTTTATCTACTTTCTTTTTAAATTTAATTAGGAATAATAATAGTAAAATTGAAGATTTATTTAGTGGATTTGCAAAGTTTGGGAAAACATTTTTGTTGAATTTATTGATTTTCATATTTTCAATACTTTGGGCATTTGCAGTATTTGTGCCAACATTAATAATTATAGGTATTATATCCGTACCAGCTATAATGAATTTATCTAAACAAAATTTTACAGGGAATGAATTGCAAGATTTTGAAAGTATTTTACCTATCATTGTAGGGAGTATAGCAATTGGGGTTGTTATTTTTATTATAGCATCAATCATATATGGAATTATAGTATATAAATATGAACTTGCTTTTTATATTTCAATTGATAATGAAGATTATGATGCTATGGAATGTATTTCTCAGAGTAAGAAAATGATGAAAGGTTTTAAAATAAAACTGTTTTTATTATATTTAAGCTTTATAGGATGGAGCATATTAAGCTTAATGACCATTTGCATAGGATTCCTTTGGTTAACGCCATATATTCATACATCTAAAGTTGCTTTTTATGAAAATTTAAAAGAAGCTTATTATGGAGATGAAATGGAAAACAATGAATTGGTAATAGAATAATTTTAATTTTGTTAAGAAAATAAAAGTAAAAACTAAATAGTTATTGATAGAAAAGAACACTTTTGATTAATAAAGGTGTTCTTTTTTATAACACATTAATGAATAATAATGGGGAATAGTTGAACTTGAATACCTATAAAATGAAGTAATCTGTAACCTATAGCATATATTAATCATAGTATATAGTATGACTTTTTAGGAGATGGTTTATTGGACATAGGAGATGTAGTTGTAAGAAAATCTTATGGAAAAGATATAACATTTAAAATTATAGATATAAAAATAATTGAAAATAAAACTATTTACGTTTTAAAAGGACTCAACTTAAGAATTATTGCAGATTCTCCTGAAATGGATTTAGAACTTGCAACGAGAGATTGTGTGAAAAAGAATGATGAAGTTTTTGATAAAGAGATAAATAAAAATATAAAGAAAATACTTATGAGTAGAGGGGAAGAAAATAGTCACCCAAAGCTAATGGTCAGGAGTAATAAAAATATAAAAGTTGAGAATAGTTTATTGTTTGGAAGACCGGGGAAAATACTTCATATAGATGGAGATGCAGAATATTTAGATGTTTGTTTAAAAACCTATCTACAATTAAACTTAGAGGTTGTAGGTAAAGTTATTAATGAAAAAAAACAACCAGAGCAGGTTTTGCAATTAGTTAAGGAACATAGACCGGATATTGTGGTTTTAACAGGTCATGATTCTATAGTAAAAAAAGCAAGAGATTATATGGATATTGATAACTATACGAATTCTAAGTACTTCGTACAATCAGTTTCTATATTGAGAGGTTATGTTACCGGATATGATGACTTGGTGATTTTTGCAGGGGCTTGTCAATCTTGTTATGAAGCTATATTGGATGCAGGGGCTAATTTTGCAAGTTCGCCTAACCGGGTTTTGATTCATTGCTTAGATCCAGTTTTTTTAACTGAAAAAATTGCTTATACAAATGTTGAAAAAGTAATTTCAGTTAAAGAAGTTATAAAAGATACCATAACAGGAATAGATGGAATTGGTGGCTTACAAACTAGAGGTAAATATAGAGAAGGTTATCCAAAATCAAAGTTCGCTTAATAAATATTCTAGTAAAATAAACTAATAAAAAGTGAATAAAAATAAGGCTATTGACAATAATAAATAGTATAAGGTGATTTTCAAAGTAAATCTTTACATTTGAGAGAAAAGCGCTGATTTATTGGAAAAAGTTCATAAAAAATTAATATTGACAAAACAGATAAATTAGTGATAAAATATTTAGTTTGCTTGACATCTTTGTTTATTTATAGTATAATAGATGATGTAGAGAGAGGGTGTTTTATTTGAAGAAGGGAAATGTCTTAGTTTCAATTAAAAACGAGATAGATAATCATATTGGCGAAGAAGTTACATTAAGAGCTAATAACGGCAGAAGAAAGGTAATAGTAAGTAACGGAGTTATTGAAAAAACTTATCCAAGTATATTTGTTGTAAGATTAGGAAGCGACACCCAAAGGACAGTGACATATAGTTATTCAGATATTTTAACAAAAACAGTTCAAATAGAATTTGCTGGTTAAAAGTAGTGCTGAATTTTTAGTATTACTTTTTATATTTTAATTTTAAAGAAAAATTAAAACTAAAGGCCCAAGGATTAAAACTTGGGCCTTTAGTTTTTTTTGCGTGATAAAGTCACCAATACTGTACACTGTCAATTGTCAACTTTTTTTAAAACTGTTACATTCTATTAAAAACTCTCAACTATCTTGTGTTGTCTTTTACATTTAGGAAGTATTAACTCTATAAAATTTTCCTGAAAATATTATTAAAAAAATAAGCATAATTCAATACATACATATATATATATTAGATAGTAGGTATTATAGGGAGGTTAAAGAATATGGCTATGGACTTAATTAAAGAAAATATACAATGTGAGTATAAGTTAGGCACTGATATTCAAAATTCAGTAGTTAAAGAGGAATATGTTATTCCAGATACTGAACCGGATGTTTATAAAATACTATCTTTAGATGCTAAACCTTATATTTCAAGTAAAGAAATTGTGCAAGGAAAGGTTCATATACAAGGAACTATGAAATATAATGTTATGTATATGGCTAAAGTAGATGATAAATATCAGATTTGTAGTGTTTTATATTCAAGTGGTTTTTCTAGCTATTCCAATATTGATGGCACTGAAGGTGGTATGGAGTGCAAATGCTATTGCACAGTAGAACATATAGAGTGCAAAGTTATAAATGAAAGAAAAATAGGAATAGATGGAGTTTTGATGGTAAAAGCTACAGTTTACAATAACTCAGAATTTGAAATAGTAAATAGTATAGATGATAATGAAGATATTCAGATATTAAAAAAATCTATATCTATGGATAAGGTTGTAGTAAATTTAGAAGAAGAATTGGTATCCAAGTGTACTATGCAGATATCATTAGATAATCCTGAAATAGGGAGAATTTTAAAGTGTGAAGTTTGTGTTCACAAAAAAGAAGTTAAATTATATGATGACAAAATTGAAATAGAGTGTTTTGCTTTGTTTAAAATTTTATACAGATCAGTAGGTCAAGGAGAAGTTTGTTATATTCAAGAAGAAGTTTTAATAACAAAAGAAGTTTCTTGTGATGGAGTAGATTCTTTTATGGACTCAAGAAGTGAGTTTATGGTTGAAGGCACAGAATATGATATAAAAGAAGATGATTTAGGTGAATATAGAATAGTTGATGTAGAATCCCTTATCAAAGCAGCAATTAGAATAACAACCAAAAATGATATAGAAACTATTGAAGATGCATATTCACCAAATAAAATACTTAAAATGGAAAAGAAAAATTATGATTTAAACATTGCGCTTTCACATAAATATACAGAGGCTATTGTAAAAGAGAATTTAGAAGTGGATTTAAAAAATGGAAAACCGTTGAAGGTTCTTATGACTACAGGAGAAGTATGTGTAACTGATAAGAGAATTGTTGAAGGGCGAGTTATAATTGAAGGATTAGTATGGACTCATGCGGTATATAGTAGTGAATCTGATACGGGGAATGTAGAAGTTGTTTCAGAAGAAATTCCTTTTTCCACAGCCATAGATGTGCCGGGAGCTAAAATTAATATGCATTGCAGTGCTAATGTTACGTTAGAAACTATGGAAGCTATGGTTGAAGCTAGTACCATTGGAGTAAAAGCACTTGTTTTAGCTGATATATGTGTATATTATTCAGAGTCAAAGGAATTTATAGTAGACATTGAAGAAATAGAAGGGGAGCCTGTAAATAAAAAAGCAAGTCTTACAATTTATGTGGTTCAACCTGGGGACAGTTTATGGAAAGTTGCTAAAAAATATTATACAACTATAGAGTCTTTAGCTAAGGTTAATGAGCTTGAAGAAGACAGTGGATTGAATATAGGGGATAAATTGATTATTCCTGGTAGAGCAATAATTTAAATTTGTATTATGAAATAAGCCTTTCTCTTGAGGAGAAAAGCTTATTTTCGTGTTATAATATAAATGAAAATGTTATTGCCTTAAGGAGGATAAAATGAAAGTTAAAGCCTACGCGAAGATAAATTTAACCTTAGATATTACAGGGAAAAGAAAAGATGGATATCATTTGTTAAGAATGATCATGCAGAATGTTGATGTGTATGATGAGATAGAGATAGAAAAAATACAAAGTGGAATTATTATTGAAGCAGATAAGAATTATATACCTACAGATGAAAGAAATCTTGCTTATAAGGCAGCGGAAATTTTTATGAATGAGTTTAATATAAGTGAGGGTGTTAAGATTAAAATAACAAAGAATATACCGGTAGCAGCTGGTATGGCAGGCGGGAGCACAGATGCTGCTGCTGTGTTGAAAGCTATGAAAGATTTATTTGAAATTAATGTATCAGAAAGTAAATTGATGGAAGTAGGTTTGAAATTAGGAGCAGATATTCCTTTTTGCATAAAGGGGGGCACGGCTCTTTGTGAAGGCATTGGGGAAATTATAACACCACTAAAACCTTTTAAGGGTCATATGTTGGTTATTGTAAAACCTAATTTTGGATTATCAACAAAGGATGTATACAAAGATATAGATGTACAAAAAATATTTAAACATCCTAAAACTGAGGAAGTTATTCAAGCTATAGAAGGAAATAATGTTGCTTTTGTAAGTGAAAATTTAATGAATGTATTAGAAAATGTATCTTTGAAAAAACATAAGATATTAAGAGAAATTAAAAATAATATGCTAAATCAAGGAGCTTTAGGGGCACTTATGACTGGTAGTGGACCAACCATCTTTGGAATTTTTGAAGATGAGAGTAAAGCTGAAAAAACATATGAATATTTTAAAAGTAGATATGACCAAGTATATTTGAGTAAAACTATATAATATGTTTGAGTAAAAAATATATAAAAATAAAATTGAGAATGATAAACCGTAGGATTTAAATCTTGCGGTTTTTTTATGTATAAATTATTTTGTTCAGCTAAAAATAAAATGTGATAGGAGGGTTTATATGAAAGTATTAGATTCATTTGGAATATATTTTATTTTTATGATGATTATTCAAGGAGTTATTGTTGGATTTTATGATTCTACAAAATTTAAGAAATTAAATTTGGAAAGAGACTTTAAAATAGCTAGATTTATTGGAATAGGGGCTATAGTCGTATCTTTAATTTTATTCTCAATAAAAAGTATTTTAACATAAAAAGGGTGTGATAATTTGAAAGAATGGGTTAAGAAAGAAATATCAAAAGAAGTAGATAATAATATTAGTTATTTGAAAGAGATTTTAAAAGATAATTCAGATATTGTTTTTAGAGAATTTTATATGGGTAAATGGAAGGCAGCTTTTGTTTATATTGATGGAATGGGAGATAAATTATTACTTGATCAATTTGTTATGATTCCTTTAATGAAAAATGCGGATGAATTAAAGGATGCAGAGGAAATGAAGGATAAAATATTAACCATTTCAGATTTGAGAGAGGTGGAGGATTTTTCAAAGGGTGTTGATGCAATGTTATCAGGTGATACATTGATGATGCTAGAGGGAATAAACAAAGCTTATGTTATAGCTACTAGATTTTGGCCGGCAAGAGGGGTGTCAGAACCTTCAGGAGAAACTGTAGTTAGAGGGTCAAGGGAAGGTTTTACTGAAACTATAAGATTTAATACTGCCCTTGTAAGAAGAAGAATCAGAGACACTAGGTTGAAGGTGGTACCTAGTTCACTAGGAGTTCGTTCTAAAACTGATGTGGTGGTAATGTACATGTCTGATTTAGTTAATAATCAGGTTCTTGAGGAACTCAATAAAAGGCTTCAAAAAATTAATATAGATGCTGTGCTAGATAGTGGATATATTCAACAATTTATAGAAGATGATATATATTCCCCTTTTCCTCAAGTTCAAAGTACTGAAAGACCTGATGTGGTAGCAGCAGCTATTTATGAAGGAAGAACAGCTATTTTAGTAGATAATTCTCCTTTTGTTTTAATTGTTCCTGCAACATTAAATAATATTATTCAGTCTCCTGATGATTATAATCAAAGATGGATGCACGCATCCTTTGTACGAATAACAAGAGTATTTGCTCTTTTTATTTCTTTGATTTTACCCTGTCTTTATATAGCAGTTACTTCTTTTCATACAGGAATTATCCCTACTAAATTGGCTTATTCAATAGCTGCTTCAAGAGAAGGGGTTCCATTTCCGGCATTTGTTGAAGTGCTTATTATGGAAGTGAGTATGGCTTTATTGCTTGAAGCTATTGTTAGGCTACCAAGGCCTATTGGAGCTACGATAGGAATAGTAGGCGGGCTTATTGTAGGCCAGGCGGCTGTTACAGCGGGAATTGTAAGTCCTATAATGATTATAATAGTTGCAAGTACAGCTATTACTGAATTTGTGGCTTCTAGTTATGAAATTACTTCTGCTATAAGAATGGTTAGATTTGGACTTATAATAGCAGCGTCAATAATTGGACTTTATGGCATTGTTTTAGGGATTATACTTTTAACGTGTCACCTTATTAAACTAAAAAGTTTTGGAATTCCTTATTTGGCTCCAGCAGTGAATCCAAATCTTGAGGACCAAAAGGATTATTTAATAAGAATGCCATTGAAATTCTTTAAGAAAAGACCTATTTATATGAATTCAAGAGATAAAATAAGGCAGAAATAATTAGTGGGGGCATTAAAATGGACCATAAAAATAATATTAGCAAATTCGATTTATTTGCCACTGTAGTGGTTACAGTAGTGGGGACAGGAATATTCTCTTTACCATCAAATTTAGCCGAAATTTTAGGCAGTGAAGGATGGATAATGGTTTGGGCGATTGGAGTTTTAGTTGCTTTTTTTGTGTATATACAATGCAAGGTTATAAAAGTTAATAATTTTGATAGGATTGATATAATACTAGAGAATAATTTTGGTAAGTTTCTTGGGAAAATAATATGCTTATTAATTGTTATAGCAGGATGTTTTATTATTTCACTTGAACTGAGAACTTTTACCGAAGTACTGAGGATGTATTTACTTGAAAAAACACCTACAGAACTAATAATGGTATTAATGATATTGACAGGGGTTGTACTTATTAGAGGAGAACTAGAGGGTGTTGTTATGTTTAATGAAATAGCTTTCTATTTGATGTTTGTTCCGGTTATTATAGTTATTCCTTTTGTATTAAATGGAGCAGATATAACTAATATTTTTCCAGTTTTAACTCACAAACCTATGGAATATATTAAGGCTATAAATGGTGAGTTCTTTAGTTTTGCGGGATTCTTTATTATATATATGATTCATCCCTTCTTAAAGGAGAAAAAACAAATAACAAAGGTAGCTTTAAAAAGTATTATTTTTATCACCTTATTCTACAGTATTATCGTTATGGTATCCTTAGCGGTTTTCCCAGAAGAATACAACAAAAATCTTTTGTGGCCAACGATATCAATGGTTTCTATCGTTAATATCCCAGGGGCTTTTATAGAAGGGTGGGAAGGTGTGGCTATGATATTTTGGATTTTCTTTTATTTTACTACTTTTATAAATGTATTTTATTTTAATTCGGAAATTATAAAAAATACATTTAATTTAGGAACTGTAAAGATTTCATCATTAATTATTATGCCTATAATTTATATTTTAGCTATGTATCCTGATAATATAACTGAGTTATTTTATATTGAAAGAAGCATTATGGCATATATTTACATACTTGTTATTGGTATGATGCCGTTAAGTCTTTTATTCATTAATTTTATTAAGAAAGGAAGGAAAAGAGATGAAACTAACTAAAATAATTTCTTTAGCATTCATACCTCTTTTTCTTGGAGGGTGCTGGGATAAAGTAGAAATAGATAGAAAAAGTTTTATCTCTACTATTGCCATTGATGTATCTGAAAATATAGGTAAGGAAGAGGAGCTAAAAAAAATAAATCCATCAGATGAATTTCAATCCAAAGGAGTTAATAAACTTAAAATAACTTTTGGATTTCCAGACATTAGTGAATTGGGTGTTAATAAGGGAAGTTCGGCTAAAGAAAAATTTATAACTACAGAATGCTATTCCATGCAGAATGGAATTGTAAATATGGCATCTAGAACAAGTAGATCCATTTATACCTCCCATACAAAATTATTGATTATTAGTAGTGATTTATTGCATTATCCAGAAACTTTTAAAGAGGTTATGGATTACTTTCAGAGAAATCCCAATATAAACAAAAAAATGAAGGTGGTAGTGGCTAATGGAGAAAGTAAAAATTATGTTTCCTATGAACCTTTGATGGAAAAAAATATTGAAAGTTATATTAATGGATTAACAGAGAATAGCAATAGAAATGCTAGTATTTTACCTATGACATTAAATGAGTTATTAATACTTCTGAATCAAAATGGAAATGCCATTATTCCAAGTATAGATTATGATAAATTGGAGGATCAAGTGTTTTTATCTGGATTAGCTATGATTAAAGATTTTGAAATGGTGGGAAGTTTAGATCCTATTGAAACATCAGGCCTAGCTATTTTAAGAGGAAAAATGAAGGGTGGAAATAAAGTTGTTTTTATTGATGGTAATCCTGTGGATTTTGAAATTGACGGAATAAATAGGAAAGTGAGTATAGTAGAAATAAATGATGATTCATTTAAAGCAAAAATAAATATAGTTTTAGAAGGACAATTGAAAAATTTTCAAATGGGCAAAAGTGTAATTGAAAAAGGAACAATAAAACAAATAGAGGGAAATTTTAATAGCTCAATCGAAAAAGAATGTGAAAAAATAGCTAGAATAACTCAAGAAAATTTTTCTATAGACCCTATTGGTATTAGAGAGATGATAAAAAAATATCATCCAAAGGAATGGAAAAAAATTGAGAAAAATTGGGATGAAGTTTATAAAAATTCAATTATAGATATTTCTGTTGCAACTAATATTAGAAGATATGGAATAATAAAATAGCAGAATTAAAAAACTGCTATTTTTGTTTTTTAAATATTTTAGTATAAAATAAAATAGTTTGTCCATAATCTAAATATAAGAGGGAATATAAAAAAATATTTTGATTTGGAGGAGAATTAGTTGAAAAAAATATGCACATTGTGTTTTTTTGGAATAATTATAGGATTTATATATTTGAATTTTAATCAACAGAGTACAAATTCAATTGAAAGTATATCAAATAAAATTATTAGGTTTCATGTTATAGCAAATAGCGATACTACAACAGATCAAGCTTTGAAATTAAAGGTAAGGAATGCTGTACTGGAATTTGCAGAGCCTAAATTAAGAAACTCAAAATCTATTGAAGAATCAAGAAAAATATTAAAGGAAAATGATGAGGAAATAAAAAAAATAAGCGAAAATATTATTAAAGAAAATGGGTATCAGTACAGCGTTATAACAACATTGGATAATGAGAATTTTCCAGTGAAAACCTACGGGAATATTACTCTACCAGAAGGGAAATATGAGGCTTATAGAATTGTCATAGGCACAGGAGAAGGTCATAATTGGTGGTGTGTTATGTTCCCACCTTTATGTTTTACAGATATTACAAAGGGGGAAGTGGCTTATGAAGAAACTGAGGAGAAGATGAAAGAATATTTAACTGATGAAGAATATAATATAGTTGATAATGAAACAGGTTTAAATAATAATAGTATAGAAACTACTAAAATAAACGGTGAAGAAGTAGTTATAAAGTTTAAAGTAGTTGAAATTTTTCAAGAGGTAAAAGAAAAAGTTGGAGAATTAATAAATAAAACAATGGATAAAATTTTTAGTGATAAATAATGCATAATATAGATTTCTTTGTAGATATTAATAGTATATGTATACGGGGAGGTTTCTATTATGAAGGTTACAAAAAAAAGAATAATGTATACTATTGCGGTGGCTTTTATAGTTGTATTTTCAACTACTTTTTCTATATTAATGACATTGGAGAGAATGGATTATAGAAATTATTTACAGGCTCAGTATAGTAAAAATATGTATCAGTTGATAGATTCGGTAAACAATATAAAAGTTGATTTAAGCAAATCGGCTATTGTGGGCTCAAGAGAACAAAGTATAGTGGTATTTCAAGATATTTTTAGGTTTGCATCTATTGCCAATGATAAAATTCATTCAATTCCTGTGGATCAAGAGTATATAGAGGACACTAGTAAATTTTTATCTCAAGTTGGAGATTTTTCTTATAGTTTATCTAAGGTAGCTTCTGAAGGTAAAGATTTGAGTGAAGAGGATTATAAAAATATAGAAACATTAAAAGGCGAAGCAGATTATTTATTAATACAATTAAATGAAGTTCAAGCAGAAATAAATTCAGGAAAAGTTAAATGGGGGGAAATTAGAAAAAAAGCAAGTGTTGCATTGGCAAAGGATGATAAAAATTCTATTTCAGATAAATTTAAAAGCATTCAGAAACAAGTGGCTCAGTATCCAGCATTAATTTATGATGGACCTTTTTCGGATAATATTATGGATATTAAACCTAAAATTTTAAAAGAAGAAAAAATAGACGTGAAAAAAGCTAAAGAAATTGTGACTCAATTTTTTGGGGAAGATAAAATTGAAGATTTGAAAGAAATATCAGGGGACGGGACTACTAAAATACCAGCTTATAGATTCGAAGTTTCTTTAAAAGATGATGAGCAAAAGATTGCTCTTGAAGTAAGCCAAAATGGTGGGAAAATAGTGTATTTACTATTGAATAAATCAGTAGAAAAAGCTAAAAAAAATATTGAAGAGGCAACCAAAATTGGAGGAGAATTTTTAGAAGGAATAGGATATAAAAACATGAAAGCTACATATGCTTTGAATTATAATAACATTGCGGTTATAAGCTATGTATATTATCAAAATAATGTGGCCATTTATCCAGATCAAATAAAACTAAAGGTGGCTATGGATGATGGAAGAATTGTAGGCATTGAAGCTGAGAAGTATTTGATTAGTCATGAGAGAGAAAGAAAGATTGAAGATGTGCTTGTATCGGAAAATGATGCTAGAGAAAGAGTGGGTAAAAGATTAAATGTTGATTCAGTCAAATTAGCTTTAGTTCCTACAGAGATAAATAAAGAAGTACTTTGTTATGAGTTTAGTGGGAATTATAATGAAGAAAATTTTATTGTTTATATAAATGCTATAACAGGATATGAACAAAAAATCTTACAGATAATTAATACGCCTAATGGACAATTAACTATATAAAGGCATGAGATTTTCTCGTGTCTTTATTTTTTTTATTCACTTATTTATTCACTTGGTATATAATTTGAAGTGAGTTAATTTTGGTGTAAAGATAACTTTGTTTTAAATAAAAATATATTCAGGTATGTTGGTACATTAAGAATTAAGTTTACTTGGGTTGTGTATAATAATAAAAGATTATGATTAAGCGAGGGAATGTTTATGAAAAAAAAAGTGGCAGTATTATTTGGAGGACAATCTACAGAACACGAGGTGTCTAGAGTTTCGGCTACATCAGTATTGAGAAATATTGACCTTAGAAAGTATGAAGTATATCCTATAGGAATAACTAAAGATGGAGTGTGGATTGAATATAAAGGGAATTATGATAATATAGAAAATGGTGCATGGGAAAAGGATGAGTTTTACAAAGTGCCAGAAGGACAAAAAATACTTTTTAATAAAGAAGTGGATGTTGTTTTACCTATTTTACATGGATTGTATGGAGAAGATGGAACTATACAAGGATTATGTAAATTATTACAAATACCTTGTGGAGGACCTGGAGTTTTATCTTCGGCATTATGTATGGACAAGGTTTATACAAAGTATGTATTAGAGAATTTTGGCATAAAACAAGCGGATTATGTAGTTGTAGAAAAATTTATTTTTGAAAAAGATAAAGAAGAAATAATAAATAGAATTGAAAATAAATTAGGGTACGATGTATTTATTAAACCTTCTAATAGTGGCTCATCTGTGGGAATTAGTAAAGCTCATAATAGAGAAGAACTTATAAAAGGATTAGAAGAAGCCTTGAAATTTGATAGAAAAGTGCTTGTAGAAGAAGCTATAAATGCTAGAGAAGTAGAAGTTGCTGTTCTTGGAAATGATGAACCTATAGCTGCAGTACCTGGTGAAATAATACCGGCTAATGAATTCTATGATTTTGAAGCTAAATACACTAATGCAGAATCTAAGTTGCTGATACCAGCAGGGATAGATGAACTTGCTTTGGAAAGTATAAAATCTGAAGCTATAAAAATATATAGAATTTTAGATTGCGCAGGGATGGCAAGAGTTGATTTTCTTTTAGATAAAGTAACAGGAGAGTTTTACTTAAATGAAATAAATACTTTGCCTGGATTCACTAAAATTAGTATGTATCCTAAAATGTGGCAAGCTTCTGGTAAGAAATATTCAGATTTAATTGATGATTTAATTGAACTGGCAATAGAAAGAAATAATAATTAAGCAAAGAATATTTTAGATATTCTCATGCAAAAGAGAAGGGAAGAAAATTATGGCAAGAGCTTTGGCATTATTATCTGGAGGATTAGATAGCATTTTAGCGGCTAAGCTAATTAAAGAACAAGGAATAGAAGTTATAGGAATTTGTTTTAAATCTTATTTTTTTAATGAAGATAACGCTATAAGAATGGTAAAACAAATAGATATTCCACTTGAAGTAGTGGATTTTTCAAAAGAGCATATGAAAATGGTGAAGAGTCCTAAAAATGGGTATGGCAAAAATATGAACCCATGTATTGATTGTCATGCAATGATGATGAGATATGCAGGAGATTTATTAGAAAAATTTAATGGTGATTTTATAATTACTGGGGAAGTTTTAAATCAAAGACCTATGTCTCAGAATAAATCTAGTCTTGATAAAGTATTAAAGGAATCGGGCATATCATCAAAAATATTGAGGCCTTTATGCGCTAAGTTGCTACCAGAAACGGAAATGGAGAAAAGTGGACTTGTAAATAGAGACAAACTCATGGATATTTCGGGTAGAAACAGGAAAATACAAATGGAACTTGCAAAAGAATGGAATATAGTAGATTATCCATCACCAGCTGGTGGCTGCAAGCTTACAGAACCGAATTATTCAAATAGATTGAGAGATTTACTGGAATACAATAGAAATCCTGAAGAAAGAGAATTAGAGTTATTAAAATTTGGTAGACATTTTAGATTATCACCAAATTGTAAAATCATTTCTACAAGAACTGCAGATGAAGCAGATAATATAAAGAAAAATATAAGCGAAGTAGATATTGTGTTTTTAGTAAAAGAGTTTAAAGGTTCAATGGTATGTATAGTAGGTAATCCTAATGATGAGGAGCTTGAATTTGCAGCTAAAGTTGCAGGAAGATACTCTAAAGGAAAAGATGAAGAATGCTTAAAGGTTATGTATGGTTATTATAAGAAACCATTCACTAAACATCTACAAGTTTCTAAACTTGAAGAGAAAGATTTAAATAAATTTATGGTAAAATGATAAGCTTATAGATGTATAATCATTAATAGCAATCATTTGATAGAGAGGTTAAATATTTATTATGAAGAAAGATGCGGTTATTAAAGTATTTAGTTGCCAAACAGACAATGAAGATGAAGCTATAGAAATTGTAACTAAAGGAGAATTTTACAAGAAAGATGATAGTTTTTTTGCTGTATACGAAGAAACTAAAATTTCTGGTATGGAGGGAACTACTACTATTTTAAAGGTTAAAGGGGATGAATTTTCTTTAATTAGAAAAGGAACAACCAATACTAAGATGAAATTTATAGATAAAGATGAAAGTATATCTTTATATAATACACCTTACGGAACTTTAGAACTAATTATATGCACTAATAAACTTGATATTCAAGTAAATGAAGATGGCGGAGAAGTTTCAATTGATTATGATTTGATTGTGGATGGACAAAAAACTTCAAAAACAAAGTTGAAAGTGAATATAACAGCTAAAAACTAAATAAAGGTATCCCAGTTCAACTATTAACTTATACATGCCTCAAAACTCCCAAAAACCGGAGATTTTGAAACAAGTATAAATTAAGTTTCGCAGTGGGATCCCTATAAAAGAATTAATTAAAACATAAATGTGTAAAAACATTTATGTTTTTGTTTATAAAAATAAATTAAAGGTAATACTTTTATTGAGGTGATTGCTTTGTTTATAAAGGAAAATTATGAAACTATTATAAAAGTTATATGTGACATAAAAGGAATAAAAAGAAAAGAAATAATCAAGATTCTAGAAGATAGAGAATATAGATATTTGTTATTTTTGGTTTTGTATAAATACAATTGTAGCGAAATAAAGGGGTTATCAAGAGATTTTATAAGAATAGATAAAAGAAAACTAAGGTATAACATAAAAAAAGGAGAAGAACGATTATTAGTAAACAGAAATTTCAGACAGATGTATTTTGAAGTAGAAAAGAAAGTGAAAAAATTAATATAAAATAAATATAAAAAAAACTAGATTTTATGTATTTAATATGATATGATAAGTGATATGTTTATTGAGACAATAAAACACCCATTATATAGGGTACTTTCTATTTTAACAGGGAAACTATACCCTGTCAAGGGTTTTTTATAAAAAAAGGAGGAAGAAATTTGAGCACAAAATACGTATTTGTAACAGGTGGAGTTGTATCATCTTTAGGTAAGGGAATAACAGCAGCTTCTTTAGGAAGATTACTGAAAAATAGAGGATTAAAAGTATCAATTCAAAAATTTGATCCATATCTAAATGTTGATCCAGGAACTATGAGTCCATATCAGCACGGAGAGGTTTTTGTAACAGATGATGGAGCAGAAACGGATTTGGATTTAGGTCATTATGAAAGATTTATAGATGAGAATTTAGGTAAGTTTAGTAATGTGACTACAGGTAAAATATACTGGTCAGTTTTATCTAAAGAAAGAAGAGGCGATTATTTAGGTGCAACAGTTCAAGTTATCCCTCATATAACTAATGAATTAAAGGATAGAGTATATAGAGTAGCAAAAGAGAAAGATGTAGATGTTGTTATAACAGAAATAGGTGGAACAACAGGTGATATAGAATCACTACCTTTCTTAGAAGCTATAAGACAAATCAAATATGATGTAGGAAGAGAAAATGTTTGTTTTATCCACGTTACATTGGTTCCATATTTGAAAAAAGCAGGAGAATTAAAAACAAAACCTACACAACATTCAGTTAAAGAGTTAAGAGGCATTGGTATTCAACCAGATATTATTGTTTGTAGAAGTGAACAACCATTACCAGCTTCAGTTAAAAAGAAAATAGGACTTTTCTGTAACGTAGATGAAGAAGCTGTAATACAAAATCTTGATGCAAGAAATTTATATGATGTACCTTTGATGATGCATGAAGAAGGATTAGACACATATGTATGTGAAAAATTAAAATTAAAATGCAATGAAATAGATAATTCAGAGTGGATTCAATTAGTAGAAAAAGTTAATAATTTATCTAAATCTACAACAATAGCATTAGTTGGTAAGTATGTTGAGTTACATGATGCATATCTTTCAGTTGTGGAAGCTTTAAGTCATGGCGGATATGCTAATGATGCAGATGTAAAAATTAAATGGATAAATGCTGAAGAAGTAAATAAAGAAAATTATGAAGAATTACTACAAGATGTTGATGGAATTTTAGTTCCAGGAGGTTTTGGGGATAGAGGACTTGAAGGAAAAGTTTTAGCAGTAAGATACGCTAGAGAAAATAAAGTTCCTTTCTTTGGAATTTGCCTTGGAATGCAATGTGCTGTTATAGAGTATGCTAGAACAGTATTGAATTTCACAGATGCAAATAGTTCAGAAATAAATCCAGAAACTAAGTACCCAGTAATTGATTTAATGCCTGATCAAAAGGATGTAGATGAAAAAGGTGGTACTATGAGATTAGGATTATATCCTTGTAAGTTGAAAAAAGGTTCTAATGCAGCAGCAGCTTATAAAGAAGAAATTATTTATGAAAGACATAGACATAGATATGAATATAACAATGAATATAGAACTCAAATAATAAATGCTGGTTTAGAAATAACAGGAGTTAGCCCTGATGATAGATTAGTTGAAATTGTTGAAGTTAAGGATCACCCATGGTTTGTTGCAACACAATTCCATCCAGAATTCAAATCAAGACCAAATAGACCTCATCCTTTATTTAGAGATTTTATTGAGGCAGCATTAAAAGAAACTAAATAGAATTAATTTTGATAAACTTTCGTAGAAATCCTATGAAAGTTTATCTTTTTATAGTATGATTATAAAGTGAAATTAATTTAATATCTTAAATTTCTAAAAGAAACATATCATTTCAGTTTTTTCTAAATGAAATCATATAAACCTAATATTCTTTATTAATTCTTGAAAAATTCCTTAAATTAAAAAATTAAATATAAAGATGTTGTGGTTACTTGAACATTCACACAAAATTTTGGAGGTGCAAAAAATAAATGAATGAAAACCTTGATGGTAAGACCGTCAGTGAGTTAAGAGATATTGCAAAGAAACTTGAAATAAAAAATATTTCTAAACTAAAGAAATCAGAATTAATAGATATAATAAAAAGTAAAGAAAGTTTTTCTATTGAAAAAGATGGGAAAGTTTTAACAGAAAAAATTAAAGTAAAAGATAGCAAAGAAAATATAGTAAATGAATTAAATCAAGAAAAAAAACAAGAAACAGTAATAAGTGAAACTTCAAATAAGGAAAATAAGAATTCATTTAATAATAGAAATGATAGAAGTGATAAATCCTCAGGTAAAAATCTAAAAGAAATAATAGATTACTCTGTAGTAGCTAAAGGTGTACTAGAGATAAATGAAAGTAACAATTTTGGATTTTTAAGAGGGGAAAACTATTTAACTACACCAGATGATATTTATGTTTCTCCTTCTCAAATAAGAAAGTTTAATTTGAAAACGGGTGACCAAGTTACTGGAAAAGTTAGAATTCCTAAAGAAGGAGAAAAATTTAAAGCTCTTTTATATGTTGAAAAAGTTAATGGTGAGATGCCACAAAAGGCTATTGGAAGACCTAGATTTGAGAGTTTGACACCTATTTTCCCGACGGAAAGATTAAAATTAGAAACCAGCAAAGATAAGTTATCTACAAGGCTTATGGATATTATGAGTCCTATTGGTAAAGGGCAAAGAGGATTGATTGTAGCTCCTCCTAAAGCAGGTAAAACCACAATTCTTAAGGAAATAGCTAATAGTATAATTTTAAATAATCCAGAAATAAAATTAATAGTATTACTTATTGATGAAAGACCAGAGGAAGTTACAGATATGCAAAGGTCTATTCAAGGGGAGGTTATATATTCTACTTTTGATGAAGAACCTATTCATCATACAAAAGTGTCTTCTATGGTGCTTGAAAGAGCTAAAAGAATGGTAGAACAAGGGCAAGATGTAGTTGTTTTATTAGATAGTATCACAAGATTATCAAGAGCTTATAATTTGACTATTAATCCTACAGGAAGAACTCTTTCAGGTGGTTTGGATCCAGGAGCTTTGATAATGCCTAAGAAATTCTTTGGTGCTGCTAGAAATATAGAAGAGGGTGGAAGTCTTACTATACTAGCTACTGCGCTTGTTGATACGGGAAGTCGTATGGATGATATGATATTTGAAGAATTTAAAGGTACTGGTAATATGGAAGTTCATTTAGATAGAAAACTAGAGGAAAGAAGAATATTCCCAGCAATTGATATTTATAAATCAGGAACAAGAAAAGAAGATTTATTATTGAATGAAGAAGAAAAAGAAGCGGCAATAGCAATGAGAAGACATATGTATAAAGTGGGTAATTCTGGAGAAATATTAGAAAAATTAATTTCAGTGTTATCTAAAACAGAGGATAATAGTGAGTTTTTATCAATAATAAACAAACAAAAATGGGAAAGATAATATCTTTCCCATTTCTAATTATTTTTCGTCCATTTTTAAATTGAATTTTTTCATGAACTTCTCTACTCTTCCACCTGTATCTAACATCTTTTGCTTTCCAGTATAGAAAGGATGACAGTTAGAACAAACTTCAACTTTTAATTCTTTTTTAGTAGAACCAGTTTGAAAAGAATTACCACATACACAATGAACCATTGCATCGTGATTGTATTCTGGATGTAAACCTTCTTTCATTTCATTCACCTCACTTGTAAGTTTTGGGTGGTTATAGCAATAAAAATACTGTCGCTGAACTTGGTTTATTAACTATAGCTCAACTTACTTTTATTGTAGAACCTTAGTGAAACTGAATAATTCAAATACACTTACAACTTCGTAGATTATATCATATTTGAATGCTTTAAGTCAATATTTTAATTGAAAGCTTTTATATGTATTTTAATTAAAAGCTTTTATATGTATCAAAATTCTGATACAATATATTTGTTGAATTTTTTTTGGAGGTATATTTATATGTATGGACCTAAAGATCATGGTTGGATTGAAGTTGTAGTGGGACCCATGTATAGTGGGAAATCTGAAGAATTAATTAGAAGAACAAAAAGAGCAAAGATAGCTAGACAAAAGGTTCAGGTTTTTAAACCGGAGATTGATAATAGATTTTCTAAAAATGACGTAGTTTCACATAGCGGAGACAAAACGTGTGCTATAGCTGTTAAAAGTAGTAAGGAACTTTTTGAAAGCGTTCATAAAGATACTGATGTTATTGGTGTTGATGAAGTTCAATTTTTTGATGAAGGAATTGTAGAGGTTATAATAAAATTAGCTGACTCTAACAAAAGAGTTATATGTGCAGGCCTTGATATGGATTTTAAAGGAGAACCTTTTGGACCTATATCTAAAATATTAGCGGTTGCAGAATTTGTGGATAAAATAGGGGCCATATGTATGGTTTGTGGAAATCCTGCCACAAGAACTCAAAGGCTGATAAATGGGAGACCAGCAAGATATTCTGATCCAATTGTTTTAATAGGAGCAACAGAATCGTATGAAGCAAGATGTAGAAAGTGTCATATTATACCTAGAGAAGAGGAATAAAATATGAAAAAACAAGCTAACGTGGGTGGTCAAGCGGTAATTGAAGGGGTTATGATGAGAGGTAGCAAAGGACTAGCTACAGCTATTAGAAAACCTAATAATGAGATAGAAGTTCAATTTGAAGATAAAAAGCCTTTAACGAAGAAAAATAAAGTATTTTCCTTACCTATTATAAGAGGGTTTATATCTTTATTAGATTCTTTAATTATAGGGATTAAATCTTTAAACTACTCGGCTTCTTTTTTTGAAGAAGAGGGAGAGCTTTCAAAATTTGATAAATGGTTTGAAGGTATTTTTAAAGACAAAACTAATGATATAATAATGGGATTTTCATTAATATTATCTTTAGGTTTTTCCGTGTTGTTGTTTTTTTTATTGCCTACTTATACAGCTAGTGCATTTAAATTTTTAAATGTTCAAAATACTTTAGTATTGAATATAATAGAGGGTATAATAAGAGTGGGTATATTTATCTTATATATTTATTTGATTTCTAAGATGGAAGACATTAAAAGAGTTTTTCAATACCATGGTGCAGAGCATAAAACTATTTTTTGCTATGAAAATGGAGAAGAATTAACTCCGGAAAACGCTATGAAATATAAAAGATTTCACCCTAGATGTGGAACTAATTTTATGTTTTTGGTGATGATAGTTAGTATAATTGTTTTTTCTTTAACAGGATGGAATTCAGTAATTGAAAGAACTATATATAGAATTGTTTTATTACCTGTTATTTCAGGACTTACCTATGAAATTATAAGATGGATGGGTAAAAGTGACAGTAAATTATCTAAAATTCTAGCTTATCCAGGGCTAAGTTTGCAAAAACTAACAACTAGAGAGCCGGATCTTTCACAACTTGAAGTAGCTATTAAAGCATTAAAAGTTGCAGAAGGACTAGAAATAGTTTTCCAAGAAGATGAGGGAACAATAGAAATGTTGTAGTTTTTCATAGGTAAGAAACTTATAAAGGTTTTAAACTTAAGGAAAACATAGGAGTGGTAATATTGAAAATAAGTCAGTTGATTATAGAAAGTAATGAAATTTTGAAAAATTCTAACATAGATAGCTATAAATTAGATAGTCAACTTATTTTATCTAAAGTAATTAATAAGGATAAACTTTTTATCTTGATTAATAGAGAGTGGGAAGTAGAAGATAAACTAGTTGATGAATTTTTTTCTTTGATTAACAAAAGAAAGAATAAAATGCCTGTAAAATATATTTTAAATGAATGTGAATTTATGGGGTTGGATTTTTGGGTTGAGGAAGGGGTGCTTATTCCTAGACCAGATACAGAGATTTTAGTTGAAAAAGCTATTGAAGAAATAAAAGAGAATAAGTTTAAAAAGATTTGTGATGTTTGCTGTGGTAGTGGGGCTATTGGATTATCTATAGCAAAATTATTAAATGATTTGGAGATAACACTATTTGACATAAGTGAAAAAGCTATTGAAGTAACAAAGAAAAATATGCACAAATTTGATTTAGAAAATAAAGCTGAAGTATATTATAGTGATTTACTAAAAGAAGCTAAAATAAATAATATGAAATTTGATATGATTTTATCAAATCCTCCTTATATAAGAAAATCTATTATTCCAACATTAATGGAAGATGTAAAAGATTATGAACCTATGATGGCATTAGATGGTGGGGAAGATGGCCTAGATTTTTATCATAGAATTACTTTAGATAGTAAGGAAATTCTTAATGAAAATGGAATGATTATTTATGAAATTGGCCATGATCAAAAAGAAGATGTTATGAATATTTTAGTGGAAAATGGATTTTGCCAAGTTGAAGGTATAAAAGATTTAGCGGGAAATGATAGAGTTGTGTTGGGTAGGTTAAAAGAGCCTTAGCTATTTAACATAATCATTTTAAAGCTAAAAGGAAAAAAAACAATATAGATATGGAGTGATTTTAATGTTAGATAAATTAGAGTTTGTAGAAAATAAATATGATGAGTTATCTATGAAAATAAGTGATCCGTCAGTTATGGCCAATCAAACTGAGTGGAGAAAATTGTGTAAAGAGCATGCTGGATTAGAGATAGTGGTAAATAAATATAGAGAATACAAAGAAGCAAGTGAAGAATTAGAAACAAATAAAGAAATGTTAAAAGAAGAATCAGACAGAGAATTAAGAGAAATGATTCAAGATGAAATTAAAGAACTTGAAGCAAAAACTGTTGACATTGAAGAAGAAATGAAAATACTTATGCTACCAAAAGACCCTAACGACGATAAAAACGTATTTATCGAAATAAGAGGTGGAGCAGGTGGAGATGAGGCAGCTTTATTTGCAGCTACTTTATTTAGAATGTACAACAGATATGCAGAACGTCATGGATGGAAATCAGAATTTATCAGTTCTAATGAAACAGATATTGGTGGATTTAAGGAAGTTGTATTTATGTTAAGAGGAGATGCAGCTTACAGTAAATTTAAGTTTGAAAGTGGAGTTCATAGAGTACAAAGGGTTCCAGATACAGAATCAAGTGGTAGAATTCATACTTCTACGGTTACAGTTGCTGTTCTTCCAGAAGTGGATGATGTTGAAATCAATGTAGATCCTAATGATGTAAGAATAGATGTATTTAGAGCATCTGGTAACGGTGGACAGTGTGTAAACACAACTGACTCTGCTGTTAGAATTACTCATATTCCATCCGGTATAGTTGTATCATGTCAGGATGAAAAATCACAGCTTAAAAATAAAGAAAAAGGTATGAGAGTTTTAAAGGCTAGATTATTTGAAGCGGCTGAAAGAGAAAGATCTGCAGGAATAGCAGCTGATAGAAAGAGTCAAGTTGGATCTGGAGATAGAAGTGAAAGAATAAGAACTTATAATTTCCCACAAGGAAGAGTTACAGAGCATAGAATAGGTCTTACATTATATAAATTGGATTCATTTATTGATGGAGATATGGATGAAGTTTTAGAAGCTCTTATTTCTACAGAACAAGCAGAGAAAATGAAAGATTTAGGAAACTAAAAAATATATATAAAAAGGAGAACTTTATTTAAAAGTTCTCCTTTTTATATTATAGGAAAAGATTATGAAGGTAGGTCATAATTGAGTTAAAAAGCGAAGAAACTATTTGTAGGGGTGGGTTTCCATGCCCGCCCGCTGTAGTCTCCCAATTAAATTACAATTACAGAAAAATCATAATAAAAATATTATACTACCTTCTGTATTTTGTATTTTTTATCAATATTATATATGTAATTTATAGGCATAGCGGGGCGGCGTGGAAACCGCCCCCCTACGAGTTAGTTCATCTTTTTTCTCTGAGTTGAAACTTCAATATATATTGCTATTCTCTTCTAATTAAATTGCATAACTAATATTATAAACTAAGATGAAAATTATATAGTATTATTTATGAAATGAGTGAAGGAGTTGCAGGTTAATATGGAAGTAGTGTTTTGGGCTAGTATGATTTCCGCACTAGGGACTTTAATAGGAGGAATAGTAGGTATTTTGATTTCAAAGCCTTCTAAAATAATGGTGTCTAAGTTAAATGGTTTTGCCGCAGGGGTTATGGTGGAAGTTGTTTTCATAGAAATTATACCTTCGGCTTTAGAAAAAATAGCTTTAAATATAGTGATAGTGTATTCTTTTTTTGGACTTATAGTTATGATATTATTGAGTAATTTGTATGAAGAAAGAAAAAAAGAGAAAGACTTGTTTCTAAAAATGGCATTATTTACGACTTTGGGGATTATGGTACATAATTTTCCGGAAGGAATTATAATGGGGGTTGGATTTGCATTTAGTACTGGGCTAGGGGCCAAAATGAGTTTGATAATAGCTGCACATGATGTACCCGAGGGATTAGTGGTAGCGGCTTCTTTGAAAAGTTGTAGAATTAATACATATAAAATAATAGCATTATTAATTTTGGTAGCAGTTCCTACTGTATTAGGAACTTTTATAGGCATACAGATGGGTTTTATTTCAGAGATATATTTAGGAATATTATTATCTATTGTATCGGGTATAATGCTATATATAACGTTTTTTGAATTAATGAAATCAAGTATAGTTTTAAGTGATTATTATGTAACATTTAAAAGTATTGCTTGTGGAATAATATTAGGACTTGTAATTAATATATTCTTATAATAAAATACAAAGTAATGGTATAATATGTGGAGATGTGAGTAATGAAAACGAAAATTGTAAAAATAGAAAATGAAAATTTACTGGATAAAGCATTGATTGAAGCAGCAACTATATTGAAAGATGGTGGTTTAGTTGTATTTCCAACTGAAACAGTATATGGGCTTGGGGCAAATGCTTTAAATAGCAAAGCGGTTCAAAGTATATTTGAAGCAAAGGGAAGACCTCAGGACAATCCTTTAATAATTCATGTAGCTAATAAAAATATTGATTTTTTGGTTAGTGAAATTACTTCTTTTGCCAAGAAATTGATGGATAAATTTTGGCCAGGACCACTTACTTTGATTATGAAGAAATCTGATATAGTGCCCAACGTTACTAGTGCTGGACTTGAAACAGTTGGAATTAGAATGCCTTCAAATTTGATAGCTAGACAATTGATAGAAAGTGCAGGAGTGCCTATTGCAGCGCCTTCAGCAAATTTATCAGGGAAACCTAGTCCTACAACATTAGAAAGTTGTGTAGAGGATTTAAAAGGTAGGGTTGATTTTATTATTGGAGGAGAAATGTCTAAGGTTGGATTAGAGTCAACCATAGTAGATTGTACTGTTGATCCGCCATGCGTTTTAAGACCAGGTGGAATTACTCTTGAAATGCTAAAAACTGTTGATGAAAGAGTATATATAGATTCTGCTATTTTAAATAATATGAATCAAAATGAAAAACCTAGAGCGCCGGGTATGAAATATAGACATTATGCACCAAATGTGCCAATGAAGATAATTTCGGGTGATTTAGATAATATTGTTGAATATATAAATAAAATGTGCCAGGAATATAGAAATAATAGTATTAAAGTGGGTATAATAGCAACAGAAGAAACTAAAAATAGCTATAGCTATGGAATTATAAAATCCCTTGGAACAAGAAAAGATTTAAATACTGTTAGTTATAATCTTTTTAATACATTAAGAAGTTTTAATAATGAGGATGTTGACTTAATATTAGGGGAAAGTTTTCTCGAAGAAGGAATTGGAATTGCTATAATGAATAGGCTAAAAAAAGCAGCAGGATATGATATAATTAAAGTGTAATTAACATTTGAAAAAAATAAATATAAATGAGATAATTAAGAAAAGTTGTATAAGGTAATAAAGTTCATGGGGGAAGGTGTGCTAAATGCAACTGTTATTTGTGTGTACAGGAAATACATGTAGAAGTGTTATGGCTGAAGCTATATTTAAAGAACTATCAAAAGAAAAGGGTTTAAATGCAAAAGCTATATCTGCAGGAATATCACCCATACCTGGTAGTTTAGCTACAAAGAATGCATCAAATTTAATATTGAGGAGATTCAATTTAGATTTCAGCGAAAGGGAAGCAGTAAAGCTTAAAGATGAACATTTGGATAATAGTTTTTTGATTTTGACAATGACAGAATATATTGCAGAAATATTAAAAAACAAATATCCTCATATTGAAAAAAAGGTTTTTACAATTAAAGAATTTTTAGGTGAAAAGGGTGATATTATAGACCCTTTTGGCGAAAATATAGTTGTTTATGAGGAAACATTTGATATACTTTTAGAAAAAATAGATAAAATAATAGATAAAATTGCTTATATTAGTTAATTAAATCTATAAAGGGAGGTACAAAAAATGAAAGTAGCATTAGGAAGCGACCATGGTGGTTATAGTTTGAAGGTTGAGATTATTAAACATTTAGAAAGCAAAAATATTGAGTTCAAAGATTTTGGGACTTACACAGAGGAATCTTGTGATTATCCGGATTATGCAGAAAAGGTTGCTGTAGAAGTATCAAATAAAAATTATGATTTTGGTATTCTTATTTGTGGAACAGGAATTGGAATTAGTATATCTGCTAATAAAGTACCAGGAATAAGGGCGGCTCTTTGTCATGATACATTTAGTGCTCATGCTACTAGAGAGCATAATGATGCAAATATTCTTGCAATGGGTGAGAGAGTTGTTGGTCCTGGTCTTGCTATAGACATAGTAGATACATTTTTAAATTCCCAATTTGAAGGGGATAGACATGCACGAAGAGTTAATAAAATTACAGAAATAGAAAAAAAATATTGCAAATAATGACTTATAGGTTATTAAATAAATAATAGGAGGTATTATCATGAGTAAAGTTACACAAATAGCACATCCACTTATACTACATAAACTTGCGTTTATAAGAAGCGTTGAAACAGGGTCAAAGGACTTTAGAGAATTAGTAGAAGAGGTTGCAATGCTAATGGCTTATGAAGTAACAAGAGAATTACCATTAGAAGAAGTTGAAATTGAAACGCCTATATGCAAAACAAAATGTAAAATGCTTGCAGGTAAAAAATTAGCTATAGTTCCTATATTAAGAGCAGGTTTAGGAATGGTAGATGGAGTATTGAAATTAATTCCAGCTGCTAAAGTTGGTCATATTGGTATGTATAGAGATGAAGAAACTTTAAAACCTGTAGAATATTTCTGCAAATTGCCACAAGACATTGATGAAAGAGATATTATAGTTACAGATCCAATGCTTGCAACTGGTGGATCTGCAATAGATGCTATTGATGCTCTTAAGAAAAGAGGCGCTAAGAATATCAGATTAATGTGTTTGATTTCTTCTCCAGAAGGAATTAAAGCTGTTATGAATGCACATCCTGATGTTGATATATACGTAGCAGATATTGATGAGAAGTTAAATGAGCATGGATATATTGTTCCTGGTTTAGGTGATGCAGGAGATAGATTATACGGCACTAAATAATAAATTCGTAAGAATTTGAAAGATAATACAATAAAGATGATTTTAAAAATCTCAGTATAAATTCAAAATTATACTGAGATTTCTTTTGTTAAGATTTAGTTAAATATTTTTATTTAGCATAAAATTTTTGCTGAAAATTAAATAGATTATATTTAAAAGCTTTAATTTGTTGATATTTTCGTTTATAATAATTGTAATTTGCAAGGGGAGGCGAGCAGTGATGGAAAGAAGAGATAAGCATAATTACTATTTAGATATTGCGGAAACGGTGCTTGGAAGAGGAACTTGTTTAAGAAGAAATTATGGTTCTATAATAGTAAAAAATGATGAAATAATTTCAACAGGATATACGGGAGCACCGAGAGGTAGAAAAAATTGTTCTGATATGGGAGTTTGTCGTAGACAGGAACTAAACATTCCAAGAGGAACTCACTATGAATTATGTCGTTCTGTACATTCAGAAGCTAATGCTATAATAAGTGCATCTAGAAAAGATATGATAAATTCAACTTTATATCTTGTAGGGAAAGATGCAACAACAGATGATTTTGTTGAAAATTCCAATTCATGTACTTTATGTAAAAGAATGATAATAAATTCGGGTATTGAAAAAGTTGTAATTAGAGATACAAAAAATGAATATAGAGTTATAAATGTTGAACAATGGATAGATAACGATGATTCGTTATTTGATGATGTAGGTTATTAAAAAAGCAAGTTTTTTTATAAAACTTGCTTTTTTTTTCTAAATAATTAAATTTTAGAAAGGTAAGAAAGTATATTTTGATTTATAAAATCCTGCATAATTTTAATTTTAAAAACAGATTTTAAATAAAAATTGATATGCTAAGAGGGGTTATATAAGCAATAATACAGTAAAAATAACTGTTTCTAAACAAACGTTTACAAAAAGTGATTTTATATATTTTCTAAAATATTTTTTGAATAATGGAGTAAATGGAATTATAAGCTATTAATATTTAGATACGATAGTAAAAAGTGATAAAAAACAATTAAATTAATTAAATATCATAATAAATGATAATTTATCAAGATTAAACAATTTTTATTATTTCAATAATTAATATATAATTATGAATGTTATCAATTCGCATATATACTTGTATGTAACTTGCTTAAAAATCACAGTGGTTTCTAAACTTTAGTTTAAAAAATATTTAATGTAAAAAGGGAGAGTATATGCATAATGACAAAGATGTAGTATATATGTGTAAGATTTTAGTAAAGTATGATTTGGTCATTTCACTTATTGTAGTGTTACTTTTATATTTTACATATCCGGAATATATATTTCCAGTATTAATTGGAATTTTTGTTGCTTGCATAAATTTTGGCGTTAATACTTTAATAACCACCAAAGTATTAAAATCAAACAAATTTAAAAATGTACCCGTAATTATTTTAAGTTATTATTCTAGAATTATTATAATTGTAGGTATAGCAGTATTAATTTATCTTTCAAAAACAAATTATTTATTTGCTTTTTGTTCAGGATTCTTATTACATTTTATTTCTATTATTTTATATCCATTTTTAAATAAATGTGATTAAGACAAGGAAGTGATTTTATGGAGGAAATTGTACCAGTTTTTACTTTGTTTAATGGTAAGTTGGGTTTTACAGAAGGAATCATTGTTCAATGGGCAATTATTATTTTGTTTTTTATTTTTTCTAAAATATTTGTGAGAAACTTAAAAGAAAACCCAGACAAAAGACAAAGTGTTTTAGAAATTATAGTTGAATATATTAATAATTTAGTTAAGGATAATATGGGGGAAAAAAGGAAAGGATTTGCTCCTTTTATAGGTGCTTTAGCAGCCTTTATATTGTTAATGAATTTATCGGGAATGGTAGGAATAGCACCGCCTACAAGAGATTTAAGCATTACTTTATCTTTAGGAGCAGTTGTGTTTATTGTAATACAAGCATACACAATTAAAGAGCATGGAATAAAGGAATATTTTGTGGGATATACTAAACCAGTTGCGGTAATATTACCAATAAACATAATGGAACGTATAATGCTACCTATTTCACTTAGCCTAAGACTTTTTGGAAACATTGCAGCAGCCACAATTATTATAGAATTGATATATGATTCTTTAGGTAATATAGGATGGATTGCTCAAATTGGAATACCAATCCCGTTTCATTTTTATTTCGATATATTTGATGGGGCTATACAAATGCTTATATTTATTATGCTGACTATGATTAATATAAAAATTATAGCAGAACACTAATAAAAGTAACAATCATCTTAAAAAAATGAATTACAATAAAAAATAGGAGGTTTTAAAAATGGATTTTACAGCAGGTTTAATAGCTATTGGAGCAGGCATAGCAGCACTATCTTGTATTGGTGGAGGTATTGGAACAGGTAATGCAACAGCTAAGGCAGTTGAAAGTGTATCAAGGCAGCCAGAATCAACAAATGATATAATAAAAGTATTAGTTATAGGGGGAGCTTTATCTGAGGCTACTGCAATTTATGGATTTTTAATAGGTATTTTATTAGTTTTAAAAGTTGTTATTTAAAATATTTATTGTTAATAAAAATGTTTATTTATAGAAAAATAGGAGCAAAGGAGGCTTTGCGATGATTGATTATCGGACAACTATAATGGCAATCATTAACTTTTTGATTTTTCTTTATGTTTACAAATATTTCTTTCATGAAAAAGTAAATAAGATTCTTCTTGAAAGAAGTAATAAGATAGATAAGGATATAAATGAAGCGAAAAAAAATAAAGTTAAGTCTGATGAGATCCTTGCAGAAAACAAGAAACTATTAGTTAAGTCAAAGAAAGAAAGTAAACTAATAGTTGAAGAGTATAAGACCAAGGCTCAAAAGGTATATGAAGATATTGTTATGGATGCCAAAGTAGAATCTAAAAAGATAATTGAAAGAGCGAACTTGGAAATAGAAAGAGAAAAAGTAAAATTAGAAGAAGAAATAAAAAATAAATCTATTGATTTAGCTATTACACTATCTACCAAGGTTTTAGAGAAATCCATTGATGAAGAAGAACATAGAAGGCTTATTGATGATTTTATTTCTAAGGTAGGTATTTAGTTATGTATGAACATCTTGATCGACGTTATGCGTTAGCTTTATATGAAGTAGCTGAAGAAGAAGGTAGATTAGAAGAATTTCTTGAAGATTTAAAAGCTTTAATTGCTCTTACAAAAAACAACAAAGAATTTATGGAAATAATAAAACATCCTCAGATTCCTACTGAACGGAAAATTAATATTATTAAGAATATTTTTAATGATAAAATTCATCCTAAATTATTAAATTTTATTATTGTTTTACTAAAAAAAGATAGAATACTATTTTTAGAAGAAAAGTATAGAGAAATGGTTAAAATCTATTTAGAGCGACATAGTACAATTGTTGCACATGTTAAAACAGCAATAAAGTTAAATGATTCTGAAAGAGATACTCTTATAAATAAATTGGAAGAAAAGTATGATAAAATCGTTCTTTTAAAAGAAGAAGTGGATGAAAGTCTTATAGGCGGAGTTTTCCTTAGAATAGGTGACGATGTAATAGATAGCAGTATTAAAACCAGGTTTGCAGAAATTAGACAACTGGTTGGAGGACTTTATTAAAAGAAAGAAGGTGTTCTCGTGAATATCAATCCAGAAGAAATCACATCCATTATTAAACGTGAAATTGAAGGATATAAGAATAAAATGGGAACAGTAGATTCAGGAACTATTATTCAGATAGGGGATGGAGTAGCAAGAGTATATGGATTAGAAGACTGCATGGAAGGTGAACTGTTAGAATTTCCAAGTGGTGTCTATGGTATTGCGCTTAACCTTGAACATGATAATGTAGCATGTGTTCTACTGGGTTCTGAGAAGGGTATTAGAGAAGGAGACGTAGTAAAAAGTACTGGTAAAATTGTTGAGGTACCTGTTGGAGAAGAATTAATCGGAAGAGTAGTTAATTCTCTAGGAAAAGAAATTGATGGTAAAGGGCCTATAAAAACAAAACAAACTAGACCAGTAGAAGGTCACGCACCTGGAGTTATTGATAGAAAATCTGTAGATGAACCGTTACAAACGGGGATAAAAGCTATAGATTCTATGATACCCATTGGTAAAGGACAAAGAGAGTTAATTATTGGAGATAGGCAAACAGGTAAAACAGCTATTGCTTTAGACACAATATTAAATCAAAAGGGCAAAAATGTTATTTGTATATATGTAGCTATAGGTCAAAAACAATCTACAGTAGCTCAACTTGTAAATACTATGAAGGAACAAGGAGCATTAGACTACACTATAGTTGTGTGTTCTACAGCTTCAGAATCAGCTCCATTACAGTATTTGGCACCTTTTGCTGGATGCAGTATGGCAGAGTATTTTATGGAAGAGGGAAAAGATGTTTTAATAGTTTATGATGACTTAACAAAACACGCTGTATCCTATAGAACTATGTCACTATTACTTCGTAGACCGCCAGGAAGAGAAGCTTATCCAGGAGATGTTTTCTACTTACATTCAAGATTACTTGAAAGAGCTGCAAAGTTATCAGATGAATTAGGTGGAGGATCAATTACTGCTTTACCTATTATTGAAACTTTGGCAGGCGATGTAACAGCATATATACCTACAAATGTTATTTCAATAACAGATGGACAAATATTCTTAGAAAGTGAGCTTTTTAATGCAGGTCAAAGACCGGCAGTAAATGCAGGAATATCAGTATCTCGTGTAGGTGGTAAAGCACAAATAAAAGCTATGAAACAAGTTACGGGAACATTAAGGCTTGAATTAGCACAGTATAGAGAATTAGCTGCTTTTGCACAATTGGGATCAGATTTAGATAGTGTAGCAAAAAATCGACTTGAAAAAGGAAAAAGATTAGTGGAGATTTTAAAACAAAATTCATCTAGTCCTATGAAAGTAGAAAAACAGGTTATGATTCTTTATGCAGGTGTTAATAACTATTTGAGTGATATAAAAGTATCTGACATACGTCAATTTGAAGAAGATTTCTTTGATTTCATGGATACACATCACAGAGATATTGCTAAATCAATTATAGAAAAACAATCTTTAACAGAAGACATAAAATTAAATTTAAATAAAGCTATTGAAGAGTTTAAGAATATTTTCTTGGCTACAGAATAGATGATTGCATCTGGAGGTGAAACATGTCAGAAACGAGTTTGGTTTCATTAAAGAGGCGTATAAAATCAATAAAAAATACTCAAAAAATCACTAGAGCCATGGGATTAGTTGCAAGTTCTAAACTTAGAAAAGTATCATCAAAATTACTTGTAAATAATCAATTTTATAGAAGTTTTAGTCATACTATTGATCAAATAATAACTTATGGTTCACATATTGATAATAAATACTTTGAGTGCTCTAATTGCAAAAAAAAATTATATATTGTCTTCAGTTCTGATTTAGGCCTTTGTGGATCGTTTAATGCTAGTGTATTTGATAAATTAGTGAAAGAAATTGGTGGCAACAAAGAAAATTGTCAAATAATAACTATAGGCCAAAAAGCTAGAGGTATGTTGAGAAAAACAGGACTAGCCAGTGTGGCGGAGTTTGTAGATATTTCCGATGTACCTGAAGAAGAAGATGCAGATGTTATTGCTACAAAAATTTTCGAAATTTTTGATGAAGGCGAATTTGGTGAGGTTTATTGCATATACACAAAATACTTTACACCTGTCAAGCAGGAGGTTTTGTTGAAGAAACTTTTACCGATAGAAAAGGAAAAAGAACCAAAAGAGGCTATAAAAACTACATTTGAATTTGAACCAGAAGAAAAAGAATTCCTCACTAATATTTCACATTTTTACATAAAACAGTGTATCTATAATTTCTTCTTAAATAGTCGTGCCAGTGAGCAAGGGGCTAGAATGTCAGCAATGGATGCAGCAAATAAAAATGGGAATGATATTATTGATAAACTTCAGTTGAAATATAATAGAATAAGACAAAGTGCAATCACTGAAGCTATAGCTGAAATTGTTGGTGGTGCGGAAGCTCAGAAATAGGAGGTGCAGATCTTGGTTGAAAATTACGGTAAGGTTGTTCAAGTTATTGGGCCTGTTATCGATATAAGATTTGATTCTGATAATTTGCCAGATATACTTAATGAAATAAAAATCGACATGGGAGATAGAATACTTGTAACTGAAGTAGAACAACATGTTGGTGATGATATTGTAAGAACTATAGCTATGGAAGCTACAGAGGGTTTAAAAAGAGGTATGAAAGCGTTAGATACTGGAATGCCGATTTCAGTTCCTGTAGGGGAAGAAACATTGGGAAGGTTATTTAATGTACTTGGAAATACAATAGATAAAGAACCAGAATTGAAAGTGGATAAATTTTATCCTATTCATAGACCGGCTCCTTCTTTTGTAGATCAAGCGGTGCAGCCAGCAATGTTTGAAACTGGAATTAAAGTTATAGATCTTGTTGCGCCTTATAAAAAAGGTGGTAAAATTGGTCTTTTTGGAGGAGCAGGGGTAGGTAAAACAGTACTTATCCAAGAATTAATAAATAATATAGCTAATGAGCAAGGCGGATTATCTGTCTTCACAGGTGTTGGAGAAAGATCAAGAGAAGGAAATGACCTTTATTATGAAATGAAAGAATCTGGAGTAATAGATAAAACAGCTTTAGTTTTTGGTCAAATGAATGAACCGCCAGGAGCAAGAATGAGAGTTGCTTTAACTGGATTAACTATGGCTGAATATTTTAGGGATAATGGGCAAGATGTATTGCTATTTATTGATAACATATTCAGGTTTACTCAAGCAGGTTCAGAAGTATCAGCTATATTGGGAAGAATACCTTCAGCAGTAGGATATCAGCCTACTTTAGCAACTGAAATGGGAGCATTGCAGGAGAGAATTACTTCAACAACTACAGGTTCTATAACTTCTGTTCAAGCAGTATATGTTCCAGCAGATGATTTGACAGACCCAGCTCCGGCAGCAACATTTTCTCATCTAGATGCTACTACAGTATTATCTAGAAGTATCACTGAATTGGGTATTTACCCTGCAGTAGATCCTTTAGAGTCTTCATCTACTATGTTGGATGAAAAAATTGTTGGAGAAGAACATTATAAAGTTGCTATGAATGTAAAACACATTTTGGAGAGATATAAAGAATTGCAAGATATAATTGCTATTCTTGGAGTTGATGAGCTTTCAGATGAAGATAAAACTATTGTTTCAAGAGCAAGAAAAGTACAAAGATTTTTATCTCAACCATTTAAAGTAGCAGAGCAATTTACTGGAATGACAGGTAAATTTGTACCAATCGCTGAAACCGTGAGAGGTTTTAAAGAAATACTTCAAGGAAAACATGATAGTGTTCCTGAATCTGCTTTTTTATTTGTGGGTTCAATTGATGAAGTATTAGAAAAAGCAAAGGAACTATAAGTAGGTGAAAAATGGATAAGTTATTTGAATTAAAGATAATTACACCTTTTAGTGAGTTTTACTTTGGAAAAGCTAGCAGCTTAAATACTGAGACATATAAGGGCAGAATAGGAATACTGAAAAATAGAGTTCCTTTAATAGCTGAACTGAAACCAACTATAACAGAATTTATCCAAGAAGATGGGAAAAGAATAAGATTTTTTTCTTCAGAGGGAATACTTAAAGTCGTAAATGACAAAGTATATATGTATTGTACTTCTTGTGAAAATAAGGATGATATAGATTTAAAACAAGCCAAAGAATCAAAATTACAGGCTGAGGAGCAATTGAAAAACTTAAAAGAAAATGAAAATATAAGTTTAATAAAATTAGCTCTAGAGAAAAATATAAAAAGAATAGAATTAGTAGAAGGTAAGCATGAATAACTTTAAGTTATTCATGCTTTTTTTATTATTAGCACATTTTATCCTTTAAATCAATATATTAATAATATGAATAATAGATAAATAAAGGAGTATAGTAAATAGATTTTTTGTCCATAATTTACAAGTGTAGGGGGTGAAAAATCGTGGATGGAAAAAAAATCGCTATAATATGTCTTACTATAATAATTATTATAACAAATGTAAAAACTTCATATGCTTTAAGAAACAATGATTTGATAAAGGATATTATAGAGGAGAGCCAAGCAGAATTATTAGAAACAGGAGTAGATATAATATTTGAAAGTAAAAATTCAAATATAAAAAATTCTGAATTAATTGATATTGTTTCAAATATAATAGAAAGTGAAGATTTTAATTGGTTTGATGAGGATGAAGGTATAAAGTTTTCATTTAATAATGGTGAGGGCTACATAAATAAGGATATTTATAAAAATAATTATAGATACCATATTTCATTAATCAAAAAAGGAATTGAATATAATAGTTATGATATAAAAGAAAAATTTTATAATATGACAAAGCAATTTGAAATAAAAAATTTGGAAGTTTTAATTTATGCAAAAGCTAAATTAAGTGAGAAAACAGATTTAAAGATTCGCAATGATGAAATCATTAATGTATTAAAAGGTTATGGGGCAGAAGATTTTAAAACAGTAGAAATAAATAATGGGTTTAGTACTACCACTAATACACACAGATATAGTGGTAAAAATATTAATAGAAGGTCGTTTGATTTAAATTTTGCTGTGTGTAAATATTCATCGGGAAACTATTTGATAATAGGAACTCCAGAAATAACAAAATCTTATTAAGCAATCTAAGAATGGAGGATAAACATGGAGAAGTTTATAATAAGAGGTGGCAATGAACTGAGTGGAGAAGTTGAAATAAGTTCAGCAAAAAATGCTGTTCTTCCATTAATATCAGCATGTATTTTAAGTTCAGATAAATGCATACTTGAGAATGCCCCTTTTTTACAGGATGTATTTGTATTGAATGATGTTCTTAGGAGCATTAATTCATCAATTGAGATTAAAGATAATAATATGGTTATTGACACATCGAGGATTAATAATACTGAGCCAGATGGTGAATTAGTTAGAAAAATGAGGGCATCATTCCTAACAATGGGACCAATGATGGCTAGATATGGTAAATTTAAAATTTCCTTGCCAGGGGGATGTAATATAGGTACTAGACCTATTGATCTTCATTTAAAAGGTTTTAGTGCATTAGGTGCAGATATAAGGATTGGCCATGGTTATGTGGAAGCAAGAGCAAAAAAATTAATTGGAAATAAAATTTATCTGGATTTTCCTTCAGTAGGTGCAACTGAAAATATAATGATGGCTGCAGTACTAGCAGAAGGAGAAACAGTGTTAGAAAATGCTGCTGGAGAGCCAGAAATTCAAGACTTAGCTAGGTTTTTAAATAAAATGGGTGCATATATAATTGGTGCAGGAACAGATACAATAAAAATTGTAGGGGTAAAAGAATTAAAGGGAATCAAACATAGACCTATTCCGGATAGAATAGAAGCAGGTACATTCATGACTGCAGCTGCAATTACCAGAAGTAAAATTAAGGTTAATGGAATTATTGATTCGCATTTAAAACCTGTAATAGCAAAATTAACTGAAATGGGATGCATTATTGAAAAAGACCAAAATAGTTTAGTGATAGATGGAAGGAATTCATTGAAAGCAGTGGATATAAAAACTCTTCCTTATCCAGGGTTTCCAACAGATATGCAGGCTCAAATAATGGCGTTAATGTGCACAGTTAAAGGTACTAGCATTTTCACAGAAACTATATTTGAAAATCGTTTTATGCATGTTTCAGAGCTTAAAAGAATGGGTGCAAATATAAAGATAGATGGAAGATGTGCTGTTATTGAAGGCGTTGAAAATTTGATGGGATGTAGAGTTAATGCAACAGATTTAAGAGCAGGTGCAGCAATGATTTTAGCTGCTTTAGCAGCAGAGGGAGTAAGTGAAATTAGAGATATATTCCATATAGATAGAGGATATTATCATATTGAAAGAAAATTAATGAAATTAGGGGCTAATATCGAAAGAATAAAAAAAATGGAAGATTAAAATATTATATAAATTAAAAGCATGATACTGTCGTGCTTTTTTTGCATATATTAATTTTTTTGGAGTACATATTTAATAGTGAATAAATTTAGATGAATGGATGTGCTACTTATGAAAAGATTATTTTTAGGTGTTTTTATATTTTTATTTTTTATATTTGGTATGGCAAGGATAATGGTAGGTTGTGATCAAAACACAATTAAAGCTGATACAAATTTTAACTTAAAAAAAGAAGAAATCAATGAAAAAACAGAGGAAATTGTATATAAAATAAACCAATCAGCTAATGAAATTACAGTTGGGTTGTTTATTACAAAGAAAAATAAAATTCAAGAAATAGGTTTGGAAGATTACGTGGTAGGTGTAGTGGCAGCTGAGATGCCGGCAAGTTTTGAAATGGAAGCACTTAAAGCACAAGCAGTAGCAGCTAGAACTTATGCTGTTGCTCATTTAGAACAATTTGGAGGTAACAGCAGTAAGGGAGCAAAAGGAGGTAATTTGACAGATACTACAGATTGCCAGGTTTACATAACTAAGGATGATAGATATAATTCTTGGCCAGCCAGTAGTTGTGATGAATATTGGGAAAAGATAAAAGAAGCAGTTCAATCGACTTCTGGACAAGTATTAACATATGAAGGAAGTTTAGTATCATGCCCTTATTACTTTTCAACAAGCAGTGGAAACACAGAAAATGCAAAAGATGTTTTTAATACTAATGAATCTTATTTAAAAAGTGTTCCCAGCGAAGGAGAAGAAAATTCACCTAAATTTAAAACTACAGTTTCCTTTGGAGTGAATTCCATAGCAAATACCATTAATGCTAATTATGAAGATGCTAAAGTTTCTGGGAGTAAATTAAAAAAACAAGTAAAGATAATTAAAAGAAGTGAAGCGGGAACTGTAAAAGAAATTCAACTTGGAGAAAGAATAGCTACAGGAGCAGAAGTGAGAAAAATATTTAGTTTAACATCTTCTAATTTTGATATAGATATAGATTCTAATTCGGTTACTTTTACTTGCTATGGATACGGTCATGGAGTAGGTATGAGCCAATTTGGTGCAAATGCTAGGGCTAAAGAGGGCAAAGATTATATTGATATATTGAAACATTATTATACTGGGGTTGAAATAGGAGTAGTTGAACAATAGAGAAAAAAGACGAATTAACTCGTAGGGGGCGGTTTCCACGCCGCCCCGCTATGCCTATAAATTACATATATAATAATTACATATATAATATTGATAAAAAATACAAAATACAGAAAGTAGTATAATATTTTCATTACGATTTTACTGTAATTGTAATTTAATTGGGAAACTACAGCGGGCGGGCATGGAAACCCGCCCCTACAAATAGTTTCTTCGCTTTTTAACTCTATTGTATAATATAAAAAACTAAAGCAACGCTTAATTAGCGACTTTAGTTTTTTTGTTGTGTCGAAATTTATAGAAATATAAGGAAATATTTTTTTCATATATATGTATTTTTTTGTGACTACCGGACAAACTACAAAACAGGAGGTGTTTTAAATGGAAAATAAAGATAATAATAAAAAGAAAGGTAATATTTTCAAAAATGAGACGTTTTATTTATCCTTGTTTGTATGCTTGTGTATAGCAGCAACAATTGCAGCAGTAACTACAAGTAAAAATTTCACTGCTGATAATAAAAAAGCTGCAACAGAAAAATCAGAGGTGGCGGAGCTACAAGAACAAAAAATTGAAGAAAGAACAGCAGATGCTAGCGAAGATGAATTTTATAACAATGCATTACAAGCAAAAGAAGATGAGTCAGTTTTAGTTATTGAGGATGATGATAAAAAAGAATCATCACAAAGCAATTCAAATGAGCAAACAGCATTAGCTACTGCACCGGTTGCAAATACAAGTTCTAAAACTTTTGTTAACCCTGCTGAGGGAGAATTAGTAAGACCTTATTCTGAAGCGCCAGTTTTTTGGAATACTACAGAATCAAGTAGACCTAACTTTGGTATTGATATAGTAGGAAAGTTAGGAGAAGAAGTTGTAGCAGCAATGGATGGAGAAGTTAAAGAGGTATCAACCAGCACTGAAGATGGTGCTAAAGTTGTTATTTACCATGCTCAATCAGGATTAAGAACTGTTTATGCTAACTTAGGGACTGATATAAATATTAAAGTTGGAGATAGTGTTAAACAAGGAGATAAAATAGGTACAATAGGAGCTACAACTGTAAGAGCTGCTTATGAAGAGTATGGAAATGAATTTTTACATTTTGAAGTTTTAAAGGGAGAAAGTGATTTATCACAATATTCAAGTGTGGATCCTTTGAAATATGTAAAATATTAAAAAATCAGCCAATCCCCAATA
Source organism: Clostridium grantii DSM 8605 (assembly GCF_900129965.1). GTDB lineage: Bacteria > Bacillota > Clostridia > Clostridiales > Clostridiaceae > Clostridium_AF > Clostridium_AF grantii. The sequence continues at coordinate 56,465 of NZ_FQXM01000006.1, read as the reverse complement.
CTATATATTGGGGATTGGTTACATACTAGGTATTGAAATATATTAAAAAGCATACAAATTAATATAGATAGTTAAGGAGGAAGTCTTTTGAAAGATTACATTGAAGAAAGAGTTTTAGAAGTAGCTAATTATATAATAGAATCAAAAGCTACAATAAGAAAAACAGCAAAAGTTTTTGGAGTAAGTAAAAGTACTATACACAAAGATATGACAGAAAGATTACCTAAAATTAATCCTCAAATAGCAAAAGAGGCCAAGATAGTATTAGATTTAAATAAATCAGAGAGACATATTAGAGGCGGAAAAGCCACAAAAATGAAATATAAAATAATTGAAGGGTAAATAAGTTCAAAAAAATACAAATTTTTTAATAAGGTTATAGAAATTAAGCTGATATATGTATATAATATTAATTGTGGGTATTTATAATACTAATGAGCAGGAGTGAGAAATAATGTTTTGGAATGCAAAATCTGATGTTGGAATTGATTTAGGAACAGCTACAGTATTAGTATATGTAAAAGGCAAAGGCGTAGTTCTTAAAGAACCTTCTGTAATTGCAATTAATAAGGATACAAATGAAGTTTTAGCAGTAGGTGAAGAAGCAAGAAAAATGATTGGTCGAACACCGGGTAATATTGTATCTATCCGTCCTTTAAGAGATGGTGTAATTTCTGATTACGATGTTACTGAAAAAATGTTAAAGCATTTTATAAAAAAAGCTTTAAAAGAAAAAAGAAGCAAGGCATCTAGAATTATTATATGTGTACCATGCCAAGCTACAGGAGTTGAGCAAAGGGCTGTTAAAGATGCTGCTATGACTTGTGGTGCAAAAAAAGTAACATTGATAGAAGAACCAATTGCGGCTGCTATTGGAGCAGGACTAGATATAACAAAAGCAAGTGGTAAGATGATAATTGATATTGGTGGTGGAACCACTGATATAGCCGTTATATCTTTGGGCGGAATGGTTGTTAGAAGCTCTATTAAAATTGCTGGAGATAAATTCGATGAAGCTATCATTAGGTATGTAAGAAGAAAACATAAATTAATGATAGGTGAAAGATCAGCAGAAGATTTAAAGATAAACATAGGTACTGCATTTAAAAGAGAAGTTGATCTTACCATGGATGTAAGAGGAAGAGATTTAATAACAGGATTACCTAAAAATGTAACCATAACTTCGGAAGAACTTAGAGAAGGACTTAGTGAAGCTGTTAATGCAATTGCTGAAAGTACACATGCAGTCTTAGAAAGAACACCGCCAGAATTAGCTGCAGATATTGCAGATAATGGAATATATATGACTGGTGGAGGTGCTTTGCTATATGGGCTAGACAAGCTTATAGAAAGTGTTACTAAAGTTCCAGTATATGTGGCAGAAAATCCTATTTCATGTGTTGCACTTGGCACCGGAGAATCTCTTAATTATATTGATGAAATAAATGGTCTTTATAATAGCGATATAAACTTTTTAGAATAAAAAAAGATGTCTCAGAGTAGAGGCATCTTTTAATTTTTTGATCTTTTTATAATTTAAGATTTTTGAAGAAAATCATCCTTGGGGAAAAATCCCTACAGCTTTTTATTCTCTAAATTATAAAGATAATAAGAGTGTATAATAGCATCTTTTATAACTTTAGACATTTCTACAATTAAATTTAATCTTATATTTCTATTTGTGAAGAGTTCATTATTTTCGCTAGAGTCTACGATTCCTATAATTGAACTATCACCTACGTTAGGGAGTGATTTTCCTACACCTTTGCCAGGATGAATAGGATAATCTCTAGCTTGTATCTCACCTATATTTTTTGAATCACCTAAACAAGCATCTATAGCTATTATTTTGGAATTGGGATTATTTTTTTTTATAGCTTTTAAATTAAAATCTAGGTTTAAAGCGTGTATTGGAGAATTTACAGTTCCAAAAACTTCTAGAGGAAAATTTTCATGAGTAAGCATTGATCCAACTACAGGACCTAAACAGTCGCCAATACATCTATCTGTACCTATGCAGATTATAATTGAATTAGAATCTATATAATCTTTTAGAAAATAAGCAACTTTATAATAAGAAAGATTTTCATTATAATGAACTTTTAATTTATTCAAAAGAGTCACCCCCTGTAAATGTATATGAAGTAAATTCAAATTTTATTAAAAAATGGTATATTTTTTTTAAAATAAGGACAGAGTAATATATGGAGGTGCTTAATGAAAAGAGAAAATATTTATACATCTATTTTTGTAATTAGTAGTTTTATAGCTATTCTAGCTATGCTTTTTGGCATATCAAATAGTGGAAACTATGAAAAAAACAATATTGAAAAATCTATATCTATGGATATAAAAGAAAAAATAGATAATGATAATTTGATTGAAGAATCAAATCAAATTAACTTTAAAACTAATGATAAAGAAGAAAAAAATAGTTTTGATGAAAGCAATCAAACTAATGATAATAATAAAGATAATTTAATAGAAAAAAATACAGATAATACGAATATTCAAAATGAAGAAAAAAAAGTTGATGAAACAAAAGAAGAAATAAATAAATATGATAGTTCTAAAACTGAGATAGTTGAAGATGTTAGTGTTTTTAAAGTTTCTTCATCTGAAATTTTTAGCAGCCTAACATTATCTGATAAAGAAAAATTATTAGTAGTTGGGAGTAAACTTTCGCCTATTGACTATGCTTGCATGAAAGAATATTTATACATGGATGACAGAGATGAGGGAGCAAAAAAAGCTATTTTATTACTGAAAAGCAGGTTATCAAATGAAGATTATGCAAAAGTTAAAGAAATTATGGATGATTATATAAACATTAAAGCTATAGAAGAAGATGATTTTTAAAAAATATTTTAAATGCGAAAATAGAAGTAAATAGGAGATTTTTAGCTTAAATTAGATTTAATCTTATCAAATAGCCTTAAATGGAGTTTGGAATAAATCGAATATCTTGATATACTTTAATTCGTCGGCAAGAGAAATGCCGGTAAAACTTAATTAGCTGGCATGGCTCAACTGGTAGAGCAACTGACTTGTAATCAGTAGGTTCCGGGTTCAAGTCCTGGTGCCAGCACCAACATGGAGGAGTTCCCGAGTGGCCAAAGGGGGCAGACTGTAAATCTGTTACGTTAGTTTCGATGGTTCGAATCCATCTTCCTCCACCATTAATGAATGGGCGCATAGCTCAGCTGGGAGAGCACCTGCCTTACAAGCAGGGGGTCACAGGTTCGAACCCTGTTGTGCCCACCATTCATATGAAATGTTGGAATTGGTTTGAAAAGTTTAAAAATTATATATGGAGGAGTTCCCGAGTGGCCAAAGGGGGCAGACTGTAAATCTGTTACGTTAGTTTCGATGGTTCGAATCCATCTTCCTCCACCAATAAAAAAACATCAATCTAGAATTGATGCTTTTTTATTTTTTTGCATTAGAAGTTTAGAAATAGCTGAGATAAATTTACGGTGTACTTGAATAATTTAAATGAAATTAAAATAAACCATAAAAACTAAAATAAATGTATAAAAAGCATTGACACAATAAAACCACTATGTTACTATAACGGTGGTTTGAAAATAATAAAAAACTTAATAATACTTATCAAGAGAGGTGGAGGGAATGGCCCAAAGAAACCCAGCAACCAGTACAGTGTGTACCAAGGTGCTAAATCCTGCAGGAAACTGCAAGATAAGTTTTTATTTCAACATAAAAACCTCTTCGATAAATATTGAAGAGGTATAATTTTTTTTGGGAGGAGTAAAAAAATGAAAAAATTATTTACATCAGAATCAGTTACAGAGGGACATCCAGATAAAATTTGTGATCAAATTTCAGATTCAATATTAGACGCTATTATGGAACAAGATCCAAATGGTAGAGTTGCATGTGAAACAGCAGTTACAACAGGAATGGTATTAGTTATGGGAGAAATAACAACTAATTGTTATGTTGATATTCCTAAAGTGGTAAGAAATACAATTAAAGAAATTGGATATACAAGAGCTAAATACGGATTTGACGCTGATACGTGTGCAGTTTTAACTTCAATAGATGAGCAATCTGTAGATATAGCTATGGGTGTTGATAATGCTTTAGAATTTAAAGAAGGACAAAAAGCAGATATTGAGTCAGTAGGAGCTGGAGACCAAGGAATGATGTTTGGTTATGCTACTAATGAAACTGAGGAATACATGCCACTTCCAATAAGTTTAGCACAAAAACTATCAAGAAAATTAACTGAAGTTAGAAAAAATGGCACATTACCATATTTAAGACCAGATGGAAAAACACAAGTAACTGTTGAGTATGAAGATAACAAACCAGTAAGAGTTGATGCTATTGTTATATCTACACAACATGATCCAGATGCTACACAAGAACAAATTAGAGAAGATTTAATTAAAGAAGTTGTAGAATCTTCTATTCAAGCAGAATGGTTAGATGAAAACACTAAATATTACATTAATCCAACTGGTAGATTTGTAATTGGTGGACCACAAGGCGATTCAGGATTAACAGGAAGAAAAATTATTGTAGATACTTATGGTGGAATGGGAAGACACGGTGGTGGAGCTTTCTCAGGAAAAGATTGCACAAAAGTTGATAGATCAGCAGCTTATGCAGCTAGATGGGTAGCTAAAAACTTAGTTGCAGCAGGAGTTGCAGATAAATTAGAAGTTGAATTAGCTTATGCAATAGGTGTAGCAGAGCCAGTGTCAATTACAGTTGAAACTTTTGGAACATCAAAATTAAATGAAGCAGAAATAACAGAAGTTGTTAAGAAGGTTTTTGATTTAAGACCAGGTGCTATAATAGAAAACTTAAATTTAAGAAGACCAATTTACAAGCAAACAGCTGCATATGGACATTTCGGTAGAAATGATTTGAATCTTCCATGGGAAGAGTTGAATAAAGTAGAAGAAATTAAAAAGTATCTATAATTAAAAAAGGTATATCTTATTTAAATAAGATATACCTTTTTGATTAATAACTAAAGTTTATGTTAAAAATAATATATATATATATTATTTATTTAGGAAGTTATATTTATAATAACATGTAATTTGAAAAAAAAGGTTAAAAATAAATTATAAAATGGTATAATTAAGAAATATACTAAGTATAGATGTATACTTGTTATTATAAAGTAAGGAATTTTGTAAAAACTGTTTAGAGGAGAGTTTATGTCAGAAATTTTAGGTGTAGTATCCGATATTATATTTCAGAATGAAAGCAATGGTTATATTATAGCCAAAATAAAAGATGATGATGATATTCATACAATAACTGGGTTTATTCCTTATATACAAGAAGGTATAAATTTAAAGTTAACAGGGGAATGGTTTATTCATCCTAAGTTTGGACAACAATTTAAAGTTCAGTCCTGTGAGGAAGTAGTTCCAAACTCTATAGATGGGATAAAAAAATATTTATCTTCAGGAGTAATATCAGGTATTGGACCTGTTACTGCAAAAAAAATCGTTGATTTTTTCGGAGAGAAAACTTTAGAAATTTTAGATAATAATATAGAAAGATTAACTGAAATTGATGGCATAGGAGAGAAAAAAGCTGAAAAAATAGCAGAGTCATATTTGAATGGAAGAGAAATTCAAAATGTAATGATTTTTTTTCAAACCTATGGATTAACACCCTCTCAATGTGTTAAAGTGCACCATAAATATGGTAAGGATGCTATTGGTATTGTTAAAGAAAATCCTTATATGCTAGTTGAAGATATAAAAGGTATAGGATTTAAAACTGCAGATAAAATTGCTCAAAGTATTGGAATAGAAATTAATTCTTCTTATAGAATACAAAGTGGAATTATTTTTGTTTTAAATCAATTTTGTGCTATGGGGAATACCTATTTACCTTTGGAAAAATTAATGAATGAATGCGAAAAGATTTTATTGGTATCAGTAGAAGATATATATTCTAATATTAATGAATGTGTTTTAAATAATAAGATAAAAATTGAAGATATTGATGAAGTGCCCTGTGTATTTACTTTGCAATTTTATTATTATGAGCTTGGAGTAACAGTGAAGATTTTAACTTTAGCAACAGATGAATACAAGGATGTTCAAATAAATATTGAGGAAGAAATAAAAGAGTTTGAGAGTAATAATAAAATAACTTTTGCACCAATTCAAAAGGAAGCTATAACGGGTGCATTCCAAAATGGAATAGAGATAATTACTGGAGGACCAGGAACAGGAAAAACTACAATAATTAAATGCATAACAGAAATGTTTGAAAATGCTAGTATGACAGTGTTTATGGCTGCACCAACAGGACGGGCAGCTAAACGTATGACGGAAGCAACAGGTAGGGAATCTAAAACAATTCATAGATTGTTAGAATTTGGATTTAACGAGGAAGAAGATTATAATTTTCAACGAGGAGAAGAATCACCATTACAATGTGATGTTTTAATTGTGGATGAAGCATCCATGATTGATATAATGCTTATGAATTCTTTACTAAAAGCTATCCCTAAAGGAACAAGACTTATTATTGTGGGAGATGCTGACCAATTACCTTCAGTAGGACCAGGAAATGTGCTTAGTGATTTGATAAATAGCCAATGTGTTAAAGTAGTAAGACTTAAAGAAATATTTAGGCAAGCAGAAGAAAGCATGATAGTTGTAAATGCACACAAAATTAATAATGGCGAAATGCCAGTTTTGAATAAAAAAGATACGGATTTTTATTTTATAAATGAAGATAATTCAAATTTTATAATGGATTTGATAATAGAGTTGATGAATGAAAGATTACCTAAATTTAACAATAAATGGGATAAAATAAAACATATTGAAATTTTATCTCCAATGAAAAAAGGAATTTTAGGTATAGAAAATTTAAATGAAAATCTCCAAAAAGTTTTAAATCCTAAGTCAGAAAATAAAGAAGAGATAGAAATAAGTAAAGGTGTATTTAGGGTTGGCGATAAAGTTATGCAGACAAAGAATAATTACACACTCAAATGGAAGAGTGGAGATGGAGAAGAAGGTACTGGGGTTTTTAATGGAGATATTGGATATATAGAAAATATTTATAAAGATAAAATAGTAGTGTGGTTTGATGATGATAGAAAGATAGAATATGAAAAAATCTATTTTGATGAGTTAGAACTAGCTTATGCTATGACTATACATAAAAGTCAAGGAAGTGAATTTCCAGTGGTTATTATGCCTATGTTTATGGGACCACCACTATTAATGAATAAAAATTTGCTTTATACTGGTATAACTAGAGCTAAAAAAATGGTAGTACTTGTAGGCAATGTTAAAGCTTTAAACTTTATGATAAGTAATACTAAAAGTTATGATAGGTATTCAGCTTTGAAATGGAGAATACTAAGTACATTAGACAAAAATATCATATCATAAAATTATGGAATAGGTGGGATTGATATGAATTCTTTATTGATTAGTAAGGAAAAGAAAAAATTAAGTGATGAATTAATTCGGTGGAGTAAAGGAAGGGAAAGACTTTTAAATATTACAACCATTCCTTATAATTCTTCGGAAATTTTATACAAAGTTATTTTAGAAAATTGTAGTAATGGTATTAAAACTCTTTATATAACAGAAGAAGAAGAGGATAATGTGGAAGTAATTAATCTTATAAAAAAGAACAGTACATTTAGGGACTATATAAATATAAAAGAAGATTACAATACTCAGCAATATGAATTAGTAGTTGCAAAATGTGATGATTTAGACCACATACAAGATAAATTTGAAATTATTGTTTACAATGGAATAAGTAATGTGGTTAATCTTTCTTATGAAGAGATTATAAGAAGTATGGGAAGGTTACTAAGTTTTGGAGGAAAAATAATTTCTTATAATTTTGAATGTATTTTTAGCGGGAATAAGGAAATAATTATACCTATAAGAGACAATGGGTGCCCATTAGTGGAACCGATGCTTATAAAAACTAAGATTGATTTGAATAAGGATCTTCCTTATGTAGCTTATGAACATTTAAAATGGTCATTAGAAAATAAGAAAAAAGTTATTATTTATGTTCCAGATAAAGAAAGAGTGAATAAGGTTTATTCTTATTTAGAAAAATACTGTAGAAATATTTCGAAGGAGGTATATTATTTTACAGAATATAATAAAGATAAAGATGAATTAAAAAAGTTTTTAAATAGAAAAAGTTCTATAATAGTCACAAATGATTATTGTCACAATAGATTAGATATAGAGAATGCAAATATAATGGTATTTTTTGCAGACAATAATTGCTTTAATTATAAAAAACTTATTTACATATCTGGTAAAGTTGGAAGAAAAGAGAAAAATAATTTAGGAGAAGTTATTTTTTTAGCAAAAGAAGAAAATTTAGAAATTGAAAAATCAAAAAATATAATAAGGAATTTTAATAAGGAAGCATGGGAAAAAAAATTTTTCGTAGCGCAAAATTTATTTTAGAATGTGTTTTAGATGTTATTTATGCAAAAGATGATATTTGTCCAGGATGTGATGAAAGCATTATAGATAATCAACAGTTATGTTCTAATTGTATTAGTAAAATTAAAGTTTGTAATGAAATAATGCTATTAGAGAAGGAAATTGAAAAAACTATATGTTATACCTTTTCGTACTATTCTGGAATAATAAAAAAACTTATACTAAATTTGAAATATAAAAGTGATTTTAAATCGGGAAATATATTAGCAGAATTACTACATAACTACGTAGTAAAAAATAATCTACAATTTGATTGTATAACATTTGTTCCTTCATCTAAAAAGGCATTAAAAAAACGAGGATATAATCAAAGTGAATTTTTGGCAAAGAAAATAGGGGCAAGGTGTAATGTAAAAACTATAAAAACTATGTATAAGATTTGCGAAACCAAAGATCAAATAGGATTAAACAAAGAACAAAGATGGGAAAATTTAAAGAATTCCTTTAGAATAAGGAATAATATTGATTTGACAGGTAAAATAATACTTTTGGTGGATGATGTTATTACTACAGGAGCCACTAGCTTTTTATGCTGTGAACAATTGATACAAAGTAATGCTAAGCAAGTTATTGTATTATCTGTAGCAAAGGGTAGAATTTAACTTTTTCTATGCGAAATTCTCCCACCTCTTAGGTGGTGAGATGAATAGCATATTAATGTAAATAGTTCGACACTATTTACATTAATTATATTTGTAAAATTATTATTGATTTGTTACTATAATGTTATAGGTTTTCAAATTACCGTAGGTACTACGGAAAGGGTTCGCCTTAAAAACCCATAGCCTTGGAAACTGATAAGTCGTAAAATAATTTCCTACTTGTAGGTTGACTAGGATTAAAGGAAGCTCCCATTTCTAAAATGGTGAGTAGTTCACAACCGTTATTACTATTATAACATAGTTTTTACAAAATAGCTTGTTTGAAGAAATGGCGAAAAAAGGAGAATGAATAAGCTTTATTAGATAAGAATAGATTAATTTGTGAAAACATTTAATAAATTCAGAAAAATGGCATTTGTCTTTATATTATATATGTAATACAATAGTAGTATAACAAAAATACTTAAATATAAAACATATTTATATTTTCTTAGATAGAGAGGGGCTGACTTTATGAAGATTATAGTTAGTGGAAAAAATATTGCGGTAACAGAAGGTTTAAGAGATGCAGTTGAATCAAAATTATCAAAATTGGAAAAATACTTCGTACCTGATGTGGAGGTTCATGCCACTTTAAGTGTACAAAAAAGTAGGCATATTATTGAAGTCACTATACCTTTCAATGGAGTTATTTTAAGAGGCGAAGAGTCAAACGAAGATATGTATGTTGGTTTAGATTTGGTTACAGAAAAATTAATTAGACAAATTAGAAAACAAAAAACTAAGTTAGAAAGAAGAATCCATTCAGGAGATTCTCTTAGATATCAAGTACTTAATGATTATGTGAAAGAAGAAGAAGAAAAAGAAGGTAAAATTGTTAAAACTAAAAGATTTGCAATGAAACCTATGACAGATGAAGAGGCTATGCTACAGATAGAAATGTTAGGACATAATTTCTTTGTTTATAAAAATGGAGATACAAACGAAGTTAATGTTTTATATAAAAGAAAAGATGGCAACTATGGTTTAATAGAGCCAGAATTTTAGGATAAAGGAGGATTTTCCTCCTTTATTTTTTTATAAAAATTAATAATAAATTAACTATATGCTTTGTGAAAAACATATATATAAGTGGTAATAAATACAATTTTAATTGATGGGTTTAATATGTGGTGGTATAATGATAAAGTCATAGTTAAAATGACCATATAGAATAAAAATAGCGAGGTAAATAAAATGGGATTATTTGAAAAAGTTTTTGGATCTTATAGTGAAAGGGAATTAAAGAAGTTAACATCAAACTTAGATAAAATAGATTCATTTGAAGAAGGGTTAAAAAAACTTTCTAATGAAGAATTGAAACTGAAGACAGAAGAATTTAAAAACAGAATAAATAATGAAGAAACTTTAGATGATTTATTACCAGAAGCTTTTGCAGTAGTAAGAGAAGCTTCAGTTAGAGTTCTTGGATTAAGACATTTTAGAGAACAATTAATGGGTGGTATTGTACTTCATCAAGGAAGAATATCAGAAATGAAGACAGGAGAAGGTAAAACTTTAGTTGCAACATTACCAGCTTATCTTAATGCTTTGTCGGGAAATGGAGTACATATTGTTACAGTAAATGATTATCTTGCAAAAAGAGACTCAGAGGAAATGGGAAGCGTATATGAGTTTTTAGGCTTAAAAACAGGGGTTATAGTGCATGGATTAACAAATATTGAAAGAAGAGAAGCTTACAATTGTGATATAACTTATGGAACAAATAATGAATTTGGGTTTGATTATCTTAGAGACAATATGGTGGTTTATAAAAGAGATAAAGTTCAAAGAGTTTTAAATTATTGTATCGTTGACGAAGTTGACTCCATTTTAATAGATGAAGCTAGAACACCTTTGATTATATCTGGAGAAGGAGATAAATCAACTGATTTTTATAAGGTAGCAGATTTTTTTGCTAAGTCTTTAAAATCAGAAGATTATACAGTAGATGAAAAAAGTAATTCTGTTATTTTAACAGAAGAAGGACTAAAGAAAGCAGAAAAATATTATCATTTAGAAAACTATGCTGATGCAGAAAATATGCAAATTCAACATCATACAGTTCAAGCTTTAAAAGGTAACTATACTATGAAAAAAGATATAGATTACATGGTAAAAGATGATGAGGTTATTATTGTAGATGAGTTTACAGGAAGACTTATGGAAGGAAGACGTTATAGCGATGGACTACACCAAGCTATTGAAGCTAAGGAAAATGTAAAAATTCAAAAGGAATCTAAAACTTTAGCAACTATTACATTCCAAAATTATTTTAGAATGTATGATAAATTATCAGGTATGACTGGTACAGCACAAACAGAAGAAAATGAATTTAGAGAAATCTATGGATTAGATGTTATTGTTATACCTACTCATGAACCTATAGCAAGACAAGATACTCCAGATTTAGTTTATAAAACACAGGTTGGTAAATTTAAAGCTATAGTAAATGATATTGCTGAAACTTATAAAACAGGTCAACCAATGCTTGTAGGTACTGTAAGTATTGAAACTTCTGAATTGTTATCAGCTTTACTTAAGAAAAAAGGAATACCTCATAAAGTATTAAATGCTAAATACCATGAGATGGAAGCTGAAATAATTTCACATGCAGGAGAAAAAGGTGGAGTAACCATTGCTACAAATATGGCAGGACGTGGAACTGACATAAAGCTTGGTGAAGGAGTAGTAGAAGTAGGTGGATTAAAGGTAATAGGTACTGAAAGACATGAATCTAGACGTATTGATAATCAGCTTAGAGGTCGTTCCGGTCGTCAAGGAGATCCGGGATTTTCAAGATTTTATGTTTCACTTGAAGATGATTTGATGAGAATATTTGCATCAGAAAGATTCCAAAGTATCGTTGAGAAACTTGGATTAGATGATGATGATGTTATTGAAAGCAAAATGGTTACTAGTGCAATAGAAAGTGCTCAAAAGAAAGTTGAAGGAAATAACTTTGATATAAGAAAAAATGTACTTCAATATGATGATGTTATGAATCAACAAAGAGAAGTTATATATGGTCAAAGAGCAGAAGTATTAGAAGGGGAAGATTTAAAAGCACAATTAGAAAAAATGATGGAAGAAGTTATATATAATGCTGTAAATACTCATATGAACTCAGATAAAGATGATATGAATGAAGATATTCAAAAATTATTAGCTTATTTAGAAGAAATTTATCTTCCTAAAAATATAATAACTATTGAAGAAATTAAATCAATGAACATTGAGGAAGTTAAAGCTAAATTAATAAGTTTAGCTAGAGATCTTTATGATGCAAAAGAAGCACAAATTAGTTCTGAACAAATGAGAGAAATTGAAAGAGTTATTTTATTAAGAGTAGTTGATACAAAATGGATGGCACATATTGACGATATGGATCATTTAAGAAGAGGGATAGGTCTTAGAGCTTATAGACAACAGGACCCAGTTCAAGCTTATCAATTTGAAGGTAGCCAAATGTTTGATGCTATGATTCATGGAATCGAAGTAGATACAATTAAGTATTTATTCCATGTTCATATTCAAAAGGCACCTGAAAGAGAACAAGTAGCTAAAGAAACTACTACTAATAAAACAGATGATTCTTTGAAAAAAGAACCTAAAACAAGAAAAGATAAAAAAGTAGGAAGAAATGAACCGTGCCCATGTGGTAGTGGTAAAAAATATAAAAATTGTCATGGATTAAATGAATAATTTGTTTTGAAAGGTGTGAAGTAAATGATTCAGCTTGATGAATGGGTAAATGCTATTCAACAGCTAAAAGAAGAACTTGATGAAGTGAGGGTTTCACTTTGACATAGCAGGAACCAAATTGAAAATTGATGAGCTAGAGAATAGTATGCAAGATTCAGAGTTTTGGACTGATATAAATAAAGCTCAAAAAATTTCACAAGAAACAAAAATGTTAAAAGACAAATTAGATAAATATAATTTTGTGAAAGAAAAGATAGAGGATACAGAAGTTCTTATAGAAATGAGTTTAGAGGAAGAGGATTTATCTTCTTTATCAGAGATTAAAAATGATGCTAAACTTTTAAAAGATATAATAGAGAACTTTAAGCTTCGAATTCTTTTATCAGGAGAATATGATAAAAATAATGCTATAATGACGTTACATGCTGGAGCAGGTGGTACAGATGCTCAGGATTGGACTCAAATGATGCTGAGAATGTATACTAGATGGGCAGAAAGCAAAGGTTTTAGTTTAGAAACTTTGGATTATTTAGCTGGTGATGAGGCTGGAGTTAAGAGTGCTTCAATTAAAGTATCTGGAGAATATGCTTATGGATATTTAAAAGCTGAGAAGGGGATTCATAGATTGGTAAGAATATCTCCCTTTAATGCAAATGGTAAAAGGCAAACATCTTTTGCATCACTAGAAGTGTTGCCAGAGCTTACTGAAGAACAGGATATAGAAATTAAATCTGATGATTTGAAAATTGATACTTTTAGAGCTAGTGGAGCTGGGGGTCAACATGTAAATAAAACAGAATCAGCCATTAGAATAACTCATTTGCCAACAGGCATAGTGGTTCAGTGCCAAAATGAGAGAAGTCAATTTTCTAATAAAGATACTGCTATGGCAATGCTAAAAGCTAAATTAGTTGAAATTAAAGAGCGTGAACATAAAGAAAGAATTGAAGATTTGACTGGAGATTTAAAGGATAATGGCTGGGGAAGTCAAATTAGATCTTATGTTTTCCATCCTTATAATATGGTGAAAGACCATAGAACGGGGGCAGAAACAGGTAATGTAGATGCCGTTATGGATGGCGATGTAGATATGTTTATGACTGAATTTCTTAAAAATGAAGCTAAATAAGTAAAAATAGAGCTGAAGAACAGCTCTATTTTTTTGATATTAAATTTTTAATAAATATGATTAAAATAATTAGTATACATACAGATATTATTTGTTTATAGTACATTAATAAAGGATTACCTCCAAAAGCATTTTTTATAATTTGTTTGGAAGCAACTAAATAGCACCTATCTATATTATCTATGTCTATATTATCAATAGTATCGTTTGGAGTATGAATCCTAGAAATATCATCGTCACAGAAGGTAATAGCATCTATATTATTAGTTCTAAAAGCTTTGTGGTCTGAGGAATCCTGGAAAAGATATTTAAATTGAATATCTTCGCTATGGCAGGTTGCAGAAATAGAACGCATAAATGATGTATCTTCATTATCATTTACTCCCCCCATAATAGTTAAAGGAACTGCATTATTTGATCCAATCATATCAAAATTGAAAACTTTACTATTTTGAATTTCATTTTTATATTTAGAGACAAATTCTTCAGAACCTACACAACCAAATTCCTCAGCATTAAAAGCCACAAATAAAATATCTCTATCAGGTGTTCCTAGAGATTTTAAATATTTTATTAACTCAAGCATAAATGCTGTACCAGATGCATTATCCAATGCTCCGTTATATATAGTGTTATTTAAATCAGTCCCCAAATGGTCAAAGTGTGCACTTATTATTATAGGGTGCTTATCAGGATTTTTGCCTTCGATAAGCCCCATCACATTTGAAATAGTAGTTTCAGAAGTTTTATAAGGAACAAAGCCATTGATATAATAACCTTTAGCGACATACTCTTTTATCTTGTTTAATATAGAATCCTCAACAATAATACACATGCTCCAAGGACAATCTTTTAAAAATGAACTTCTGAATTTTAAACCTTGTTCCTTTGAAGAGTAAATTAGAAATAAATCATCTCCGTCGTTTGCCTGAAGTATATTCTCCTGCATGTAAACCTGAGAATTTTTTGAAAAAGTAAATTTATTATTTTTAAAATTCATCATATCTTCTTTAAAATCTTTTCCATAAGCAAATTCTTCTATTTTATTCCCTTTTCCATCTGAAACAAACAAATAAGGCTGTCCATTGATTTTTTCTGGAAAACTGGTAGTAAATGAATCTGTATACTCCTCCATAAAGGGTTTTAAATCATTTTCAAGAAATTTTAATTTTATGTATTCTTCAATTTCGCGGTTTTCTAAAGTGCCTGTCAATCTTCCTTTAAAATAATCAGAAGACATGTATTTAATATTTTCATATGTATCATAAGAACTAAAGTCATGAATAGATGTACTGATGTTAAAACTAAATACTAACATTAACGAAGCAAGGCAAGTAATTATTTGTTCTAGTAGTTTTTTCATATAAAGCTCCTTATTAAGTTTTAATATATTTTATGCAAGTGAACATAAACATTATGATGAATTAATGGACTTTTTATATTTTATGGTATAAAATAATGTGAGTTAATTATTTATGTAAGGATGTGGTAATGTGAGTATTATTGTAACTAAATTAGTTAAGGAATTTGGTATTTCAAAGAAACAGGTAGATGATGTTCTGCAACTTCTTGATGAAGGAAATACAGTTCCTTTTATCGCTAGATATAGAAAAGAAAAAACAGGTGGATTAGATGATGAAATTCTAAGAAATCTTTATGAAAGACTTACTTATTTAAGAAATCTTGAAGATAGAAAAAGTGATGTTATAAGATTGATAGATGAGCAAGAAAAGTTAACAGAAGAATTAAAAATTTCAATAGAAAAATCAGAAACATTAACTGAAGTTGAGGATTTATATAGACCATACAAAGCTAAAAAAAGAACTAAAGCAACTATAGCAGAGGAAAAAGGATTAAAACAACTTGCAGAGGTTATTTATTCTGGAGAATTCAAAGGAAATATTGAGGGATTTTCAGCAGAATTCATTAATGAAGAAAAAGATGTTAATTCAGTTGAAGATGCAATTAAAGGTGCTAAAGATATAATTGCAGAAATGATTTCTGATGAAGCAGAATATAGAAAATGGATAAGAGATTTTGTAAGAAAAAATGGGATTTTAAAATCTATAGGTAGCAGTAAAGAAAGCAACCCTTATGAAATGTATTATAATTATGAAGAACCAGTTATGAAAATCCCTGCGCATAGAATTCTTGCTATCAATAGAGGAGAAAAAGAAAAAATATTATCAGTTAAAATTGAAGGGGATATGGAAAAAATACTTCAATATGTAACTAGAAATTCTTTGAAGAATAATAGTATTACAGATATATACATAGAAGAAAGTGCATCAGATTCTTTAAAAAGACTTATTTATCCTTCTATTGAAAGAGAAATAAGATCAGAATTAACAGATAAAGGTGAACAAGGTGCTATCGATATTTTTAAGGCCAATTTAAAGGCTTTATTGATGCAACCACCTATAAAGGGTAAGGTTGTATTAGGATATGATCCTGGCTTTAGAACAGGCTGTAAAATAGGTGTGTTAGATCAAACAGGTAAACTTTTAGATATTTCTACGGTATACGCAACAGCTCCACAAAATGATGTAGAAGGTTCAATAAAAAAATTAAAAGCATTAATTTATAAATATGGAGTTGAAGTAATTTCATTAGGTAATGGAACTGCTAGTAGGGAATCAGAAGAAGTTATTGCGAGATTGATTAAAGAAGTTAAAATTGAGAAGGGAATAGATTTATCATATGTTATTGTATCTGAGGCGGGAGCTTCTGTTTATTCAGCTTCAAAGCTTGCCTCCAAAGAATACCCTGATATTGATGTTTCTATAAGAGGAGCAATTTCTATTGCCAGAAGATTACAAGACCCATTAGCTGAGCTTGTTAAAATTGATCCTAAATCTATAGGGGTAGGACAATACCAACATGATGTTACTCAGAAAAAATTAGATGAATCGTTAAAAGGTGTAGTTGAGGATGCTGTAAATAGTGTGGGAGTAGATTTAAATATTGCAACTCCAGCGCTTTTATCATATATTTCAGGTGTTTCTTCTTCTATAGCAGAAAATATTGTGGCATTTAGAGAAGAAAATGGTTTATTTACAAGTAGAAAGCAATTATCAAAGGTTAAAAGACTTGGACCAAAAGCTTTTGAGCAATGTGCTGGTTTCTTAAAAGTATCAGAAAGTAAAGATATACTAGATAATACATCAGTTCATCCAGAATCCTATAAAGCGGCTAAAGCTCTTTTAAAAACCTTAAATTATTCGGAGTCTCAAATAGGAAAAGAAGAAATAAATTCTATAGATAAAATGGCAGAATTATATGGGTTACAAAAACTTGCGGATTCTTTAGAGATAGGAATTCCTACTTTGAAAGATATTATAAAAGAATTAAAAAAACCAGGAAGAGACCCAAGAGAAGAACTTCCGAAGCCTATATTAAAGCAAGGAATAATTGAAATAGATCAATTAAAGCCTGGCATGATACTAACAGGAACTGTAAGAAATGTTGCGGATTTTGGTGCTTTTGTAGATATAGGAGTGCATCAAGATGGATTAGTACACATAAGTCAACTTTCTAATTCTTTTGTAAAACATCCTTTAGATGTAGTTAGTGTGGGCGATGTGGTTAATGTTGAAATAATAGAAGTAGATGAGAAAAGAAAGAGAATATCTATGTCAATGAAAAATATAAAATAATGTCTTGATTAATATAGACAACATTGATATAATAAGTTCATAAAAGAATAATGTATCTTCAGGGCAGGGTGTAATTCCCGACCGGCGGTTATAGTCCGCGAACCGAAAGGTTGATTTGGTGAAATTCCAAAACCGACAGTAAAGTCTGGATGGGAGAGGGTATTAGTATAAATTTGTCAATACGTCCTGATGCTTTTGCTCAGGACTTTTTTGTTGTTTATACTATAATATCTCAACTAATCTTGAAGAATCAAAATTAGGAGGGTTTTATTATGAAAAATATCAAATTAAACAGAATGGTTAAAATTTCACTACTATCAGTTATGGCATTTTTATTAATGTTCTTAGAGATTCCACTACCTTTTTTTCCGGAATTTTTAAAAATTGATATAAGTGATTTACCAGCATTATTAGGAGCTTTTGCAATGGGTCCTATTGCTGGAGTTATTATTGAATTATTAAAAAATATTCTGCATATAGTTCTAAAAGGAACTTCATCAGTTTTTGTGGGAGAACTTGCAAACTTTTTAGTGGGATCAATTTTTGTACTAGTGTCAGGATATATTTATAAAATAAAGAAAACTAAAAAAACAGCAGTTGTTAGTTTGGCAGTAGGCGTAGTAGCATTTTCTATAGGAGCAACACTATTAAATTATTTTGTGTTTTTGCCATTATATGCAATAGCCTTTAAAATGCCTGTAGAAGCTTTTGTAGGAATGGGAACAGCTGTTAACTCTAATATCAATAATTTGTTTGACTTTGTAGTATTGTCAATCTTGCCTTTTAATTTATTAAAAGGGATAGTTGTTTCAGCAGTAACAATTCCAGTATATAAATCTGTATCAGCTTATCTTCAAAGTGAAGAATTAACTGCAAATGAAAAGAAAAATGCATATAGATAGTAAAAAAAACTGTAGCTTTTTAGCTACAGTTTTTTTTCCACATAATAATTGCATCTTCACCGTTTTCGTAATAATTTTTTCTGATGGATTCTTCTTCAAAACCAAATTTTTTATACAAATTACGAGCAGCTAGATTGCTTTTTCTAACTTCTAAGGTAATACCATCAATTTTTTCTTTATAGCATAATCTTAGAGTTGCTTTTAATAATTTTGAAGCAAGTCCTTGTTTTCTATAATCAGGATTAATGGCAATATTAGTAATATGAGCTTCATCAATAATAAGCCATATACCAATGTAACCTACTAATTTACCATTAAGTTTTACTCCAAGATAATGAGAAAATTTATTTGTTATTTCACTTATAAAAGATTCTTTGCTCCATGGATGTTCAAAGCTATTACTATTAATATAAAGTAAATCATTTACATGAGAAGCATTAAGTTTGCATACTTCAATTTGAAGCATTTTTTTTCATCTCCATTTTATTATCATATTCTCTTTCAGCTTGAGATTTTCTAAGATAAATAGGAGCTACAGCAAATATATCATCTTGCTCACCCTTTAATAATTTTTTTATACCTAACTCGCCTAAGGAAGAGGCTTTGGTAGAATTTAAATGACTTGGGGCGAAATAAGTATCATTAAAACTATTATATAGTTTCTCTTTAAATTTCGGTACTGCATCTCCAATAAAAGTAACTCTAGTTTCTTTTTTTAAATTTATAAGTTCTATAAGTTCATCTATATGAATAGCCATATAATCAGTTAATTTTATTAATTCTTCTCCTTTATATTGGTATAAAGCAGTATAAACATTATCTCTCAAAGCATCTAAAATAGGGCAAATTATTCCATTGCTATAAGCCATATTGTAAGCTAAAGCATCAAGTGAGGAAACAGCTATTACAGGCTTATTTAAAGGCTGAGCAAGACCTTTTATAGTTGCCATACCTATCCTAAGTCCAGTAAAAGAACCTGGCCCTTTAGATACCACAAAACCGTCTATATCATTTATATTTAAACCTAGATTGGTAAGTAAAGTATCAATTTGGCTCATCAAAATGATTGAATGCTGTTTTTTATCGTTATAAATTATTTCTCCTAAAAGTTTATGATCTTCAACTATAGCACAAGTAGCAGAGGTAGTTGAAGAATCTACACTTATAACTTTCATATATTTAACTCCTTTATATATTTAAATCTATCACTAGTCCATTGAATCTTGATTTTTCTAAAATTTTCTCCTAATTCGGGTAATTTATCAATGTAAATTATTACCTTATCTTCTGGTAAAAGTTCTTCAATATAATTTGACCATTCTATAACAGAAACAGCATCACTGAAAATATATTCATCAAAACCAATAGCAGCAATTTCATCAGGGTCATTTACTCTATAAACATCAAAGTGGTATAAAGTTAAACGTCCGCTATATTCATTAACTATTGTGAAAGTAGGACTAGTAATATGTTCATCAATAGCAAGACCTTTAGCAATACCTTTAGTTATATGAGTTTTGCCGGTACCTAAATCACCAATCAAACAAAAAACATCCCCAGCATTAGATAATTGTCCTAATTGATAGCCCACATTAAAAGTTTTTTCCACATTATCTACTATAAATTCCATTGTATCAACTCCAAATGATTTATTAATTCATTGTTATTTTATCCTAAAATCATTAAAAAGAAAAGGAATACCTTTATTATTTAAAAATAGCTTAGGATAAAAGTTGAGAAACACCACCATATTGACATAAACAATCATTGATGTTTGAAGCAGAATCTTCGTTGGTTAAAACAATTAAATAATCTGAAGCATACATTATAGTATTCCCTTTAGGAATAATTTCAGAGTCACCTCTTTTTATTGCAGCTATAAGACAGTTTGAAGGCCATTCTATTTCTGAAATCATTTTATTTTCAAGTTTTGACTCTAGGCAAACAGGTATTTCAAGTATTACTTTATGCTTAGATTCACCATGAAAAATATCTTTACTTGAGGGTATAAGTCGTTCAAATAATGATTCATAAATTGGTTTTGAATTTAATAGTTCTGTTATTGTATAAGCTATAATTGAAACAAGGGCTATAGATAATAAATGACTAAAGGAACCAGTCATCTCAGTTAATAAAATAATACCTGTAATAGGAGCTTTGACTATAGCTGTAAAATATCCAGCCATGGCAATAATTATAAGATTAGGGATATAAGTTTGATTAAAGCCTAAGTACTTAACTAGGAGGGACCCATATATTATCCCAATAAGAGACCCAATAACTAACAGGGGAAGAAATATACCTCCAGGGGAAGTTGATCCATAACAAATTAAAGTAAATATATATTTAACAATAACAAGTTGAAAAAGGAAAATTAGTGAGAAAGAATTTGAGTTTAGAACTGAGTCAATTAATACGTGACCACCACCTAAAACTTCAGGTATAAAAAAACCTAATACTCCAGCTAATAAAAAAGGAATTACGGGCCAATATTTTTTCTTGATTAGTTTTTGTTTTGCATATAAATCTTGTGTTTTTAACAATCCTTTATTAAAAAATATACCTGTTATACCAACGATAATGCCTAAAACTATTAAATAAGGGTAACTTGTTAGTGGAATAGCATCTTTGATATTCACATGAAATATCGGTTCCATTCCAAAAAAATTACCAGCTACAAAACTAGAAGTTATTGAAGCAGCTAAAGTGGTAGTTAAAACTATAGGAGAAAAATTTTTATGTACTTCCTCTAGGGCAAAAATAACTCCAGCTAAAGGTGCATTAAAAGATGCTGCAAGTCCTGCACTAGCACCAGCAGTAATTAAGAAATTTATTTTTATTTTTGGTCTTTTTGTTACTTCACAATAACCATCAGCTAAAACAGCACCCATTTGAATAGAGGGGCCCTCTCTTCCCACAGATAAACCACCAGCTAAACAAACAATACCACCTACAAATTTAAAAATAAGAACTTTAAGCCAATTTAATTTTAATTTTCTTAGAAGAACCCCCTCAACTTGAGGAATGCCACTACCAGAAATCATAGGCTCTTTTTCTACCAAATAACCTATGAATATCCCCATCAAAGCCAAAAAAATGAACCAAACTGGTATAAGGAAAGGTTGATGCTTAAGATAAAGGTAAACATTTGAAGAAAAATTAAAAGCTTTTTCTGCAAATACACGATATAAAACAATTAATAGTCCTGTTAATGAACCAACTAGCATTCCTTGAAAAATAATTTTAATTTTGAATGTATTCCATTTTGATAAAATATCACTTGTATAATTTTCACTAGACATTGCTAAGACCCCTTATAATTTAATAATGGTTATATTAATAATAGTAACACTACATATTAGTATAACAAAGAACTTAGAAGATTTAAGCAAAAATAGATAATTAAGAATATTTAGACAAATAGTATTTATTGTGTTAAAACAAATATGAATACAAAAAATAATAAATTAAATTATTTTAAAAAAACTACTTGCTTAGTAATAAAATATATGATACAATTAACTACGTTGCAAAGGGGTATGGCTCAATTGGTAGAGTAGTGGTCTCCAAAACCATTGGTTCCGGGTTCAAGTCCTGGTGCCCCTGCCAGAATCAAAGTCAGTAATCATTAAGATTACTGACTTTTTTACTATGCAAATATAGTTTTTCCATTTTTAGTGGTATGGAAATTAATAAAGTGTTATAATTTCATAATAACTAAGTTGTTGAAATGGGGGAAACTTATATTATGTTTAAGGATAAAATAATGAAAAATGAAATAATAAGAGACTGGATAGTTCCAATATCTATAGCTATAATAATTGGATTATTATTTAGTAAATTTGTAGCATTTAGGGCAGTAGTCCCTACACCTTCAATGGAACCCACAATAAAAGTAGGAGATAGCATAATTGCTACTAAAGTTTATAATAAGGGAAATCTTAAAAGAGGAGATATTTTGGTTTTTTATTCTCATGAATTAAATGCTACTCTTACAAAAAGACTTATAGGCCTTCCGGGGGATACTGTAGAAGTTAAAGAAATGGGACAAGTTTTTATTAATGGGGTAAAATTAGAAGAACCCTACGTAGTAAATAGTGATGATTTAATGGTTAATTTTCAAGTGCCAGAGGATAAATATTTATTTATGGGAGATAATAGACAAGTATCTTTTGATAGTAGAAGATGGACAGAACCATATATAGATGCTAAAGATATAAAAGGAAAGGCTCGATTTGTATTATATCCTTTTAAAAGATTTGGAAAATTTGTTGTGGGTGAAGAAGCTTTACAACATTAAAATTAGGTAAATAAATTATGGTTATTAAGATAGCCAATTAAAATAGGATGAGGAGTAATAGTGATGAAAAAGAAAAATTATTTTTTAATAATGATATCAATGATTTTAGTATTTATGGTAGGATGTACTGATAAAACTTCTAATAATTCAACTGTAAATAATAATGACAATTCTAGTGAAACACCATTAGAATTCAATGGACCTAAACCTATAGTAACGATAATATTAAATGATGATTCTCAAATGACATTGGAGTTATATCCTGAAATAGCACCAAATACAGTAAATAATTTTATATCACTTATTAATAAAAAATATTATGATGGAATTATTTTTCATAGAGTTATCGAAGGTTTTATGATTCAAGGTGGAGATCCTACAGGGACAGGTACAGGCGGACCAGGGTATTCTATAGATGGTGAGTTTTCTTCTAATAAATTTCAAAATGATCTAAAACATACTAGAGGAGTTATTTCTATGGCTAGAAGTGGGGATCCTAATTCAGCAGGGTCACAGTTTTTTATTATGCATGAAGATTATCCATCTTTAGATGGTGAGTATGCTGCCTTTGGTAAACTTATTGAAGGTTTTGAGGTGCTTGACAGGATTGCAACTGTAGAAAAAGATTCAAAGGATAAGCCAATAGAAGATATAGTTATGAAAACTATATCTGTTGATTTGAATGGATATGAATGGAAAGAACCAGATATTAATTAAGAGAATTACTGATAATACTTTTGAAATTTACACTTGAGTTAAAAAGCGAAGAAACTATTTGTAGGGGCGGGTTTCCATGCCCGCCCGCTGTAGTTTCCCAATTAAATTACAATTACAGTAAAATCGTAATGAAAATATTATACTACTTTCTGTATTTTGTATTTTTTATCAATATTATATATGTAATTATTATATATGTAATTTATAGGCATAGCGGGGCGGCGTGGAAACCGCCCCCTACGAGTTAGTTCATATTTTTTCTCAGTGCTGAAGTAACTACACATTTATATTGAGAAAATATGCTTTTAATAATATAATAAGGGTAAGAAATTTTTTTGCCGAACAAGACAAACGTTTGCGCAAATATCATTTAAAATTAGGAGGAAAAGAAAATGTGTATAAAAGCATTTATATTTGATTTAGATGGAGTAATAACGGATACTGCAGAGTATCATTTTTTAGCTTGGGAGAAAACAGCTAAAATTTTAGATATTCCTTTTGATAGAGCTTTTAATGAAAATTTAAAAGGTGTAAGTAGGATGGAGTCATTAGAAAAAATATTAGTTAATGGAAATAAACAAAATGATTTAACCTATGAGGAAAAGTTAAAGCTAGCTTATGATAAAAATCAGTATTATGTGGAGCTTATTGAACAAATTACAGAGAAAGATTTGTTACCAGGGATAGAAGATTTACTAAAAGAGTTAAAGCAAAAGAAAATAAAAATTGGACTAGCTTCAGCTAGTAAAAATGCTATAACAGTTATTCAAGGATTGAAAGTAGGCAAGTATTTTGATTTTATTGCTGATGCAGCAATCTGTAAAAACAGTAAGCCAGCTCCAGATATATTTTTAATGGCGGCTGAGGGATTAGGTTTGGAAGCTAAATATTGTGTAGGGGTAGAAGATGCGGAGGCTGGAATAGAAGCTATAAAAGCAGCTAAAATGTTTTCAGTTGGCGTTGGGGAACCGATATCCATGAGAAAAGCTGACATGATTGTGGCGAATACTAAGGAACTGAGTTTGAAAAAAATTATAGAAAATTATAAACTAGGTTAGTAGTTTATAAAATATTTAAATTATTAAATAGGTAAAGAAGAGTTTGTAATACTCTTCTTTACCTATTGCTATCTTATGCTACTTTCCAAATGCTTTAGTAAATAATCTTTTTCTATAATCTTTAAATTTATTTATATTGTGATTTTCTTTATACATTCCTATTAGTATAAAAGTAATTCCTACTCCCACACATAAACCTTCAATAAAATCTGGAAACATATCAAACTGATTTGAAAGCAACCAAAGTCCATTTAAAAATATTCCTAAGCCAATATAATTATTTGATTTTTTCATCTTTATTACCTCCACATAAAATATTTATAAAACAATATTACCTAGAATTTTTTCCTGTAGTAAAATTTTAAAAAGCCTTTTACAAATGATATAAAAATTAAGACTGAAGACAGTGTTATAAAAACCACTTCATTAAAAAATCCGGAAGTGACAGTTGCAATTGCGATAACAACTAAGCTAAAGTTGAAACCTACTCCACCAATTTTATCTTGAATAAGTTTTCTTCTCTCATCATTCTCTTCTACAAAAAGTTTTCTTAATTCACTCTCTTGTTTTAATGATTTCTTATATTTTGCAATGTTAATGAGTAATATAAGTTGGACACCTATAAAAATACCTACCTGAAATCCATGAATAATATTTGCAATAGGTTCTTTCTCACTAGAAGAGCTACTAGTAAAAAACGTTAATATAATAAAAATAACAGCCAAACAGTTAAATGATGCCATAAGATACAATCTTCTTTTTAATGTGCTTTTAAAATTTTCCATTTTTATAATTCCTCCACTTCTGAAAAGTCAAAGACTTCTTCAATTGATAAACCAAACAATTTTGAAATTTTGTATGCAAGGGTTAATGAGGCAGTGTATTTTTCACATTCTAAGGAAGTGATTGTTTGCCTAGTTACCCCAACCGATAATGCTAATTCTTCCTGGGACATTTTATTTTTCTTTCGTAATTCTTGGATACGAGTTTTCAAGTAATTCTCCTCCTTGCAATGTCTACTTTGCAATTTAAGTATAGTACACTTTGCAAAGAGTGTCAAGTTTACTTTGCAAATATCTGAAAATGAAAGGGGATTTATATTTGCCAAATACAAATAGAAAAAAATTGAAAATATGATATAATTTAAAATGAGGTTAGTTCAAGAATTTTAGGAGTGATATATATGAAATATATACAGGAAGTGTTGTTTCAGTTATTTTAGGCTTAGATAAAAAGAAATCAATGGTATGTTGTATAGTTGGATCTCTTTTTTCAGGTACTATTATTAGTTTTCTAGCAATATATTTTCCGGAATTGCTTAAATTATTATAATTATTATGGAGGAGTGGTAAAATGGGAATTATAAGCGGTTTAATGGGTAATGCAAGCGAGGTAGACATCAAGAAAATACAAGATGAATTTGAACCAATATTAGCAGATATAGAAAAAGTTGAAAAAGCTTACAGGTTAGTCAGAGATTTATTTGTATTTACAAACAAGAGATTAATTTTAGTAGATAAACAAGGTGCAACAGGCAAAAAAACGGAGTATCACTCAATACCTTATAAAAGTATTACACACTTTAGTGTGGAATCAACGGGGCATTTTGATTTAGATGCAGAGCTAAAAATATGGATTTCAAGTACAAGTATGCCTATAGATAAGCAATTCAAAAATGATAAAAGCATTTACGAAATACAGAAAACTTTGGCACATTATATGTTTAAATAAATATAAACTTTATATGAAAAGGTAAGGTGACTTTAAGATGATAAATAAAAGAATTGATATTTGGGGTAGTGATAACTATAAGGGTAGTGGAGAAGATGGTTTTTTCCCTACATTAGATACCTATATTTTGGATGGAGAAAAGAAAAGACCAGCTGTTTTAATATGTGCAGGGGGAGGATATGGATTCACATCTGAAAGAGAAAAAGAACCTATTGCTATGAAGTTTAATTCTGCTGGATTTCATGCTTTTATTTTGAATTACAGTGTGGCTCCAAGAAAACATCCACAGCCTTTATTGGATACTTCAAGAGCTATGTGTATAATAAGAGAAAATGCGGATCAGTGGAAGATTGATTCTGAAAAGATTGCTGTTTGTGGATTTTCAGCGGGAGGACATTTAGCAGCTAGTTTAGGTGTGCATTTTGAAAAGAATTATTTGTTTGATACGCCACTTATAAAAAAAGAATTGAATAAACCTAATGCACTTATTTTAGCTTATCCAGTTATAACATCTGGAGAGTTTGCACATAGAGGGTCCTTTGATAATTTATTAGGATTAGAAGCAAGTGAAGAGATTTTAGAAGAAATGTCTTTAGAAAAACAAGTTAATGATAAAGTTCCACCAACTTTTATTTGGCATACCTTTGAAGATACAGCAGTACCAGTTGAAAATACATTGTTGTTTGCAAGGGAATTGAGAAAAAATAATGTACCCTTTGAACTTCATATTTATCCAGAAGGGGGCCATGGATTATCCCTTGCCATAGAAGAAACAGCAAATGATGATACCCAAGTTATACCTCATGTGGCAACTTGGATAGAACTTTGTACTCAGTGGCTTGAAAATTTAATGAAATAATGAGTAAATCAAATTAAAAAACCTTATGAAAATTTTTTCGTGAGGTTTTTAATTTTGGTAGATGATGATAAAATATATAGTGTAGAATGGAAAAGTGGAATAAACATTTTTTTTCAACGTTGTAATTATACAAAATGTCATAGGAGATGTAATAATGAGCTTATTAGAAAAAACACTTTCAGAAATAAAACCATTAGATAAAGAGGCCATTGAAAAAGCGTGGGAAAGATTAGATAATTTAACTAAACCTATAGGAAGTTTAGGGAGATTAGAAGAAGTTGCAGCTCAAATGGCTGGGATAACGGGAAAAGTACATAATAGTATAAATAAAAAGAACATAGTAATTATGTGTGCCGATAATGGGGTTATTGAAGAAGGGTATAGCTCAAATCCTCAGAATATAACAGAGATAGTTACCAATAATTTCACAAAAGATATTACTGGGGTTTATGTTCTTGCTGAAATGGTGAATTCAGGTATGACCATTATAGATATTGGGGTAAATGCTGATTTTAACAATAAAAAAATAATAAATAAAAAGATTGCTTATGGAACAAAAAACATGGCTAAAGAGTCAGCTATGACTAAAGAACAATTAATACAAGCCATTGAAGTTGGTATTGACACAATAGACAAGCTTGCAATAGAAAAAGTGGATTTGCTTGGAACGGGAGAAATGGGGGTAGGAAACACAACAACTTCAGCTGCAATACTAACAGTTTTATCTGGACTTAGCATTGAACTTACGGTGGGTAAGGGCTCAGGTCTTACAGAAGAACAGTTTAAGCAAAAGAAGAAGGTTATTGAAAAATCCATAGAAATTAATTCACCTATTAAAGAAGATATACTGGATGTTATGAGTAAGGTTGGTGGATTCGATATTGCAGGACTTTGTGGATGCTTTCTAGGAGCGGCTAAAAACAGAATTCCTATAGTTATTGATGGATTTATAGCTTCAACCGCAGCTTTATGTGCTTATAGATTATGTAAGTATACTAGGGATTTTATGATTCCATCACATTTATCAAAGGAACCTGGGGCAAGATATATAATGGAAGAATTAAACTTGGAACCTTATTTGAATCTAGAAATGAGACTGGGAGAAGGTTCAGGATGTCCGTTGGCATTTAACGTGGTAGAAGCTGCGCTTACGGTTATAAATAAAATGGGTACTTTTGAGCAAGCTTCATTAGATAAAAATGATTATGTGGATATAAGGGAAGATGAATTATGTAATGAAGAAAATCATAGTGGAAACTCTAAAGAGTTGTTTTTTGATAAACCTGAAAACGCTATTTCCAATGTTAATATAAAAGTATATAAGTCTGAAAGATTACTTGAACTATATGAAGGAGATAAGCTTATTAGAAGATTCAAAATTGCATTAGGAACTAATGCTATTGGGGATAAAGAAAAAGAGGGGGATAAAAAAACACCAGAAGGAGAGTATTATATTTGTACTAGAAATTATAAAAGTAAGTATACTTTAAGTTTGGGAATTAGTTATCCTAATATAAAAGATGCGCAAAATGGATTGAATGAGAAATTAATAGATAAATCTACATTTAATGATATTTCCCAGGCAATAAACAACAAAAAAAGACCTCCTTGGAACACCACACTTGGAGGAGAAATAATGATCCATGGTGGAGGAAACAGTAAAGATTGGACATGGGGATGTATTGCTCTTAGTGATGAAGATATCAGAATAATATGGGATTATGTGCCTAATGGAACATCAATAAGCATTTATCATTAACTATAAGAATTTACTAAGGTATTTATAGGAGGGTTTTAAAATGCATAAATATGATATTATAGTCATCGGAGGCGGTTCAGCTGGAATGGCTGCGGCTATAAAAGCTAAGGAAATTGGAAATAAATCAGTGCTTATTGTAGAAAGAGAAGATCAACTTGGGGGAACTTTAAATCAATGTATTCATAGTGGCTTTGGAGTTGAAATATTTGGTGAAGAATTAACAGGTCCAGAATATGTTGATAGATTTATTAAAAAAGTTAAGGAAATGAATATAGAATATAGATTAAATACTACTATTTTAGAACTTAGTAGTAACAAGATTGTGACTTTAGTTAGCCCACAAGATGGAGTTACAGAAGTTAAAGCAAAGGCGATTATTTTAGCTATGGGATGTAGGGAAAGACCAAGAGGAGTTTTAAATATTTCAGGAAGTCGATGTGCTGGAATTTATTCGGCAGGAACTGCACAAAGATTTATGAATTTAGATGGATATCTACCAGGAAAAAAAGTTGTTATTTTTGGATCAGGAAATATAGCACTTAGAGTTGCTAGAAGAATGACTTTAGAAAGCGCAGAAGTTAAAGCAGTTATAGAAGAATTACCAGAGCCTAAAGGAGATAAAAAGAATGTTATTGGGTGCTTAGAAAACTTTGAGATTCCTTTATTTAATTCCTATACTATTACTGAAATCAAAGGAGAACAAAGAGTAGAAGGAGTTATTATCTCTAAAGTTGATGAAAATTTAAAAGTTATAGAAGATAGTGAAAAATTTATAGAATGTGATACTATAGTACTCTCCGTTGCATTAACACCTGAAAATAAGTTATGTAAAAATTCAAAGATAAACTTATCAAGTGAAAATAGAGCCCCGGAAGTGAATGATAATTTGGAGACAAATATAGAAGGAATATTTGCTTGTGGTAATTTGATTTATTACCATAACTCGGTTAGTGAGATAAGCATGGAAGGATATAAGGCAGCAGAAAATGCAGTAGAGTATATAAAAAAACTATTCTAGTTAAGTGTATTAGAATAGTTTTTTTAAGCAAGTTCGGCATATAAGAGTTTGTCCTTTATTGGCACTAACTATTTCTGAATCTGAAACGAATTTACCACATATTTCACAAAGTTTTCCACAGGAATCCTTTTGTATTTTCTTTTTTTTATTTAGAATTGTGGATTTTTTATTGGATGGTAGAGAATATTCTATTGGATCAATTTCTTTTTCCATATTAAATATTTGGTATTTAATATCATATAAACTTTCAGCAAAAAGTTCTAATTCAAACCGAGGATTTTCGTTATCATAAAATTCTTCAATGACAAGCTTTCTTATTTGCGCATCATTAATAATTATTCCGCTTTTTTCAATGCCGTCAAAAATACTTTTAGGGATGTTGGTGGTATCGGGATGTCTTTTTTTGCTTTTATAATAAACTTTTAAAATAGCAATTAGTGACTCTGTAAATTGTATGTTGGGATTTTGAAGTCTAGCTTGATAAGCTATTTCTTCTTCATATAAAGCGTATCTATCGTGGTATTTTCCAGAAGCGTAGGGAAGAATACTTCTACCACTACTGTTTGAAAGTTTAAAATTTGATTTAGATATAGGGGAACCATTTATAATTATTTTTACATATTTTTGATTCATAAAATATTCCTTTCTAACATTTTTAATAGTGGATAGTGAGGAGTGAATAGTGAGAAGATTATAAAGAATTGGTGTTTATATAAGCAAAATAGTTTTTTAATCTTTTCAAAAAGAATTATAGCATAATCAAGGAGAAATGCATAATCCATTGAAAAAGCTTAATAGTTAAAGTATAATTTACTTAGTTTAAAGAGTGAAAGGAAGTAATTATGGATAAAGGATTAAAAATAGATGAAAAAGTTGTAATATTAGCCATTGAGTCTAGTTGTGATGAAACAGCGGCGGCTGTGGTGATTAATGGAAGAGAAGTTTTATCAAATGTGATATCATCTCAAATTGATACACATAAAAAATTTGGTGGAGTTGTACCCGAAGTGGCTTCAAGAATGCATATTGAGGCAGTAAGTGCAGTAGTGCAGGAAGCTCTTGATGAAGCAGGAATTTCTTTTGAAGATATAGATGCAGTAGGAGTCACTTATGGTCCAGGATTAGTAGGAGCACTTTTGGTTGGAGTACAATATGCTAAAGGACTCGCTTATTCTTTAGGAAAACCTTTAGTAGGAGTAAATCATATTGAAGGGCACATAAGTGCTAATTTTATTCAACATAAGGAATTGAAACCTCCTTTTGTATGTTTAGTAGTATCTGGAGGCCATACTTTTATTGTACATATGAAAGATTATGGTGAATATGAAGTTATGGGTCAAACAAGAGATGATGCTGCAGGAGAAGCTTTTGATAAAGTAGCTAGAACTATTGGACTTGGATATCCAGGGGGACCTAAAATAGATAAATTATCTAAAGAAGGAAATCCAGAAGCAATCAAATTTCCAAGAGCTACATTTCATGAAAAGGATTGTTTGGATTTTTCTTTTAGTGGAATTAAATCTGCAGTTTTAAATTATATAAATAAAATGAATATGAAAAATGAAGAAATAAATAAAGCGGATGTAGCGGCATCTTTCCAAAAAGCTGTTATAGATGTATTGGTTCAAAATGCTATGGAGGCTTGTAAAATAAAGAAAGTAGATAAAATAGCTATAGCTGGTGGAGTTGCATCTAATTCTTCTTTAAGAGAAGCGATGATAAAAGCAGGTAAAAATAATAATGTAGAGGTTTTATTTCCAGAACCTAAATTATGTACTGATAATGCCGCGATGATTGGAAGTTCAGCTTATTATGAATTTAAGAAAGGTAAAATAGCGAATTTAGAATTAAATGCTATTCCTAACTTGAAATTGGTATAGGAAAACTTATTATAATCACAAATGTTAATAAAATGTGAACATAAAATGCAAATCTTAACATCATGAAAAGGTTAAATATTAACAAAACAAAGGAATAACAAGGAAATTAGATTAAATAGAACTTAAAAGGGAAAAATAAGGAAAATATAGCAATATAAATGTTTACATTAAAAAATACATTTGATAATTTCAAATGTATTTTTTAATATATTAAATATATGTTAATAAGAACCATTTTGTTAAGAAATAATAATATTGACTATTAGTCATAAAGGGTTATAATAATAAATGTGGAGTATGACTATTGGTCATATTTTAAAAAGGAGAGGTACATTTAAATGCCAAAGAGTACAAGTAAACCAAGCAAAACAAGTGAAAATAAGAAAAACAAAAGAGATAATTTATTTGAAGCAGCAGATCAATTATTTTCAACAAAGGGAATAAATGACACAGTGATAGACGATATAGTAAAGAAAGCTGGGGTTGCAAAGGGAACTTTTTATTTATACTTTAAAAATAAATATGATATTATTGAAAGATTAACTGTTAGAAAAAGCATGAGAATACTAAAGAACTCTATGGAAAAACTGGATAAGTATTTAGAAGAAAATCCTATTGAATTTTCAGAACAAATTCTTATGTACATTGATTTTATTATTGAGGAACTTAGAAAAGATAAGAAAACATTAAAACTTATTTATAAAAATTTATCATGGGGATTTTTTAAAAAAGTAATATCTGAAAAAGATGTAGAACACAGTGAAGAAGTGAAAAAAATCCTTGATACATTTATTGATTACTTGGATAGTTACGGAATTGAAGAAAAAGAAGCTATAATTACTTTGTTTATGATAATTGAGCTTACAGGGTCTATTTGTTATAGTTCTATTATTTTAAATGAACCTTATGGTATTGATGATATGAAACCATATTTATTTAAAAGTATAAAAAGAATACTTAAAGGTGATAGTTAAAAAATTATATAAAGTAAATAAAAAATTAAAGGAGTGCGTTTTATGAAAAGTGGATGTATGTCAAAGAAAGTGGCAAGTTTAGTTTTAGTGGCTACTATTCTTGCCCCAAATGTTGTTTATGCAGATGAATTAATTCAAAAGGATGAAACAGTTTTTGTGGTTTTAAAGAAAAATGGGGAAGTTAAATCTCAAATTATTAGTGATTGGATTCATAGTGATAAAAGTAATGTAGAAATTTCAGATAAAAGTATACTTACAAATATAAAAAATGTAAAAGGTAATGAAGAACCTGTTAAACAGGCTGAAAAATTAGTTTGGAAAAGTGATAAAAATGATATTTATTATCAAGGCACTACGGATAAAGAACTACCAATACAAACTAATATAACTTATTCTCTAGATGGAAAAGAAATTAGTGGTGAGGAAATCATTGGTAAATCAGGAGAGGTAAAAATAAAAATAGAATTAGTTAATTTGGATAAACATCAAGTTGATATAAATGGTGAAACAAAAGAAATGTATACCCCTTTCACTACTGCAACAGTTGTTAATTTGCCACAAGATAAGTTCACTAATATAAAATTAGATGGTGGTCAAATGTTATCAGATGGGAATAATCAAGTTATTTCATTTGTTGCTTTTCCAGGATTAAAGCAAAGTCTAAGTTTGGATGGAATAATAGATGACTTAGATCTTGATATAAGTCTTCAAGATTCAATGGAAATATCAGCTCATGTAGATAATTTTGAAATGGGACCTATTTATATAACAGCTGCACCAAATTTAATAGAATCTGAAGAATTCAAAAAAGCTACAACTTTAGATGAACTAAGAGATGGTATAAATGAGATAACTGATGCTAGTAGTAAATTAGCAGAGGGAGCACTTAAGTTAGCAGATGGGGGAAATACTTTTTATACAAAAATGGGTGAATTTAATGAAGGAATTAACAGTTTAGCTAGTTCAGTAACACCTCTAGCAGAAGGAATTAATTCTTTGGCAGCTGGAGCAGAATCAGCTGATGCTGGAGCAAGCGATTTAGTGACAGGTACAAAACAATTATCAGATGGAGTTAATCAATTTGGTGTGGGTGCTGTAGCTTTTGCATCAGGAAGTAATGATTTTTCAACAAATGCAACTAAAATTTCTGAAGGAGCTATACAATTAACTGACTCATATGAAAAATTAGCTGATGGAGCTATAGCAGCAGGAACAGGAACAAAAAGTATTAGTGATGGATTAAGCCAATTATCAGAAGGTACAAAAAAAGCATATGAAGGTAGTGCAAAACTTAGTGAAACAAGCAAGGCACTATCAAATAATATTCAAGGTATAAGTGCAGAACTAAAAGGTATACCTACAGAAGGGTTAAGTGAAGATCAGATAAATAAATTAAATGATTGTATAGCAAAAATACAAGCAACAGAAGCTATTTCAAAAGGAATTTGGGATGGTAACGCTGATTTAAGTGGAAATTTAAAAGCAATATCAGATAGTACAGGCACTTTATCAGCAGGAGCAGTTCAAGTGAATGCTGGAATAAATCAGCTTGCAGAAGGTGGAAAAGCCGTAAAACCTTATGCAGACACTTTAAATGAAGGTTCAAAACAATTGCAAGCAGGTGCTATAAAATTAAATGATGCTTCAGTTGAATTAAAAACAGCATCTGAACAAATAGTAAGTGGTTCAAAAGCATTAATAGATGGGTCAATTGCACTATCAACTGGATTAAATAAATTAGTAAAAGAAGGAACTACCCCTTTAAAACTAAAACTGCCCGAATTAGTAAGTGGAGTAGCTCAAATTAAAGATGGTTCAAACCAATTATACGATGCTTCAGAAGAATTGGCAAATGGTTCAAAAGAACTTTCAGATAATATGACAAAATTTAACGAAGAAGGAATAAAAGAAATAGATGAAAAAGCTTCTCCAAAACTAGATGATATTCAAGAGGTAATAGATAGAAAAGACAAACTTGTTGAAATATCAGATGATTATGGAACATTTGCAGGTCTTTCAAGTGACATGGATGGAAAAGTTAAATTTGTTATGAAAACTGAAGATCTTAAGGCTGTAAAGGAAGTTGTACAATTAAAAGTAGAATCAACTGAAAAAGATGAAGAGAATGGGTTCTTTAGTTGGATAAAAAATATTTTTAACAAAGATAATGATGAAAAATCTAACTAGGAGGCGATTGTAATGCATAAATTTGGAAAATTTATATCAAAGAATAGAGTGGGGGTTTTAATAGTTGCAGTTATACTTCTATTTCCTGCACTTTACGGATTTATTAAAACACCAGTAAATTATGATATTTTAAGCTATCTACCACAAAACTTAGATTCTATGAAAGGTCAAAATATCATTGATAAAGAGTTTAATGATGCAGCAACAGCCATGTTAATAATTGAAAACATGGAAGCACAAGATATTGTGAAAATAAAAGAAAAGATTGCGGCAGTAGACGGAGTTGATAAAGTTATATGGACAGATGATGCTTTAGATATTTCTATACCTAAAGAAATGATTCCAGATACTGTTAAAAATATTTTATATAAAGAAAACTCAACTATGGTAATTGTGAAATTTACAGAAACAGCTTCCTCAGAAAGAACAATGAATGCCATAGGGGAAATTAGAAAAGATTTAAATAAACAATGCTTTTTAAGTGGTATTGCTGCTATAGTAAAAGATACAAAGGATTTAGCAGATAAAGAAACTCCTATTTATGTAGTAATTGCAGTTGTTTTATCTATTATAGTTTTATCCTTAACAAATAAATCAGTATTAATACCATTTATATTTCTTGTTTCCACAGGCTTTGCCATATTATATAACTTTGGAACTAACATGTTTTTAGGACAAATATCTTATATAACAAAGGCTTTGGCCGCCATACTGCAACTAGGAGTAACAATGGATTATTCTATCTTTTTAATGCATAGGTATGATGAAGAAAGAGGTAAATTTGACCATAAAGTAGATGCTATGGCAGTGGCAATAGAAAAAACAGTTGTAGCAATAGCAGGAAGTTCGCTTACAACTATTGCAGGTTTTCTAGCTTTATGTGTAATGGAATTGACATTAGGAAAAGATATAGGTTTAGTTATGGCAAAAGGAGTGCTAATTGGTTTAATAAGTACGGTTACAATACTGCCAGCTTTAATATTGATTTTTGATAAACCTATACACAGATTTAGTCACAAAACGATTCTTCCATCTTTTGAAAAAACCTCAAAAGTGGTTACAAATAAATATGTGGTTTTTATAGTAATATTTTTAGTAGCATTTATACCGGCTATTTATGGTAATAATCATACAAAAGTGTACTATACTTTAGACGAATCATTACCAAAGGATTTACCTTCTATAGTAGCTACTAATAAATTAAAAGATGATTATAATATGACAACTACTCATTTTATCGTTATAAAGGATAATATAGAACCTTACAAAGTAAAGGAAATGGTAGATAAAATTTCAGACTTAGATGGCATAAATAATGCTGTTTCTTATGGATCATTAATTGGACCAGAGATACCAGAAGAGTTTATTCCAGATGATATTAAAGAAATATTTAAAAAAGGTGGATATCAGCTAGTTATAGCTAATTCAGAATATAAAGCTGCTAGAGATGAAGAAAATCAACAAGTGGATCAAGTTATAAAAATAGTTAAAAGCTATGATTCAACAGGGTATGTAGCAGGTGAAGGGCCTTTAACAAAGGATTTAGTTGAAATAGCGGGTACAGATTTTAAGAAAGTTAGTATTGCCTCTATTATTGCTATATTTTTTATTTTGGTAGTTGTTTTTCAATCTATTTCTATACCGATTATTTTGGTTTTGTCAATTGAACTTGCAATATTTATTAATATGGGTATACCATTCTATACAGGTTCTGTTATACCTTTTATAGCATCCATTGTAATAGGATGTATACAACTAGGAGCAACAGTTGACTACGCTATCTTATTAACAAATAGATTTAGAGAAGAAATCAGAGAAGGTAAAGATAGTAGAGAAGCTGCACAGATTTCAGTTAAGGAAAGTGCAAAATCAATAGTAACTAGTGCATTAACATTCTTTGCTGCAACAGCTGGAGTAGGATTTATTTCAGATATGGATATAGTAAAAGTACTTTGTTCAATGCTTGCAAGAGGTGCAATTATTAGCATGATAGTAATAGTGTTTATACTTCCATCAATACTACTTGCTAGTGAAAAAATAATTTCTGTTACATCTTTCCATTGGAAAGAAAAACCTCAATTAAGGAAAAAATTACTTTCAGCAAAAAATGAATCATAAAATGAAACACAATTTAAAAAAGCAATTAGCCCCGAAATTTGGGGCTTTTTATTTTATTCTGAAGGATAAACCACATTAATAGCATTTGGTTTAATTTCAAATTCAATATGTTTAGCTTGCACTAATTCTCCATCTATATTTAGATTTAGTTCTTTTTCAGATTTTATAATTGCTTTTCTTGATTTGAAAAAACTAACCTCTTTTATTTCTCCATGTTTTCCTTTGATTAACTTAGGAAATAAAGTTAAGATTTTGAAAATACTAAGGTCTTCAACTAAGCACACATCAAAGTATCCATCACATAATTTTGCTTGAGGTGCAACTAGCATACCACCTCCATAAAATTTTCCATTACATAATGCCATTAAAGTTATTTTGGTATATATTTTATTATCATCTAATATAATTTCTAAATTTTTATTCTTATGAGAGAAAACTGTAAGAAAAATGGAAAAAAGATAGGAAAGTTTACTTGGAATAAAGGGTAATTTTTTAAATTTCATGGCATTTCTTACCACATCAGCATCAAAGCCGATGGAAGAGATATTTATAAAATACCTAGCATTTACAATAGCAACATCAGTTTTTTTGCTTGTACCAGAAATGGTGTCAATAAGTATATTTTCCAAATTAAATTCATTTTTTCTACTTATAGATTTTATAAAATCATTACCAGAACCAGTAGGGATTATTGCTAATTGACTATTGGTATTAACCATTCCATTCAATACTTCATTTAAAGTACCATCCCCACCTACGGAATAGATAGTATAATCTTTTTGTGAACTATATTTTTTTGCTATGAGGGTTGCATCACCCGGAGATTTTGTTATTTCGATGATATACTGATCTTTCATATTTTTAAATATCTTTTCTATTAAAGGAATAATTTCTAGAGATTTACCTTTGCCAGCATTGGGATTAATTATAAATAGATGGTTCATATATTGACTCCCTTCATGTTTTAGCTTGAGTGTATAAGCATATAAGTAATTATACTAAAAAACATGCAACTAATGAAAGGAAAAATAATAAAATAATAGTGAATGAATTTAAAAGGGTGGTTATAATTGAAAACTTTAAAACTTGGTTCAAGGGGAACCGACGTAAAAAAATTGCAAGCAGTTTTGAATAAGATAGGATATGATGCTGGAAAAGTAGATGGTGTATTTGGTGAAAAAACAGAAAATGCGGTGATGATGCTACAAAGGAACTTTGGTTTAGAGAGTGATGGAATTGTAGGAGGCAAAACTTGGACAATTCTAGAAACTTACTATAGAGGATACGATAATTATAGGATCAGATATGGGGATACTTTATACAAAATTTCTAAAGCCTATTATAGTAATGTAGATGCCATAATGGGTGTTAATCCAGGATTAAATCCTTTTAATTTAAGGGTTGGAATGGAAATAAAAGTACCGTATTTAATACCGATAGTAGATACAAATGTTGACTATACTTATGACATTTTAGAAATGGATCTTGAAGGGTTAAAAGCCGTATATCCATTTTTAGAAGTTACTACGGAAGGAAAAAGTGTTTTAGGTAGAAATCTATATACAATTAAACTAGGAAAAGGACCTAATAAAGTTTTCTACAATGGAGCTCATCATGCTTTGGAGTGGATAACAACACCATTATTAATGAAGTTTATAGAAGAATTTGCAGGTGCTTATGCTATGGAGCAAAATATTGCGGGGTATGACCCAGAAACTATCTGGAATACAAATACTATTTATATTATGCCTATGGTAAATCCAGATGGGGTGGATTTGGTTTTAAATGGTCTAAAAAAAGATAATCCTTATTACAATGATTTGATTAAATGGAATCATGGGAGTATAGATTTCTCAAGAAGATGGAGTGCCAATAATAGAGGGGTAGACTTAAATCATAACTATGATGCCTCATGGCAAGAATCAAAGGATTCAGAAATTTATTATGGAGTAGAGGGGCCAGGACCAAGAAGATATTCAGGACCATCCCCAGTTTCAGAGCCTGAAGCAAAAGCGGTGGTGGCTTTTACAGAAAAGATTTTACCGGAATTAGTACTAGCATATCATAGTCAAGGAAGAGTAATATACTGGAATTATAATAATATGGCCACAGATAGGATGAAGAAAATAGGAGAAGAATTAGCTAAAACGGCAGGATATTTTCTTGCAGAAACTTACGGAAGTGCTTCTTATGCAGGATACAAAGATTGGGTAATAAAGAAATTTATGAAACCAGGATATACTGTGGAAGTTGGATTAGGAATAAACCCATTGCCAATAAGTCAGTTTGATAGAATATATAAAGAAAATTTGGGATTGCTTTTGAAAGGAATAGATATTAATATGAAGATTTGATATATATATAATGATTGTGCCACAAAAGGTATTATAGTTAAACTTCAACCACAATATATAGTAGCAGAATGTTTTATCTGTGATAGTTATAGTTATGAGAACGATAGAATAAAATCTATAACTCACAATGGATTTAGCTATAACTTTTCCTATGATTCTCTAGGTAATAATACAGAAGTAAAAGTAGGTTCTCAAAGCTTAACACAAAATGTTTTTCAAGCAAGAACCAGTATTCTTCAAAAATCAATTTATGGAAATAAAGATACAAAAGAATATATCTATGATGCTAGTGATAGAGTAGTTGCAGAAAAATATGATGGGGTAGAAAAATATAAGTACCAATATGATGGCGAAGGAAATCTTGGGTATCATGAAGATATAGAGACAAACCATACGTAAACTTAATTTATACTTGTACAAAATCTCCATGCTTGTAGGAGTTTTGGACACGTATAAATTTATAGTTGAAGTGGTTTGTCTATAGTTAATGGAATTAATTATAGATATATTTATGACCTTTCTGGAAGACTTGGAAAAGTTGAAGAATCAGATGGAAATAGTGTAAAATATCAATATGATCTAGATAATAATATTAGCAATGTCACAGAGAAAATTCATGGAACAACACACTCAACAAGCTATACATACGATAAAGACAGCAAATTAAAAAACATAGCTTATTCTGGAAATAACATTGGATTTAATTATGATGTTCTTGGAAGACTTAATACAAAAACAATAAACACAGGAAATTCAAGATTTATAACAGATTATGATTACGAAGTAGGGAAAGAAGTTAATACAACAACTACAAGAGTAGGTAAAATCAATAATAATGGAAATGAAATCTTATATGCTTATGACGCTAATGGCAATATTTCCAACATAAAGCAATTCAGTGAAGATAACTTAGTTCAAAATAATAACTTTGTTTTTGGAACATCAAATTGGACAGGCATAGATTCTATTAAGACTGATGCAATATACGGAAATGTAGCAAATAAAAAAGTTACAAATTCACAATTATATATTGCTCAACAAGTATATAATATACAGCCTGGAACTTATAAAATGGCTACTAAAATAAAATCAGATAATTATAGTGATTTATCTGGAGTTGGTTTTGTATTTTACTATACAGATGGAACATATAGTGATTATACATGGACAGCAAACACAATAACAGATTTAGGGAATGAATACAAACTTTATGAAAAAAACAGCGAGTTCAAATACTTCAAAAACTATATCAAGAGTTGAAATTAGGATATGTAGTCAAGCAAATAAAACACTAGATGTAACAGTAGCCCATGTAAATTTCCAGGAAAGCACTAGTGCTAATAAATTAAAAAATATAGACTATGAGTATAATGAATTAAATGAATTAAAAAGAGAAAACAATCAAGTATTAAACAAAACCATAGTCTACACTTATGATGTAGGTGGAAATCTAACAAGCAAAAAAAGAATATCCTTATACAACAGGAACACTAGGAACCCCAACTAAAACCTATAGCTACACCTATGGGGATGATAACTGGAAAGTTAAACTAACAAGCTATGATGGAAATGATATAACCTATGATGAAATAGGGAACCCACTAACTTACAATGGATGGATCTTTGATTGGGAACAAGGCAGACAATTAAAATCCATGAATGGAAATGGATACTCCATAAGCTATAAATATAATGCATCATGCATCAGAACGGGGAAAACAGTTAATGGAGTTACAACAAATTATCATATTGAAGGTGATAAAGTAACTTACCAAACTAGTGATTCAGATAAAATTCATTATACTTATGATAGCAATGGTAAATTAGTGAGCATGAACTTAAATGGAACAGAATACTACTACATTAGAAATGCCCAAGGAGATATCACTGGATTATTTGATAAGGTTGGGACAACTGTAGTACAATATAACTATGATAGTTGGGGTAAATTGATTTCCATTAGTGGAAGTTTAGCCAGTAGTGTTGGAGTAAAGAATCCTTGTTATACGTCAAATTATTTTGGTTGAATTTATGCAAAATAGCATAATGGATTTTGAATATAGTATTTTTGATGTAAATAACAAATACAATAAAGAAGATTTAATAAGGAATAAAAATATAACCTCTGCAATATTTTTGCTAGACCAGAAAATAGATGCTGAAGAATTTATTGAGCGAATTAAAGATATAGCATTATTCTTTGCTAACCTGACAGATAAAGATAGGATGGTGCTAAAACATTGGATAGGGAATACTGCTGAGCCAGAGTTAGCTGAGGCAGCCAAAAAAATATTAGATACAAATAAAGAGGAGGTAGAAAAGATGGTTGCAAACAATGCCTTTCTGCTTAAGGAAATGAAGGAAGAAGCTAAAAAAGAAGGAATTAAAGAGAAGGCTATTGAAATAGCAAAAAATCTACTTGATGTTTTAGATGATGAAACGATAGCAGTGAAAACAGATTTATCGATAGAAGAGATAAAAGAACTTAGGAAAAATAATAATTAAGAATAACTGTAATATTAATTATAGACCTAGACATATTTGAAATAAATTATGGCTAGGTCTTATTTTACATAGAATTATGGGATTCTAACTGGAAAGATAAACTAACAACCTACGATGAAAAAGCAATAGCTTATGATGAAATAGGCAGCAAAACAAAATTGTCAATAAAATTGTGATTTTGTTTACAATTTTGTTTTGCTTCATTATTCCACATTTAAGCCACTTCTCTATTAATTTGTATTATTCTATCCTTAATTATTGGTATGCCTAACGGCCTTTTACTACCATCTTTCTTAGGTATATATACTCTTTTTACCGGTTTAGGTTGGTATTTATTTTCTTTAAATTCTTCTGTTATTTCTTTCAAGAACTTTTCTTCTCCATAAGCTTTAATATCTTGTATGCTTATTTCATCTATACCTCCCACACCATTGTTTCTTTTGACTTGTTCCCATGCTTTCTCTAGAATCTTGTCATACAGTGCATGAAACTTTCTTTTCTTACTACCTTTGGCACTTATATATGGTGCATTTCAAGTTCTTACCATCTTCCATGTTCTTCGCCTTAAAGGGCAAGGCTCGACTTCCTCTTTTAAACCTTACGATACGGCAGGATTCATTTTATATTACAACCTATACTTTTGCTCGCATTCTTCCGAACACTTTGTCACCACACTTTAAACATATAATCTCTTATATGCATAGTGGATAGCTAAAAGGCTCCTTGACGATTACCTTTACTGGACTTTCGCCAGCTAGTATAGTCCAGCTTAGCTGGACGTGCCTCTTAGGGGTTTTTGGATTAATTTGGAAATGGAGTAGACAAATTAATCCTTGCTTGTTCTTGTGAATAATACCACCCTTATGACTTGATACTATCCTCATAAAGAATTTCTGGGTCGATATCAGCTTCATTGCTCCACTCTATGCTGTCAAAACTAACTCTAACTGTTTTAAACATATCTTCATTTTTTAAATCTCTAAATATGCCTTTACTTAGATATGGTTTCATATCAAATATTCTTTTTTCTCCATTTTCAAAAGTTAAAAGTAAAGTGTATTCTTGTAATGGTTTTACATCTACTACTGCTAGATACATAGCTCATCAACTCCTTATTTCAATGGATCTATTTTAAATGGTAATTCGCTATTCATTGCTAATGTCCAATCTGCTAGTAACTCTTCTTTTCTTAACTCTGCCCAAGCCAAAACCAGTTTTAGTTGTTTTTTAGGAAGATTCCCTTCTATTACTTCACATGTATTTATATCTATTAAAGCTTTATATTCCTGATAATATGCATGAAAATGTGGTGGATTATGCTCTTTAGGAGCACAAAACATCCTTATTATTATTCCATAAAACATACTTATAGTTGGCATTTTATCACCCTTTTTATCAATTTAATTTTTTTGTATTACATTAGTATTTCTTTTATATCTAAATTTTAGCATTATAAAAGCAAAGTTTCAAATAGAATTTCTCTTCAGAAATATCTTTATTAAAGAAAGTCATCCACCTTTGAAGTTTATCTTCTTTTAAATTCTTTTGTTCTAATTTATAAAATTTAGGCAACTATAGAAACATACTCTTTTTTTATTTTGAATTCCAGTTTTTTTTGTGCAAAAATAAAACACCAGAGTTTGCTGTTTTATTAGTTACTTTGTTTGTTTTATTTATATAAATCTATTTTTTCAATTATTATTCATTGTTTAATTAATGTTAACAAAAAATTGTTTACCCTTAGGGGTCTTTGGATTAATTTGGAAATGGAGTGGACAAATTAATCCTTGCTTCAATCAACAGTTGATTATAGAATGCCATTAAGATTATTCTTTTATATAAGTGAAATATTAAGAGAGTATGCAAAAAATGATGCTCAAAAAGCATATGTATAGAAACATAAAAATACCTGCAGTAATTCCAATAGTTCTTTATAACGGAAAGAAAGTATGGGATGTACCACAAAGATTTAAAGATATAGTAAGTGGTAGCGAATTATTTGGAAATAGTATAATAGATTTTGAATATAGTATTTTTGATGTAAATAACAAATACAATAAAGAAGATTTAATAAGGAATTAAAGAAAAGGCTATTGAAATAGCAAAAAATCTACTTGATGTTTTAGATGATGAAACGATAGCAGTCAAAACAGGCTTATCGTTAGAAGAGATAAAAGAACTTAGGAAAAATAATAATTAAGAATAACTGTAATATTAATTATAGCCCTAGACATATTTGAAATAAATTATGGCTAGGGCTTATTTTACATAGAATTATGGAAATTCTAACTGGAAAGATAAACTAACAACCTACGATGAAAAATCAATAACTTATGATTAAGTCTGTTTTAAGTTAAATTTACTAAAATTCTCCAAAACCAATTTCGCAATCAGGCAAAGCTGTTCTTAATTCTTCTACATCTTCATCATTTATAGGGTTTTCCCATAAATCTAATTTTTCTAAAGTAGTTAGT
The DNA here is from genome assembly GCF_900129965.1 of Clostridium grantii DSM 8605. Classification (GTDB taxonomy): domain Bacteria; phylum Bacillota; class Clostridia; order Clostridiales; family Clostridiaceae; genus Clostridium_AF; species Clostridium_AF grantii. The sequence goes on along the minus strand of NZ_FQXM01000006.1, from coordinate 12,000 downwards.
TCTTTTAATATTGTAATATTACTTATTTCATTAGCAGATAAATAAGCTTCTTTTAGATTAGTTAATTCTTTTAATTCAGATATTTCACTAATTTTATTTCCTGATAAATCAATTAAATATAAGTTAGCTAATTCTTTTAGTGATGGAAGCTCATTAATTGAATTTCCCCATAACGCTAGCTTCTCTAAATTAGTTAAGTTGCTTAATGCTTCAATATCTGTAATTTGATTTCCACCTAATACAAGTTCTTTTAAGTTAGTTAAGCCCTCTAATACTGATAGATCAGTAATTTGATTTTCAGCTAAATCAATATTATTTAGTTGTACTAATTCTTTTATTGGCGTTATATCAGTAATTTCATTTTTGGGTAAAATCAACATTTCTAAATTAGTTGATTTACTTAATGGAGTTATATCACTTATTTTATTATCAAATGCAAAAATTTCTTTTAAATTTGTTAATTCACTTAATCCAGATAAATCAGTAATTTGATTAATTGATAAATCAAGAATTTCTAACTTAGCCAATGATTCTAGGGGCATTATATTAGTAATTTGATTTTTATATAAAAATAACTTTTCTAAATTAACTAATTTATTTAATGTTGTTATATCAGTTATTTTATTATCACCTAGCTCAAGCATTTTTAAATTAGTCATTTCTTCTAATGATGTTATATCACTGATATCATTACCACATATACTTAGGTTTTCTAAATTAGTTAAGTTTTTAAGTGAACTTAAATCATTAATTTTATTTTTTCCATCGGTAGATATATCTTCGTAATTGGATAAATCCAATAGTTTCAAATTAGTTAAGGTTTTTAATGGTTCTATATTAGTAATCTTATTATTCATCAAGAAAAGTTTTTCTAAATTTATTAATTTTTCTAATGGTGATATATCTTTAATTAAATTCCCAATTAAAACCACTTTATTTAAAGAAGTCAAATTTTCCAAAGGAGATATATTACTGATTTTATTATTATCTAAGTAAATGCTATTCAAATTAACTAAATCTTTTAGTGGTAATATATTGTCAATATTATTTACGGCTAAACCAAGTTCTTTAAGATTAATTAATCCCTTTAACGGTGTTATATCTTCTATTTTATTAGTATCTAAAAATAGTGTCTCTAAATTAGTAAGGCCTTTTAATGAAGATATATCACATATGTTATTTACATCCAAATCAATAATAGTTAAATTTTTTAAACCCTTTAATGGGGTTATATCAGTTATTTCATTTTGCCATAAAGTAAGTTCTGTCAAATTGATTAATCCTTTTAATGCTGATATATCACTAACTTTATTTTCTCTTAAATTAAGTTTGTTTAATCCAGTTAAATTTTCAATACCTGATAAATCCTTAATTTCAGCGCCTTCTACAGATAATTCAATTATTCCTTCAACATCACTTTTATGTAAATCCCCTGTAGATTTATTTATAATTTTTCTTACTTCTGCTTCCAAATTAGCATCTTTAAAGGTAACAATATCTGATATATTATCGTCACTTGTTGAAGATCCTGTTCCAGTATCAGTTCCTATTTGAGTTTCTGTTTCAGTCTTTGAATTTGCAGCCTTTTCATCCCAGGATCCATTAATTCCTACTCTAAATCCATCTGGAGTTACAGTATTAAAAGCCATACTTCCATCACTATTTAAGTAATACCATTTTCCGCCATCTTCAACCCAAGCATTTGATTTCATTTCACCACTTAAGTCTAAATAATACCAAATACCTGCAGTATTAATCCAATCTTTACTCTTCATAGCTCCATTTGAAGCTAAGTAATACCATTTTCCTTCTGTTTTAATCCAATCATTACTTTTCATAGCTCCGGATGAATCTAGATAATACCAATAATTTCCTGTTTTAACCCATTCATTACTTTTCATTACTCCAGTAGAGTCAATATAGTACCATTGTTTTGATGCATCTTGTATCCATATATTCTTTTGGATTACTCCATTGTCATAAAATTCCCATATTTGTCCATTTTTGTTCCACCCATTTCTTACATCTGCTTTTGCAATACAAGTAAAAGAATTACTAGATACAATTAAAACACTTAAAATTAATGAAACCAATTTTTTTTTACACATCCTTATTCACTCCTTTTATATTTTCCTCCATCCTAGAAAATAAATGGGACTATAAAAATTATTATCCATAGAGGAGGAGAATTACCTGGTTTGTATCAAGAAAAAGCTTAAAAGGGTCAAAAAAAATTATATACATAATTTTCTAATTTTAAATTAAATAAGTTTTTTTAGATTAATTAAACAAAGATTTTATTGATATAAATTTACCATATTTGAGTTAATTTTTCAATATAAAATTGAAGTATTTTCTAATGTTAAAACAGTATCTAGAAAAATTTACATATTACTATTAATAGAAAGATAGTATAGAAATACAAATGAAATTTTTAATATAAATTTAAATATTATAAGATTACTTGAAAAAATTATAGATAAATCTTATAATAAGATGTATAAAGACATTAATCGACAAACTTTTTAAGCTTAAAATAAAAATGATTAAACTAAATAATTATTTAGTTTAATTATTTTTTTTAATATTTTTGAATTGGATATCACAGGGGGCTTGAATAAATGATAAAAAAGAAAATACAAGATAAAGATGTTTCACTGAGGTTAATTTTTAGTACAACTTTTTTTGGATTATTGATAATGACTATTTTGGGTGTTGGATATATTGTATTTTCAAATTGGATGGCCTCTGTTAATGAAACTATCATTGAAATGGCTGAGGATAAAAATAAAGATATAGTGTCTATGGTTAATAATTATTTACTTGTTCCGGAGCGTATAAACGAAAATAATTATAAATTGATTGAAAATAAAATTGTAGATATAAATAACGAAAGAGAACGCGAAATGTTTTTTGTAGGAGTTTTGATGAGCAATAACAGTGAACCATTATATAGTTTCAGTTATGGAACGGAAAGTGGTGAATACTATGGAGCTCGACGTAACGAAAATTATGACATAGAGATTATGAAAAACAATGCAGATACTGAAGGACATTCTTGGTATTATAAAGTTACAAATAAAATGACTTCTGGGGACATAGCCGTCAAGGCAGGGAAGTTTGACGCAAGAACAAGAGAGTGGTACAAAGCTGCTAAGGAATCAGGAAAGTTTATATTTTCGCCAATATACAAACATTTTATTATGAATGATCTTACTATTTCAGCAGCTATTCCTGTTTACGATAATGAGGGAGAAGTTAATGGTGTACTAGGAGCACATATAATTTTATCAAGAATAGATGATTTTTTGAAAGATATTACAGGAGATATAAATGCTTTAGCCATAATTATTGATAAAAATACTGGTGAATTAGTGGCAAATTCTTTTGATTTAAATAATTTTGAAATTCTTAAGGATGGAAACATTAAAAGAAAAAATATAATTGAGATACATAATAAGGCATTGATAGAAGCTTATAATAATTATTCTATAAACAATAAAGACAGTTATCAAGTTGTTAGTGAAGGAGAAAACTTTTATACTAGAACTACTGAGTATAGTAAAAATGGATTAGAATGGTTGATTATTACAGCAGTACCACAGAATATTTTTATGGCAGCAATTTATAGAAACATGAAATCAACTTTCATATTCACTATTTTAGTTATTATAATTACTTTAGTTGTATTGTTAAAAATCACCAATAGATACCTAAAACCTATGACTAACTTAAAAACTGTTACAGAAAAATTTGCTCAAGGTGATTTAAGTCAAAGAGTTGTTATAGCAACAAAAGACGAAGTGGGAGACATATCTAATTCTTTTAATAAAATGGCGGATATCATTAGCATATTAGTGAATGACCTTGAGAAAAAAGTAGAGGAAAGAACCGTTGAACTAGAATATACTAATACCGCCCTTAAAGAAAATTCGGAAAGATTAAGAATTACATTGAATTCTGTAGGAGAGGGATTTATATCCACAGATAAGTTTGGAAAAATTGTAATGATGAATAATGTAGCTGAAAGTCTTACAGGATGGTTGGAAAAGGAAGCTATTGGCAAAACGTTTGAGGAAATATTTAACATCATTAATGAAAATACAAGAGAAAAATGCGATAGTCCAGTAATAAAAGTATTAAATACTGGAGATACAAGTGAAATTGAGAATGATACTATTTTAATTTCCAAAGAAGGTAGAGAAATATACATAGAAGATAGTGCAGCACCTATAAAAGATGAAAATGGAAATATATTTGGTGGTGTTATAATTTTCAGAGATGCTACTGAAAAAAGAGAAAAACAAACAAGAATCAAATATTTAAGTTACCATGACTCTTTAACCGGTTTATATAATCGTAGATTTTATGAAGAAGAGCTACAGAGATTGGACATAGAAAGAAATCTGCCTATATCATTAGTTATGGTAGACCTTAATGGTTTGAAATTAACCAATGATGCTTTTGGTCATAAAACTGGTGATGAGATTATAAAGAAAACGGCAAATATAATTAAAAAGGTATGTCGGGCTGATGAAATTATTGCTAGAATAGGTGGAGATGAATTAATTATTTTGTTACCTAAAACTGATTCAAAAGATGCAGAGAATATTATTCAAAGAATTGATGATTATATTAAAGCTGAAAAATATGATAAAGTAATATTTTCAGCATCTATGGGATATGCAGTTAAAACTGATATGTCGCAAAATATGGATAAAGTATTTAAAGAAGCAGAGGATTTTATGTATCGTCGTAAGCTTTCTGAAAGTTCAAGTATAAGAAGTAAGAATATTGACTTGATTATGAATTCTTTATTTGAGAAAAGCAATAGAGAGATGCTTCATTCAATTAGAGTTAGTAATCTTTGTGAATCAATAGCAAAAAATCTGAATTTTACAAAAGATAGCATTAATCAGATAAGAATTGCAGGATTGATGCACGATATAGGTAAAATAGGTATAGAGGACTCTATACTCAATAAAAAGTCTAGATTAAATGATGAAGAATGGAATGCCATAAAAAGACATCCTGAAATTGGTTACCGAATACTTAGTTCTGCAAATGAATTTTCAGAGATAGCAGATTTTATTCTAGCACACCATGAAAAATTTGATGGGACAGGTTATCCTAAAAAGCTTAAAGGGAAAAATATTCCTATTGAAGCAAGAATAATTTCAATTGCAGATGCTTATGATGCTATGATATCAGAAAGAACATACAAAAATGAGCTTAGTGTAGATCAGGCTATTTTAGAAATTAAAAGAAGTTCAGGAACTCAATTTGATACAAGTATAGCTAAAATTTTTGTAGAAAAGGTATTGGGTAAAAAGTGGGATTAAAATAGTATTCTTAATGATATAACTTTATAATAGTAAAAATTATTAAAATAGGAGATGACAATGGCTAATATAAAAAGTAAAGAAAGATCTGTGCATAAAAAACGAAATAGATTAATAAGTGATTCTATAATAGCTTATTTATTTTCAGCTTTTATACCCATACTAGGGATAGTAGAATTTAAGTATATGTATATGATTCAATTGGCAATTATTACATTTATAATTTGTTTTATTCAAGTTACCATGTTTAAAATAAAGATTTTGAATAAGGGTATAAAGGGAGAAAAACAGATTTATAAAATTTTAAAGAAACTTTCAAATGAGTACAATATATATAATGACATAACTTTATGGGATGGGCATAAAGGAGCTCAAATTGATCATCTTATTTTATCGCCTTATGGGATCTTAAATATTGAAACTAAAAATATGACAGGAGAAATTATAGGGGATGAAGATGAGGATACTTGGGTTCAAAAAAAGTTTAGTAAAAGCGGCAGTGAGTATTCAAATAAATTCAAAAATCCATGTATTCAGGGAAAAGAACATGAAAGAGTATTAAAAAATTTCTTGAAAAATAATGGTATTAAAGAAGAGACTCCTATTAAATCTATAATAGTATTTAATGAAAATGTGGGGGGAACTTTAAAAGTTACGACTAGAAGTATAAAAGTTCTAAAATCAACAGAGCTATTCAGCTATATTAATGAAGGACTGGGGAAAACTAAAGCTTTAAATAATGAAACTGTGGATAAAATTTCAGAAATTTTTGATAAAAGAATTGAAGGAAGAAAATAAAGAAGCAAGGAAAGCCTTGCTTCTTTTTTTACTCAACAGAATTTAATGTATCTAAAATTGTTTTTTCCATTACTTCTATGTTTTTATCAGCAGCAGCATCTGAGTCAGCTTTTGTGTAAATGTAGATTTTTATCTTTGGCTCAGTACCAGAAGGTCGTACTGCATACCAACTACCATCTTCTAAATAATACTTCAAAACATTTGAAGAAGGAATATCTTTATAGCCTTTTGAGTAATCTATAGCTTCAGCTAATTTTTTAGCGCCAATTAGTGTTGGATACTCTTCTCTATAAGTTTCCATCATTCTACTTATTCTATTTTGACCTTCCACACCTTCAAGCACTAAAGAAATTTGTTTTTCTTTGTAGTAGCCAAGTTTTTGGAAGATTTCTTCTCTTACTTGTAAAAGAGTTTTTCCTTGTGCTTTGTAGTAAGCAGCCGCTTCACACAATAACATTGAAGAACTAACACCATCTTTATCTCTTACTTCTGTTCCAGTAGTATAACCAATACTTTCTTCATATCCGAAAATATAGTTGTAGCCATTCTCTTTAAGTTCAGGAATTCTTCCACAAATATTTTTGAAACCTGTTAAAGCTTCAAAAGTTTCAACACCATATTCAGTAGCAATTGCTTTTCCTAAATCTCCAGTTACAATTGATTTAACTATAGCAGGCTTTTCAGGAAGTTTTCCTAGAGCATTTAAACCTTCTACAATATAGTTAATTAAAATAGCGCCAGTTTGATTTCCGTTAAATGATACATACTCACCATTTTCATCTCTTACTTCAATAGCAAGTCTATCGCAATCTGGGTCAGTAGCTATAAGTAGTTCAGCACCAATTTCCTTACCTAGATTTTCAGCATATTTGAAAGCTTTAGTATCTTCAGGATTAGGGTAGCCTACTGTTGTGAAATCTGGATCTGGATGTTCTTGTTCTGGAACAACAGCTATATTAGTAAAGCCTCTCTCTTTTAAAACTCTTTGAACAGGAATGCTTCCAGTACCGTTTAATGGAGTATAAATAATTTTTATATTTTTATCAATACCTTCATCTCTTATAGAAAGATTTTTTACCATATTAATATATTTATCATCCATTTCCTTACCAAGCATAGTTAATAAACCTTTAGCCTTAGCTTCTTCTTCATCCATTTTCTTAACAGATTCAAAACTTTCAACTAAAGAGATTTTTTCAGTCATAGCGTCAGCAATTTCAGAAAGAACTTGTGCGCCATCTTCCCAATAAACTTTATAACCATTGTAATCCTTTGGATTATGGCTTGCAGTGATAATAATACCACTAGCAGTATTAAGTTGTCTTATTGCATAAGAAAGTTCAGGTGTAGGTCTTAAAGATTCAAATAAATAAGCTTTGATACCATTGCCAGCTAAAACAAGAGCAGCAAGTTTAGAAAAATCATCAGAGAAATGTCTGCAATCATAAGCAATTGCTACACCTCTTTCCATATATTCAGGGCCTCTTTCTACTATATAATCAGCGATACCTTGAGTTACTTTTGCTATGTTATATGAATTCATTCTATTAGTACCTGCACCTAATTTACCTCTTAAACCAGCAGTACCAAATTCTAAGGATTTATAAAATCTATCTTCTATTTCGGATTCATTACCTTCTAAGGCTTTAAGTTCTTCTCTAGTTTTTTCATCAAAGAATTCATTGTTTAACCATTGTTCGTAAAGTTTTCTGTATTCCATAAATTCCACTCCTTTTTTAGTATGTTCTGTACATATATAGACATATCACTTCAACTATAAATTTATTCAAGTCCAAAACTCATAAAAACCTGAGATTTTTGACATGAATAAATTAAGTTTACGTAAGTATGTCTATAGTATACCAGTAATTTATCTTTTATGAAAAGGAAAAAAGTCATTTTCTTCGTAAGTATAAAATAAACAAAGTATTAGAATATAAATTATTGCAATAGTAGTTCAAAAGAATGTATAATAACTAAGGGCTAGTGGAATAAATTTTATGAAATTAGGATGGAGAGCATATGATTAAATGGATTGTTTATTGTTTAGGATATATTTTTTGGGGTATAGGAGCATCTGTTATACTTAATACACATATAGGTGCTGGGGCTTGGGATGCTTTGTTTTCCAATTTATCAATGGTTTTTGGTATGTCTATAGGAACATGGATGATTATAATAACTTCTATAATTACCTTAGTTAGCTCATATTTATTAAAGAAAATATATTATCAGCCAGTTATTATTGGGTTTTTTATGGGGTTTATTTTAAATGCCTTTAATTATATATTTAGCCCTTTGCTTGTAGATGCGAATATATATATTAATATTTTATCTTTTGGAATAGGGCTTTACATTATGAGTTTTGGTGTAGCTGTTCAAATTTACACAAAAGGTATTTTACCACCGGTTGATTTTTTTGTGATTACTTTAAAAGACACACAGAATTTAAACTATATATTTACAAAAATTGTTACAGAAATAGGTGCAATTGCTGTAGCTTTAGTTGTTGGGTATCTTGGGGGAATAGGCACAGGACAAATCAATGCAGGAACAATTGCTATTGCTATAGTAATTGCTCCATTAATTAACTTTAATCAGAAGATAGTAACTAGGATGTTAGGTGGCGTTGGTACCTTTGGAACTAAGGCTCCATTGATTGAAGAAAAAAAACTTGTAATTTAGCAAAAATAAAGGTTTTATTACTTATTTAAAAAAAAGATATGCTCAATGATAAATTGAATATATCTTTTTTATTTATTTAATGGAAATTTAAACTTTCAAATATATAATTAATATAATGAACTATTTGACAGTTCACAGGGTAAATATTATAATCGATATAGTAATATGGAGTGGTATGTAATAAATTCTTTTTTTTAAATATTAATGATAAGAATAATAATATAAATTGTTTTGGAAAACAAGGGAGGCTAATTGATGGAAAACGTATTAATAAGAAAGTTATATAGAGAAACAGATGAATTATTAGGAAAAGATATCGAAATTTCTGGATGGATAAAAACATTAAGAGCATCAAATAAATTTGGATTTATTGAAATTAATGATGGAAGTTTTTTTAAGAGTATTCAGGTAGTATTTGAAGAGAGTATAGAGAATTTTAAAGAAATATCAAAATTACCAATAAGCTCAAGTGTTCAAATCAAAGGTAAGTTTGTTAAAACGGATGGAGCAAAGCAACCTTTTGAAATTCAAGCTACAGATATTATATTAATAGGAAAATCTGATGCATCTTACCCTCTTCAAAAGAAAAGACATTCATTAGAATATTTAAGAGAAATCGCTCATTTGAGACCAAGAAGTAATACTTTCTCAGCTGTATTTAGAGTTAGATCTATAGCAGCTTATGCTATACATAAATTTTTCCAAGAGCAAGACTTCGTTTATGTAAACACTCCAATAATTACTGGTAGTGATTGCGAAGGTGCAGGAGAAATGTTTAGAGTTACTACTATGGATTTAAATAATCTTCCTAAAAATGATGAAGGAAAGATTGATGTAAAAGAAGATTTCTTTGGAAAAGAAACAAATCTTACTGTTAGTGGACAGTTAAATGCAGAAATTTTTGCTTTATCTCATAGAAATGTTTATACTTTTGGACCAACATTTAGAGCAGAAAATTCAAATACACCAAGACATGCAGCAGAATTTTGGATGATAGAGCCTGAAATGGCTTTTGCAGAATTAAAAGATTATCTTGATAATGCAGAAGCTATGATTAAGTTTGTAATTAATTATGTTATGGAACATGCACCAGAAGAAATGGAGTTTTTTAATCAATTTGTTGATAAGGGATTATTCCAAAGACTAAACAATGTATTAAACTCTGACTTTGGAAGAGTGACTTATACTGAAGCAGTTGAAATATTAGAAAAATCAGGAGAAAAATTCGAATACCCAGTTAAATGGGGAGTAGACCTTCAAACTGAACATGAAAGATATTTAACTGAAAAAGTTTATGGAAAACCTGTATTTGTAACAGATTATCCAAAGGAAATCAAAGCTTTCTATATGAGAATGAATGAGGATGGAAAAACAGTTGCTGCCTCAGACCTTTTAGTTCCAGGTGTAGGAGAACTTATTGGGGGAAGTCAAAGGGAAGAAAGATTAGACGTTCTTGAAAGAAAAATTCAAGAAAACGGATTAAATAAAGAAGATTATTGGTGGTACTTAGAACTTAGAAAATTTGGAGAAACTAAACATGCAGGATATGGTCTTGGATTTGAAAGACTTATTATGTATTTAACAGGTATGAGCAATATCAGAGATGTTATACCTTTCCCAAGAACACCAGGAAATTCAGAATTCTAATAAAATATTTTGAGGTGAAATAAAATATGTATAAATTTAATTACAATGATAAAGAATATGAATTAAAAAAAGAAAAATGTCAGGATTTTTTTAATGATGAAGAAAAACCAGTAATAGGATTTGAAGTAGAAGAAGTTTTAGAAGTTCTTAAATCAGGAGAAAATGTTAAATTTGATTTAGAATACTATAAAGAAGCTTGTGAAGCTTGCTATGATGGGCAAAGACAAAAAAGTTATAAATTTTTAGAATACTTTTTTTACGTATTCACTAAAGATGCTAACTATGTAACAAGCAGTATATCTAATGAATACAAGGATACCTCTTATAATAAATTATTAAAAGAGAAAAAAGTAGATAATAGCTATATAGTAAAGGTCATAGTATGTGAAAATTGCGGAGAATTTACAGTTGAAGTTGAAGAGTGTGAAATCTAGTGATTTCTAAAAATTAAAAAAACCATAAGCTTGTAATTAAGCTTATGGTTTTTTACTATACATTAAGGGCAACCATTTTCTCAAAAAGTTCAGGATGTTTTTTCTTTAGGTTGATAATTTTAAAGTTATTATCTATAAAAGTTTGTTTTGTAAAACCTGTTGCTAGGAGTTTATTATCTAGTTCTCTAATAATATTATAATTAAAAATTATTTTTGCACCGCTTAACTGGTTAATCCAAGTTTCAATTATAAGCTCATCCTCATACTTAGCACCTTCCATATGTTTGCAACCAGTTTCAAGTACAGGCATCATAATATTTTCTTTTTCTATATCACTGTAGCTCATTCCACATTTCTTAGTAAATTCTGTTCTTCCAACTTCAAACCAAATATAGTAATTTGAATGATGAACTATACCCATTTGATCTGTTTCAGCATAACGAACTTTTATTTTTGTTTTATTAATATACACGTATTTCCGTTGCCAAAACCTTATAAAACTCTATAAAGCTTGTTTAATTCCCTATTCACCGTGTCCAATTTCACCTGAGCTACTTTTGTTTGCTATAACACTCCAAGGGCTTAAATTCCCATACAACGCATGGTACACATTAGCAGTATCTTTTAAGTGATTAGCCTACTAATTTATATCTTGAAAGATTAATACTTGCATTATAATCTCTATCTATAACACAACCGCATTTTTCACAGATATATGTCCTTTCTGATAATGAAAGATTTGCTTTTATATGTCCACACTCACTACAAGTCTTTGATGATGGATACCATGTATCAGCTTCGATAAACTCAATTCCATTGAACTCACATTTATATTGAATTTGTCTTTTAAACTCATATAAGCATTGTTGTGCAATAGCTTTTGATAAATGCTTATTTTTCATCATTCCTTTAATGTTAAGTGTTTCCATAACAACTCTTGATGGCTTGGTTTTCACTATCATGTTCGTTGCTTGGTGACTATGATTACTTCTTATATTTGCTAATCTTCTATGAAGTAATTTAATCTGCTTTTCGATTTTTATAATATTACTTGTTTTGACAAACTTACTCCCTTCTTTATTTTTTAGGTATTT
>NZ_FQXM01000020.1 GCF_900129965.1 Clostridium grantii DSM 8605 | reverse complement strand
TTCTATACCCCTGTAATCAAATGCTCTCGCATATTGAATTTCCTTTGCGATATCAATTCCTATAACTAAAGTTTTTTCTGTAATTGACAAAATCTTTTCATTTTGTGTATAATTCATATTGAGTACCTCCACTGATAATTTTTAATTAGGGATAAACGTTCGAACGTCTTATACCCCGTATTTTATCAGCAGGTGCTCTTTTTTTCAAATTTCATTTTACTTCATAACAGGAATGCTCCTCATACTACATTTTTATTTTATAAACCTAAATTGTATTTTGTATATAAAATACTGTTCTATATATAAAATATATCATTTCATATTTAAATTGTCAATATATATTTAGAATTAACTCTTCATTTTCACCTAAAATGAATTTAGCTACATCTTAAAAAACTTATAAAAAAAAAAGCACTTATCCCAAATTAATATGGTAGCAAGTGCTTTTAAAATTAAATACAAATCAATTATATATATCTTAAATTTCTGGAGTTCCTATATTCCACTTCACATCCCAAAGTGGAACAGATCTAAACATATTATCAACTATAATTTGATAGTTTTCTAATTTTTGTGGTAAACAAGCTGGATCATCCCATATGTTATTTACTTCTTTAGGGTCTTTATTTAAGTCATACATTTCACCATATTTTCTATTCATATAGTGAACAGTTTTTATCCCTTTATTAATACAACCCTTTATTTCTCCTGCTTCCATATAAATATGATCTCTAACCTTTTTTTCTTTGCTTTCATCCCAATAGCAATTGTATGGATAATTAGACATATATTTATCAATTGGAGCTTTTGCTACATCTAAACAAGTAGCTGCAATATCAATATTAATCACTTCATCATCTACAGCAATCCCTTTAAATCCTTTAACTGGTGGTTTAACAAAAAGTGGCACACGCATAAGACTATCTTCTAAACATTGTAGTTTTTCCACTAAACCATAATCACCCATAAAGTCACCATGGTCTGAAGAATAAACTATCATTGTGTTATCATACATATCATTATCCTTAAGAACTTGGATAACTTCACCTATTTTTTCATCTATTAAGCTCATGTTTGCATAATAAGATCGTTTAGTTTTTAAGAAAATTTCTTCGCTATAATCTTTTAAATAAATCTTAGAATATCCCCCCATATTTTTGAAATGTGGTGGTTTCTGGTCTAAATCTTTACAACTAGATTCAGGCTTGCTAAGCTTTTCTAAATCATAAAGTTCTGCATACTTTGTTCCCTCACAATCATAAGGATGATGTGGCCCTGGGAAAGATAAAGTAAAAAACCATGGTTTACTTTCTTCATCATTGATTTCTTTGGCTTTATCTTGCAACCATTGTTTACCCATTTCTCCTATAAAATAATCTATATGATATTTTATATCAGAATTCCAGCTGCCACCGCTAATTAAACCACGCTTTACAAGAGAACCCTTGTCAACTCCATTTTCTTCTAAATACTTTAAATATAATTCTATAGTTTCTCTAGGTGCAAAAGCACCATGTCCATCAATAATTTGTTCATCATCATATCCTTTTTTAATTTCTGAACCTGCAAAATGTTGTTTTCCAATTACTGCTGTATGATATCCTGCTTCTTGTAATCTTGTCATAAAAGTTTTTTCAGTTATAGGTAATTTGTCTATATAATTTGGACACTTACACTCTGATGGGAATTTTCCTGTAACAATTGCCGCTCTAGATGGAACACAGGATGGATTTGAACAATATGCATTTTTAAAATGAACACTATCCTCTATAAGTTCATCTAAAAATGGGGTTTTGATTTCATCATTAACACATGAAAAAGTATCATATCTTTGTTGATCAGTCATCAAGAAAATAATATTGGGTCTATTATTACTCATTACTAAAATCACACCTTTCTCTAAATAATAGTTCTTTTATTTATACACTCAAGCAGTTGAGCTTATAAAATATATAATTATTACATTCATGTTCTATTATATATATAATATCATTATCTATATATAAAATCAATATACAAAAAAAATATACACTTTCTGTATATCTTTTTGCGAATTTTTCTAATTTTGATTTATTTTACTCATTAGAACAGCATAAACGATTTGATAACTTTGCAGTTTCTTTTTTTAGAATAATAGAATATTTCTTTATTACTTCTGGTGTCATCCTAAAAGAAATACCTGAAACGCCTATTACACATTCAACTACCTTATTTGAGGAAAAAACTGGACAAGCTATACAAGTAAGGCCTTTTACTGATTCTTCATGGTCAATTGAAATACCATTTTCCTTGATACCAAGTAACTCTTCCCTTAATATAGCCTTATCTATTATTGTATTCTCAGTTCTAGGTTTTAAATTTGTATTCATTAGATAATTATCCAATTCTTCTTGGGGTAAATAAGCTAATAAACATTTTCCCATAGCTGAAGAATAAGAATCATAAGTTCCACCAACCAAAGAAAGAAATTTAATAGAATGTATACTTTCAAACTGTTCTAAAACCAATGTTTCCAGTTGAGAATTCAATTTAGTAAGTAATATAGTTTCTTTGGTTTCCCTTAATAAATTACTCATTGTGTGCTCTGATTCCTTAATGATAGAAACTCTATTCTTTATTTTATTTCCTAAAAAATAAAGTTTTGCTGTTAAATAATAACTGCTATCTGCTAAATCCTTAACAACATACTGTTTAATTTCAAGTTCTTTCATAATTCTAAAAACTGAATTAACAGAAATAGCTAATTCATTTGAAATTTCAGTTACTGTTAGATTATAGTTTCGTTCAGTCATTAATTCTAAAATATCTAGTGCTTTCTCCACTGCTGGAGCAGCATACTTATTATTAGCTGCTATAAATATCACTCCAAACTTAATATAAAATATATTAATTAATACTTTCTACTTATTTTAAGCCATTCTTTAGTAGATATCAACTTTTTTTATTTTTTCTTTTTTATAAACTATTTATATTTTTTTGCTTTGTTTACCAAATAAGACGTAAATAACTGATTACAAAAATTAGTTATTTACGTCTTATTTAAACATTTCTTACAGAACCTTTAATAGATAACTCTGATTTCAATCTAAATCTTGATGGAAAATTGCTCATATCTCCATTCAATCTTTTTAGTAAAAGTTCTGCTGAAGTTTCTCCTATTGATTGCATTGGTTGTATAACAATAGAAAGAGGTGGTTTTACTACTTTAGCTAGTTCAAGATTATCAAAACCTATTATAGACACTTGCTGTGGAACCATTATATTACTATCATTTATAGCCATAATTGCTCCTAAAGTCATTTCATAATTAGTTATAAAAATAGCTGTTGGTGGCTCCTCTATTTCCATTAATTCTTTTAACAAGTTATATCCACTATCTATTTTATAATTACCTTTTTTTATAAGATTTTCATCTACTTCAATGGAGTAATCCTCATGAACCCTGTAATATCCTTTTAATCTTTCTTGAGATGTATAAACATTATCCGGACCAGTTATTATCCCAATTCTTTTATGTCCTCTTGTAATAAACTCTTCTACTGCTCCATAAGCCGCGTTTAAGTTATCCACAAGCACAACATCACATTCCACATTATCTAACACTCTGTCCACAAGTACTACAGAAATCCCAGTTTCAATTACTGCTTGAATTATACTTTCATCCTCTGTTCCATCATTCAAAGGCATCAAAATAATTCCATCTACCATTTTATTCACAAGAAATTCTAATTTTTCTTTTTCAAGTTCTGTGTTTTCTTTATAATCACAAATAATAGTACTATATCCTTGCTTCAAAAGTATATTCTCAACATTGGATACTATAGAAGTACAAAAAGATTGTTCAAGATTAGGTATTAAAATTCCAATAGTTTTAGTTTTATTTGTTTTAAGACCTCTAGCCATTTCATTTACTCTAAAATCAAGATCTTCTATAGCTTTTTTAATAGCTTCCTTGTTTTTATCAAGAACATTTCCTCCATTTATATATTTAGAAATGGTAGCTATTGATAACCCTGTATACTTTGCTACATCTTTAATTGTTGAACTCATATATTCTCATCACCCTTTTAATCGAAACGTTTAATAAATAAAATTCTAACTGAATTAATCAATAGTGTCAATATATTAAAGGCTAATCCTTTATTTTAAGTTGAATTTTACTCTATAATTTTATTAAATTCTTAATGATGTAAAAAAATACAATGAGATAGTTGATAGTTTTTATATCTAACTTAAGAACTTTTAATCTCAAACTCCTAATATAAACTTAATCCTCTCACAAAAACCATATAAATAAAAAAATTGCAGCACGTAGTGCGCAATTTTTTTATGTGATGGAAATATTTTTTATCAATTATTTTTCTATTTACCTAATGGATATAAAACTTCTTGTGATTCTTTTGTTTCCATATTTTCAGGTGTAACTATAAGAGCACCAGTATCAACATTTTTTTCAACTGCTTTACCATTATAATGGTCAGCTATAGCTTGAACCCCTAAGTATCCCATTTGATATGGTCTTTGAACAGCAGTAGCTTTTACATATCCTTCTTCTAATAAAGGAATAATATCGTCTGAAGAGTCAAATCCAACCATTATTATATCTTTATTATTTTTTTCTTTTAATGCACGTCCTACCCCTACAACAGAAGGTTCATTAGTTGCATAAATTGCAGTTAAGTCTGGAGTTGAAGTTAAAATATTTTGTGTGATTGAAAGAGCTTTCACTTTATCACTATCACAATATTCTGTTGTTACTATTTCCATATCAGGATATAATTCTTCTAATGCTTTTTTAAAGCCACCTTCTCTAGCTATAGCAGATCCTGCACCAGGTGTAAAACTTACTATTGCAACCTTACCTTTTCCACCAGTTAATTCGCCTAATTTCTTACCAACTTCATAAGCTGCTTGTTCATTATTTGTAGTTGCATAACTTATATATTTATCAGTAGCAGTGTTTGAATCTATTAAAACTATAGGAATACCTGCATCAGCAGCTTTTTCAGTAATAGGAACTAAAGCATTTTCATCACATGACGCTAAAACTATACCATCTACTTTTTCATTGATAGCTGTTTCAACTAAATTAACTTGTCCATTTATATCTGCTTCTCCACCTGCTGGACCTGTAAAGTACATATCCACATCAAATTCTTCACTTGCAGCTTCTGCTCCTTTTTTTACTGTTTGCCAATAAGGATGTTCAGTACCTTTAACGATAACTGCTATTTTTTTCTTTGCTGTAGATGCCTCACTAGCTTCATTAGTTTCCCCTGCTTTATTTGTTTCCCCTACTGTACTGTTACTATTAGCCTTATTTGTTCCACATCCGCCTATTATTGTAACCCCCATTAATAATGAAACCGCAACTGCAAAAAGTTTTTTTGATTTAATCATTTACTACCCCTCCATTTATTTAAAATATTATTTGTAATACATTGTGTCCAATAAAAATACTTCTTATTTTACCTTTGCACTTTTCTTTCTTCTAAGCGTATCAGCATATACAGCTAAAATTATTACAAATCCAATAGCAATTTGTTGCCAAAAACTGTTTACTCTCAATATTGTTAATCCGTTTCTCAAAGTACCAATTATAAACGCTCCAACAATTGTTTCTCTAACTTTACCTGCTCCACCTAAGGGACTTGTACCTCCTATTATAGCGGCTGCAATGGCATCTAATTCATAACCAACTCCTGCTGTAGATTGAGCTGAAACTAATCTTGAGGCTAACATTATACCTGCTGTTGCTGCCATAACTCCTGATATTACATAAACCCACACTTTTGTTTTATTTACATTTATCCCTGATAAAATTGCAGCATCTTCATTACTACCTAAGCAATATACATAACGGCCAAACTCTGTTTTTCTAAGAAGAAAACCAAATAATAAGGCTAGTAAAAACATTAATATTACAGGTACAGGAATAATTCCTATACTTCCACCACCAATAAAGTAGAATTTTTCTGGAAGTCCTGATATAGGCATTGCACCTGTTATTACATAAGCAGACCCTCTTGCTATACTCATCATTCCAAGCGTAGCTATAAATGGTGCTATTCCAAGTTTTGTTATTGAAAATCCATTTAAGAATCCACAAAATCCTCCAACTAATAAACCAGCTATAACACTTATCCAAATAGGCACTCCATTTACTAAAAGTTTTCCTGTAACAACACCAGAAACTGCTAATATAGATCCTACGGAAAGGTCAATCCCTGAGGTTATTATTACATAAGTTTCTCCAATGGCTAGAATAGCTATTACTGCCGTTTGTAATGCAATAGTTAATATGTTGTTTATTGTAAGAAAATTTTCTGAAAGCATAGAAAAAACTATACCCATTACTAGAAGACCTACAAGAATACCTAAATCTTTTATATTCTTAGTTATATTGAACATTTTATTTTTTGAAACTACAACTTCTGAATTCATAATCATCCCCCGTTCACAATATTATTTGTAATTTTTAAGAAACTGCATAAGACAATATCTTTTCTTCTGTAAAATCTTTCTTAAATATTTCTCCTGAAAACTCGCCTTCCCTCATAACCATAACTCTATCAGATATCCCTATTATTTCAGGAAGTTCAGAAGAAATCATTATAACTCCTATACCCATATCGGCCAGTTTTATCATAAGCTCATAAACTTCGTATTTTGCTCCAACATCTATTCCTCTTGTTGGCTCATCAAATATTATTATTTTAGAATGTCTATTAAGCCACTTTGCAATACATATTTTCTGTTGATTTCCTCCACTCAAATTGGTAGTCAATTGATTTATTGAAGGCGTTTTAATACTAAGTTCTTTCACATATTTTGTTGCAGCATTACTTGCCTTTTTATCATCAATAACCCCTAAGCTTGATATAATTTTTAAATTAGGTAAGTTAACATTGTATTCAACTGATTGACTTAAGGCTAATCCATCCTTTTTTCTATCTTCTGTTAAATATCCAAGACCTAATTTAATGGCCTCTGAAGTAGACTTGACCTGATACTTCTTGCCAAACATTTCTACATCCATTTCTTCTACTTTATCTACACCAAACAATGCCCTTGCAAATTCAGTTCTTCCAGAACCCATCAATCCATAAAGACCTAAAATCTCACCACTATACAATTTAAAATCCTTTACATTTAAAACATTTGCTCTTTTCATCTTTTTAACTTCTAGCATAATATTTTGTTTATCTATGTTTCTTTCTTTTCTGTGTGGAAATTTATCTTCCATACTTCTACCCACCATTAAAGAAACTAAATCTTCCATACTAAGCCCTTTATAATCCATTGTCTTAATATATTGACCATCTCTTAAAATAGTAACTCTATCACATATTTCTTCAAGTTCTTCAAGTCTGTGAGAAATATATACAATACCTACCCCTTGATTTTTTAGATCTTTAATAACTTTAAAAAGCTCAATTATCTCACTATTAGTTAATGCAGCTGTTGGTTCATCCATTACCAATATTTCTGTATTCATAGATAATGCCTTTGCAATTTCAACCATTTGTTGTTCCGCAACACTTAATTTTTTAACCAAGGTACTTGGATTAATTTTAAGGTCTAGTCTGTCCAATACTTCTTGAGCCATTTTATTTAACTTTCTATCATCTATAACAAATTTAAAAGTAGGATTTTTAGGTTCTCTTCGAATAAAAATATTTTCTGCTACTGATAAATCAGAAAACAAATTAAACTCTTGATAAATTATACCTACTCCCATCTTTTGTGCTAAATCTGGGGTTAATTCTTCAATTTCTTTACCCTTGATGAAAATTTTACCTTCATCCTTAGAATGAACCCCAGCTAAAATCTTCATTAAAGTAGATTTTCCCGCACCATTTTCTCCAATTAAAGCATGGAGTTCGCCTTCTACTATTTGTAAATTTACACCGGATAAAGCTTTTACACCCGGGAAACTTTTTTCTATTCCTTCCATCCTTAGCAATTCGTTCATTATCTCACCACCCTCGAATTTTAAGCAACTCTAAACGTTTAGCTTAATTAAATTATACGGCATGTATCAATACGTTTACATGTAATATCTTCTTATAAAGGTTTAATATTTTACTTTATCCAGTTAGGAAATAAGATAATTAAACCTTTTTTACTCTTTTCTTATAAAAAAAACTGATATTTTAAATTTTTAGGTTTAAAATATCAGTTAAGATATATTCTTTACAATCATTCTATAAAAGGAAAAACTAATTTTTCATTTTCTTTTTCATATATTGTATCCTTATATACTATTTCAAAATCTATATTAACTCTTTTATCTACTTTTTTATTATTTATAGCGTCTACAGCTGATTTTACACTAATATAACCCATGTTATATGGCTTTTGTACCAAAAAAGCATCCACAATATCATTTTCTAAAGCCTTAACTAATTTATTTGAAGTATCAAAGCCCATAACTGCAACTGTATACTGGACCTTTAATTCCTCAACTGCTAATGCTATACCTTCTAATGATTGCTGGTTCGTTCCTATTATTCCTTTTAAATCTTTATTATCTCTTAATAATTTTTTAGTTATCTCATAGGATTCCTTACTACTGCCATTACAATATTCAGTAGTTATTACTTTTATATTCTTATATTTTTTTAGAGCTAACTCTATGCCTTTCTCTCTATCTATTGCTGTAGAAGATTCTTTAACAAAACTAACAACAGCAATTTTACCCTCTTCATCAATAGTACTAGCTAATTTTTCTGCTATTTCTTTTCCTGCTAATATATTATCTGTTCCAACATAACATTCCTCAGGCTGTGATTCTATTTCTGAATCTAAGGTTATCAAATGAATTTTGTTCTTAACAACTTGCTCTGCTGTTTCTTTAAGCTCTTTATGATTGCTAGCAGCCACAATAATTGCACTAGGATTTTGCTTTATAGCATTTTTAATTAATTCAATCTGTTTATTAACGTTTTCTTGTAAATTAGGTCCTGTAAAAACCAATTCCACGTTATATTCTTTTGCAGCTGTTTCAGCACCCATTCTGCAAGATTCCCAAAAATCATAATCAGCATTCACAACCTTAACGATGATATACACAACTGGTTTTACATTTCCTTTTATATATATATTGCTAAAAATCAAAATTAAAGCTATTGTAACTAACATTACAATAAAAAGACTTATTTTCTTTTTCATTTGAATTCTCCTATTCCAAAACAGGAACTTTAATGTATACTTTAGTTCCTATTCCTAATTCACTTTCATATCTCAAACCATAATTTTTACCATAATACAATTGAATTCTTTCATGTACATTTTTTACTCCAACACCTCCGGTTTTAAAAGAATCATCTACTTTTCTTATTAAAATGTTTTTTGTCAATTCCTCATTCATTCCTACACCGTTATCTTCCACAACAAGAACTATATCATTTTCTTCACGATATCCTTTTATTTTTATTAACCCACTTTTATCAAGATTTTTCACACCATGATATATGGAATTTTCTACTATAGGTTGAAGAATTATTTTTAATGTACTCTGGTATAAAATATCTGAATCAACATCAATTTCATAGGCTATTTTTTTACTATATCTTATTTTTTGAATAACTAGATAATTTTTAACATGCTCTATTTCTTGATTAATAGTAATAACTTCTTTACCCTTACTAAGACTTAATCTAAAATATTTAGCAAGTGAAGATGTCATTTGAACAACTTTGTGATAATCTTCTTTTTCCCCTGCCCATATAATAGTTTCCAGTGAGTTATAAAGAAAATGTGGATTAATTTGCGCATATAAGGCTTTTAATTCACTTTTTCTAATATGAGCTTGATCCTCTTCTACTTGAATCAATAAATATTTTATTCTTTTTATCATGTTAGAAAAAGCTTCCCCTAAATGTGCTACTTCATCATGTCCAAGTATTTGTATTTCAATATCAATTGCCCCGTTTTCAACTTCTTTCATTGCTGTCTCCAACTCTTTAATAGGCTTTGAAATTTTCTTGCTAATTTTAATAGAAACCAAGGTTGCTATTATTAAACATATAATTGTTATGGCAAAAATCAAATGAATTAGTTTCTCTTTCCCTATAAGAATATCTGCCATATAAGTGACACCTACAACCTTCCATTCAACTGTAGGTATTGTTTTTACTGTTATAAGTCTTTTTTCTTTGTCAATTGATTCAGAATAACTTCCATCATTAGATTTAAGTACTCTACTTATATCCTCCGTTTTAATATTTGAATATATAAGTTGCTGTTTAGGATGATAAATGATTTCTCCATATTTATCTACTATATAAACATATCCTCTTTTTCCTAATTCTACTTCTTTACAGAGATCTGAAAATACCTTATAGTTTATATCTATAACTGTAACACCTAATATTTTTTCATTTGTAGAATCTGTGATTTTATTACTAAGGGAAACCACCCAATTATACTTATCTTCAATGAAATTTTGTACATGAGAATATGAAAAAACAGATTTTTCTTTTGCTAAAATAGCCTTTTTATACCAATCTAAAGTTGTATATTCAATATTTTTCTTTAATTCATAATTGGTATCATTTGATATAATTATTCCATTCTCACAAAAAACATAAATAGAAACTATATCATTTCTAGCCTTCATTATAGAATTTAAAACTGAACTTTCCTTTTTAACATAACTTTCTTCTCCCAGATTTTTATCTTCACTTAATAATTCTTTTATTTTTGTATCACTATTTATAATATAAGAAATATCATTCATATAATTTGCATAATACTCTATATTTCTACCAATTTGTGTTACAATTTGAGCTGAGTATTCTTCTGCTTCGTTTATAATAACATCATAGGATAGCAAATAAAATATAGCATCAAGTAAAATTATAATTCCAATTATTAAAGAGGCAAAATATATAAGAATCTGCATTTGAATGGTATTAAATTGTTTACGAATATCAAATAAATCAATAATTTTTTTTATTATCTCATTCATTCATTTTGCCTCACTTAATTTGTTTTCTGTAATTTGAAGGCGTAATATTAAAATGTTTTTTAAAGGATGCACTAAAATAATGTGTATCAGAGTAGCCTACCATTTCAGCTATTCTATATGTTTTTTCATTTGAATGTTTCAGTAAATCCTTTGCCTTTTCCATTCTTAATTTAGTAACATATTCTACAAAAGTACAATTTGTATATTTTTTAAAGATAGTGCTGAAATAACTCATGCTTAAATGAACTTCCTCACAAACAGTTTTCAAACTCAAATCGCACTTAGTATAGTTTTCATTTATATAATTCAAAATACTTATCATATATATTTTATTATTAGAAACGCTTTCTTCAAGAAACAGTTGAATAGTTACATATATATTGTATACCCATTTTTCAATTTTTTCTAAATCTTTTAACTGACTTATCTCTTTTGTTACATTGATTTTTTCGCCCAAAGCTTTATAAATATCAACATCCATATCCATAAAAATTCCAATCATTTTTATAGTTATTTCAATCCATTCATTTTTACATAAGTCAACATTAACCAATTCTTTTTTCATATATACACTTACATAATTCATTTCTTTTTTAACTTGTTCATTTCTTAAATCTCTAATATTCTTAAAAAGATTTTCTTCTATACCTGAAAAATCAGTATTTTTGTTGTATTTAAAATCTTCTATATTTTCATATTTTATAATTGTATTAGTTCCAATAAAAAATCTGTATTGTAAAGCTTTTCTTGCTTGAAAATACGAAGAAGTAATCCCATAAATTTTATCTACCAAACATCCTACCCCTATAGAAATTTCAAAATTCAAGTATTTTTTCACTTCATCAATAATATTAATATATTCTTTTCTAGCTTTTTCATAATTATCTTCATTTGAAATAAATATTATAGCCATTTCATTATCATTTGTATAAAAGAAATATCCTTTTTTATTATTGATTAATATTTCATTACACTGCCTTGCTATTTCATCATTTTTTATCCTAACTTCTTCATCTTTAATCTTAACATTTCTTATATTAGGGTTGTCCATTTCAAGAAGTAACAAAGCATAATATTTAGATTTAATATCTATTTCTAAAAATTCAGCTTTATCAAAAATATTATTTTCCTCTATGTCTTCAAAAATAATATTATTAATAAACTCTTGTCTTAATATATTAATATTATCCTTTAGCTGTCTTTTTTCTTTAGCACTCTTTTCTTCGTTAATTCTTTTTAATTCAAGTTTTTTTACTATGTTCTTTAGTAACTCTACCATCTCATGCTTTGTTAAAGGCTTAAGTATATAATCATTTACTCCTAGTCTTAAAGCTTCCCTTGCATAATTAAATTCATCATACCCCGTAATAATAACTATTTCACACTGCAAGTTGTCTTCTTTTAATTTTTTAATTAAATTTAACCCATTTAGTCTTGGCATATTAATATCAATAAGTGCTATATCTGGGCTTTTATTTTTTATAATATTATACGTTTCTAACCCATCTCCAACATCTCCTATCAAATCTAGTCCTATTTCATTCCAATTAATCAAAGTTTTAATACCTTCTCTGACACTATCCTCGTCATCCGCAATTATAATACTGTACATAAGTACCTCCTATATAGGTAGAATAAACAAATAATTCCATAATGATTCCATAATAATTCTATCACTTAAATACTCCATTATCAATAATTACTCTAAGTAGACTTCACAATTATTGATTACTACTTTATTTAAAATGATTTATACTAACAAAAAATCCAACAAACTAATCTAAATCAAATTAGTTGTTGGATTTTTTTAAAATTTTCTCTATTTCCATTGCTGGCATAGGTTTATAGTAATAAAAGCCTTGAATTTCATCACACATTTGTGCTTTTAAAAATATTTGTTGTCTTTCTTCTTCTATTCCTTCTGCAATCACATTTAACTTTAATTTTTTACCCAAAAGAATTATAGCTGAAATAATAGCTTCGTCATTAATATTTTTATCAATTCCATCCACAAAACACTTTGCTATTTTTATTCGATCTAAAGGTAATTGTTTTAAATAATTTAATGATGAATACTCTGTACCAAAGTCATCAATTGCAATTCTAATATCTAACTGCTTTAACTCTTTTAAGGTATCTACTACAAAGTTTGTATCCTTCATAAGTACATTCTCAGTAATTTCTAGTTCCAAATCTTCTGGATTTAATTCTGTTTCTGCTAATATCTTTGAAACTTGTTCAACTATTTTATTACTTTGAATTTGATTAACAGAGAGATTAACCGCAATTGATAAGTTGCAAACACCTGCCTCTTGCCATTGTTTAACTTGCCTACAAGCTGTATTTAATACCCATTCTCCAATACTCACTATTAATCCAGTTTTTTCAGCAATAGGTATAAATATATTTGGTGAAACAATTCCAAGCTTTGGATGATTCCATCTTAGAAGTGCTTCTAGGCCCACAATTTTACTTGATTTTATATT
This sequence comes from Clostridium grantii DSM 8605, assembly GCF_900129965.1. Taxonomy (GTDB): domain Bacteria; phylum Bacillota; class Clostridia; order Clostridiales; family Clostridiaceae; genus Clostridium_AF; species Clostridium_AF grantii. The sequence goes on along the minus strand of NZ_FQXM01000020.1, from coordinate 63,444 downwards.
TATTTGAGGTTGGTAATATACTTCTAATTCATTGAATTCCAAAGCTCGATATAAGTCATTTGTTAAATTCATTACCTCATCAAGATTTTTTTTCATCAATGAATCAAAGAATACAAATCTTCCTTTTCCTTTTTCCTTTGCTTTATACATTGCAATGTCCGCATTATTTAACAATTTTTCTGCTTCAATGCCATGGTGAGGATAAATAGATGCACCAATAGAGGCCGTTATGTAAATTTCACTATTATTAAATTGATATGGTTCTTTTATTTTATTTATAATATACTCACATTTTTTTTCTATATCTTCATTGCAATTATAATCCTCAATTAATATTAAAAATTGGTCTCCTGTTGCTCTTGCAATAATATCATTACTTCTTAATATTCCCTTCAATCTTTCTGAAACTTTTATTAAAAGTTTTTCTCCTTGCTCATATCCAATAGTATCATTTATCATTTTAAAACTATCTAAATCAATCAAAAGAATTGAGAAAGTTTTTTTATGTTTTGATGATTCAAAAATTCTCTCATTAACTTGATCAGCAAAACACTTCCTATTAGCTAGTCCTGTTAATTGATCATTAAAAGCTAGCTTTTTTATTTCCTCTTCTTTTTGAATTCTTCCTTGTATTTCATTTTCTAATTGAGCATTAACCTCTTTTAGTTCAATTGTACGTTGATTAACTCTTTTTTCTAAACCGTTATATGCCTCTTTAAGTTTATTTTGCATTTTTCTTATTTCACAATGATTCTGAAATATAATTAAACGCCCCATATCCCCACCCCAACCATCATCCAAAATGGATGAAGATAATAAAACTGGAATGTTCGTATAATTTTTTGATAATAAATCAATTTCATAACTATTAAGGGTTTCAATTTTATCTGTTTCTTGTTTATTTGAAAAAATGATTTCTATATTCTTTCCTTTAATCTCATTTTCTTCATAACCTAATAATTCAAGTGCTCCTTGATTTATATCTACAATTATTTTTTTAGAGTCTAAAATAATTAATCCTTCATTCATTATTTTAAAGACATCTACAACTATATTTTCAATATTTAAACTCATAAAACTGTATTTAATCACTGCATACCATATACTTAAAACTACTATTAAATTTGTAATTATTGATAGTTCTGGAATATTGACAAATCCTAAATTAGGCAATATCACGTCCGTTATTGTTCCTAAAATAAATGCAACTATTATTGAATAAACTATTATTTTTGATTGTTTTTTTTCTCTTTCAAATTCAGTATTTTTTCCCCAATTTATAAATAATAAAATAATTATAGCCGTAAAAATCACATAATAAAAATTGAAAAAATAATCTCTCAATATGCCTCTAGTTTCTGGATATTCAATTATCCACCCAAAACCTGTTTTCACAAAATTCTCTGGTTTTAATGGTTGCGAATAATACAAATAAGTTGATAAAACTGCTGGTGAAAATACTAATATGTAACTCCATATTTTTTTGAAAAAATTTTCTTTTTTTACTAAGAAAATAGTAACATAAAGTATTCCACTAAATACTGTGGACCAAGAAAAAGTGGTTAACCTTCTATATAATGCTACAGTTTCGGCATCCTTAGCAGCTGTCATAAACGATAACATTAAAGCCCAAAATGATAAATTCATGCAAACTATAAAAAACCATCTGTTGAATTTTTGTCTAGAATTATTTAAAAGAATAGAAAATCCTATAAAAAGACAAATACTACTACATGTTAAATATATTATTATCAATATAGTCATTAATTAGCTTCCTCCTTGAATTAAAATTCAAGTATAAAATAATAATTTCTCAGAATTTATTAATTATTACACATATCCTTAAATAATATAAGTATTATATCATATAAAGGTATAACTTATAGCAAAAATTTGCTATATAACTTTTACAATGACAATAACTATATTCAAGTATGATTTTTTATTCGATAAATTTCAACATAAATAAAGGAAGATTTTCCTATAACATTTAAGAATATCTTCCTTAATTATTTTATTATTTTAATTATTATTACTATTATTATCGTGAATAACTTGGTCTATTACTATAACTAATGATACCATAAATGCTTGGTCCTCATTATCATCTATTTCCACTCCATAAGTATCACTAAAACTTATCCATTTTTTATTTACAACTGCAACAGTTCTTCCTGCTTTTGTGACTGAAAAATTATGAGAAAATATTTCACCTTCTATTCTATAATTACCCATCATGCTTTCAATAACAAATTTGGGTTTAAAAAAACTAAGCTCTTTTTTTACTTTAGCTATAAGCACATCATTTCTAAATAAATTATACTCTGGCAACAATTTAAATAACTTTTGTTGAATATAAATAAGTTCTTTTCCTTGCATATCGCAAAGTTTAAGCTTATCTCCTAAAGCAAATACTTTTCCTTGAATTTTAAATATATTGTTATCTCTATCATCCTTAACATAAAAATTATCGCCAAAACTAAATATCTTTTGCTTTATATTATATCTCATGAACCTCTCCCCCTCATTAATTTTATAATTATATCTTTATATATAATATTGTCATAAAAAATTTAATTATAAGTTACAGAGTGGTTACACATATAACAAGATATTATCTATATTATTTTTTTATATTTGATTAAACAAATAATATAGTGTCAATACTACTAATATAAAATAATTAAAATTCAATATTTTAGGAGGTAATTTTCATGGAAAATGAAACATTAAATAGTATAAAAGAAAAAAAGGCAATTAAAGCATTGGAAGAAGGAAAAATATTATTTGAGAAATGTAAAATAAAAAAAGCCTTTTCAAAGTTTAACGAAGCAATAAAACTAAATCCTACTTTGTCAGAAGCTTATCTTGAAAAAGGTGAAGCTCACATGGGAATGTTTGAAAGCTCAGAAGCTGAAGAATGTCTTTTGAAGTATATTGAGCTAGCTGGCGAGAATGAACGTGTTTATAAAGCATTAATAGAAGTATATGATCAAAAATCTGATTTTGAATTAGCTGTTGACTATTGTGATAAATTAACAAACTTAAAACCTAATGATTGGGAAATTTTTTATTTGAAAGCAGATTTATTAATTCTAGTTGGAGATTATGAAACAGCTTTAGATGTGTTTAATAAATGTATTGAATTAAATCCAAAATTCTATAAAGCCATTTGTGGGAAAGCTTTATGTTTATATACCCTTGATAATGATGATGAAGCCATTAAAACTTATGAACACGCCATAGAAGTTGATAAATCTGAAAGTCACGCTTATATGGAATTAGGTCTTATTTATAGAGATATGGGCGTTATTGTTAAAGCCTTGAAGTATTTAAAGAAAGCTTATGATTTATCTCCTGATGATGAACTATACAAATCTCAGTATATCATAACTAAAGATTGTTATAATTAGATGAGTTTTTTCTAAATACTATTTAATTCAAATTAAATGTAAAAGGCGAAGAAACTATTTGTAGGGGCGGGTTTCCATGCCCGCCCGCTGTAGTTTCCCAATTAAATTACAATTACAGTAAAATCGTGATGAAAATATTATACTACCTTCTGTATTTTTTATTTTTTATCAATATTATATATGTAATTATTATCAATATTATATATGTAATTATTATATATATAATTTATAGGCATAGCGGGGCGGCGTGGAAACCGCCCCCTACGAGTTAGTGCGCAATTTTTCTCTAAGTTGAACAAGCTCACCTTTTACCCATAAACATACATGTCCTTATTCAACCTCATCCGGTATAAATCCTTTAAACTGTGAGTTATATAATTTTTCATAGATACCTTTTTCTTTTATTAATTCTTCATGGCATCCACTTTCTTCTATTCCTTTTTCTGTTAATACAATTATTTTATCTGCATTTCTTATAGTAGATAATCTATGTGCAACAACAATAGTAGTTCTTCCTTTTGAAAGTTCTTCTAGAGATTGTTGAATTATTAGCTCCGTTGCATTATCTAAAGCTGATGTAGCTTCATCCAATATTAGTATAGGTGGGTTTTTAAGGAATACTCTCGCTATAGATAATCTTTGTTTTTGTCCTCCAGATAATTTTATACCTCTTTCCCCTATATACGTTTCATAACCATCAGATTGACTTAAAATGAATTCATGAATATTTGCTTTCTCAGCTGCAAAAATCACTTCTTCATCTGATGCTAAAGGATTTCCATATAAAATATTTTCTTTAATAGTTCCAGCAAATAAAAACACATCTTGCTGTACCAATCCAATATTACCTCTTAAAGATTTCAAAGTAATATCTTTTATATTTAAGCCATCAATTGAAATTTCCCCTTCTGAAACCTCATAAAATCTAGGAATCAAATGACATAATGTTGTTTTTCCTCCACCACTCGGTCCTACTAAAGCTAAAGTTTCCCCTTGATTTACCTTCAAATCTATATTAGATAAAATTGATTTTTTATCATCATAATTAAAAGAAACATTATTAAATTGTATATTTCCTTTAACACCATGTAAATCTACCGCATTTTCATCATCGATAATATCAGGCTCTATATTCATAATTTCATTAAATCGTTCAAAACCTGTCATTCCTGATTGGTATTGTTCAAAGAAGTTTGTTAATTTTCTAATTGGTTGTAAAAATACTGAAATATATAACAAGTATGCCACCAAATCTCCTGCATCTATTGCTCCATTATAAAAGAATAATCCTCCCGCAAAAAGAACCACCACATTTAATAAATTAGTTAAAAAATGTATTCCTGCAAAAAACTCTGCCATAAACTTATAAGCATATGTTCTAGAATTTTTAAATTCAATATTTCCATCATCAAATTTAGCCATCTCATACTCTTCATTTGTAAAAGATTTAGCAACTCTTATACCTGAAATACTATTTTCTAGTTGAGCATTAACATTAGCAACTTTTTTTCTAACATCTTTAAAAGCTTTACTCATATTTCTTCTTCTTGAAACTGCAAACCAAATCAAGAAAGGTATTAGTGAAAATATGATTATTGTCAATGGTACATTAATAAAACATAAAGCAATAAAAGATCCTATAATCATAACTACTGATATAAACAAATCTTCTGGCCCATGATGAGCAAGTTCTGAAATATCCATTAAATCATTTACTATTCTTGACATAATATGCCCTGTTTTATTCTCATCAAAATATTTAAAAGGTAGCTTTTGCAAATGAGCAAATATATCTTTTCTCATATCGTATTGCATCTTTACGCCCAAAACATGTCCCCAATAATCAACTATATAATTGCAAACACCTTTTAATATATATAACAGTAACATAGCTACACATAATATTATCAATACCTTTAGTTTTTTATTTGGTATGACATCATTAATTATATTACGAGTTATCATTGGATAAAATAATTCCGTTGCTGATATTAAAAAAGCACAAATCAAATCTAATATAAGCAATCTTAAATGGGGTTTATAATACGAAATAAATTTTTTTATCATTATTTATCCTCCTCCTTATTTCGTATAAAATTATACCATAACTTTCATTGAAATCACAATTTCTATTAACTCCAAATACTTGATTTAGCTTTTCTACAATAGTATAATTTTATTAATTATTATTTTCTAATAATAATTTCTAACATAGGAGGTTTTAGGGTGAATAATCAATACAATTACATAATAATAGGTGCTGGAGCCGCAGGGTTTAATGCTGCAAAAGCTATAAGAAGTAAGGATAAAACTTCTAGTATTTTAATGGTTTCTAAAGAAGATAGATTACCATATTTCAGACCTCAAGTTTCTAAATCTATAGTACATGAAGTTCCTGCAAAAAGATTTTATCTTACAAATGAACAATGGTTTCTAGATAACCAAATACATATTGAATTAAACACTACCGTAGAAGAAATTAATACTGATAATTCTTATATTGTCATAAAAGGAATTGGTTCTCTTAAATTTGATAAACTGATAATTGCTGCTGGTGCTAACAATTTTATACCTCCAACTGAGGGCATTGAAAAAGAAGGGGTTTTTTCTTTAAGAACAATTCAAGATGCTGAAAATTTAAAATTTTATATGAAAAACTCTAAAAAAGCTGTAGTCATAGGCGCAGGTCTTTTAGGCTTAGAAGCTGCTTGGGAATTAAAGCAACTAGGTTTAGATGTAAAAGTTGTTGAACTTGCTCCTTGTGTTCTTCAAAGACAACTAGATTTAGAAGGAAGTAATATAACAAAAGATCTTCTTAAGGCTAGTGGAATTGAATTTATTTTAGGAGATGCTTGCTGTGAAATCTTAGGAAAAGAAAAAGTAGAAGGTATAAAATTAAAAAGTGATAGAGTATTAGATACTGATATACTTCTTTATTCTATAGGAATTAGACCAGACATAGAACTTATTAAACAAACAAGTATTGAAATTAATAGAGGAATCGTTGTAAATGACAAAATGGAAACCAATATTCCAAATATTTATGCTTGCGGAGATATAGCTGAATTTAAAAAGTGTATTTTAGGAACTTGGCCATCTGCTATAGAAATGGGTAAAGTTGCCGGTTTAAATGTGGTTGGAGAAGAATCTAAATTTGAAACCTTTGTTACTTCCACTCTTTTCAATGCAATGAATGTAAAAATATTTTCATGTGGAGATTTAAATGATGAATACAAAACTTATACTCTAGATAATTTAGATGAAAATAATTTTGGGAAACTTTTCTTTAAAGATAATATTTTAGTTGGCGCATACTTAATAGGAAACATTTCTAAGTCAACTAAAATTGTTACATGTATAAAAAATTCTTTATCTTATGATGATGTTTTAGCTAAAATATTATAATAAATTTTATAAAAGGAAAGCAATAACAAAATACATATTTTGTTGTTGCTTTCCTTTTTATGTTAATATTTATACCTTTACATGATTAAAATAATTTTTTTTATATTTTTTTTTAGCATTTTACTTAACCTTTCAATATTTTTGTGATAGGATAGGAAAGTATTATTTTGAATGGTTTTGTCCATAATTTGTATATTTGTAAATTTTTGATAAAAATTTATTTATTTTCACTTTATTTCTAGTGACATTTATTTCCATTTAAAGTATAATATTTATACAACAGAAAGGTAGGTATATAACATGAATAATTTTCCAATTCAACAATTTACCAGCATAAATGAAAAAGGTAGTTTAAATTTTTCAAACAATAAAAAACAGGATAAACCAAATGATAAAGTTAAACTAGTGGCTTTTAATTTATTATTTTTTACAACTTTAATGCTTTTTAACTCTAAAAATAGTTACGAAGATGGTTTTGCACAAAGTAATGATACTTCATTATCTGGAGATGTAAATTTGTTGAACAACTCTGTTTTAGAACCATTAAAGCCAATCAATCTTCTGCCCAGTAACTTATCTGCTCCTGCAGATAATAAACAAAACCTCTTAACAGCAACTTTAGTGCCCGAAAAAAAAGAAATAACTATTGAACCTAAATTAAACTCTTATGCACAATATAACACTTTATCCTCAGAATTCCGATATAAGAATATTGACGAGGAAAGTTTACGAACTTACTTACAAAACAGAAATTCAATTCTAGCAGAAGAACCTTATTTCTCCACTATAATAAATGTGGCTATGAGTTACGACATAAATCCACTTTTTCTATTTGCAATAACAGGACAAGAACAAAGCTTTGTTCCTACAACATCTAGTAGTCACTCTAAAATAGCAAATAATCCTTTTAATGTACACGGCAGTTGGAAAAAATATAATACTTCCATTGACGACTCCGCAAATATTGTATGTAAAACTTTAATAAATTTAAGTAAGAATAAACCCTCAGATTATGATACTATTAAATGGATAAATAAAAAATATGCATCTGATACTTCATGGTCCTCTAAAGTCTCAAAAATTCTTAATATGTTAGAAGAAATATCAGGCTAAGATTATATCTATATCCATACAGTTCTGTATGCATATAATTTATCGTTTTTTATATTAATTATAATTTATAAAAGGTGGTTTTTTATATGAATAAAGTTGATGAAAGAGATATAATGTTTTCTCGTATGAATTTGAATAAAGATTGGCCTGAATATAAAGATTATTATTCAAGAAATCCAGATAAATTAGAAATAGATGAAGAATTAAGAAACTTACCTTTACTTGGTGAAGAAGGTTCTGTTACTTATAATTCTATTAACTCACCTATTGTGGGCGCAACTTTTCAGTATTTGGCTGACATAAAAAAGTATGCTGAAGGTGATATTTCCCCTACACAGATTCAACTTTCTCCTAATGATATAACTTTAAAACTAAAAGAACTTTCAAAGTTTTTTGGTGCAAAATTAGTTGGAATTACAGAAATGAAAGATTATCATTACTATAGCCATAGAGGAAGAGAAAAAGATAGCTATGGTGATAAGATTGATTCTACCCATAAATATGGAATAGTTTTTGCTGTGGAAATGGACAAAGACTTCATTAATGCTGCTCCTAACCTTCCTGAAGCCGTGGCCGTTGTAAAAGGTTATTTGGATGCTGCAAATATAGGTATGTTTTTATCTTATTATATAAGATCCCTTGGTTATGATGCTAGAAATCATATGGATGGTAATTACCTTGTTATAGCTCCTTTAGTAGCTAAAGATGCAGGCCTTGGTGAATTAGGTCGTCATGGACTTCTTATAACAAAAGAATACGGTCCTCGAATAAGACTGGGGGTAGTAACCACAGATTTAAATCTTATAGCTGATAGTGAAATAGATTTTGGCATTCAAGAATTTTGTAATGAATGTGGAAGATGTGCAAAAACTTGTCCTGGAAAATGTATTCCTAAGGAAGAAAAACATATAATAAATGATGAATTGAGATGGCAAATCAACCCAGAACAATGTTATAAAAGATGGCGTTCTCTTGGAACAGATTGTGGTATTTGTTTGAGCAATTGCCCCTTTTCACAAGATGTATCTTTAGATTTAATAAATGAGATGAAAAACTCTAAAGAAATAAGAGAAAAAATATTAATAGATTTTCAAGAAAAGTATGGAGTAAGGCCTTTTAATAGGGAATTACCTGAATGGATTAAAAAATAGAGGCATATATAGAACAAAGGCCAGTATCACTTTACTGAAAAATTGTAAAGTGATAATGGCTTATGATCTATATTCTTTTTTCCTTTATATCACTTCCATATACCGCCAAATACTCAAACCAAGGTTGGAAATCCCTTTCTTTCCATTGAAGTGAAGTTTGAACCACACCCAAAGAATCCGCATTATATAACCCAATAACTCGACGTAAAGTGAAAAGCTCATAAACTCTATCTCCATTATAATCAATAGGATATAGTCCACTTAAAGGATTGACATAACCCTGAATTGGTTCCTTTAGTTTTCCATTTTCATCGTAAAGCTTAGATAAGTATTCTTCCCCTTTATCTTGAATATCAATAATATATTTCTTCATTAAATTCTCACTTATAACCTCTACCTTGTAATTATCTTGGTAGTTAACTTGATATTTATATTCATTATTATATACTTCATAGTCAAATAATTTTTTAACTTTATTATTCAAATAAGAAAAAATATAATACCAACTCATGCCACCACTTCCACCAGAGAAAATACTGATTAATATATCATCTACTTTATTTCCTGTAAAATCACCTAAAAACAACCTAGGATTATACCCCCCATCACTTTCAAATGATATCATTTCCACAAAATAAGTAGCACCATCAATAATAACTAATCTTATATTCTCTATAAAACTACTTTCCTCTCCAAAATTCTTTTCACCAATCAAATACACAATATCAAAAACTCCATCACCTGTAACATCCCCATATTTAAAATCAAGTATAAGAGTGTTTTCCTTTAATTGCTGTGTCAAAAGATATGCTGGGTTAATTGGGCTAAAAGGATAATAAAACATAGTACGCTCCTCTTTAATTACTTATAAATAAACATATTCTAGTTTATTTATATTTTGCCTATGTTTTTATTTTATGCCAAAGCTTTTCTAATGTAACCATTATAAATACAGAAACTAAAAGTCATATATAATATTACAGTTTTGGTGAAAAATCCACCTTCCAAATCCCGTCTTCATCTTTACTTAATATAAATACCTGAGAGGATTCTGGGATTTCTTCATCATTTTCTAGAAGCCTAGAATTATTAAAAATAATTGTAGCTTCTGTATTACCTTTACTATATCTAATCTGGATAGTCTCTGCATTATTAAGAGTATTTTTAACATTATCATTATTGGCTATATTATTAAAGTATTGCTGCTTCAATACGCCCTCTGAATCTTTATCCTTAGCGTATAACTCAACAGCCATTTTGTAATTATTTGTTTCTGCGCTATATATAAAGAATCTACATATGGATAAGGGTTCTAAATCTTTTAAAAGACTATCATCGAAATCTATAAAATAATTATTATAAATAATATCCTCTTGAATAGATAATTTTAGTAAATTTACATCTTCTCTTATATTATCCTCAAGTGCTTCTAAACTTATATTAAATACTCCTTTATTAATAAATTTAACTTCATTGTCGTCTTTACTAATATTAAATAATTTCATATCGCTAGATAAAAATTCCTCTTGTGTATCTACATTTGCATTCCAACAGTATATTGAATCATCAGTTATATATATACTGCTGGAATCTGAATCCATAAGTTCCTTAGATTCAGTTAATACTTTTTGTGACTCTTCGCCATTTTTATTAATTCTATATAACCCTGTATTCATTATATCAGTAACACTATCCCCATTATCTGATATCTTTGTAGTTATTTCTTTTGATTTAGTATAGTATATCCAATCATTATCTACATTAAAATAAGCTACATCCTCTATGATTTTTTCACCCTCCCCTGCATCTATATTTTTTCTATATAAATTGCCAAATCCTTCACTGTCTTTGAAGTATATATACTTATCCTCTATTAAAAATTCTGAAGTTATCCCACTTATTATTTTAGTAGCAGCTCCGCCTGCTAAAGATTTCTTATACAAGTCATTATAATTATTAGATTCTTTTGAGGAGTAATATACACTATCCCCATATATCAAAAATTTTCCTAAAGTTTTATCTAGGATTTTTTCCTTTGAGCTACCATCTACTTTTATTTTATATAGACTGTCCCCACTCTGTTCTGAAACTCTATGCTCTACAGCTCCATCAGATAAATCAAATTCCATTGATGAGTAGTAAATATATTGGCCTATTACCACAAGATGATTAATATTTTCATCTAAGCCCTCACTAATTATTATTTCTTCCTGAGTACCATCACTCTTCACTCTATATATTCCAGGTTCACCAGTCTCCTTGTCTCCAAATCCAGCATAAAAGTAGACCCACTGCCCTACCACATTGACAAAATAAGCCGTTCTTTCTGACAAAATTGCTTGCTCAGAGCCATCTTTCTTTTTCTTGTATAACCTCATATTATCAGAAACGTTCGAATAATATATCCAATCCCCTTTTTCTGCAATGATGCCTGCAATTAAGAGATTCCCACTTGTGTTTCCAATTTCATAGGTATTATTCTCATCTACTTGACCCTCCACAATAGAATCATTAATCTCTTCTACTCCTCTTTCTGGAGGTATTATACCGTTACTGTTCTTTGAGAAATTACAAGCTCCTAAAGCTAAAGTAAACAAAATTAGAATAACCATGTTAAATTTTTTTATCAATTTTTTAGATATCATATAATCAAATCCCCTTTTCTATTTATCCTATAAAATCAATAGTACCTGAAATTTCTAAAGATAAATTTAAGATTTGCAAAGAAATAGTGAAGAAAAATCAAAGCTTTTTATTCACTAAAATATAAGTTAAAAATACTCCCTTTTCCCAATGTGCTCTCCACAGAAATATTCCATTGATGAAGTTGAACCAGCTTCATTACTATATAAAGTCCTATGCCGCTTCCTTTTTTATCAAAAGCACGAGATTTATCAGCAGTATAAAAATTATCAAATATAAAATTTATATGCTTATCCGAAATGCCTAATCCGTTATCAGTAATTTTTATGCCTCTACTTTGTTCATCATTTTCGTTAAAAGTAGTTATACTTACATATCCACCTGCAACCCCATATTTTATAGAGTTATCCACTAAATTAATTAAAATTTCTTTAATGCAACCCCTGTCCCCTTCTATAGTAAAGTCATCTGCACAATAATTCTCTAGCTTAATACTTTTATCCTTTGCCAAAGGCATTAATAATTTATATACTTCATATATTTCCTTTTTTAAATTTATAACTTCTTTTTGAATCTTTGTTTCTTCAAGTCTGCTTGCTGTTAACAGAGAATTTACCATTATTGAAAGTCTAGTAGTTTCTTCATATATATCATTCATATATTCTATGTAGGTGTCTTTCTCATCCTTATCATCTAAGGACTCAATTAAAACTCTAATTGCAGCTAAGGGGGTCTTGAATTCATGAGATACAGAACTAACAAACTCCCGTCTATTCACATCAATCTTATATAGTTCTTCACTCATATTATTAAAGGTATTAGCCAGCGTTCCTATTTCATCTTCTCTAATAATGTTAACCTTTGTGTTTAATTCCCCATTCTGAATTTTTCTGGAAGCTATGGTTAAAGTACGAATAGGCGCAACAATTTTTCTAGTACTTATAAAGGACAAAATTATAAAAAATAAAGATATAACCATAGATGTGAAAATCACTAGTTTATTAAAAGAGCTGACCTTACCCTTAATTATTTCAACATAAGCTGAAAAAAGAACAATATTCTCTATAGAATTTTCATTCATAATAGGGATAGCTATCATCATCATTTTCTTTCCCTTATATTCATAATATCCAACATTGCTTCCCATTGTTTCAATAACATTGCTAACTTCATTATTGTTTATAGTCTGATCTTTATAAACTCCAAAGTTATCCATTAAAACTAATCCTGAGCTATCCATCAATATTACTCTATCATCAAAATCTTCTACCTGTGTTGATAATAGCGGAATAAAATCCCCATAGCTTTGTGAGCTATACTCCTTCATAAAAGCTATGGTATCCACAATATTTGAATACCTCTCTTCATTTTTATCATATTGTGATTTGCTATAATTATAAATTAAAAGAGTATCTAAACAAGCTATTGATACTAGAAATATCAAACCATATGTAACTGACAACCTAACTGATAGTCTTTTGAAAAATCTATTCCTTATTCTCTTATAAATTTTTCTACCCATGGTTAGAATCCTTTCTAAAATAATACCCCACTCCCCATTTAGTAATAATATATTTAGGATCTGAGGGCTTGTCCTCTATTTTGCTTCTTAAATTTTTTATATGTACATCTACGGTCCTTGTATCAAAGCTAATCTCATCCCAAACAAGTTCAAATATTTGTTCTCTTGAAAAAACCCTACTTTTATTCTGAATAAGATAAAGCAGAATATCAAATTCTTTAGCTGTCAGAGATAATATATTACCCTTTTTACAAACTGTTCTTTCTACTTCATTTACACATAAATCTCCAGATTCAATAATGCTTTTAACTATGTTTGTTTTCTCCACTCTTCTACAAATAACTTTTATTCTAGTTATTAATTCACGTGTATGAAAGGGTTTGGTCACATAATCGTCTGCCCCAAATTCTAATCCTAAAATTTTATCTATATAATCATCTTTTGCAGTTAGCATAATTATTGGTACATTACTATCTTCCCTAATCCTTTTGCATAAAGTCATCCCATCTATCTCTGGTAACATAAGATCTAAAAGAATAAAATCTATTGCCCTAGTTTTTAATTGCTTTAATGCTTCTTTTCCATCATAAGCTACAAATACAGTATACCCTTCTTTTTCAAGGCTTTTTCTTAAGCCTTTTACAAGAAGTTTCTCATCATCCACTAATAAAATATTCATTGAGTATTTCCTCCTATAAACTTCTTAAAGTAGTAGTTTATATATATAATATATTAAAAGTTTGAAGAAATCTTTAATATTCGTAAAGAAAATGTAAAGAGAGTTGTTTGATTACAAATAACTCTCTTTTTACTAATAAAAAGCAACCAATAGTTTTCTCTCTCTATTGGTTACTCTCATACTTATATTTTATTGCTATTATTATCGAATTCTTTTAATAGTATATTTTCATTATCATGGGCAAATTTCTCAACTTCACAAGTAAAACCACTCTTAGAAAAAAATATATAATATTTATTTGTGTATGGTAGAATACTTGCTTTTTCTATTAAGTCATTTACAACTTTCATACCTAGCTTTTCATTTTTCCATTTACACTCTCCAATTAAAGCATTATCCTCCCCAATAGCAAGAATATCTATCTCTTCTTGCTGCTTTTTAATTGGATTATTTCCCCACCAACCGCCTATTTTTTCAAACACAAAGGGCAATTGAAATTTCTTATTCTTTCTTATTAAATAATCTATGCATATATCTTCAAAAATTCCTCCCAGGTAGTCACTAAAATAAGGCTCAATTTTTTTATCATAAGTATACTCTATCATTTCTTGGTCAATAAGACTTATATTACTGAATATAAATCTATACCAGAATTTAAACAGATTGTCCTTTAGTTTATATATAGTTTTTCTAGAATTATCTTTTTCACCAACAGGCACTTGTTTTTTTACTAATTGTAGCTCTATTAAGGATTTTAAATAATTAGCGCTCTTACTAGAATCTTCTCCAATTTTAGTGGAAATTTCATTGGATTTACTATACCCTAAAGCTATTGCTTCAATTATTGAATTATATATAGCTGGCTCTCTTAGTTCCTGCTTCAATAAATTCAATGGTTCCTCATGTAAATAACTTATTTTTTCTAATAAATGCTCTTTTATGTTTTCTTCAATGGATTTACTTTCTTCAAATTTTAATAAATATTGAGGTATACCACCTAATACCCCATAGGCTTTTACCTTTTCATCAAATTCTCTATTGGGGAAAAATTTTATACTATCAAAAAAATCAAAAGGCTCTATTTTAAGCTGAGCGGTTCTTCTGCCATACAAAGGACTTTTATAAGAAAGTACTTCTTTTTCCATAAAACTCATTGATGAACCACAAATCACAATATACAATTTTGAATCTTTTAGCGTGTGATCAATTAAATTTTGCAATATTGATGTTAAACTTTTATTTGAGGTTACTAAATAAGGAAATTCATCAATAACTAAAACAATTT
Organism: Clostridium grantii DSM 8605; assembly: GCF_900129965.1. Classification (GTDB taxonomy): domain Bacteria; phylum Bacillota; class Clostridia; order Clostridiales; family Clostridiaceae; genus Clostridium_AF; species Clostridium_AF grantii. The sequence goes on along the minus strand of NZ_FQXM01000020.1, from coordinate 48,233 downwards.
GTTTCTCAGTGCTTTTACTTGCTAAAAACTTAAAAGCTTTTTCCCAATTCTCAAATGATGGCATAAATTTTGCCAAATCAAAATATTCCAAAATCGCTCTAGAAAATCGTTCTAATCCCATTTTATCATTATATTCTTCTGCAGCAAAAAAAATATATTCCTTTCCTTTACAAAATTCAATTAGAAGTCTAGTCTTGCCAACTCTTCTTCTACCGTACATAACAATAAATTGAAATTTATTTTCTATATATAGTTTATTTAATCTATCAATTTCAATATTTCTGGCTATAAACATATTTATCTCCTCCAACTGCTTTATAAATATAATTATACCCTAAAATAAACCACTTAATCAAGATTAACTTAATTACGATTAAGTTAATCTTGATTAAGTAGTTTTGAAATTCAGCTACTCTTATTATAAATTTCCTTCACTAGGATAAGCGTATCAACTTGCAATTTGTCCAGCCCATTCATTAGCTCATCCAATATAATTATTTTAGGATTTTCCATAATAGCTTGAGCAATTCCCAGCCTTTGTTTCATACCTAATGAATACTTTTTAACTTTCTTTTTACTTCTATCTCTCATAAATAATCTGCCCAACCCTTTGAATATGTTCACTTAAATCTTTATGCTCTAAATGTGTAAAATCAACAATATCAAAAAAATATGGCGTTGGACTAAATTCTTCAAGCATAGAATGAAGCCTGGCTACTACACTAAAATTTATCTTCTCACCAACAATAGCTATATCTATATCTGAACCTTGTTTATAATTACCTTTTGCTCTTGATCCAAATATTATTGCTTTTTCTATTTCATCAATATTACTAATGGTAGAAATTATATATTGTAAATCAATTTGTCTTAATCCAAACTTCATATTTCATCCCTCAATTTAGATTCAAGATTTTTTATCAATGGATAATAGTGAGTTTTGATTAGGTTTTCAGCTTCTATTGCATAATCTTCATTATATGTGTGTGCCATTAAATTTCTTTTTTGTAGTGCATCTATCCACATATGGCCTTCAATAATTAACCCAGTTTGAAAAGCAACTTGTATAGCAGATCTAGGACTTTTCACTTCAAATCCTTCTATTTCAAGATAATCCTTCATAGTTTTCCATGCTAATTCAAAAGTATATTCAAAACATTGAATCAAACCTTGAACTTCAAATTTATTTAATTCATCTTTCTGAATAAATTCAGTTAATTGTGAAGTAGCTTTTATGAAATTTGAATATCGTTGTTTCCAACGTATATCGTCATTAATATTTAAATCCATAATTTAATACCTGCTTTCATAAAAATAAAATATCTATACTCATACTATAATTATATACAAAACAGTTCTCGTTAACAACGTGCTATCAAAATTTTTCATCTTATCCAGAGCTGCTTTATAAATATAATTATAACCTTATAGCAAAATACTTAACCGTAATTAAGTTAATTACGATTAAGTTAATTATCAAATTTTATGATTATGTGTTATTTTTGAATACAAGAACAAAGGCATATATGCTTTTTTCCCAACGCTATAGGATAGAATTTATAAATTCCTATACTATAAAAAAAGTGCAGCTAATAGCTGCACTCATTTTATTATCCATTTAAATAGCTTTCTCCCATCAAGTATTCATCAACAAACTTAGCTGTTTTTCTACCATCTGAGATTGCTCTAACTACAAGAGACTGTCCGTTTTTCATATCTCCTGCAGTGAATATTCCTTTTTCGGAAGTCATATGATTCTCATCTGAGAAAACATTTCCTCTTCCATCATATTTTAATCCTAAGTCATTTAAAAGTCCTTCTTGCTGTGGATGTACGAATCCCATAGCAATTAAAACCAAGTCTACTTCAAATTCAAATTCACTATCTTTTACTTCTGACATAGTAAATCTTCCATTTTCATCTTTTGACCATTCCACTTTAACAGCTTTAACTCCAGTTACCTTACCATCTTTTCCAAATATCTCTTTGGTAGCCACGCTCCACTGTCTTTCACAACCTTCTTCATGAGAAGTTGTAGTTTTTAATGCTTTTGGATATAATGGCCAAGGTGTTGAAGGATCTCTTTCTTCTGGTGGTTTTGGAAGAATTTCAAATTGATATACTTTTTTAGCTTTATGTCTTACGGAAGTTCCAACACAGTCTGACCCTGTATCTCCTCCGCCAATTACAAGTACATTTTTGCCTTCAGCAGTTATATCAAACTTATCTATTTTTTCTCCTGAAACTCTTCTATTTTGACTTGCTAAAAAGTCCATTGCAAAATAAGTTCCTTCAAATTCTCTTCCTTTTATGATTAAATCTCTTGGAATAGTAGATCCCCCTGTTAAAACTACTGAATCATAGTTTTCTTTTAGTTCTTCTGCTTTAACATCAATACCAACGTTAACGCCAGCTTTAAATTCTATTCCTTCAGCTTTCATAAGATCAACTCTTCTTTGAACTACAGCTTTATCAAGTTTGAAATCTGGGATACCATATCTTAATAATCCACCAATCTCATTATTTCTTTCAAAAACCACAACTTCATGACCTACAGAGTTTAATTCAGCTGCAACAGCAAGCCCTGCTGGACCTGATCCAACTACTGCAACTTTTTTGCCTGTTCTTATTTTAGGTGGATTTGGTTTTATCCATCCTTCTGCAAAAGCTTTTTCTATAATACTTACTTCAATTTCTCTAATTGACACAGGTTGTTTGTTAACTCCTAGTGTGCATGATGATTCACAAGGAGCTGGACATATTTTACCTGTGAATTCTGGGAAGTTATTAGTAAGAGTAAGTCTTTTAAATGCTTTTTCCCAATTATCTTTATATATCATATCATTCCAATCAGGAATAATATTACCTAGAGGACATCCCCAATTACAGAAAGGAACTCCGCACTCCATACATCTTGCCGCTTGAATTTGAAGCTCTTCATCTGAAGATGGTATATATATTTCTTTATAATCCTCAACTCTTGCTTTTATATCTCTTTTCTTAAAATTCTTTCTTTTATATTCCTTAAATCCCGTTAGTTTTCCCATTATTCACACCCCCCTTATGAAGCCATCTCATTTTTATTATTTTTTTCAAATATTTCTCTGAAAGCTGTTGGAATTAATTTTACAAATTCTTGTTTGTTATTATCCCAATTTTCTAATATATTCTTAGCTTTTTCACTTTCAGTGTATTGATAATGTTCTTCTACAAGTGCTTTCACTTCTTCCAACTCTTCTTCTGTTAATTTTCTGTGTATTTCAAGCATTGGTTCAGTACAAGATTCTTCTAAATGGTCATTTTGGAATACATAAGCTATTCCACCACTCATACCAGCTCCAAAGTTTCTACCTGTTTCACCTAATACAACAACTCTACCACCAGTCATATATTCACAACAATGGTCTCCTACACCTTCAACTACAGCAATAGCTCCACTATTTCTAACTGCAAAACGCTCTCCAACTAATCCATTTACAAACAATTTACCACTAGTTGCTCCATATAATATTGTATTACCAGCAATATGATTTTCTTGTGCTTTAAATCCTGCATCTTTAGGAGTTTTCAGTATTACTTTTGCTCCAGATAAGCCTTTGCAAACATAATCATTTGCGTCCCCTTCTAAAGTCATAGTTAATCCATTAATTCCAAAAGCTGCAAAACTTTGACCTGCTGAACCATAGAAGTTTAACTTAATTGTATCCTCTGGAAGTCCTTTTGCTCCATAAGTTTTTGCTATAGCACCACTAAGCATTGCCCCAACAGTTCTATCTATATTATTAATTTCAAAACTGCCTACTACTTGTTTTTTACTTGTTAAAGCAGGTTCTGCTACAGAAATTAAATGATGATCCATAGATTTATCAATCTTGTGTTGTTGCTTTATAACACAATAAGGTTTGATTCTCTTAGGCATATCTGGTCTGTATAAAATTCTTGATAAATCAAGTCCATTTGCTTTCCAATGGTCAACCGCATCCTTTGTCTTGATTTTATCAACTCTACCAATCATTTCATTCATTGTTCTAAACCCAAGTTTAGCCATATATTCTCTTACCTCTTCAGCAATAAATGTAAAGAAGTTAACTAAATCTTCTGGTTTTCCTTGGAAGCATTTTCTTAAATCTTTATCTTGAGTAGCAACTCCCATTTCACAAGTATTTGTATGACAATGTCTTAGCATTGTACAACCCATGATTACTAAAGCTGTTGTTGCAAATCCATATTCTTCTGCTCCAAGTAAAGCCGCTATAACCACATCTCTACCTGTTTTAATTTGTCCATCTGTTTGTAGTCTAACTCTACTTCTTAAATTATTTAATAAAAGTACTTGGTGAGTTTCTGATAATCCTATTTCCCACGGAATACCTGCATTTCTTATAGAAGATAAAGGTGCTGCTCCTGTTCCTCCATCGTGTCCACTTATAGTAATTACATCAGCATGTGCTTTAGCAACTCCTGCAGCTATTGTTCCAACACCAACTTCTGAAACAAGTTTAACACTTATTCTGCTACTTGGATTTACACATTTTAAATCATAAATAAGTTGTGATAAATCTTCAATAGAATAGATATCGTGATGTGGCGGTGGTGAAATCAAATCTATACCAGGTGTTGAGTGTCTTATTTTCGCAATATATTCATTAACTTTCTTTCCAGGTAAATGTCCACCTTCTCCTGGTTTTGCTCCTTGAGCAACTTTTATTTGAAGTTCATCTGCATTCACAAGATAATTAGTTGTAACTCCAAATCTACCTGAAGCAACCTGTTTTATAGAACTACGTCTGTTATTTCCATTACCATCTAATTTGAATCTTCTTTCATCTTCTCCACCTTCACCGGAGTTTGATCTTGCACCAATTCTATTCATAGCTATTGCAATAGATTCATGAGCTTCTTTACTAATAGAGCCTAGAGACATTGCCCCTGTACAGAATCTCTTCAAAATTTCACTTACTGGTTCAACTTCCTCTATTGGGATTTCATTATAGTTTTTAAATTCAAATAACCCTCTAATTGTACATAAGTTTTTGCTTTGATTATTAATTAACCCAGCATACTCTTTATACAAATTATAATCATTTTCTCTAGAAGACACTTGAAGTTTATATATAGTATCTGGATTAAACAAGTGAAATTCCCCTGTTTTTCTCCAAGCATATAATCCTCCAACGTCTAATTCTGAAACTGGTTTTCTTAATCTATCAAAAGCTTTCTTGTGGCGAATTAGCACTTCTTCTGCAATAGTATCTAATCCTATTCCACCTATTCTTGTAGGCGTTCCACAGAAATATTTATCTACTATTTCATTACTTAACCCCAATGCTTCAAAAATCTGAGCTCCATGGTAACTTTGAACTGTACAAATCCCCATCTTAGAAAGAATTTTAAGTAATCCTTTATTAATAGCTTTTATAAAGTTAGTTTCAGCTTCTTCCACTGTTTTTCCAACTATATCTTTTTCTGTTACCATGTCTTTTATAGTTTCAAAAGCAAGATAAGGATTAACAGCCGTTGCTCCATAAGCGATTAATTGAGCAAAATGAGTGGTTTCTCTAGCTTCTCCTGTTTCAATTATAAGAGATATTTTTGATCTAGATTTTTCTTTTATTAAATGATGTTGAATAGCTGATACTGCAAGTAAACTTGGTATAGCTGCTTCATATCCATCTACTTTTTTATCTGTTAAAACTAATATGTTATATCCTTCTTTAACTCTTCTTGAAGCTCTCTCACATATAAGTTCTAAAGCATTTTTAAATCCTTCAATCCCACTATCTGCTTTAAAAGTTATAGGTATTGTTGTTGTTTTGAAATCTTTGTTTCTTATAGATTTAAATTTTTTCATATCTTTATTAGATAATATAGGAGATTCAAGCTCTATAAAAGTTCTATTATCTACTGAACTTTTAAGGATATTATCTTGAGCACCAATATAATTCATTAAAGACATAACTATTCCTTCTCTTATTGGGTCAATAGGTGGATTTGTTACTTGAGCAAACAATTGTCTAAAATAATTAAACATTAATTGCGGTTTATTGGATAATACTGCAAGTGGAGTATCATTACCCATTGAGCCTATAGGTTCTTTAGCATTTTCAGCCATATGTTTAAGTATTTTATTTAAATCCTCCATTGTATACCCAAATGCTTGCTGTCGTTCTTTTATAGTATCTTTATGAACTGTTGTTCCTTCGTAATTAACTTCTATATCATCTAAAGATTTTCTGCATTTTTCAACAATTTCTTCATAAGGTCGTTCCAATGCTATACCTTTTTTAATTTCTTCATCTCTAAATATTTTACCTACTGCAGTATCTACAATAAGCATTTCACCTGCTTCTAATCTACCTTTTTCTATAATTTCACTTGGCGCAAATTTAAGTACCCCATATTCAGAAGCCATAACGATTTGTCCACTGTTTGTAATTACATATTTAGCTGGTCTAAGACCATTTCTATCTAAAGTAGCTCCAACTCTTACTCCATCATTAAAGAAAACTGCCGCTGGCCCATCCCAAGGTTCTATTAATGACCCATGATATTCATAGAAAGCTTTTTTATATGAAGGCATTTCTTTATTATTTTCCCAAGCTTCTGGAATCAACATCATCAAAGCGTGAGCTGAATCTCTTCCATCATTTTTTAATAACTCAAATGCATTATCCAAAGAAGCTGAATCGGAACAATTTGGAGTTATAATAGGAAATAATTTTTTTATATCTTGATTAAAAGTTTCTGACTTTAAAACACCTTCTCTTGTATTCATCCAGTTTCTATTTCCTCTAATAGTGTTTATTTCACCATTATGAGCTAAATATCTAAATGGTTGAGCTAAATCCCAAGTTGGAAATGTATTTGTACTAAATCTTTGGTGTACTAAAGCTATAGCGCTTTTAAAATTTATATCATTTAAATCCAAATAAAACTTGCGTATTTGTTCAGGAAGTAAAAGTCCTTTATAAATAATAGTTTTATGAGATAATGTACATATATAAAAATACTCTGTTAATCTATCTAAGAGTCTATTAACTTCATTTTCAGTTCTTTTTCTAATAATATATAACTTTCTTTCAAATTCTTTTTCTGATAAATTCATTCTATCAATAAAAAGTTGTCTTATTATTGGTTGAGTTCCTTTTGCTGTTTCCCCAATTTCTCTATTGTCTGTAGGAACATCTCTCCACCCTAATGTCTTTAATCCTTCTTCATCAACAACTCTTTCAAAAATACCTTCACATTGATATCTAAGTGCTGGTTCTTTTGGTAAGAAAGTCATACCAACTGCATATTGCTCTTTTTCCGGTAATTCAATACCTATGTTTTCACAAGAGATTCTAAAAAATTCATCTGGTATTTGAACCATTATACCTGCTCCATCACCTGTTAATGGGTCAGCACCAACCGCTCCACGATGATCTAGGTTTGCCAATATTTCTAAACCTTTTTTAATAATGTTATGTTTCTTTTCACCTTTAATATTTGCAATAAATCCTACCCCACAATTATCTTTTTCAAACTGTGGATCATAAAGACCTTGTTTCTCTGGAAATCCCCTTTTACCATTCATATTAATTCCTCCTGACTAAATTGTATAACAGACCCCGATTATTTATATTTATACAAATAAGTTTAATTAACATTATATATTTAAAATTGCAATTTTTCAATATAAAAATTGCAATTTTTCTGTTTTTTCTTATTTAATTAGCAGTTTATTATTTTAAGTTGTTTATTTTTATTAAATTACCATCAAGCCCTCATAGCTTAATTTTGCTTTACACTCTTAATATAATTCATTTCATTTTCACAATACTCTTAATTAAAAATATTTGTAAATAAACTTTATTTGTGAAAATTTTATTTTTTTAAATTTCAAAATTAATGCTTAGTTTTATAGCAATATTTTTTTAATTATTCTTTATTCACATTATATTTGCATAAAAAAACTATAACTTTTTAAGACTAATTATTTCGCATTTTACACTTATTACAGTAAAAAGTCAATCGTAAATAATGGTGCCCAAAATAAATTAATTAAACTTTTGCATTGGTAATAAAAAATTACACATACTATCATTATATATATACCAAATTTAAATTAAATCAATATAAGAGAGGAGTATGATTAATGGAAGTAGAAAGATTAAAAGAAATTATATCATCATCTGATAATTTTAAGGTGACCTATAAAAATCACCCAGTATGGATAGAATCCTATGACACTGATGCAAACATTGCTGAGGTTAGACTTTTAGATAATCAAGGAATAGAAGGAGTTTATATAAAGGATTTAGTTGATACTGGGCAAGTTCTTGGAAAAGTTAAAGGCAGGAGGTAATAATTATGTTTTTAAACAGGAACGTTTATGAGTATAAAATTGGTGAACTTTCATTTAAATCTAATGAAACAAGAGGCACAGTAGAAGTTTTTGATAATACAGGAAGAATGGTTAAATTTAAAAGAACTGTTCCTAATAACTATAGCGATTTTCAAAGCTTAGCATTTAATATTTACAATGATATTGACGAAGATTACAGAAAGTAACCGGTGATTTTCTCCGAAAATTTTCGACTCATAAAAAAATAAAAACAAGAATTCCTTATTAGCAATATTCATAAGGAATTCTTATTTTTATTTACTATCCATTTATCTACGCTGGTTTCTTAACTCCATTATATCCATATCCCATAAATGCAGTGATAAGGCATACAATTCCTACAATAATAACTATCCACCATACCCATTTAGGGTGATTATTGATTTTCATAAACAGGTTAGTCTTAAAAACAGAATAATACTCTGTCCCCCAATTCCATAATCCATTAAATATACACAATATTCCAAGAATAATTCTGCTAATTATACCAACGTAATATACCTTATCCCCTTTTGTAATTATTAATACCGGTGCAATAACTAACAAAAAACATATCATTGGTATATTAATAATGAGATACATATTTTTAAACTTTTTAACATTCGACTCCTTCATGGAATTCACCCCTTTTACTCCTTATTTTGTAAATACAAATTAATTATACTACATATATTGGTTTGTAATCTACAAATTTTCTCCATGATATTTTATAAGAATAACATTAACTATGAGTAATATAATCCCACCTATTGCTAAATATATTTTTTCGCTAAAGCTATCTTTAAGCAAACTAAATAGATACAACTCTTTAGTGTACTTCCCCTTAGTAGAAAACTCGAAAAAATAGTAACTAAAAGCTATCATGTACCCAACTGATAAATTTTTCGTTAAATTATATGCCGTTAATGCCAAAAACCCTAAATAAATAGTGGTAACTAAACATCCAATGAAAACCTTATGGAAAGGGAAAATTCCCCCTTGATATTTTGCATACAAAAATAATACAGCTAATAAAAAACTTATTAACATTGTATTTATAAAAAATCTAATTAGAAATATATAATTAAATCTAAACTTCTTTGTATAGCTGAACTCTTCAATTAAATTATTTCTTTCAATACTTGTTATATAGGACAATAAAATTATTCCTATTATAGGCAAATAAAGTTCAGCTATTTTAGCAATTTGGGAATATTCTATATTGTTCAAGCTAAAGACAAAAGGCATTGCACCTACAAACAATGCCGCTACAATAGTGTTAACCCCAAACAATATCCTCGCATTATACTTAATTATTTTTATCATACTTTTAATGTTCACCATATAATCCAACCTATACTGCTTTCATGATTTGCATATAAGCATCTTCAATAGTTGGGTTGGCTTCAATAGCATTCTCATATGGTTTAGTGCTACAAAGAACTTTAGCTCGTATATTGTCTCCTTCAGACACAGTAGAAATCACTATATTATTCTTTCTGATTTCATCAATATCTTCTCTTTTAGTAATAATTGTCCACACCTTTTCCTTAGCAAGGCTTAACATATCCACAACTTTTCCAGAGTATAATATACTCCCTTTATCTAAAATAGCTAGATTTTCACAAGTAAATTCTATATCTTCTACAATATGAGTGGACAAAATAACAATTCTTTCAACTGAAAAATCTCTTAATAAATTTCTAAACCTTATTCTCTCTTCTGGATCTAATCCTGCTGTTGGCTCATCCACTATAAGTACTTTAGGATCATTTAATAATGCTTGTGCTATACCCAACCTTCTTTTCATACCACCCGAAAGATTCTTTACTTTTACTCTCAAGTCATTTTCCAAGTTTACTTTTTTTAATAAATCAATAACCAGGTTTTTTCGGGTTTTATTATTCTTAATGTCTGACAAAAGCGCCATGTAGTCCATAGCTTCATATACAGTCATATTAGGATACAAAGAAAATTCTTGAGGTAGATATCCAATACTATTTCTAATAAGCTGCCTTTTAGATATATCTATATCATTAATTGTAATATCCCCACCACTTTTGGTTGATATAGTAGTTAATATCCTCATTAATGTTGTCTTTCCTGCACCATTGGGACCTAATAGCCCAAACATTCCTTCACCAATTTCTAAATTTATATTATCAAGCACTATATTTTTTCCATAAAATTTATTTAAATTATTAATACTTATATTCATCTTTTAAACCACCTCTTTTATATTTTTCTTTTAATAATCCTTTCGTTTAATTGACCATAAATAAACAGTAGCCATTACCATCACTAATGATATTCCCGTAAAAAACAATCTATTTGTAATGATTGTATTTCTCCAATAAATATAATTTTCGTGATTTCCTAATGAATTAAACCTTATAATATTTTTTGTGAGTGAATAATCTCCTTCAAGAGGCATCAAGGATTTGTAACATATTATAGCCTGCACAACAATACCTATAATGGCATTATTAAATATTATGGATAAAAGCATGCCCATTGCTACAGTAAATAAAACTGTAGGAGTAATCCAAGTTATTGTGTATTTTAAAAAAGCAAAATTATCAATCACTAAATTCAATTTATTGGCTACAATCATATATTTTATTGTAGTAAATGTAGCTAAAACTAAATACCCTAACATTACACAAATGCAAACAGCTATATACTTTGAAAATACGTATTTTATAGAAGATATTTTTGAACTATTTATCAATTCATTAGCTCTACTTTTTTTATCTCTCAATAAAACAAAGGCTGCAATGAATATTGGAAATAAACCAGCCGTTATCCCCAAGTAATCAACGAATAATCTAGCGGATCCATTAGTAAATTTATCTTTATTTTTTAAATCCTTATACTCTTGTAAAGCCTCTTCATATGTTTTTCCTCTAAAAGAATGCCTATTTTCATCATTATAAACTGTATTTCCACCCATCAAATCATCGTAGGAATGTATTATATCAATGAATCTATCATATCCTACCTTTATATCTGTTTTAGCATCTTTAATTTCTCCCGTTGGTGCAATTTCCATTAGCCAATTTACTAACTTACTTTTTTCTTGCTCAGTAAGTTTTACAGTTTTGTATAGTGGTGTATATTTCCCCACTTCACCAGATAATAAATCATTTTTTAGTTGAATATAAATTCCACTCATTTCTTCATATTCATCAGTTATCTCTACAACCCCATAGTCATTACTTCCTGGATCTGGTTTATAAATTTCCTGCGCCTCAATTCCAAATTGACTAAAATAAAATAAAAATATAACTCCAAAGAAAACATATATTGTAATGGTTTTAAATTGATATTTAATTTCTTTTAATACTAATTTCCACAGCATAAATATGCCTCCTTTATTTAATTTACCGTAAATGAATTATCAAAATAACATGCAACAGACATAGCATAAATACCCAATAAAAACACTATGCTTGAATCAAGTAACCCTAAAATAATAAAAGGGATTATTACTACTAAAGGACATACTAAATATATTAATATCATTTTTATTTTCCGTTCTTTAGCTTTTTGTAATTTTTCTAATCTATCAACCTTTTGCCAAACACTATTTATAAATTCTCTATCCTTTTGATTTTGTGAAGTCACTATTCAACCCTCCATTACAATATAATGTTTTTATTTTTTTTCTTGCTCTAAATACTAGTATCTTTATTTGAGGAACTGTTTTTTTCATAATTGATGCTGCTTCTTTATATGTAAATCCCTCATAATCTATTAAGTAAACCACTGTTTTATAATCATCTTTCAGTTTTTTCACCTGTGAATTAAGCTCTTCACTTTCTTCCTTCTGCAAGTAAATCTCCTCTGGAGTATTCAAACTAATACCCATCATATCAACTTCACTTGAAGGACATACTCTGTTCCATTTTCTCATGTAATCTATTGATTTGTTTTTTATCATAGCGTACAAATATGTTTTAAATGAAAATTTAATATTATAATTATTTCTGTTTACATACAAATAAGCAAAACACTCCTGTACAATATCTTCTGCAATATAATGATCACAACCAAATCTTATTGCAAAGGAAATGGCCTTATGTCTATATTTACTAATCAATTCTTCAAAAGCATCTTTATCCCCATTTTGAAATTTTATCATTAATAGTTTATCCTCATCCATATCATCACCTCTTTACACCCTTTATTCGTATGAGAAATTAAAAAGTTACACTTTTAACTATAAATAAATTCAACTATTTTTCATTATTTGTATAATCTTGTCAATACTTATTCTCAAGTGATGCTTAATTAACTCTATATAATGGTAACAAAAAAACACCAGTTAACTTTGTTGTAATACAAAACTATCTAGTGTCCTTACTTGTATTGATCATCATTGCAGCATTTTTTTATTGTATATTTTTTTCAATAAATTCACAGAATTTTCCCAACTCTTTTTGTTTAATTTGGTCTAAATAAAAGTTAATAGGTGCTTTCTTTTTCCTATTAATTATAAATTTTCTTTTTGTCCATTTAACGTCTTTTATATCCTTAATTAATATTTCACTTGACCAAAAAATTCTTCTAAAAATTATTTTATTATGGATTATTTCAAATTCTTTTATCCAATTAAATCCTAAAAAGAAAACACTAATTAAAATAAATGCTACGGTACATGCCCCTGTAGCTAATTTTTTATCATCACTCATCACTATTGTTGTTATTGTAGATGCTATAAACCCGACATACACACTAATCAGTATCCCTATATTGCCTTTAAATTTCATTTATCTCGTCTCCTCATATAATTTCCCTTAATTTTAATTAATCTGTCGTCGTAATAATATATTACAAGAATTTTTTTTCACAATCTTCATTTTTCTATTATATAACAAAATTGTTAATTTGAAAAACATAATTACATATTCAACCTACAATAGAAAAAGTACTTCCACCCAGTTAGATTTCAGTACTCTTATGTTTTGTTTGTCCATAGATTTTGCTAGTTGTAATTAAGTAGTTCTTTATTTTATTTGCATATAAAATACATTTTCATGTTTAAAAATAAAATAATTGTCAATACTTCAAGATAGATAGTTAATACTTAAACACTATACAAGGAGGTGTTGATTTTGAAATTTTTCAAAAAACCCATAATTATTATTTGCACTTTGACTTTTCTTATTGTAGGCTTATTTTTTATTTACAGAACTTTAAATTACAATAAACCAGAAGCACCTATTCAAAATGCTATGGAGGCTAAAGACAATACTCTAGATGAAACTGATATTAGTAATAATACTGATAAAAACTCATCAAAGGATAGCGATTCTTCTGCTAAAAATAGTGAAGAGCAAAAAAATGTTGCTGAAGATGAATATATTGAATACTTGGTTAAAGAAGGAGATTCTTTATACTCAATAGCAACAACTCAAATGAGCTGGAGTATTTATAATTCTGCTTTGAGGATGTTAACCGAAATTAACAATATTAGAGAAACTGATGTTTTAAAAATTGGTTCTAAGATTTTAATTCCTCAAAATCAAATAAATACTGCTAATACCATTCCTCATATTATTAATAAAGGAGATACTTTATACAGTTTAGCTATAAAGTACTTACCTTCAACAGACCCTGAAAAAGCTGTGAAAATTATTATGGATAAAAACAATATCACAAATGAAAAAGAACTTAATATTGGCTTAAATATTTATATACCTGACGAAGCAACCACCACAACCAGTACAACAGAGAAAAATACAAATTATAAATCTACAACAACATCAAGATAGTTAAGAATTTTTCAAGAAAAACTTTGATTTTTTAAAAATACAAAATACTAAAAGCCCTTATCAAATATAAATGATAAAGGCTTTTATTTTTACTTTTAAAATCAATTTTAATCTTTTATTTAATATTTATTGGTTTCGTATTCCATATCTCATTAGCATATTCTTTAATAGTATTATCACTAGAGAATATTCCTGAGTGAGCTATATTTGTTATGGACATCTCCATCCATTTGCTTCTGTTTTTATAAAGATTATTAACTTTATCTTGAGCTTTTACATATGAATCAAAGTCTTTAAGCACAAAGTACTCATCATTATAGTTAATTAAAGAATTATAAATATTATTGAACTCATTGTTATAACCACCAAATTGTCCACCCATTATTCCGTCAATAATTCTTTTTATTCTCATATCATCATTATAATAATCTCTTGAGCAATATCCACCATATTTTTCATGATTCATTACTTCTTCTGCAGTCATACCAAAAGTTACAATATTATCATCCCCTACTGCATCTCTTATTTCTACATTAGCTCCATCAAGTGTTGCAATGGTAACTGCACCATTCATCATAAACTTCATATTTCCTGTTCCAGAAGCTTCTTTTGATGCCGTAGAAATTTGTTCACTTAAATCTGCGCAAGGAATAATTCTCTCTGCTAATGAAACTCTATAATTTTCTAAAAATACAATTTTAATTTTATCATTGATGCTTTTATCATTATTTATTTTATAAGCTACAGTATTTATTAATTTTATAGTTTCTTTAGCTAAATAGTAACTAGGTGAAGCTTTTGCTCCAAAGAAGAATGTTCTTGGTACAATATCCATATTAGGATTTTCTTTTAAAGTATTATATAAATGAACTATATTCATCAAGTTCATTGCCTGTCTCTTGTAAGCATGAAGTCTTTTTACCTGAACATCAAAAATTGAGTTAGGATCGATTTTAACTCCATACTTTTCTGCTACATGATTTGAAAATACTTCTTTGTTTTCTTTCTTTATATTATATACTTTTTCTTTAAAGTCTTCATTTTTAGCATATTTCAATAAACTTACTAATTGCTTAGGTTCTTTAACCCATCCCTTGCCAATAGCTTCATTTATAGCTTCGGTTAATTTAGGATTTGATTGAATAAGCCACCTTCTATGAGTAATTCCGTTAGTTTTATTATTAAATTTATTTGGATAGAATCTATTAAAATCTGCAAGTTCTCTATTTTTTAATATCTCTGTGTGTAATTTAGCAACTCCATTAACAGAGTGGCCTCCTACTATAGCTAAGTTAGCCATTCTTACTTTTCCATCATGAATTATACACATACTATTTACTTTTTCCCAATTATTAGGATGTTTTTGTAAAATCTCATCTTTAAATCTTCTATCTATTTCTTTAATGATAGAATAAACTCTTGGTAATAACTCTTTAAAAATATTAATATCCCACTTTTCTAAAGCTTCTGATAAAATTGTATGGTTTGTGTAAGACATTGTATTAGTAGTTATTCTCCAAGCTTCCTCCCAAGTCAATTCATCTTCATCAACTAGAATTCTCATCAACTCAGCTACAGCCATGGATGGATGCGTATCATTAATATGAATAGATACATATTTATCTAAATCATGAATACTTTTTTCGCTAGCTTTATAAGATCTTAGTATGCTTTGAAGTCCTGCACTAACTAAAAAGTATTGTTGTTTTAATCTTAAGATTTTACCTTCTGTATGAGAATCATCTGGATAAAGAATTTGTGAAATTGACTCTATAGAAGATTTATAATTTTGAGCTCTTCCATAATCACCTTTACTAAATCCACAAAAATCAAATTCTTCTTCAGTTTCAACCATTTCTGCACTCCATAATCTTAAGTTATTAACAGTATTATTTTTATAACCGATAACTGGAGTATCATACGGAACCGCTTTTACTGCTGTATAGTTTTCATGAGTAAAATTTAGTCTTCCATTTTTCATTTCAGAAACAATATTTCCATTAAACTTTACTATAATTGATTTATTATCTTTTCTTGTTTCCCAAACGTTCGCTTCTTTTAACCAATTATCTGGTATTTCAACTTGATATCCATCAACTATTTTTTGTTCAAACAACCCATATCTATATCTAATCCCACAACCATGACCTGGAACTCCAATTGAAGCCATAGAATCTAAAAAGCATGCAGCCAGTCTACCAAGACCGCCATTACCAAGTCCAGCATCTGCCTCTAATTCTTCTAATTCATTAAAATCAATATTAAGTTCTTTTAATGCATCAGCACATTGTTCTTCAATTCCTAAATTTATTAAATTACTTTTTAACAATCTTCCAATCAAGAACTCCATTGAAAAATAATAAACTTGCTTATTCCCATTAGCTTTATAAGTTTTATTTGTTTTTATCCAATTTTCAGTACTATAATCTTTTATCAAACTTCCTAGTGCTACGTATTTCTGTAACTTGGAGGAATCATTTAATTCCATTCCAAACATATTCTCAATTTTTTTCTTGAAATCCGATTTAAAACTTTCTTTATTAAATTTCATACTTTCACCCCTTACCTTCATTTGCATTTCTTTTGCTTTAGTGTGTTTGTACCCAATTGTACATATCAATATATTCTCCTGCAGATTTATCCCAAGTATAATCTCCAGTCATACCACTATAAACTAGTTTTGTCCAAGTTTCTTTGTTCCAATAGCAACCTATTGCTCTTCTTATAGTATATAACATATCATGAGCATTAAAGTTTGCAAAAGAGAATCCATTTCCTTCTCCAGTAAACTCATTGTAGGAGAATACTGTGTCGTTTAGTCCTCCAGTTTCTCTAACTATAGGTATACTACCATATCTTAAAGCAATTAATTGACCAATTCCACAAGGTTCAAATTGAGATGGCATAAGGAACATATCTGAAGCCCCATAAATTTTTTGAGCTAGCGAAGCGTCAAAATAGATATTAGCTGATAATTTAGTCGGATATTTCCAAGCAAAGAACTTAAACATATCTTCATATTGCCTGTCTCCAGTTCCTAGCACTACAAATTGTATATCCTCTTGCAACATCTCTCCAATAACAGCTTGAATCAAGTCTAATCCCTTTTGATCAACTAATCTTGTTACCATTCCAATCATAGGAATATCCCTATTAACGGGTAAATTCAGCATTTCTTGAAGTTTTTCTTTATTCTTAGCTTTATTATCTAAAGTATTTTCATCATAATTTACAAACATATGCATATCTGTTCTCGGATCATTTATATCAGTATCAAGCCCATTTAGTATTCCAAATAAATTGCTTGATTTTGATTGAAGTAACCCATGTAAGCCTTCTCCATAATACTCATTCTTAATTTCTTCAGCATAAGTTGGGCTTACTGTTGATACAGCATTAGCATAAACAATTCCACCCTTCATAAAGGAAATTCCGTCGTGAAACTTTAATTTATCTTCGCTGTAGTATCCACTATCTAGATTTAATTGTTGCCATAATACTTCTTCTCCATAAACTCCTTGATATCTCAAATTATGAATAGTAAAAACTGTTCTCATATTTTGATAAATACCTTGATTTTGATAAAATGCTTGAAGCATTGGGATACACATTGCAGTATGCCAGTCATTACAATGTAGTATATCAGGTACAAACTCATCAAAATGCACTATTGAATCTAAAACTGCTTTTGAAAAATAAGCAAATCTTTCTCCATCATCGTATTCTCCATAAGGATTTTCTCTATTAAAATAACTTTCATTATCTATAAAGTAAAATGGTATACCATCATGTTCTAATTTCCATAATCCACAATATTGATTCTTTTCTCCTACTGGCACTTCAAAATCCCATAACTTTGTCATTTTATCTTTAAAATGATCCTTTATTTGAGAATATTTCGGTATAATAACTCTTGCATCTACGCCAACTTTTCTTAATGCTTTTGGTAAAGCATAAGCAACATCGCCTAATCCCCCTGTTTTTATAAATGGGAAAGCTTCCGAAGCAACAAATAGAATTTTCATAAACATAACCTCGCTCATCAGATTTTTTTATTTTGATTTACCTTTTTTTTAGCTATGTCTCATGTAAACCAAGTAGTTACTAAAAATTATAAAGTATACCTTCTCTTTTGTCTATATTGTAAATATTTTCATATAGAAAATAAATTTTATACTCCATTTTTACTTGAAAATGACGGCTTATAAATCCTTCTTCTTTCTAGTGAATAAATACTATCTGAAAATTCTCCTTCTTTTGTATCATTTAAAGCTTTTTTCATATCATACATGCTTGCATCTAAAGTATCTAGATAATGTAACATTTGAGCCTCTGGAATCATAGGCTTTTTAGGGCTTCCATATTCTGCTTCATAATGATGAGATAAAACCATATGCTGCAACAACATAGTTACTTCTTTATCTATACCAAGGCCACTTGCCACTACTTCTATATTTTTTATACCTTGTATGATGTGCCCAAGCAGTTGTCCTTCAATAGTATACTCAGATACAACTCCAAATTCACTTGAAAGCATTTCTTGCATTTTTGCCATATCATGAAGAATAACTCCTGCATATAATAAATCTGTATTTAAAAAAGTATATACCTCTGAAAGTTTTTCTGCCGCTTTTAACATAGTAGTTGTATGATATAAAAGTCCTCCTCTTATAGCATGATGATTCTTTTTAGCAGCTGGGAAATGCATTAATTTTACTTTATTCTCATCAACTATATACTCCGCAATATTTTTTATATCTTCATTTTCTATTTTTTTTAAAAATTCCATAACATCATTAAACATTTCTTCTGGTTTATATGGTGCCGAAGGAACATAATCTTCAATTTGAATATCATCGCTTTCGTTAACAACTCTTATTTTTTCAATTTTAAATTGCACATTATTTTGCCAACTAGTCACTAAGCCTCTTATTTTGACTATAGTATTTGGAATATAAATTTTATCTTCACCTTCATTCATATTCCAATACTTTGCATTTATTTCCCCAGTTTTATCTCCTAAATCCATATCTAAATATTGCTTACTGTTAGTAGAAGTTCTACACTCAGAACTTTTAATCATAAAGTATCCTTCCACTCTTTCATTTAAGTTAAATTCATTTATTTTCTTAATTTCAGTATCCATAATATGTCCTCCAATTAAATAAGTATTCCCTCTTCTATGCCAAATAAGTACAAATATTTTTTTGTGACTTTTTTACCCGTAATTTTTTCGATAGCTTTTGAGTAATATGTCAATTGCATTTTATATCTTTCTTTTATCTCTTCTAAGTTTTCTTTTGTTGCATAATCAGTTTTGTAATCTATTAATATATATTCATTGTTTTTTTCAAAAAAACAATCAATAATTCCTTGTAGCAATACACTTTCATCTTTGTATTTGTATTTGTCTTCTTCTAGTTCTTCATAAATTTCTGTACTTTTTACTTCTATCAAAAAAGGAATCTCTCTTCTACAATTTTCTGATTTAAGCATGCTAATTCCCAATTTAGATTTAAAGAAATTTAGTATTTTATGAGGATTTATAAATTTAGCTTCTTCCTCACTTATAAACTCTTTCTCAACCATTCTTTCAATTTCACTGTAAATATCCTTTATTGATGAAACCTTGTTTAAATCAATTTTTTGCATAATAAAATGTATTAATGTTCCTTTTTCAGCAGCACTTAAATCTTTTTTATCTTCCATAAATGATGGTTTTTTAATGATTGGTGTTTTAAATAAATTTTCTCCTTCGTCACTTTGAACACTATTTCTTTCTGCTTTTTTAAGCTCTGTAACTGTAAATCTTGTCGCCATTGATACTGCTTTATCATATCCATATTTCCAGGATAATCGTTTATCTATTTCTTTATTCAGTTCTTCTTGTTTTTCATGTATTTCCTTTAATTCATCTATAACTATATTACCTTCCATAATTTCTTCACTTACTATTATATCATCTTTTTTCCATATATTTAAATTCCAAAGAGATTCATCTTTGATTAATACTGTTTCAGAGTATGGTATATCTAAATCTTTCATAATTTCATGTCTATTATTATGTCTTAGCAAAGAAGGTACAATCCAATCTAAATAGGTTTTTGCATTAATAGTATCATATTCAGATAATTTTTCTTCGATTGATTGAGATGATAAAATCCATTTTGGAATTTTTTCATCTATTTTATTAATAACACCAGTAAGAATTAGTTTTTCTTTAGCTCTAGTTAATGCCACATATAAAACTCTCATTTCTTCTGAAAGACTTTCTGCTTTTACCTTCTTTTTAATAGCCTGTTTCATCACTGTTGGATAAGATATTCTTTTTTCTAGGTCAACAACCTCTGGCCCATATCCTAATTTCTCATGGAATAAAACTTTTTTATTTAAATCTTGTAGATTAAATTGCTTACCTAAAGCAGATAAAAATACTACTGGAAATTCTAAGCCCTTACTTTTATGAATACTCATAATCCTAACAACATTATCATTCTCACCTAAAATTTTTGCACTTCCCATATCACCATCATTTATTTTTAGCTTATTAATAAAGGTTATAAAATTAAATAATCCTTTATAACTAGTTTGTTGAAATTGTTTTGCTCTTTGGAAAAGAATTTTTAGATTTGCTTGCCTTTCTTCTCCTCCAGACATAGCCCCTACAAATCCAAAGTAGCCTGTTTCCGTATAAAGCTGCCAAATAAATTCATCTATACTTTTATGAATAGAAATTTTTCTCCACTCATTAAGTTTATTAATAAAATTAAAACATTTCTCTTTTAAATTTATAAATGCAAAATCATAATCTTCTTGTTCACTGTTAATCAACATTTCCATGGCTTCATAGAAATCTATATTTTTTCCAAAAGCTCTAATATCAATTAACTCTTCCTCAGTAAAAGAAGCAATTGGAGATCTAAGCACAGATATTAAAGGTATATCTTGTCTTGGATTATCAATGATTTGAAGTAATGAAAGTATAGTACTAATTTCAACGGTTCTAAAATATCCTGTACCCACATCAGAGTAATTTGGGATTCCTTCTTTTTTTAATTCTTCTGAAAATACTTCTGCCCAGTTAGAAGTGGTTCTCAATAGAATAACCATATCTTTAAATTCTACATTTCTATATTTATCCAATTTATTATCAAAAACTTTAAAAGGTTTTTCATTTTTATACTCTTCTTTATTAATCAACTCTTTAATTTTTTTAGCTACAAATCTGGCCTCAATTTGAATCTTGCTAAGAAGTTCTTCATCCTCATTGATACTTTCTTCACTGTGTTTTTCTGAAATCTCTTCCTCAATATCATCGCCATTATTATTTATAAGATGTAACTCTATAGGTCCCCCTACAATGAAGCTTTCATCCTGTTTTTCCTGAAAATGAGCTCCAAAATTAAGACTTTCGTTATCATCGTAATTTAATTCTCCCACATTCTCAGACATAATTTGTTTGAAAATAAAATTCACTCCATCAATAACTTCTTTTCTACTTCTAAAATTTTTATATAAAGTAATCTTACGTTGAGACTCATTAATATATTCATCATCAGCAGCGATATTTTTTTGATGTATGTAAGCACTATACTTTTGCAAAAATAATTCTGGCTTTGCTTGCCTGAATCTATATATACTTTGTTTAACATCTCCCACCATGAAAATATTATTAGCTTTATCTTCAGTAGAATCTTTTCTTGCTATTGTATTAATAATAGTTTCTTGAACATCATTGCTATCTTGATACTCATCCACTAATATTTCTTCATACTTATTTTTTAAATTTATTGCCGCTTTTGTAGGTGTAACATTTCCTTCTTCATCAATATGCGCCAGTATCTTTAAAGCAAAATGTTCAAAATCATTAAAATCTAAAATACCTTTTTCTTTTTTCTTTGTCCCGTATCCTTCAATAAAATTAATAACCAGATCAGATAATTGTCTCATAATTGGGTATAAATAATTTAAATCTTCAAAAACATTTTCTGAACTATAAGGGGCAATATCATTTTTTATTTTTTCTAATTGTTTTTTAACCTTATCCCTTGCTTTTTTTACTGTTTCTTGTGTTTCCTTATCTTCAACACCTTTTATAGTCTTTAACTTTCCAAATTTACTTTCTTGAAGGGCAGTACTAAGAGCTTCCCAAGAATTTTCCGCTGCTTTACTGATATCCTGTAAAATAGCTAAATCATCTGTAAAATTATCAATGTAATTACTTAACTCATCTGTGTTTTTTATAATATTCAAAGCATTTACTGCTATCTTTTGAAGTCCTTCTATTTCAATAATAACATTTTCTAGCATAACCTTTGCCCATTGAGTTTCCGAGAAATCAAAATCTTCTTTAACATTAAATTCCTCTGCCATACTATTTAGCTTTTCAATAGGAAAAGGAGAACTCATTGCAAAATGATACAAACTCATTACCATTTCCTGCAATCTTGCATCATCCCTATTCCCTGAATAACATTCTAATAATCTTTCAAATTCTTTTTTTCTAGTTTCTTCTTCATAAAGTTCTTCAAACAGCTCTTCCATAACCTCTGTTTTAAGTAAAAGTGTTTCCGTACCGTCCCCAACTCTAAAGTTTGGATCTATATCAAGGATATGAAAATTACTTCTGATTACTTCTAAACAAAAAGAGTGAAGCGTCATTATACTTGCTTTATTCATCAAAGCTAATTGTCTTTGAAGTATAGCAGATTCAGGATTTTTTTCAAGCTCCCCATTTATTGCCTTTGTAATTCTTTCCTTCATTTCGGAAGCTGCAGCATTAGTGAAAGTTACAATAAGCAATTTATCTATATCTAAAGCTTTATTAATATTTGCTACCTTATTAATAATTCTTTGAACTAAAACAGCAGTTTTACCTGACCCTGCTCCTGCTGCCACAAGAAGATTACAGCCTTCTGTATAAATTGCTGCTCTTTGGTCATCCGTCCATGTCACCTTTGCCATTATTCTTCACTCCCTTCCTTAATCAAACTCCAAACCTCATCATTATCTCTTTTTTTCAACACTTTATAGTTATTATCCTCTAAAGTGCTATCAAATTTACAAACGGAGGAATACAAACAATATTTACAAGCTGCCATATCTTGATTTTTATAAGGTTCTATTTTAATTTCTCCTTTTAACATTCTCTCGCAAGTAGAGGCTAATCCCTTTCTAACAAAATTTCTAAGGCTGTTAAAGTCTTCATCAGAAGCTAAGGATGAGGATTTCCCTAAATTCCCATCCTTCTTAACACTGGCAGGAATTATTAATGAATGTCCTTCAATTTCTTTATCCATTTCAGTTACAATTTTAACATCCTCTAAAATTAACCCTTTCATTTTTAATTCCTTTAAAATTGCTTGTTGTATTTTCTCTGGACTCATTTCTTTGCTTCCCTTGATTATAGGGTCCTCTATTCTAAAGTAAAATACTCCTGCTGCCTTAGATTCTTCATTATGACTACTATTTTCATTAGTAAGTATGGCGTCTAAATAAAGCATAAGTTGAATTTGAAGCCCATAGTAAACACTATTTAAATCGAAATCCTTGTTTCCAGATTTATAATCAATTATTCTATAATACTCTTTTTCATCTAAAGTAAGTTTATCTACTCTATCAATTCTTCCACTTAAATAAACTTTTTCCCCATCTTCTAAATCCACTTCAATAGAAGGGTAATCCCCATTTTCGCCAAATATAACTTCATAACCTACTGGTTGAAAACCACTTCTTCTCATATGCTCAATTATCACTAAAATAGTTTTTATAAGCACTCTTCTCAATCTCTCAGAAAAATATCTATACCTAGCTGAGCTATTAAAAATTGATGAAGATATCTCTGTTATCTTTCTTTGGAAAATCAAATCCACTTTTTCCTTGCACCATTCATCATCAATTTCACTCCATTGTTTATCAGAATCCTTAACTAGCTTAGAAAAATCATCAATTACTCCATGCATAAAACTACCTAAATCTGGAGGTGTCAATTTGAAAATCTTTCTTTCTTTAGCCCCTAACCCATATTGAGCAAAATAAGCAAAAGGACACTCCACATATTTTTCAAGTCTAGAAACACTTAAATTAAGCTTATTCCCATAAAGTTTTTTAACTTTTTCTTCTTTTATTAGCTTAACTTGATTTGTATAAGCTTCTGCATTAAGAATAATATCACACTTATCCTTCCAATTATTATGACTACAATACCATTTATGTACTTCTTCCCAAACAGGGTTATTTAAAGCTTTTTTATTTTTGCTTGAAACATGCTTTACCAAATTATTAAAAGTTGGTTTTGGCATAGTTATATCTTTTATAAAATCTTCTTGTCCTTTATTAATATCATCAATGATACTATTTTCTTTTAACTTAGGAAAAATCTTTTTTAATCTGTTTATTATAACCGAAGCTCTTAGAGTTTTTCCTTCAAAATCTGCCATTGAATAACTTAAATTCAAATAATTCAAAGGAAGGGTAAGAGTAGTATACACAAGGAATTGTTCTCCAAATGTTTTTGCTTTAGAATCCTCCGAAAGATTTATATCAAAGTTTCTAAGTTTTTCTCTATCCCCATCATTAAATACCCCATCTTCTTTCATAACCGCTGGGAATACTCCATCATTAACGCCTAAAACAAATAAAGCTTTAATGGAATGACTTCTTATTCTATCTATACTTCCCACCGTTACCACATCTAAAGTTGGAGGTATTAACCCCATTTTCTTCTTTTGAAATCCAATACTAAGAATATTCACAAAATCCTTTAAAATTATTTTTTCTTCTTTAAACACATTTACGATTTCATCGAAAATCTCCATTACCATATTCCAAATCTCACTATATTGAACTGCTAACTCTTCATTTCCTTTTTTTCTAAAATCCTGAACCCAAGTTTCAATAGTCTCATTTATTCCTAAATCACATAAAAAATTAAACATAGAAGAACATAATTCAGAAGCTTTATGACTTCCTTTAATATTTTCATGCAAATCAATAAGAGGCCTTGCTATTTTTTCTCTTATCTCGTTAATTTCTTTTAGCATAATTTCATCTTCTTCAGTTAAATTGTTATTTTGAAAATTATAATTTATATTATAATCCCAAGATTCACTCCATCTTTTCTTTCCCCTGATACCCGCTGCTAAAACATAGTTTTCCAAGGCATCAATTTCATCAATATCTATTTTAATCAAGCCAGATTTTAGATATCTAAAAACACTCTCATAAGACCAATTTTTATTAAATATATCAATTATTGAAGTTATTAAAATAATCAAAGGATTATCATCCACATCTTTTTTCTTATCAATAAAAGGTGGAATATCATAAGAATCAAAAATTGCTTTTACAATTTTCTCATAAGTATCTAGATTTCTAGATACTACTACAATATCTTTATATCTATAACCTTCATCTCTACATAAAGAAATAATTTTCTTAGCTGTTTCTTCTACTTCTTCATAAGGATTGTTAGCTTTTAATATAGAAATATTTTTATTATCTTCCTTGTAGCTATCACAAGGATATTTAAAATAATTCTCTTCTAAAAACTTAATTTCCATATTGTTTGAGAATCTACCCTTATAGCCTTTTAATACTATAGGCTTATCTATGCCAATATTATTTTCCATGGCTATTTCAATTAATTTATCGTAGGTTGAAGTAGTCACGTTAAATAAAGATTCATTATTAATATCTTTATAATAATCCCCTATCAAACACACGTTAACTCTAGCTGCTTTTTTAATGATTTTCTCCACAATAAGATATTGCTGAGGAGTAAAAGAATTAAATTCATCAATCCATATCTCTTCCCCATCAAACATAGAGCTTTCATCAATTTTTCTATTTAAAATAGTTAGTTCGTCATCGTCATCAATAAAATTATCCTTCAACTTTTCTTCAAAACTCTTATAAATACTAGCTACATCCTTTAACTTTTCTTTCAATAAATCTCCCTCATCAAAATTAACTAAGGAAGTTTGTAATTCTAAAGCAGATATATTATAATTTTTAAACTCAGAAATCATTGTGGCTACAGAATCCACAAATCCCTTTTGCTTGGCCGCTAATTGAAAAACAGACAAATCATCTTTTATGTCATTCATAATAGAATAAATCAACATATTCTTTCCAGAATTCATTATCCTATCTTTAGAATTGCCCCCAACCTCACTAAAAACCTTTCTAGCAATTCTTTTAAAAGTAAGCACATCTGCATTTATGATGCCCGTTCCCCCAATTTCCTTAACCATAGTTTTCTCTGCAGTATAAGAAAACTGATCTGGCACAAGAAGATACAATTGTTTATCTTTATGTAAATTTTCTTTTATACTATTCATAGCAAAAGAACTTTTTCCGAAGCCTGCTCTACCGAATACAAATCTTAAACCCACGATTTTCCCCCTCCACATTTGCTAATTTCTTTTCTCTATTTTATCACTAAGATATAAATTTTTCTAATTTTATTTACATTTTTTTGTAGGATGATTATATTCAATATTTCTATAATAAAAAGTACCAACTTTAGTTGGTACTTTGATTTTAGCTATTAGTATTAAGCCCTATTAAGTCACATACTTAATTTTATTAATAAACTCTTCTACACCATCCGATAATATAGAGAGCTTCAACCATTTTTTTAAGTTTCAATATTATCCTCTTTATTTATACATAAACTATAAATATCTCTTTTCCATGGCAATTGATTTTTTCTTGATTATATTGTTTATTTTTATTAAAGTTATATACAACTAGGTATCCCTTATCTAATCCTTGAATATCTAAATACTCCACAAGCTGGTTGATACCTTTTTTATGATACTCTTTCCCTCTCCATATTTTCAATTCAATGACATATTTGCTTTGGTTGTAGGTTACAACTACATCTAGCCTTTTTTCCTCTGATATTTGAACTTCTCTAAAATCAAAACCCACTCCATTTATTATTGGTTTTATAAAAGCCAAAAATAGCAATCGTCCTTCTCTTTCTATAAAGTCAGTGTCTACAGAACTATATTGTTCCTTCATAAATTGCTGGTATCTTAACAATACTTTTTCAAACTCTAGTTTATTATCATGATTTATGAAATTGCTCTTAAAATTATAGCTTGACATTTTATCAGATTTGATTTCTAACTTTGATACTAAATAATCATAAATAAACTGCTCATAAATCCTATTGTCTAACTTTACTCTATATTCCTCTTCTTTAAAAACCCCATACCCACATCCAATATTAACTAGTGGATTTGATATATTAAAGCTAATTATGTTTCCATTAAGAACTATATCATTAACCAAATTGTATAATTCTTTATTGTTCTCTAAATTCTTAATTAGATCATCAAATAATGTATTGTCTTCTTTTAATAAAATTTTTACCGCTCTATCAATATCTTGTATGTTCCAAGGTCTTTTATCTATCTCTAAAATATTTTCATCTATTATTTGGCACAGCTTACTTACCAAAAATGGATATCCATTTGTATAAAAGTATATTTTTTCACTTAACATTTCAACATCCATTATTATATTGTTTTCAACAGAATATTCTTTTACCATAGTTTCTATTTCCTGTGGAAAAAAGTTCATGGCTACATTAAAATTTACTGCTATATTCCATGGGCTATTATACTTTTTCTCATCCTCTGCCCTAAGCTTAAGCTTTAAATTTTTAACATCATGAACAGAGGCCAAAATTACACTATGAAATGTATAGTCTAATTCATCATTTGCCATTATATATTTGTTTCTAATCATACCTAAAAAACTTAAAAACAACTGATTATTGCTTGCTTTATCTACTTCATCTATTAGTAATATAACTTTTTTTTCACAATTGCTAATAAACTTTGTTATTGCTTTGGATACTTCAAATAAATCAGTTAATCCATTCCCGGCATCCCTAAGTTCTTTTGCCTTTTCTTCATCTATAAACTCTAAAGCTTCCGCAAATATACCTAGTATTTTTGAACTGAAAATTTCTTCACCCTGAAAAATTTTGTCCCCTATACCTTCAAAACTAGTCCGTATAACTAAATATGACTCATTAAGTCTTTTACTTAGCTGAGATATTATGGTTGTCTTTCCATACTGTCTAGGCCTATTTATTAAAAAATAATCGCCTCTACCTATCATGTCTTCTATTATTTCAAGCTTATTATCTATATTAACCATATAATGCTTTTTAGGATTACAAGGCCCAGTTATATTAAATCTTTTTCTCATGAGAACTCACCTCTCTTATATCATTAATTATATCCAAACAAGCATTTTTTAACAATATAAAAAAATAAACTTAAAGTTTCTGAAAATCGTATATCTTGAAGCTCATCATGGCAGAAAAAAAGAGTTCACCCATAGTTCAGTTATCTAAATTATTTCTGGTTTCAACAGCAAACATCATGTATCTAACTATTACAGTAGAGATAATCAAAATCTATTTCTTTTTATTATTACAGTCACGACAAATACTATTTTTACATCTAAAATATTGTTTGAAATAATTTTTATTTTGACTGTTTTATGGTATATTATTCATATGAGTAAATCCTCCTAAATTTCATATTTTTTGTATTTGTCTTTATATGATTGTTAATAGGAATCGCTCTATTCTGAGGTTTAATAACCTTGATTTATCCATGCTTTAATACGTGTTTTCATGTGCGAAGTTTGAGAAATATACCTTAAATATACAAGGAGACTAACAATGGTAAAATTAGAGAATATAAGTTTTTCTTATAATAAAGGAAAAAATGTGATTAATAATATTAATTTGCAAATACCAAGTGGAAGTTTATTTGGTATTTTAGGACACAATGGAGCTGGAAAGACTACGATGTTTAGATTAATTACAGGTTTATTGAAACCTTGTTCTGGAGAAATTTATTTGAACTCTTCAAAAACTAGTACTACTGGTATAAGTAGAAGACTAATTGCATATATGCCTGAATTTAATGGAATTTATGATAATTTAACTGGATTTCAAAATTTAGAATTTAGAGCAAGAGTAGCAAAAATCGAATATGCTGATTTTAAAGTTAATTCAGAAAAAATTTTAAAAGAATTAAGACTATATGAAAGAGCAAATGAGAAATGCGGATATTGATCAAATGGTATGAAAAAAAGGCTTGCGTTAGCATGTTCTCTGATAGTAAATCCAAAATTATTAATATTAGACGAACCAACAAGTGGAATAGATCCAGAAAGTTTAGATATAGTAAGAAATCTACTTAAAAAAATTAATGATACAGGGACTACTATTATTTTTAGTAGTCACGATCTTAATACTGTAGAAAAACTTTGTACAAATATTGCAATAATAGACAATGGAAGTTTGATATATAATGGGGAATTAAACTACAATACCAGTTCATTAGAGCAATTTTATTTAGAATTAACTACTAAAAACTATGAATTCGAATAGGGGAGACATTTGTATGCAAGATATATTAACTATTATACGAAAGGAATTTTGGCAATTAGAAATTTCAAAAAAAAGAATATTTATTGTAATTATTTTTATATTACTTCCGGTAGTTGGTATATCTTATAATGTATTTATTACTGATGAAAGAGCTTTACTTCCAATTAATTCTATTGCTATTTTTTTATCAATTTTGATAGCTATAAGTCTTAGTTCCCAATTATCTTTAAATACAATATTAGATGAAAAAAAGACTAAAACATTAGAAAGTTTACTTGCTACTAATATTTCTAAATTTGCTATTATTATTGGAAAAGTAATGCCACCAGTTATAATCAGTACTGCAATATCAATATTATCGTTATTACTTTTAAAGATATATTCGTTAATTATTTTAAATCAGAATAATATATCAATAAATTATAGTATATCTTTATTTTATATAATATTTATTTTATCGTATTTTTCCAGCTGCATAACAGTTCTTATGACTATACTCATTACAGACGAAAAAATAATTCCAGTTATTTCAAATGTGCCATTATATTTAATTATATTTGTTTTAATTAAATACGGAGGACAAATTAGTCTCAACTTAACTTATATAGTTATAACTTTATTTATTTGTATTATTGTAACATGGATTGCTACTATAACAATAAATAGAGTGACTCTTATAACAAAAATTTAGTAACTCAGGATAATTAATAAAATCTAACCTTATATATAGGTATTCCATTGTGACACTTAATTTATACTGTTCTAAAATCTGCATCATTTAGGAGCTATGGAACATGATAAATTTATAGTTCAACCGGAATACCTTAACTATCTACTAGGTCACATATTTTATTTTATTAATAAACTCTTCTACACTATCCGATAGTATAGAAATCTTTAACCATTTTTTTAAAGTTTCAATATTATCTTCTTTATTAACTATTTCAACTACCTCATCGGTAAGTTCTCCTAATTCACTTAAATTTTCCAATATATCTTCTCTTCTTGCTAAAATAGCTCCTTCTTCTCTTCCTTCTTCTTTCCCTTCTTCTTTAGCTGTATTCATTATATCTCGTTCAATCGCTACTGTTTCTAGGTATTTTTCGTATTGTCTTCTTTCTTCATCATCTAACTTGCCAATCTTCAAACTTTCTTCGGCCTCTTTAATATATTTTGATTTAAACTCTTTCTTGATTTCAGAATTTTTCAACATATATATCCACTCATCCATATCCTCTTGTACTACATCTTTAAACTTTTCTACATTTATAAGATGATACTCTGGAAAAATGTTTTCTTTTTCTTTGTAGCTAATAATCTTCTTTCCATCTATACCTATACTATCAACTTTCCTCTTAACTTTTAATTTTTCATTGGTATGAACTCCATAAAATTCTGTAGTTCCATAATAAACATAATCATTTCCTAGTGCTAGATTAA
This sequence comes from Clostridium grantii DSM 8605, assembly GCF_900129965.1. Classification (GTDB taxonomy): domain Bacteria; phylum Bacillota; class Clostridia; order Clostridiales; family Clostridiaceae; genus Clostridium_AF; species Clostridium_AF grantii. The sequence goes on along the minus strand of NZ_FQXM01000020.1, from coordinate 17,224 downwards.
AATATAAAATACTAACTGAAATTATTTTAGAAATATCTTTGTACTGAGTACCTAACTTAAAATAATCCACTATAACCTTAGAACTTCCAAATAAAATTCTTTCTAAATAATCAGATTCCCTTTCATTTTGAATTTCAACTATTATTTTTTCTTTATTTTCATCTTCTACAAGAATATCTACTCTATTAAACTTATTAGTTTCACTGTTTTGATTCCCTTCACTCTCTAAAATATTTAAGATAACAATATCTTTCTTAAGTAGAGCTGTCAAAAATCCTTCAAGTACTTTAAAATTACTTTTATCTCTTAACATCTTTTTTATAAACCAATCAAACCGTATCAGTTTCTTCGAATTATCTATTTGAACCACTTCCTTTCTTAAGAAATTCTCCTGCGAAATTTTATGATATTCTTGCACTCTTTTATATCATTAATTATATCCAAACAAGCATTTTTTAACAATATAAAAAAATAAACCCACACTTTTTTATCAGTATGAGTTTAATATTTAACTTATTTTAGGGGGATAAGTTTTTTATTTATCTGTTAATAATATGATAATATATTTATGTGACAACTTAGTGTTGAAATTGTTTCGAGAATGTTAATTAATTTCCTTAAATTCTATTCCTTTAAAAACCCTTTTTGCATTGCCTCGTTGAATTTCTTTATGCTTTCCCCATTTTTCTTCGTTTAATTCCAAAACTTTATTTAACTTTAGTTCAGCCAACTTTTTTTCAAGCCTTTGCATAGCAATTTTTTTATTTTGAAGTTGGCTCCTTTCTTCTTGAGATTTTACTACAATTCCTGTAGGTAAATGTGTTATTTTAACCCCGGTTTCAAGTTTATTAACATTCTGACCTCCATTGCCACTACATCTCATAGTTTCAATCTTTAATTGTTTTAAATTTAAATCAATAGTTTCCTCTTCCTTAAAAAGTTCTACTTCAATAAACCAGTTTTTTCTTTGATGATTTTTTCTGTACGTACTTTTGCATATCCATTGCATGGAACCCTCAATGGATTTTGCGTAGTCTTCTGCTAATTCTCCACTTAACTTAACAAAAGCTGATTTTAGCGTATCTTTTTTTTCTCCTTGTTCATACTCCAAAAGTTCAACCTTTATATTTTGCTTTTGGCATTCGTTTTTTATTAAACAAAGAAATAAATAAACAAATCTACAACACTCTACCGGGCCCTGCCCTGCGCTTATTTGCATCCACATAAGCTTAAACCTTATAAGTAATTAAAGGTTTAAAGCTGGCTACAAGCTTTATCATATTTGCTTCAACCATATCTTCAATTACTCTTTCTATATTTTTATAGGCCTCTGGAGCTTCTTGATAGATTAAATTTTTATCTTTGCAAATAACACTATAATTTAGATTATTTAATCGTATATCTTTCTTTGAATATAATCCTTCAAGTCTTTCTTTACAAGAAAATCTAGACCACTTCCGTCCAGCGCCATGAGCTATGGAATAAGCGAAATCTTTAGGTTCTCCAATGGGTTCAACAATATAAGAATTAGATCCTCTAGATCCTGCAACTACAACATAACCTTCATCTGCAGGAGCAGCACCTTTTCTATGAATATAAAGATTTTCTCCATTTACCTTCTTCACTGTCAAACTATTATGTTGGCTATTAATCACCTCAAAGTAATTATTCATCTTTAAATACTGCATAAGTCGATAAGCCACCAATTCTCTATTAAGTTTTGCAAAATTAATAGCTTCATTGTGATCCTTCATATAAGCTTGAAAAGCTTCACTATCTGTTTTTAGTCCATTTTGGCAAGAATATTCATCAATAAATTTTCTTAAGATAAATTCCCCAAAACTTCTTGAACCACTATGAACAAGTAACATAATTTTATCCTTTTCTAAATTCATGTCTTTCATTGCTTTTTCATTATATATTTCATTAATTTCTTGGAACTCGGCAAAGTGATTCCCCCCACCAATAGTCCCAAGTTTATTTTTAAAAGTATACTCTGTTTCATCTCTCAAATCATCTATATTAATACTTTCTAAGCTATCAAGTTTTTTTAATTTCTCAATGATTTTAGAGGTTTTGAATTTTTTCTTATTTACTGCTGTTGAAAATAGAGTCATTCCACAGCCTATATCATTGCCTATTAAATGTGGATAAACAATATTATTAGTAACAAAACTAGCTCCCACTGGAGTTTTTCCGGGGTGCAAATCTGGCATACCTACCGCTTGAACTACACCTTCTAATTCTGCTACCTTTATAAGTTGTTCAATAGCACTGCTTTCAATCCAGGATTTTTCACTTCTAATAATTTTTATTTCAGTTTTCATATTCTCTCCTTAAAATTTATAAGTTTTTGTCTTTCAAAGTTAGAGAGAATTTAGCAAATTCTTATTACCTATCTTCTCTCACCTTATTATTAGTTTTATCATTTTTATTTTTCAACATAACTACCACATCCTTTCAATTGTTTTATAATAATTTATAAATCTTTTGGATCTCTTGGTTTTGATAGATAATATCCTTGAATTAAATCAACTTTTAATTTGGAAAGTAAATCGAATTGTTCCTTTGTCTCTACCCCTTCTACAACAACTTTTTTATCTAAGGAATGAATTAAAACAACTAACTTATCTAATAATTTTATATTGTATTCATTACCAATAAGTTCATCAGTAATTGACTTAGCAATTTTAATAAAACTTATATATTTAATCTTAAGAGAATCTATTGAAGTATTTCCCGCCGAAAAATCGTCAATTGCAATTTTAAATCCTTTTTCATGTAATATTTCAAGTTTGTCTATCACATCTTTATCAATAATTACTTCTTCTAAAACTTCAATAATTATTTTATCTCTTGGTATAGGAGATTCTCGAAGTGCACTTAGCATACCATTTATATTGAAATTATATAAGGTGTCTTTAGTTATATTTATCGAATAGAAAAAATCATTATGAATTGGATTTTTGCTAAATATTTCTTTGTATATTAACCCTGCATGCTTAATCATATATAAATCAAACTCTTCTATAAATCCATTTCTATAAATTATCGGAATAAAGTTTATAGGATTAATAATTTTACCTTTATGCTTCCATCTAGCCAGTGTTTCTAATCCTTTTATATTCTTATTTAAATCATAAATTGGTTGGAACTTAGCAAATATTTCTTTATTTTGCATAACCTTCATTGTATCATTTTTCAATTCAATCCTGTATTCAGCTTTTTCTACCGTATCGCATATACTCACCTTATTGGGGTAATTTTTACTGTCATACATTAAATCATCTGAAAACTCGATTAATTTTTCAAAACTTTTAAGCCCAGCATTATTTGTAACTATTCCCATAGAAAAACTCAAATAATGTTTTCTTCCTTTTGAATCAATAAAAGGTTGCCCCATTTCTACTTTTATATTTTTCATTAACCTTTCATTAAACAAATTCACTTCATCTATATTTTCACTTTCTCTTAGAACTAAAAATTCATCTCCCCCATATCTATATACTGAATTAAATTCAAACAACTTTTGAATTCTATTTGCCACTTTAATAATTATTTCATCACCAATCAAATGTCCAAATGTATCATTCACCAATTTAAATTTATCCAAATCAATAAAAAATGCGGAGTATTTTCTCACATCTTTCCCTTTTAAATCTACATATATTTCACTTTTATTCTTTAATCCTGTTAAATAATCAAATTTAGCAAATTTTTCATTTTGTTTTATCTTTTTAGTAAGAACAAAACCAAAACCTGTTAATATTATTGAAATAATAACTATCCATATATTAATATTTTTTTGAATCTTTACTTCTATCTCATATTGTTTTTCATATAATCCAACAATTTTATCAACTTCATCTTTTAATTCTAGTGAATTATCAACAATAAAATCAATACTCTCCATATCTGATGGGTCACTTATTATATTTTTAGTTACTTCAATGTATTTATCTGTTAATGGTAACAACTTATTTATTTCTGAAACTATGTTATCATACTTATTTTTATCTAGTTTTATACTTTCATCTCCGTAAACTAATGCCTCCATATACTCTTCATATATAAAAACTTCTGATTCTAAGAGTTTTCGTATACTATCAACATTTTCCTCATTATTTTCTAAATATTCTGTACCTATTTTCTGTGAAAAATTTGAAATCAACATTGTTCGCATTCTTTGTGACCCTGAAATATTTATAGCTGCCCCAAAGTATCTCATCTCAGGATTTTTATGCATAGATATTCCAATTCCTAAAATAAACGGAAGTATAGTCATCATAAGCACAAAAATATTTTTATTTGCAACGCTTATTTGTTTGTAAAAACCAACGATTTTACGCATAAGCTTTTCTCCAATCTTATGGATATTTGAATTGAATTTTTTATAATTATTTTAATTCTTCTAAATGAATATCCTTAAGCATACTTATTAGTATCTATAACATCATTTTACCAAAACTTATAAAGTTATCAATATCAAATTAAAAAACATCATAGTTTTTTAGAATATCATTAAAATAAAAACTAGAAAATAAAAAATAAACTAATTAATATAGGAAGTGAAAACATCACCAAAAAAAGTATATCAAAAGCAATAGATATATTTTTCTTTCTAGTAGGCATACTTTTTAGTTCATATTTAAAATCTTTGATCATTTCATTTAGTAAAGGTATCTCTTTATAGTTTTTAATAATTATTGATTCCCCACTAAAATAAACAATCACTTTATTATTTAATACCAATTTATATTTTTCCTTTGCAAATTGAATATTATGTTTAATTAGTAAGTCTTCAAATTTATCCATAAACAATTTCATAGCCACATTATGTATTAATAATTTATAAGCTCTTGATCTAGATATAATAAAATAAATCATGAAGATAACTAAAGGTACTATAGCTGATATAAATGATAGAGTTCCTTTTGACTGAATATTTTTAAAAAGATTTAAATTCACAATAGGAGCTGCACAATACATTAACACTAAACCTTCGAACTCAGATATATAAGTAATAAAAGCCCTCCCTTTAAATATATATGTAAGTTTAATTACTAAATATATAACTACTGGTAGAACGGTTATATTATTGCTCACTAGTTCATCCCCTTAATTAAAACTTATATTATTTTTTTATTACATTGAACAAAAACTACACTTTCGTGTAGTTTTTTTACTGTTGTACATCATCATAACTTTTGACTTCTTTAAAATTAACATCAGTTACTTTTGTTTCTGGTGATTTTTCTTTGTTTGAAAAATCATTATTAGGTTTTTGTATTCTTCCTTCATAATCCTCTGGTCGTTTTTCTGGTAAAATCAATGCAGCAATTATATAAAGTATAATACCTATTCCATAAAAAATACTTATTACTGCCCAAACTATTCTTACAATAGACGGGTCAACTCCTAAATTCTCAGCTAATCCACCACAAACACCAGAAATTTTCTTATCCGTTGTTGATTTATATAATTTAAAATTACTCATTTTATTTCACCTCCTATACCATAGAATAACACTGTAAATACTTACAACTTATTTATTATAATCTCAGTTTATAATAAATATTACAATTTTTCAACTAAACTTTCACTTACTATTTAACTTGTTTTAGTAAAATAAGTTTTTAATTTCCTTATCTGGATTTTATAAAAACGCAAGTTGCATAATCATTTATTGCATTATTTGATTTTCAAGCTTATGTATGATACAATTTCATCTTGAGTTTAATTTATGAAATGCATAATTTTATGCTCATACTTTCATAAATCAATATTCAAGTCATTCCACTTTAACTATTAATTCATGCGTAAAGTTTGTCTATAAAATGCAATTATTCACAAAATATTATATCTATGGGGGAAATAAAATATGAATAAACAAATGAAAAAAACTAAATTATCCACGAAAATTATTCTTGCAATGGTACTTGGTCTTATTATAGGATTGCTTTTTAATCCTGAAATTTCTTTACTACCACAAAATTTATACAAGTTATTAGAAAGCTATGCTTTTGCTCCTATTGGTAAAATATTTATCAATGCTATAAAAATGTTGGTTGTACCTATGGTGTTTATATCTTTGGTAAATGGTGTAACTCAAATAAGTGATATAAAAAAGCTTGGGAGAGTTGGAGCTAAAACTCTAATTTTCTACTTATCAACTACTGCTCTTGCAATAACTATAGGATTATCTTTTGCACTAATGATTCAACCTGGGTCAAATAGCTCTTTAACTTCTGGTAACGCTGCTTATGAAGTAAGTGAAGCTGTTAATTTTATTGATATATTAGTAGGTATGGTTCCTACAAATCCACTGCAATCAATGGTAGAAGGTAATATGCTACAAGTTATAGTTTTCAGCTTACTTCTTGGCGTTTCCATTAACAGTATTCCAAAACAAAAGTCTAAAATTATTTTAGATTTATTCGATTCTATGAATCACCTAGTTTTAAAAATGATTGATATAGTTATGCTAATGGCTCCTATTGGTGTATTTTCTTTGATACTAAAGGTTGCTGCTACTCTTGGATTTGACTCTTTAATTAAATTGAGTTTATATATGATTACTATATTATTAGCTTTATTTGTTCATTTAACTGTAGTTTATACAGGTAGTTTAGTTATCTTCACAAAACTAAATCCAATAATTTTCTTCAAAAAATTCTGGAATGTTATGACTCTTGCTTTTAGTACCTCTAGTTCTAATGCAACCTTGCCTGTTACCATGGAAACCGTTGAAAAAAACTTTGGTGTTCATAAAAGTATTTTTGGATTTACTCTTCCACTTGGTGCTACTGTAAATATGGATGGTACCGCTATTATGCAAGGAGTTGCCACTGTATTTATTTCTCAAATTTTTAATGTAGATTTAACTTTATCTCAGCTTTTAACTGTAATATTAACTGCAACTTTAGCTTCCATTGGAACTGCTGGTGTTCCTGGAGTTGGCATGATTACTTTATCTATGGTACTTACTTCAGTAGGACTACCTGTAGAGGGAATTGCTCTTATTATAGGCGTGGATAGAATCCTTGATATGTGCCGTACTGTTGTTAATGTAACTGGGGATGCTGTGGTTACTTTAATTGTTGCCAAAAGCGAAAATGAAATAGATGAAGAAATTTTTTATAGTGATAAAAATCTTATGTTAGATAGTACTAACTAAAAAAACAAACCCACACTTTTTTTAAGAAGTGTGGGTTTAATATTATAACTTATTTTAGGGGGATAAGTTTTTTATTTATTTGTTATTATTATAATAATATAGTTATGTTACAACTAAGTGTTGAAAATGTTTCTAAATTGTTAATTAATTATCACAAGTTTTTCTAATTATCTTTTACGTATTTCTAAACCATACATATCATCAATTTTATCTGTCATAAAAGATATACTGTCTTTCACCCCTATATTATAAATCTCTGGTGCAATATTTTCCATAACGAAGTCCAAATATAACATAGCTGCTAATTCGCCAAGGTCTTCATCTCTTTCTTCATAAAAGAATCTTTTAATCTCTCTTATTATTAATTCTTTCGATGCTTTGTCAATTTGAATTTCTTTATTCATTAGTTATATATCTCCTTTTGTTTTTTAATATTTTACTGCTCTGTCTCTTCTTCTTCCATAGATTTTAATATAGCTTCTTTTATTTTCAAAACCCTTGTATCTTCATTATCTTTATTCATATCAAAATTTACTCCTAATTTTTCACTTACCAAAAGACCCAAAAGCATTTCAAAAACATTTCCACTTCCAGAATCTGAATTCCCCATATTCACCAAAGTATTTGGAACTATATTTATTTTTGATTTTTCAATAGCTTGAGTAAACTTACTCATAATTTCTTGAGCAACTTGATATTGTGGTCCGCCATAAGCTTTTACTTGTTCATCAATAGCTATGGCTTTACCTATACCAATTCTAGCTTCTTTTTCTGCTTCCGCTTCTGCAATAGCTTTAATTTTAGAAGCTTCTTGAAGTGCTCTTTGAAATTCTGCTTTACCTTCATTTCCTTGAATTTGAATATTTATTTCTGATTCTGTTAAGAATCTTTGTTGAGCCGCCCTTGACTGAGATTCTTTTAATTCTTTTTCCTTATCTGCCGCCTTTTGCTGCATAGTATAAGTTTCAATTTGTTCCATAGCAATTTGTCTTTCTCTAAGTTGAGTTAAAATATCTTCTATTTTATTATCATTTTCAGATGCAGATGGAGTTCCAATTAAAACTTCTTCTAAGTCTAAATTGTAGTGACCAAATTTTTCTTTCATTTCACTAGAAGCTGTCATTTGAATTTCGCTTCTTTCTTGAATAAGCTGAATTAAAGTTTTAGTTTGTCCAATATTTTTAAAATAAGCTGATACCATTGGATCTAGAGTTTGATCAACTAATTTCTTTATATCTCCAAATCGTTGGATTACCAAAGGAGCTTTTTTATAATCAATATGAAGCACTACTGATAAAGGAAGTGACGGTTGAAAAGCATCCTTTGTTATTAAGCTTACTTCCTTTAAATTTTCATCAAAATTATGAGTTCCTCTTTGATTACTTATCCATTTCAAAATTATGTTAGTTGTTGGGACCATTATAACCTTACCAGCATAAGTATTAAATGCATATTTACCTGGCATTAAAGCTTTAGCCCAAACCCCTCTATAACCATTTTCAACAAGTTCTCCATGGCTATATCCTACCCCAGTAGAATCTTCTCCTTTAGGTCCAATGTAGGAAACAACAACACCTACAAATCCAACCTCTACAGTAATTTTCTCTATAAGCTGAACAGTTGCAAATAATCTATTTATAAAATATGTTCCTTCAACTAAAACTTGGTGTTGTCTTCCTCTAAATCCGCCTGCAATTAAAAATTTTTCAGGATCTTGGAAATTATTATGATATTTTTCACTTTCTGATGAAACATCTCCTACCGCTGGTGCTATAATATCATCCTTATTTAAAGAAGGTCCATCATGAACTGTAACTATACCTACCTTATCATCCACGCCTTTTATTACTATAGGTTTAAAAGCATCTCTTTCTCTTAAAATCTCAGCCATTTTATTAATTGTTTTATAATCATCATTACTTCCAAGGGGAAGATAATAAGTTTTTTCATTAGTTATAACTATAAATTGAGCAAGATTGAAAATATAAGTACCTTCTCTGACTATCCCTCTTTGTGGTCCTTTTTGACCTCCATTTTCCATAAATGCTCTCACATTTTGAAAATTATTGCATTGGGGAACTACTTGTCCCAATGTTTGAGTTGGATCAAGCGGTTTTCCATCTCTTGAGAAAACATAAGCAATTTCTCCTTGAGGTACAGTTACAAATGGACATTTATGGATTTTGTACATTAATGGGGATAAAAAATGTATTCCTCCTCTTAAAACTTGTGGTTGATATCCTGCCTCACCATTTAATGCAATAATTCTTTCTTCCAAATTACCTTTAGGAGACCACCATTTTTCAACTACTGCGATTTTGTCATTTGAAATAATCCTAAAGCCTGCCAGCCATAAAATTAATGCTATACCTACCAAAACACTTACAATAGAAATAATTATTGGAATCATATTGTACCACCCTTTTATAAGATTTATTAATATAAATTATACCATTCATAATTTTTTTTGTAAATATTACTATAATTTCACCTAGTATCCATATCATATTTTATGGGTTTTCCCCAACAAAATAAACCCACACTATTATTTTATCAGTGTGGGTTTTGTATTAAACTTATTTTAGGGAGGGATAAGTTTTTTTATTTATCTGTTATTAATATAATAATATAGTTATGTGACAATGAAGTGTTAAAAATGTTTCTATACTGTTAACAAATTTTTCTGAAGCCCTTTATACAAAATATAAATACTTATTACCTATTATATCTTTGAAATTCTTTTCTTACTTTATAGGTATATCAATGATTGTGTTTATACTTTTATTATATCTTATTCTCTCAATACTTAATTGCAAATTTTCTCCTGTGCCAAGGAACCTAAGTGTTCTTGTATGTGTTATAATTCCAAGCTGATTTTTTTGTTCCTCATCTGAATCCGTATCCTGAAGTTCTATTTTTTTACCATCTACAATTAAATAAACTCTTGAAAGAACCACCTTCTCTTCTGTTGTTATAGTAATAAAAGTTTCATCCTTTGATTCATAGATTTTCTCTATTTCTATATTTTGACCTTCAACCTGAAAAGTTACATTATCATCCTTTTTATTTATTTTAACTTTTTCATCTACATCATAATCTGCTATAAAACCTTTAATCTTTAGTTGCAAATTTTTCAATTCTTCAGGTAAAGGTTCAAATTCTTTATGAAATTTTATGCCCTTGAAATTGGTACTCATTCCTGAACCCTGCCATTGTAACTCTTCTCCATTTGCAATTAACTCAAACTCTACTTGTTCTGGTCTAATTCTTTCTCCACTTAATTGATCAAAAGCTAGGTCTAAAAAGTTTTGTATAGTTCCCTTAATAACTGTAGTTGTTGAAGATGCCAATATTGAATCAAATTTTATTTCTCTATCTTCTAATTTTACAGTTTCATTTAATTTGTTTTTCAACGTATGCCCCATAGCCTTGTTTCTATCCAAAGTAAAAGATATCTCCCCACTCTCTATTTTCCCATCATTATTAACCTCAAATGTCCATTTTAATTTTTTCTGATAAAAATTAGGTGATTCAAATTTCATTATCCATTTGATTTCATTCTCATCGTCGCTTAATTGTCCTTCTCCTGATGAAACCTGTAGATTTCCCATAAAGCCATTTATAGACATCATAGAAGATACAATTGTATTTTCATTTATACTTTTATCAGCTTTTTTTTCGGTGTAGAATAATAATAACTGATTATCATCCACCATAATTCCATCTAAAGTCACTATAATTCCATTACTAAAGGTAAAACTTTTGTTTATAATTTGTCCTTTTCCATTTTCATTTAATTTTTTCAATGACTCACTCATTATTTGGTCAAATCCTATAATTTTTTTGCTATAGTAAGCTAGTGTATCAAAATTGTACCCTACAAGTATAAATACTATTAATATAGATGCCACCTTCATCATTAATTTATTATTATATTTATTCTTTAATGATTGTTTTTCCAGCGCACCCATTAATCTATTTTCCAGTTCATCTGGCACATTTATTTTATCTAGCTTAATTTTATTATTCTTTAACAGCTCTTCTATATTTTTCATAAATTTTCACCTCCCAAACTTTCCTTCAATTTTTTTAGTCCATTAGATATACGAGATTTTACAGTCCCAACTGGTACTTTAACAATATTAGCTATAGTTTTATAATCCATATCTAAATAATACCGTAATTTTATTACTTCTCTATGCTTTTCATTAAGTTTAGATAAATGTTCTTCTAATATAATTCCCTTTTCTTTACTTTGAAAATCTTCTTCGTATATATCTTCTTTTATGTTTTCCAATAAAATTATTTTTTTCTTTTTTCTCAATGTATTTTTGCAGCAATTAACCAAAATTGTTTTGCTCCACCTATCAAAAGCTTTTTCATCTCTAAGCTTATGAATATTTTCATATAATATCACAATCATATCTTCCATTACATCCATTGCATCTTCATTATTTTTCATAAAAACATAAGCAATTTTATAATAGTCTCGCTTATTTAACATTATAAGCTGAACCAATGCATTCTTATCGCCTTCTTTTGATTTTTTCACTAGCTCTTCAATATCCAAACCCTCACCTTCTTTCTATAAATAACTATTAAAATTGTATTAATTATGCTTTCATATATAAGAGTATTATAAGTATTAAAAAGTTCATTTTTATAAATAGTATTCCTTCCAAAAATCAAAGGATGACAAATTGTCATCCTTAACTGTCTTATATAAAAATAATTATTATAGGAACCAATATAACCGTAATAAGTCCTGCTATTCCTATAGCAATTCCACTCATTGCACCTTGTACTTCTCCCATTTCAATAGCTTTTGATGTTCCGATAGCATGTGCTGCTGTTCCCATGGCTATTCCTACTGCAACTTCGTCTTTTATTTTGAAAATTTTACATATATTTGGTCCAAAAATTGCTCCGACAATTCCTGTAATAATGATAGCTGTTGTTGTTATAGATGGAATTCCGCCTATTTGTTTTGCTACTTCTATACCTATAGGTGTTGTTATTGATTTTGGCATTAAAGACCTTAGTATACTGTCCTGCAATCCAAAGAGCTTGGATAACATTACAACACTTAAAATAACTGAAAATGACCCTACGGTTATTCCAATAATTATTGGTAATGCATTAGCTTTAAAAATGTTGAATTTCTTATATAAAGGAACTGCTAATATTACAGTTGCTGGAGTTAGAAAAAAAGATATCAAACTTCCACCTTTATTAAAAGTTTCTAAAGATATATTGAATTTAAGTAACAAAAATATTATAAGACTAATACTTATCAAAAGAGGATTTAATATAACATTCTTAGTTTTTTTATTTATAAATAATCCTATTTCAAAAGCTATTATACAAATTAGAACCCCAAAGAAAGGCGTATCAATTATTTGCATCATATTTTTAACCACCTTTTTATAAATTGTATTGTTAATCCTGTAACTACTATAGCTATAATAGTTGAAATCACGCATATTGTTAAAATAGCTATTCCTTGTTCTTTTAGTAAATCTAAATTTGCAATTAACCCAACTGCTGCCGGTATAAAGAAAAATGCTAAATACCCTAGTAAGAAATTACTTAACGACTCTATCATTTCTATTTTAACAATTTTCAAAAAAAGAAGAATTAATAATATAACCATGCCTAATACATTGCCAGGTATAGGCAAACTCAATGTTTTACTAATAAGTTCTCCTAATAGTGCAATTCCTAATATAATTCCTAATTGTCTTAGAAGTTTCATCTTTTTCCCCCATATTTGTTTTAGTAAATACTACTCATTTTTAAAGCCACTTCTACAAATATAACAGAAGTGGCCAAAAATTAGTGTGTTTTATAATAATTTATCAAGCATCCTGAAAGTATAATTTCTCGCTCATCTTTAGTAAGATCATCAATGTATAAGGTTAATTTTCTAGTATCATTATTTTCCCCAATAATAAATGCCTCTACCTCATTTTCGCCATTTTCTAAAGCTACTTTAATTCCTGGGATAAATATATATTCATTATTTTTTAAAACTATATTTTTTTCTTTAGTTTTAAAAGGAACCATACCCCAATTTATGCAATTACTTCTGTATCTCTTTGTTGCATACTCTATAGCTATATTAGCCCAACCACCTAGAACTTTTTGACAGGAAGCTGCTTGTTCTCTAGCTGAACCATCACCTGGTTTATTTGCATAAATAACACTTCCTAGTGATGTGTTTTTTATTAATTCTTCAACAGATTTACCTGTCTTTAAAATGTTAAATATTTTTTCTATTTCTTCAGTTACTTCTACATTGTTTTCAACTACATTTATTCTATCATCTTCAATCTTTTTAATTGATTTTGCTCTATTCACGTACTCTGGATCTTTTCTACTTAAGGTAAACTCAGCAAGTTTAAAAGGATCTGATCTATAAGAAGATGTTTCTCCTGAAGGAATCAATTCGTCTGTAGTTGTTACTTCATCTTTTATAACACATGCAACTTTAAGTAAAAGATTATCAGTTATCTCGATCATTTCTGGCCATGGTTTTATATTTGGTCCGAAAAGCAATTCTGATTTATCATCAACTTTATTAAATCCTGAATAAACACGATTTTTATATATTTTATCATTGAAACTATATTCTCTAACTTCATTAATTGTCGGACAATCTTCTGCTGATGTTAAAATCCCCTTATTTATTGCTGTAGCTGCAATAGATCTTGAATCCATTAATGCTACTGAAGAAATTTGACCATCCTTTGGTTTTGATCCTTCTCTATTAGGGAAATTTCTAGTTGTATGTCTAATACTTAAAGCATTATTAGACGGAGTATCTCCAGCTCCAAAACAAGGCCCACAGAAAGCTGTTTTAACAATTGCTCCTGTTTCTAGTAATTTATTAATTGTTCCATTTTTATTAAGTTCAAAATTAACAGGTTGACTTGAAGGATATACCATTAATGAAAACTCATCAGAACCTATAAATTTATCAGCAAGCATTTCACCAGCTATACTTATATTCTCATAAGTTCCACCTGCACACCCAGCAATAATACCTTGATCAACATGAATTTTACCATCTTTAATTTTATTAGTTAATTTGAAATTCAAATTAGAATTTTTGAATAATTGTTTTGCATCTTCTTCCACACTTCTTAGTATTTCATAAGGATTTGCATTTAATTCTTTTATTGAAAATACATTGCTTGGATGGAAAGGTAATGCAATAACAGGCTCAATTTTGCTTAAATCTACTTTTATTACTCCATCATAACAAGCCACTTTTCCTGGCATGATTTCTTTGTATTCATTTTCTCTTCCATGAACTTTAAGATATTCTCTAACCTTGTCATCAGTACACCATATACTTGATAAACAAGTTGTTTCAGTAGTCATTACATCTACTCCGTTTCTGAAGTCAACAGTTAATTTTGAAATCCCTGGTCCAACAAATTCCATAACTTTATTCTTAACAAAGCCTGTTTTGAATACTTCTTTTATAATTGATAAAGCAACATCTTGAGGTCCTACATATGCTTTAGGCTCATTTTCAAGATATACTGCTATTATTTCTGGATTTTTTATGTCGTAGGTTCTTTTTAGCAATTGTTTTACTAGCTCTGGACCACCTTCCCCCATTGCCATAGTTCCCAATGCTCCATATCTAGTATGACTATCAGAGCCTAAAATCATTTTTCCGCATCCTGCCATCATTTCTCTCATATATTGATGTATTACCGCTTGATGAGCTGGAACATAAGTCCCACCATATTTTTTAGCTGCTGATAATCCAAATAAGTGGTCATCTTCATTAATTGTTCCCCCAACAGCACATAAACTATTATGACAATTTGTTAGTACATACTCCATAGGGAATTTCTCAAGTCCACATGCTTTAGCTGTTTGTATAATTCCTACAAAAGTTATATCATGAGAAGCTATTGTATCAAATTTAAGTTTCAAATTTTCCATATTTCCTGATAAATTATGATTTTCTAAAATATTAAAAGCCATAGTTTTCTTTTGGGCCTTTGATAATTCAAAATCATCTTCATTTAATCTTTCATTGCCTTCATCAAAGAATTTTCTGTTTAAGTCATCAATGTTTATTTTTTCATTTGCTTCTATTAATTCTTGATTTTTCACTAAAAGCATTTTTTGGTTAATAATATTAATCATCTTAATTGTGGACCTCCTCTATTTTATAAATAAATACACATTATTTTGCATATGTATTCACAATGCTCATTTAAATATATTTATTGTATTATATCATAAAGTGAAATTTTATTCATGAAAATAAACCTCTACTTTCTTATTCAAATCAATCAAATAAAAACTGCCATCCTATAGGACTATATTAGTTTCTACTTATACAAGTTTAATTATTAATTAAACTTGTATAAAATTATTAAAACTGGTGATGATTAAAATTGTAGAGTTTATAATTATTTTTCATAGAATAGTACTATAAAGAAATCTTAGCTATAAATAATAGCTTAAGTGACACCATTATATAAAAAATAATTTATTCTTATAAATTTTAATAATATAGGAGGGGTATATGTATAATTTAGGTATGATTGTAAAGATACATGACTTCAATCCAGAATGGAATAATTGCATAGGAATTATCGACCATATTACTGACGGTATTCCAGCAGTATTTTCTATTACTCATCCTTGTTGCTTTTATTTAATTACAAAGGATACAGAAAAGTATATAGAAGTATTGAATTAAAAAAAAGAGTTGTATATAAATTTATTGAAAATAAATTTATATACAACTGTTAAAAAACCAAATATTATCTTTATATAATTTAATTTTCTTCCTAAAATATTAAAAGAATTATATAATAGAATACAAAAGATAACAAAAGGAGGTATGGCAACAGCAACTAAAATATTATAAAACATTAGAATAGTATGTATAGTTTATTCTAATATTTATTGTTACAGTTTTTAGTTGTAGCCTTCAAGGTAAAAAAGCAAATAAAGCTAAGAAGATGATTAAGGAGTTGTTAGAGAGTGATCCTGGGGAAGAAAGTTAGATTATATCCAACTAAAGATCAGGAACAAAAATTATGGCAGTCAGTGGGTACTGCAAGATTTATTTATAATTGGACACTTGCAAATCAAGAAGAAAACTATAAGAATGGTGGAAAGTTTATATCTGATGGTGATTTAAGAAAAGAATTAACTATCTTAAAGAAAACACAATTTAATTGGCTTAATGAAGTATCTAACAATGTGGCTAAACAAGCTGTTAAAGATGGTTGTGAAGCTTATAAGAAATTTTTCAAAGGGTTAGCTGATAGACCACGATTCAAGAGCCGAAGAAAGTCTAAACCGTCTTTCTATAATGACACAGCAAAGATTAAAGTCAAAGAAAGTTTAGTATTAATTGAAAAAGTTGGGTGGATAACTATAAAGAAAAGTTCAATCCCTATGAATTGTAAATATACTAATCCACGAATAAGTTTTGATGGTAAGTATTGGTTCATATCAGTAGGAATAGAAAAAGAAAAACCAATAGTAGAATTAACAAATGAGAGTATAGGCATTGACGTTGGAATTAAAGACCTTGCTATATGCTCCAATGGAATGATTTTTAAAAATATTAATAAAAAAAGAGTTGTAAAGCAACTTGAAAAAAGGCTACGTAGATTACAGCGTAGGGTATCTAGTAAATACCTAAAAAATAAAGAAGGGAGTAAGTTTGTCAAAACAAGTAATATTATAAAAATCGAAAAGCAGATTAAATTACTTCATAGAAGATTAGCAAATATAAGAAGTAATCATAGTCACCAAGCAACGAACATGATAGTGAAAACCAAGCCATCAAGAGTTGTTATGGAAATACTTAACATTAAAGGGATGATGAAAAATAAGCATTTATCAAAAGCTATTGCACAA
Organism: Clostridium grantii DSM 8605; assembly: GCF_900129965.1. Taxonomy (GTDB): domain Bacteria; phylum Bacillota; class Clostridia; order Clostridiales; family Clostridiaceae; genus Clostridium_AF; species Clostridium_AF grantii. The sequence goes on along the minus strand of NZ_FQXM01000020.1, from coordinate 141 downwards.
CAATGCTTATATGAGTTTAAAAGACAAATTCAATATAAATGTGAGTTCAATGGAATTGAGTTTATCGAAGCTGATACATGGTATCCATCATCAAAGACTTGTAGTGAGTGTGGACATATAAAAGCAAATCTTTCATTATCA
>NZ_FQXM01000035.1 GCF_900129965.1 Clostridium grantii DSM 8605 | reverse complement strand
CATATGCAAAAAATTTACTAACTAATACTAATATGAGTATATTAGATATTTCAATGGAAAGTGGTTTTGAAAATTTAAGCCATTTCTATCACTTATTCAAAAAAAATTTCCAAGTTACACCTGCAAAATTCAGAAAAATCAATAACTCTATGTATCTATAGACTCTATTTATTTCCATAATTGTTTTTTAGAAGTCTGTTACTTACATTTATATATACTCCACACTTACTTATTCATCAAGAATTTATTATTTTTGGTATCGAACCAAAAATAATAAGGGCTATCCATCTCCCATTTATAGAAGATAGAAGAATTCCGCCCTTTTAGTTAAATGGTATTTTAAGTTTATTACTTAAAATACCATTTTTGTAAATTATTTTCCTCTAATACTACTTTTTTTAAATTATTAGGTTCTGAATGTAATCATTCAAAATTTTTTGGAACAAAAGTAAGTAGTGTAAAACTATTTTTATCCTTTTACAGCTCCTATCATAACACCCTTTGCAAAATATTTTTGTATGAAAGGATACACAAATAGTATTGGAAGTGTTGAAACTACTATTGTTGCATATTTAACAGTTTCAGCTATACCAACTGCATCCACCGCATTTGATGATGATATTCCAGCTGCACCAGGATCACTACTTAATAATATTTCCCTTAAGATAATCTGAAGTGGAAATTTAGCTCTATCTGAAAGAAATAAAGAGGGCCAAAACCACCCATTCCATGTAGCTACACCATAATATAAAAACATTACTGCAATTACAGGTTTGCTTAAAGGTATTACAATTCTAAAAAGAATTGTCCAATGGCTTGCTCCATCTAATTTAGCCGATTCCTCAAGAGAATCCGGTATAGCTGCAAAGGATGTTCTCATTATAATCATATTATATACATTTATTGAAAAAGGTAGTATTAATGCTAATAGACTATCTCTTAAATGTAAATTTTTAATTACAAGGTAAAAAGGGATCATTCCACCTTGAAAAAACATAGTGAAAATAATGAAAAACATAATAACATTTTTCCACAAAACATTTTTTCTTGATAATACATAAGCTGCAAGCGATGTCATAACCACCTGATATGGAATTCCAAAGACTAATAATAGAATAGTGTTTTTATACCCTCTAAATATATTTCCATTTTTAAAAACTGCTTTATATGCTTCTAAGTTAAAATTTCCTACTGGCTTAAGCAGTAATCCACTTTGTTTCATCAATTCGCTTCCGTCACTAAAAGATGCAAATGCTACATAAAGTAAAGGATATAATGCTACCAATGATATCATACCCAACACTATATAATTAATTGTTGTAAATACCTTATAACTAGTTGATATCTTCATTTTATTTGACATAATATTCTCCTTACCATAAACTTGTTTCGCTAAAGCGCTTACTGATTCTATTGGCCATAATAAGTAATATAAAGTTCAATAAAGAATTAAACAAACCAATTGCAGTACTATAACTCCAGTTCAGTTCAAGCAGCCCTGTTCTATAAACATAAGTTGATATAACATCTGCCACTTCATATATACCAGGATTGTACAACAAAATTATTTTTTCAAATCCAATTGTTAATAAATTACCTAATCTCAAAATTAATAATATAACAATGGTAGAACTTATAGCCGGCAATGTTACATTAATGGTCTGTTTCCATCTATTAGCTCCGTCAATTCTAGCCGCTTCATAGAGCTGTTCATCCACACCTGAAAGTGCTGCTAAATATATTATGGAATTCCACCCAATTTGCTGCCATATATCTGAACTAATAAATATTGTTCTAAAATAGTTTATTTGATCTAACAAAGGCATTCTTTGTCCACCTAAACTACTTATAATATCATTAATTAACCCATCACTTCCAGAAAAGTTCTTAATTAAACCTGCAATAACAACCAAAGAAACAAAATGTGGCAAATAAGTAATTGTTTGAACCGTTTTTTTAAACAGTTTACCTTTAACTTCATTTAATAGCAATGCCAAAATAATTGGGGCTGGAAATCCCCATATAAGAGAATATAAACTTAATAGAAATGTATTTTTTAAAACCCTCCAAAAATATACGCTACTAAAAAAACGTGCAAAATGTTTCATCCCTACCCAATGACTTCCACCTATTCCTTTAATTGGCGAATAGTCTTTGAAAGCAATAATTGCTCCATACATAGGAACATACATAAAAACAACGAAAAAAACAATTACAGGTAATATCATTAAATATAAACTTTTATTATTTTTAAAATCAGATTTTATTTTCTTACAAAATTCCTGCATAATTACTCCTTTCTTTAAACGGTACTTAGCGCTTAAATACGCTAAGTACCAACAAATAACTATCTCTTATTATATCTTTCTAATGCTGATGTATATATTTCAGTAGCACGATCTATATTCATATTTTTAATGTTTTCTACATATTTATCATAATTATCTAAACTTTCTGCCCCAAATATAAATTTATAAAACATTTCATCTCTATATGTATTAATCTCAGACATAATAGAAGATAATTCTTCACTTTCTTCAGCCAAAGGAGTTACTTGTGGCAATTGATACTTTGCAACATCTGAGTAAGTCCATTTTTCATTAGCCTCTTTTTGTTCCTTGTAAGTTGCCCCATATTGTTCATATAAACGTTGATCCATAATAAATGGACCATAATAGGTTCCACGCAAATATAATGTAGAAGCTGCAAAAGCTGATAAACCATTAGGATTCTTTAAAATAAGGTCTGTTAATACAGGATATCCATCCACCATATTATAAGATTCACCCTCTACACCAAAGTTATTCACCATGGTTCCTTCTTCTGAGTAATTCCAATCAAGTAAACGAATTGCTGTTATAACATCTTTACAAGAAGTTGTAATACAAGCTCCATTTCCTTGAACTGCAAAAGTTTTTTGAGCAAATTTAGGTTTTTCACCTTTGACTAATGTTGGATACTTCACTCCAATGAAATTAAAATTTTCATCCCCTTGTGTAGAATCTCTCCATCCACCTAAAGTACCTCCTCTAGGACCCATAGAAGCTCCTGATTGTTCAGACAACATTTTAGCTGTAATTTGAGTTCCATCTAATGAAGCTATATCTGCATCAATCAATCCTTCTTCATACCATTTTTTAAATTCTGCTAAAAACTCTTTATATTCTGGTTGAATAGATCCAAACTTGATTTCTTTATTCTCATCTAGGTAAAAATCTTTTGCTATACCATAAGCTCCAATAAAAAGACTTCCTTTATCAGTAGTAAGCTGCTTAGGATCAAAGGATAATGGAGATTTGACACCGTTTTCTTTGAAAGTTTTTAACATAGTGTACCACTCATCCATAGTTTCAGGTTCCTGAAGATTATACTTATCTAGCATAGCTTTATTAACAATAGGTCCGAAAAAAGTCAATAGTTGTTCATCGCCTCTAATTAACGGAAAATTATATATCTTGCCTGTATCTGTTTTTACCATTTTCATCACTTCAGGATTTGCTTCTAGATACTTCATTAAATTTGGTGCGTATTTTGGTATCAATTCTGTTAAATCTACAATAACACCATCACTAATAGCTTTCTCAGGTCCTCCCAAATAATCAGTCAAGAAATTGTACTCTACGATATCTGGAAACTCTCCTGATGCAACCATTAAGTTCATCTGTTCTTTTTCTTGTCCTTTTACTGGATGAATATATTTGTAATTAGCCCCTGATAATTTTTTAACAGTTTCACCATATGGTGTAGTTCCTAAATCCTTATCCGTTGCTGTTGAATCTGGCCCAATCATTCTATATGTTAGTTCTGGCGCATCTTGAATTGGGTATGTTGTAGTTGTTGTTTCAGTTGTGTCAATACTTTCTTCATTATTTTTACTCTCATTTTTTGTTCCACATGCTGTTACACTAAGTAATAATAAAATTGCTAATGAACATGATATTATTTTCTTATTCATTACAAAACCCCCTGTATTTTTTTGAAATACTATTTTTATTTTGTGCCGGTCACAGGATAATCATATACGAATCCTTCACCTGTTGTAAATATACAATTATGAAAACGATGAACAAAACTCTAACCAAGCCATACTTCTTTTATGAAATCATGGACAATTTCTTGAATTTCTATTATTGTACAAAAAAATAGAATTGTTTCAAAAAATAATGGTAATTTAAAATTGATTTGTTATCAACTTTAAATTACCATATTATTTTAATTATCCTTCAATTGCCTGTACTGTCCTGGAGTTAATCCATAATACTTTTTAAACATACGTATAAACACATTGCTATGAGAATATCCAACTTTTTCAGAAATGACATTAATATTATCACTTGTTCTCACCAATAATTTTTTAGAAGCTTCCATCCTCACTTTATTTACATAATTTAGAATTGAATCTCCTACTTCCTCCTTATATAGCTTAGATATATAAGAAGGAGACATTTCATAAACATCTGCAATTAAAGAAACATTAAGATCCATGTTACCATAATTTTTTTCAATATACTCTTTGATTTTATTGCTAATATTTTCATTGTTCTTTTCTTCATTCTCCTGTGATAAAAACTCACATATTTGTTTTATCACATTAATTATAACCGTCTCCATAGCTTCAATATCTTCAGCTTTCATCAATCTTTTAATAGGAAGAATGCTTTCCATATGCTTTACAGCTTTTTCACTTGTAACTGCTTTTAAAACTGAACCCATCAAATCAAACATAAGACATTTAATATATTCTACTGCAATAAAATTTTCATTTGTATGTTCTTTAATTACACCCTGAACTAATATAATTGCTTCATCAGATTTTCCTAGTTTTACTAGATTGGTTAATTTATATTCATTTTCAATACTATAGCAATAATTTTTCTTGGATTTTAAAATATCTTTATACTCTATAAAAGCAACATTTCCCAACAAGTGATTATATGTGAGCGCTTCCAATGCTTCGTTATATCCTTGTGACACCCCCATCAAATTATTATGTACATTACTTAAACTCATAGTCAAATCTATACCATATTTGTCATGAATGGAATTCCAACTTTTACTTAGTACCTCCATTAAGTATATTTGTGTTTTCTTTTCTTCTTTTGTAAAATGACATATACATGCTATCAATTTATCAATTTTTACTATATTTATACTAAAATATTCTTTAGTGCTATCTTTAAACACATTAACAATAATATCCCTAGCCAATTCAATATCCATTTTTTTTGGATTTTCTTCTTCAATATCAACAAATCCATTAATTTTAATAATAATAACTTGATGACTCTCACCATAAAAATTCACTTTATATTCACTTAATAAATCATAAATAATCTCTTCTGTTTCATAATTTCCTCTTAACCATTTTGTCAAAGTAAGATTTTTAAGTACATTTTCTTGCTTGCTTAATTGTTTTTCCATCTTTTCTTGGAACTCTTTATTTTTTTGTATTGTTTTTTCAATAAAGTCGTATTCATTTCCTATATTATCATTTTCAGGAGACTTTAGCTTTTTAACTAACACTTTTATGGGTTTATGTAGTTTTACCGTAATAATGTAAGCAAGAAACATACTTACTAAAGCAAATATTAAAATCATAATAATAAAAACATCTTTAATTTTATTTGATTCTTTATAATATTCACTTTCATTAATAATCCTTACATATTTCCAGTCAAACGCTTGTGATTTAGTGGCATAAACAACCATTTTTTCCCCATTAATTTTTATCTGCTCAATTTCATCTTCCTTAATATCGTCATATTTCATTTGTACTGGCAATCCATCAATTCCTTTTGAATATATCAAGACATTTCTACTATCAACAATAAAAAATGATCCTTCATCCAAAAAAACATCTTTCTCGAATTGCTCATAAAACTTTTTATAATCTAATTCCATTATGACTGTTCCCAATTGCTTATTAGCACTAAAAGGAATGCTTTTTAAATATACCAGTCTATTCTTATGTTCCGCCATTCCCGTTAATACATTCAACGGAATTATTTCTCTTTTATATTTTTCCCCCATTAATTCTTTAAATTTATCAGAATTTATATTAAATACGGATTGAGCAAATACATCTAGCATGTCCTCTTTATACAATGCACTATTAGATAAAATAAGATTTCCTTCAATGGCATAAAGATAAATCTCTTTTGTGAAAGTGTTAGTATTGTTATACAATATCATATTCTCTATAATGTTATATGTTATTTGTGGAAAATCTTCACGTTCTCTTTGAGGATTATAATTTAAGATAGTATAAATATTTTTATTTAATCCTATTGTATAAGCTGTTATATCTAAATTCTTTAATTGTTCATCCAAGGATCTTTTAACTTGAGATAAATAAGATTTATTTAACTTATCAAGAGATTTTTTCATATTGCTACTATAAACAGAATAAATCTGCAAAATAAATGCTATTGATATAACTATAAAAACTAGATAAGTTAAAAACCATTTACCAAACAAAGATTTTCTATTTTGTTTCATACTAACACCCCTATTTTATTAATAAAAAACTAGAAAAGCTGTTTATTTATTTAACTTATTATACATATAATATATGATTAAGTAAAATAAAAATCACTACTGGATTTTATTCTAATAGTAATCTTTAAAATGAACTACACCCATACGCCCATCAACTTTTGGAATCCAATCTTGTGGAGTACAACCTCCTTGTTGAACCCAATATGTATCTAATTCAAATTGTACGTATCTATGATCAAAACTTTCAAAAAGAATATCCATACCTGTTTTCCATCATATTTTTAGAACTCAAAATCATGATTATGATAAACTAATTTCAGACATTTGAATAGCCGTATATCCCATATTCCTAACTCTTTTGAATGTTTCTCTCATATCCTCTAGTATTGTCATATAATCCATAAGTGTAACCATTTGTGCTGCTATTTTAAAATTTATTTTTATTTTTCTCTATGCTTTTAAATTATTAATAGTTGAACTAGGCTCCCTATATAAATTCTTTAATTGATTTTTTTCTTATATGTTTATTATAAAAACAATTTGTTGAAACTGATTTGTCATTATTGCTTTTTATATTGCAAATATTGCGATATAATAAAGGTACTATCACCACCTAAATATATTTATGATAACAAATTCAGTTATTAAATTGTTACTATTGAGATTAAAGGAATGATAATATTGAGTAAATCTATGGTAAATATAAACACCAATCCAAATAATATTTTTTATATCTATTCTAAAAGCGAAAGCTGTAAAGTAGATAATCATTTAAACGATTCTTATGAAATATTTATGGCCCTTTCTAATAATATTAAGTATTTTGTAGAAGGTAGCATGTATGAACTTTCTAAAGGAGATATTATTATTACTACTGATTTAGAAGTGCATCGCCCTCAAGTAATTAATAGCGATCCTTATGAAAGAAGATTCATACAATTTAAGCCACAATTTTTTTCACAAATATTAGATGCCGAATATAATCCTTTAAAAATTTTTACTAGAAGAGTAGCTGGGAAAGGTAATAAAATAAGTTTATCTTTACATAAAAATACCCCTATACTATCTTATTTTGATTCTATTGGAGATTGCTATAAAAAAGGGGATGCAAAAAATAATCTATTAATGTATAGTTATATGATTCAATTATTAATTTGTTTAGATGAAATTTATATAGCAAATACTAATTCTCTAAAAACATTGAAAAATATTGATAATAGAGTGACAAAAGTTCTTACATTTATCGAAGACAATTATAAAAATAAAATAAGTTTAGATATTTTATGTGAATCCTTATTTATTGATAAATTTTACATGTCTCATTTATTTAAAGAAGCTACAGGATTCACTATTGTTGAATACATACAATCTAAAAGAATACAAAATGCAAAAAAGTTGATTATGCAAGGTAAGTCTATGACTGAGGTTTGTTATTCCAGTGGTTTTGAAGACTATTCTAATTTTTATAAAACTTTCAAAAAATTAGTTAAGTTATCTCCCAAAAAATATAGCAAAAAATATAGTGATAGTTCTAGATAATTAAAAAAGCCTTCCGCAAGCTGAAAACTTTTTTATCAATTTTTATTTCTGTATTCTACAGGAGTAACATTAAATTTTTTCTTGAATAATTTATAAAAGTAACTTAAATTGCTATATCCTACATATTGCATAATTTCTTGAATTGTAAAACTTGAATTTTTAAGAAGATTACAACTTTCTTTTAACTTTATATCTTGCAATAATGTGGTAAAACTCTTGCCAGTAGAATTCTTTATAAATTTACTAAGATAATCTGGATTAAAATGAAAAAATTCTGCTGTTGATTTCAAATCTGCATCTTTATAGTTTTTTAATAAATATTTATTTACCTCTTTAATAACAACTTCATTTAAATCATTAGCCTTTGTGTTACCCATAGTTTCTTTATATTCCCTTAAAAACTCAGTAAATAAAAGTAAAATATATGCATGAATAGCCGGCTCATATGATACTTTTTTATTATAATATTCCCACAATAATCTTTTCATAATTATTTGAACTAATTCATTTTTACTTGAATTAAACATCAAAAACTGACTATTTTCTTTTTTATGGTAAAAAGTCTTTATTATGAATTTTGACATTATATCATTTTCAGATAAAAAACTCATAAACATACTATTAAAAAAATCCCCAGTCATAATAATATTTATGGCTATATCGTCTTCACTTGCCATTTCAATTGAATGAACAACATTCATATCTAATATGCATAACTCACCTTTTTTTATCTTAATTTCTTTTCCACTTATTCTTTGATTTATTTCTCCGCTATAAACGTATATAAGTTCTATATAATCATGTTTGTGTTCCCCGAAGCTTACAAACCTCTTATGCTTATGAATAGAGAAGTTTTCATTTTCTTTCATAAGCTTACTACTATTTATTATCCATTTTTCTTCACTTCTACTTATAGAGTATACTTTTCTTATTGTACTTTCTATAAAATTTTTACTACTTTTATCTGACAATTCTTTGAAAAGTTTTTCTTCCTCATCTAATTGTCTTAACTGTTTATCTAATTCTATAAAATTCATATTATCACCTTTTCAATAAGTATAAATAGTACACTTAAATTTCACTTTATAATTTCACAAAAGACTTCATTTTTTTAATATATGTGCTAATTTTCGCTTCTATATTCATGAGGGGTTTTGCCGGTAAATTTTTTAAAAATCTGTGAAAAATTCGAGAAATTATCATATCCAACTTTTCCTGCAATAACTCCAACAGGATAGTTTGTTTCATTTAACAATTTTTTACAATATTGAATTTTTTGCATCAATATATATTCCTTGAATCCATACCCTGTTTCCAATTTAAACACCTTTGAAAAATAATCTTCACTTAAGTAAACCATTGAAGAAACTTCAGAACGCAAAATATTTTTCTCTAGATTTTCATTAATATAAGAACAGATTAATTTGATTCGCTCTCCACTTGATATTTCCGATTTATCCTTTGAATCCTGTTCTAAAACTTTATTAAACCTATTTATAATAAATTCTACCGCTTCATTAATGGCTTGTACAGTATGGAATGCCTGTTGAAACTCTTCATATTGATAACTTTCATCAAACCATTCCCTACCATTAACATTTTTTAAATAACAACAAATAATCCACACATCCACAAACAAAGCATATATTTTTTTAGTATAATCTAAAGTTAATTTATTCACTTGTTCGGCATTTTCCAATAAGTTTTTGATTTCATTCTGAATCAATTGTCCATCACCGTTCAACATCCACTGTTTCCATTCTTCTTTATCCGGCATACGTAACTTAAGAGCATTTCTTTTTTCTTTTACTAGAACCACTCCTGTATTTAAAAACACATTATTCTCACAACTTTTCTTTAACTGTGCTACCATATCCAATAAATTCATGCATGCTGTATTTCCCACATAAATCATGACCTTAACTTTATAATTTGAAGATAAATAATTATATAATTCAGAAAAAAGTGTATGAATAAATTTTTCTTGTGGATTATCTCCAATTCCACAAATTATTAATCCATAGCGCCAATAATTTATCGTCTTTCTACCCTCTGTACAAACAAATGGATATTTCCCTTCTATGAACTTTGTTAGTAATTTCTTAATATCAATGCGATTATTATTCTCTAAGGTAATTAACACTGGAAGATACCATTTATAAATACACTCTCTATTAACTTCCTTTTCCCACTTTTCCTGCAAAAATAAATCTTCTTCCGAACCTTCAAATATATTTTCGGCCAGCCCTTCTACTACCTTTTCATGTGTATCATCATAACTAATTCCTTTCTGAGCAAGGTTACGCATTTCTCTATCCTTCTCCAAATACTCTATACAACGCTTAATTACACCCTCAATTTCATCGGGTTTTGCTGGTTGCAGAACGTAATCAAATCCATGATTTCTTATAGCTTCCTTTACATATGAGAAATCAGCATGAGATGTTAGAAATATACAGGGAATTTCAGGATATTTTTTTCTAAACCAGTTCATAAGCTGGATACCGCTTTCAACTGGCATTTCTATATCTGTAATCAAAATGTCAATGTGTGTTTCCTTTGCAATTACCTTTGCTTCAGCAGCACTTTCTGCAAGATATAGACTTTCTACACCAATATGCCCCCAAGAAATTAGTTCTTTTAGTCCTTCCAAAACAACCCTTTGATCATCAACCATTAACACCTTCATTTTTATTCCAACCTTTCTATTTTATTCAATCTAGAAACATTGCTTGTACCCTATTTATTTATAATTTTTTATTTATTTTTACTATTTATGCTATCTATATTAGCTTCTTCACCTAATACACATGGCAGCACTAATTCTGATATTGCACCATTTTGATTATAAAAATACCAGTTATAATCCTTTTTATAAAGAAGCTCAATTCGCTTTTGTAAATTGGAAATTCCAATTTGCTCTGATTCTTTCCCTTCCTCTATCTGATTTAGCCCATTTAAAACTGACTGTGGATAACCTATACCATTGTCTTTTACCACTATGTTTAAGAATTCTCCCTCTTCCACTTTCATATGGGTAATCTTGATTGTTAGCTGCATTTCCTGTTCCAAATCTTTTCTAGCATATTTTATGGCATTTTCCACAAAGGTTTGAATTGCTAGCATTGGAATTTTCTTTTCTTTTGCATCTTCATCCACAAAAACGTAACTAGCTACACTTCCCGAAAAAAGCTCCTTGGTCATTTCTAGATAATTATACACGAATTTCATTTCCTCTTCTACTTTTACAAACTCCGTAGCTTTTTTCATCAAATATCTAAAATGAAATGACAATTCAATTAAAAAATTTTCTACATTTCTATTGTATCCAAGTTGTAGTCTTGCTTGAATCAATTTTAAACAGTTTATGTAAAAGTGAGGATTTAACTGTAGCTGCAGATATTGTAACTGAGCATACTGTTTTCTGTTTTTTTCTTCATATGTTTGTATTTTTAAATTAGTAATTTCTTTTGTCATTACAATAAGTGCTTTTTTTACATTTTCAATTTCTTCTAAATTTGTGTCAACATGAAATTCCACATCCCATTGCCCCGTCTGTAGAACTTGCATGGTCTTAGTCATATCTGCTAAAGGTTGTAATATTTGTCGGCTTAATAAATGATGTATTTTTAAAGCTGGATATATACTAAAAAAAAGAGCTATCAAAGCAATATATTGATGTATTTTCATACTTTTTAACATAAAATTTTTTGATGCATAAAATACCTTTAGATTTGTACCTTCCACATCTTTTACATAAATTATTTCATTTCCTTTTCTACTTATTCCCTCTGTTAGATTGGAATACTCTGCTGTGTTTAATATCATCTCAGATTCATTGCTAAAAAAAATTTTGTCTTCATCTACAATACCCTTTACTTCTCCCTCTTGATCTTCCCCAATATTATCAATACCTTTATTTATATCAATTAATCCAATAACTGCCGTACCATCTTTGATATAATAAATGGTATAATAATCTTTATCCTTTGTGTGTTGAATTAAACTGCCATTATCTTTAATAATATTACTCATTATACTTTCATTGTTCTTCAATAACATTTCTTTATTAATGGAGTCAATGCTTTCTGACATTTTATAAATTACACTTTTATAATTATCATAATATATAAATACCCCATCAATGCTTTTGCTGGTGTTTATCATCAACTCAATATCATCTTTCAACTCATATACATATTTATATTTTTTCATTTCATCTTTTTCTAAACTTAATGCATAATATACTTTATTTCCAGCGTACATACGCCAAATAGTGGAATCGATTTCTTGAATATCATTTTCCAATGTTTTTACATAAACATCTACATTTCCCATAATATAATTTATTTTTTCTTTTTGGCTTTTAATAATGCTTATCATCAAAAAAGATGCTGAAATTACATATATAGAAAAATATAGCCCGGCAAATAACACGCTCAGTTGTTTTTCCAAGCTAATTAATTTCTTCTTGTTTTTACCCCATGCCATAGAAATCCCTCATCCCATTTACTATTTTTATAATACCATCTTGTTTTATTTTTTACAATATACAACAAGTTCTTAATAAATAGTATATCCCTACTATATTTTATATATATATAACAACAATAAACTACGGATACAATGATTTGCATTGTCCCGTAGCCTTCAAAAGCATATCCTGCTTTAAATACCACCCTTAGCTGAAATGATATGTTCTTAGTATGTTATTTATATCTTTAATTACAAGTTATCCTTTTACTCCACCTACAGCAATTCCTTTTACAAAATATTTTTGCAAAAAAGGATAAATTATTAAAATAGGAATTACAGCAGCCACTGCTATACCCATTCTTATTCCAACAGTTGGTAGTTTCATATCCCCAACGTCAACACCAAGTGAACTTGCTGTAGTAGACAAGAACCTAATGTCCATAAGCATTGTATTAAGTATCATTTGTATTGTATATTTACTAGGATCTGTAATATAATATAAACCATTAACCCAGTCATTCCAGTAAGTTAACCCAATCATTAAGGTTAAAGTAGCTAACATAGGTTTGGATAAAGGCAGAATAATACTTCTTAATATCCTAAATTCCCCACAACCATCTAATCTTGCTGCCTCAACCAAAGAATCAGGAATTGAACTAGCAAAATAAGATCTCATCATAATAACATAAAACGCTCCTAATAAATGACCTGGTACTATATATGCCCACAAAGTATTCTTAATACTAAAAGTATTTACATACATCAAATAAGTAGGAACAATTCCTCCATTAAATAACATTGTAAAGAAAATAAATAATGCAAAAAAGTTTCGAAAAGGTAGTTCTTTTCTGGATAAAGGATATGCAAAAAGTACAGTTAGTGCAATACTAGACATTGTACCAACTACTGTAACCAAAATTGTAAGTCCATATCCTTTCATAAGAGAAGAAATACTCTTACAAATATAACTGTATGTTTCCAAACTAAATTCCTTTGGAAATAAACTATATCCTTTAGTAACTAATGATGCTTCCGAAGAAAAAGACGAAATAATCAAAAGCATAAAAGGTATCACACATGATAACCCCAAAATCGTCATCACTATGTTCAGCAAAAGTTGCTGTACTTTATTATTCTCAACCATTTTTATATACATTCCTTTCCATTGGCTATACTATAATCCATTTAATTAATATTTATACTAAAAAAGTGCACTTTCTTTATCAATCTTATTGACAATATAATTTGCTAATAACACCAAAATAAAACCAAATACAGCTTGTATAAATCCTGCCGCCGAAGCTCTTCCTATATCATTAAGTTGTGTTAACCCTTTATATACATAAACATCAATAGTAGTTGTTACATCACTCAAAATTCCCGAATTCTGCGGAACCTGAAAAAATAATCCAAAATCCGAACGAAATATTTTTCCAATAGAAAGCAATACCATAGTAATTACAGTATATTTAACACCAGGTAATGTAACATGTATCATTCTTTTAAATCTGCTAGCGCCATCTACAATTGCTGCTTCATAAAGTGATTCATCTATCCCAATAATAGTAGCATAATAAATAATACTCATATAACCGAAATTTTTCCACAGATACACAATGGTTAATATTAAAGGCCATGCCTCACTTTTAGCATACCAGTTAATGTCACTACCACCCAATATCATATTGTTAATCAATCCACTATTTGTACTTAAAAAGGCAAATGTTATATAACTTACTACTATCATAGAAATTAAATAGGGAATCAAAATAACCGTCTGGTAAATTTTTTTCGCTAATTTATTTTTAATTTCATTTAGTATAATTGCCACTCCAACAGACATTATTGTTCCCAAAATTATAAAAACTAGATTATACAACAAAGTATTCCTAATCATTATAAAAGCGTCCTTTGTCTTAAATAAATATGTGAAATTTGATAAACCTGTCCATGGACTTTGCCACATTCCTTTTGCATAATTATACTTTTTAAATGCTAAAACAATTCCTACCATTGGAGCATAATTATTAATTAGTAAATAAACTATTCCTGGCAGCATCATTATCATCAACATAATTGCTTGCTTGTTTATTTTTATTTTTTTATTTTTCACAATTTCTACCCCTTTTTTTCTAAAAAGTGTGATTAAAAGATTTAACCACACTTTTTATATAATCTTTACTTAGACTTTAAGAACTCATCCAATTGTTCTTGCTCAGAAGCAATTATCTTATCCATTCCTGCTTGCTTCAACTCATCAATTATTTTTGGAAATACCTCTTTTGGATCTAAGACACCAGACATCAATGCTTTATAATATTTATCATGTATATTGGATACTGCAGTCATTTCATCTGTACAATCTGTAGAATCCCACTGAAATCCTACTATAGGAGAAGGCTCTACCGTTGCACTATAAGCTTTTAAATTTTCAACGTAATCTTTTCCCATTATTTGTGATGGTGGACAAATCATAGTATTTGGATATATCCAGAATTGATATATTCCGCCATATGCACAATTGGATCTATCAACGCCTTCTGGAAATGTTGCTGTTCCATCATCCTGAAGCACAGTATGAACTCCATCAACTCCATCTGCCAATAGTGAAACAATATCTGAATCCATATACAAGCTTTGAAGAACTGTCCATGCTGCATCCTTATGCTTGCTATTTGAGCTAATTCCATAGGTTACTGTAGTGTTAGTATATGAATAATTTATTGATGGCCCAAGAGAAGGAGATGTAAGCATACCATCTTTCGTTTTATTTTTATATCCATTTCCTTGTTGTCTAACCATGAAAGCAAATGCCTGTCCATTCTTAATATAAGTTCCTCCGTCAATTGTATTACTTAAAACATCTGGTAAAACCAAACCATCACTATACCATTTATGTGTATATTCACAGATTTCTTTAAACTTTTCTGTTTCATAAAGAGATTTTACCTTCATATTATTCTCATCAAAATCTGAATCAAAGAAAGGAACTACACCATATCGACCTCTGTCATCTGACATTCCGTCTCCGTAATACCAAATATCAAGTAGGCTACTTGGTTCAACGGCAGGAACAATTGTGTAAATATCAGGGTATGCTTCATGAACTTGATATAATACTTTATCCACTGCCTCAAGTGAATTAATTGTAGATATATCAATACCCATCTCATTCACTATTTTTTCAGACATAAACAATGCAGATTCAGTACCAGCCCAGAATTTTCTAGGAAGACTATAAATTTCTCCATCAAATGTAGTTGCCTTCAATTCATCTTCTGAAAAAATATCTTTTAATTCATTGGAAGCATTTTCATAATAACTAGTCAAAGGAGCCAACTGTCCATTTCTAACAAATGAAGTTAATGGTGAATTAACTAATGTTATAACATCGCATTCATCTGTTGTTAATGCCAAATTAGATTGTGTTACCCAATTTCCTAAACTTATGTAATTTAAATCTACTTGAACATTATAACGTTCTTTAAAAATTTTATTCATTTCTTCTTCTACTGTTGCAATTCCTTCCTCCGTAAAATTTGATGCTTGAGGAAGATAAACACTGACAGTTTCCATATCTTTACTTTCTTGTTTTGCTTCTTCTGCACCTACACTTGTATTATTTTCACCCCCACATCCTGTAATCGTAGCCATCAATAATGTAAAAACACTTGCCAAAGCCACATACTTTTTCAACTTACCCATACTATCCTCTCCTTTAACTTATTTTATTTCTGAACTATATGTTTTATATTAGACCATGTACCCTTGTTTTTCTATCTTATTTCTGACATTATATTGTTGTTTTTCTGTTAAATGTAATCGTGAACATTTTAACATATTTTCATGTACAATATAGGAATCCCATACTGGGATACCTATATTAAACCAAAATATAAGATTAATCTAATAGGCTATGTGAAAATCTTTTAAAATTTTACACATAGCCCATAATTTCAAATATTTAGTTGAATAAATAAAAAAACAATATATGTTATTCAATTCTCTGACTACTACTATTTTAATGCTTTAATATCTTTGTTGGAATAAGTAAAGGAGTAATTACCTGACCCTAACATAATGACTAATGCACCATCTACATTTTCAAATTGAATAGTATCCTTAAAATCCTGCTGACAAACTTCAGGTAAATATAGTTTTGCCGTTGTATTACATGGTATGGATACTGACACAGTTATTGTTTCTTCATTAATTTCCCAAGCTGATTGGATTCGACCATATAGGGTATCAATAGCCCCCCTTGCAAATCCTAGTAATGGGTTTGGTTTTGGCGCAATGTTAAATGTCTGGAATCCATTATCTGGAGTAATACCTAAAACAACTTCAAATAGCCATTGTGCAATAGAACCGTATGCATAATGATTAAATGAATTCATTCTACCAGAATTAATAGATCCATCTGGTAATAAACTATCCCACCTTTCCCATATGGTAGTCGCTCCCATGTTTACTTGATACAACCAACCAGGACATTCTTCATTAAGTAACATACGATAAGCATCTTCATTATAACCATTATTGCTTAATACATGTGCAATATAAGGTGTTCCTACAAATCCTGTTGTAATGCGATGTTCCTCACGTCTAACCAACTCTACTAACTGTTTTGTTGCTACTTCAATATTTTTATCATCTAATAAGTTAAACTGTATTGCCAAAGTATAGGCCGTTTGTGTTTCACCTGAAATTCTGCCTGCCTTGGTTACAAATTCATAATTAAATGTTTGTTTTATTCGCTCTGCTAAATTATTATATTTAGCAACATCCTCTGTATAACCTAATACTTGAGCTGATTTTACTAATAAAGTTGTTGAATAGTAAAACATAGCAGTGGCTACTAAATCCTTTGGTGTTGCACCATGCATGGTTGTTAACCCATACCCATCTTTTGCTAACCAATCATTAAATTGAAACCCTGTATTCCATAAGGTTTCTGTTTCACCTTCAGCTCGAATATACTCAACCCATTTTTTCATACTGTGGTATTGTCGTTCCAATATTTTTTTATCCTTGTAAAAACGATACAAGGTATAAGGAACTATGGTGGCAGCATCTCCCCACGCACTACTAGTTCTTGAATCCCTCACTACATCTGGAACAACAAATGGAACACAACCATTTGGGAGTTGGTCAAAGGCTAAATCTTTTAACCATTTATCATAAAAAGATACTGACATAGCATTGTAGCAAGCTGTAGCTGCAAACACCTGGGTATCTGCTGTCCATCCTAATCTTTCATCTCGTTGTGGGCAGTCAGTTGGAATATCTACAAAGTTACCTTTTTGTCCCCATACAATATTTTCATATAATTTATTCACTTTCTCATTGGAACATTTAAACATGCCACTATATTCAATATCCGAACTTATAACAATACCCTTGAATTGATTAATATCAATATCACCAGGATATTTTTCTATTTTCACATATCTGAAGCCAAAAAAAGTAAAATGGGGTTCAAAGGTTTCAATACCCTCACCCTTCAGTATATATAACGCTTCTGTTTTCGCACTACGCATGTTAACATTATAAAATTCATTATCCAGCATTATCTCCCCATGCTTTAAATATATTTCATCCCCTGCATTACCTTGTGCACTTACTTTAACCCACCCTACCATATTTTGACCAAAGTCAAGGACTTTATCTCCATTAGGTGTTGTGATAAGTTCCACAGGCTTAATTGTATCAATCACTCGTACCCCTGGAGTTATTTGTCCCACTATATCAAATTGATTTTCAGGTTCATATATTTTTACTGATGCCAATTCATCATAGTTTTTACTACTTTCAATTCTAGCATCATAATGTTCGCCATCATATATTCCCGAAAAAATTATGGCACTTTGGTCACTTTTCCATGAATCATCTGTAACAATTATCTGTGACTGTCCATCTGCATATTTCGCTTCAATTTGTGCTAACAAAGCCACTGTGTCGCCATATCGATTCTCAGGTCCCCCATGCTTTTCAAATCCTATTTTTCCCATATACCAACCACTGCCTAAAGTAACAGCAATTGTATTTTCCCCTTTTACAAGCATATCTTTCACGTCGTAAGTCTGATATTGTAAGTGGTTATTATATGATGTCCATCCTGGAGCTAAAATATCTTGGTTGACCTTATTGCTATTAATTTCTGACTCATAAACCCCCAAGGAAGTAATGTACATTCTTGCAGATACTGGTGTATCCGTTAAATAAATATTTTTCTTTAAAATTGGGCATTGATCTTTTGCTTGAAATTTCACATCTGATGTTATCCAATTTCCTAACCATTCTGTATCTAAAAATCCCATTTCAAAATATGCTATCTCACTAAAGGCTGATACTCCCCTATTAGTTTCTACCATGACACGCCAATAAACACCCTGAAAAGAGGATAATTCTCTTCCTTTATATTCGATTTGATTTGAATTATTAGTACTAACAAAGCCTGTATCCCATAGCAGTTTTTTTTCCTCAAATGTTTTATTATTGGAACATTGTATCCGATAAGTTTCTTGTATAATATTCTGCTTTTCTGATTCTATCTGCCATGAAAAGCGTGGATTTTTAACATCAATTCCAATTGGATTTGTTTGATATTCACATTTAAGTTTTATACATTTCATAATATCCTCTCCTCATAATATTTTTATTGTTTATTTCATATAACTGAATTTTTTGAAAGATTTCTTTTTCACCAACTATATTGTAGTATAAAAATATTTTTCATTAAATAAATAAAATAAACATAAGTATGCACATAATGAACTAATAATTTATACTTTACTGTTCAAATAAAAAAAGTATCATTTTTTTATCAAATGATACTTTTTTTATTTCACAATCATAACCTTCTTTTGAATTTTGAGGCCAATCAACCAAATTCCATTTTTCATAAATTTTATACATTAAACCATTATTGTTATCCTTTTACAGCACCTACCATTACACCTTTAACAAAGTGTTTCTGTAAGTATGGATATACAACTAATATTGGTAATGTTGCAACAATAATTGATGCATATTTAACAGTCTCACCTATTGCAACGTCAGTATCACTATTTATACCTCCACCTTCAAGCAATGATGAATCAGCAAGAATTAATATATCCCTAAGAACAACTTGAAGTGGGTATAGTGCCTTATCTCTAATAAGAAGAGATGGCCAAAACCATGAATTCCAATAAAACACAGCATAGTATAAAACTAAAACTGCTAATGTTGGTTTTAACAGTGGTAACATAACCCTAAAAAGTATAGTCATGTGACCTGCACCATCAATTTTAGCTGACTCTTCCAAGCTTGGTGGAATAGCATAAAAAGCTGTTCTTAATATAATTAAATTAAATGTGTTCACACAGAAAGGAATAATAGGTGCCCAAATACTATTAACAAAACCTAATTGTTTATAGATTAAAAATTCTGGCACTATTCCACCTTTAAAGAACATGGTTATCACAATCAACATCATTATTGGTGTAACTAACATTACATTCTTTCTTGATAGAAAGTAAGCAGCACAACTTGTTAAAATAATTGATATAGTTGTTCCAACAGTAACCATGAAAAAGGACATTCCAAAACCACCTATAATTGTTTTACTTCCCAAAACAGTTTTGTACGCTGCCAATGTAGCTTTGCCTTGTGGCATAAGCAATATACCACTATGTTTCATCAGTTCATTACCATTACTTATAGATGATAATAATATATATATCATAGGATAAACCGTTAAAATGATTGCAATTAAAAGTACTAATTCATTTAATCTATCAAAGATCTTTCCACTAGTTCCTACTTTTATTTTATTAGACATTTTTATTCCCCCTACCATAATCCTGATCCGGCATATTTTTTGCTTAACTTATTAGCCGCAATTAAAAATGTGAGATTTACTACAGAGTTAAATATACCAACAGCAGCGCTATAACTCCAATTCAAGTCAGTTAATCCTACTCTATATACATATGAGGAAATAACGTCTGCTACTTCATAAGTTGCAGGATTATATAATAAGATAATTTTCTCAAACCCAATTTCCATGACTTGGCCAATTCTTAAAATCAGCATGATAACAATCGTAGGTAAAAGTCCTGGTAATGTTATATGCATGATTTTCTTAAACCGATTGGCACCATCTATACCAGCCGCTTCATATAAACTTGAATCAATACCAGTTAGGGCCGCCAAATAAATAATAGATTCCCAACCAGCTTTCTGCCATATCTCTGAAAGGATATAAATACCTCTGAACAACTCTGGTTTTTGTAATAACGATTCTGGCTTTGCACCAAAAAGTGCTAAAAAATCGTTAAATATACCATTAGTTGAGCTAAATTGAGTAATAATTCCACAAATAACAACCATTGAAATAAAATGTGGAAGATATGTGGCTGTCTGTACCGCTCTTTTATATGTTTTATTTCTTAACTCATTAACCAATATTGCAAAAATTATCGGTACTGGAAAACCATATAAAATCTGCATAAAACTTAAAGTAAATGTATTTTTTAATACCCTCAAAAAGTAATGACTTGAAAAAAATCTTATAAAATGCTTAAAACCTACCCAATCACTTCCCATTATACCTTTTGCTGGTGAAAAATCTTTGAATGCTATAGTTGCTCCATACATTGGCAAATAGCGGAAAAGTATATAATAAATAAGCACTGGTAACATAATTAAATATAAGGACCGGTTTTTTCTCAAATCTATTGCTAATCTAGAAAAATAACTTTTTACCATATGAAACTACCTCCTTCAAGTCATTAAATATTTCCTAATTCAAACACTCAATTAGGAAATATTTAATTATACATTTGTTATTATAAATACTATTAACGGTTGTTATATCTAACTAATGCCTCTTCATAGGTTTTAATCATATCTGTAACACCCATTTTATTAACTGTATCTACATATTTATCCCATTCAGCATCTATATTAACATCACCAAACATTGATTTATAGAAAAATTCGTCTACATAAGCTTCAATCTCACTTTTTATTGATGCAACTTCACTGGATTCATCTTGATTTAGAGTAACGGGTGGTAACATATGTTTTGCAATATCAGTATCCTTCCATATTTCGATAGCATCTTTTTGCTGTTGATATTCTGAATATTGTTCCATATATCTTTGATCTTGAATTAACGGTCCATTATAAGATGATTGAACGTATGCTAGTAACATTTGTGCTATTGGAACACCATCTGGATTCTTCATAATCAAGTCTGTATAAGTTGGATAACCATCTACCATTTCATAACTTTCGCCTTCTATACCAAAGTTATAAAGCATATGTCCTTCTTCACTATATCCGTAATCAAGAAATTTAACTGCCGCCTCAATGTCTTTACATTTTGAACTAATACCTACACCCATTCCAAAATAAGGAGCTTGACTTTGACCAAATTGAGGTTTATCACCTTTTTTAAGTACTGGGTATTTAGCAGCAACTATGTCATATGATGCATCATCTTTCATAGCGCTTAACCAAGCACCCATACGACTACCAGTATGTCCAACTGCAGCACCAGATTCACCTGTTGTCATTTTTGCATCTACTTGATTTTTATCAACAGTAGCAATATCTGGATCAATTAATCCTTCTGCATACCATTTAGCAAATGTTTTCAAGAAATCCTTGTATCCATCTTGAATTGGTCCATATACAATTTTCCCGTCTTGAAGATGCATACCAAATGATGTATTGTAAGCACCCACAAAAGGATTTGCATCTTTAACTATAAGTATTTCTGAGGTAAGTGGTGATTTTGCACCCATAGTTTTAAACCCTTGTAATACTGTATACCATTCATCTATTGTTTCAGGCACTGCTAATCCTAACTTATCTAGCCAGTCTTTTCTTAACATTGGTCCAACAAATGTAGTTAAATAATCACTTCCTCTAACAAATGGGAAGTTATAAAAAGAGCCATCATCTGTCTTAACTAATTTTTCTATATCAGGATTTTCAGCATAAAACTTCATAAGATTAGGTGCATATTTTTCTAAATATTCATTAAGTTCAATTGCAACTCCTTGCTGAATTGCTGCTGATGGGCCACCTGGGAAACCTTTTATCAAGTCAAACTTGAACACATCAGGCAAATCCCCAGAAGCTACCATAAGACTAAATGCCTCTGGTGAAGTTTGGTGAATAAAATCAACATCAACGCCTGTTCTTTTCATCATTTCTTGCATAAGTGGTGTTTCTTTTTGCGTTGGATAATCTGGATGAACAAAGCCTTGTGTCCAATAAGTGATCTTGTGCTCACCTTCTAATGGATAAATAGTACCACTGTCTGCTTTAACCTCACTATTATTTTTTGATGTGTCCACATCATTTTTTTCTTTACTACATCCTGCAAATAAAGAAATGGACATTACCAAAGACATCATTGTTGCAAAGCATCTTAATTTCTTACTTAACATTTGTACCCCTCCCAAAAATAAATTTTTATTTTACTTGTTCCAATTCAGCAGCTAATTCCTTCAATAAAAACAAAATGGAACTATCAATTGATTTCGTTTACAATTGAATCAGCTAAATCCTTGAATAACAATTCCTATTATGCTACTTTTGCCCTTATAAATCTATTTACAAAACTTAAAATAGCTTATTAAAATATAGAATTTGTACTTTCAATTTTATAAATGGACATTCAAAAACTAAAATAACTTGAAATATCAAAAAAAAGATTGAAAGATTACCTATTAAATGGCAATGTTTCAATCCTCAATTTCCGTTATATATTAACAATCATTTATATAATCTTATTATTTTTTCTGTATTGTCCTGGTGTTATTCCTTCATTATTCTTAAAAATACGATTAAAACTGGTGTCATGAAGAATTCCTACTTTTTCAGCAATCTCTGAAATGCACTGATCCGTTTCTAAAAGTAAAGACTTTGATTTATCAACTCTTATTTTATTAATATAAGTTAGAATTCCTTCGTCAGTTTCCATTTTGTAAAGCTTTGATAAATATGATGGTGTTAAATTAAAATGTTCAGCCAATGTTGATATGTTTAAGTCTGAGTTGGAATAATTTTCTTCAATATATGAATTAATTTCTTTGCTATAAGCAATTTTTTCTGTTTTTTCATTAATACATTTAAAGTATTTGCACACTGTACATAATACTTTTACTAAGGAGTCCATCATTTCTCGTAGATTTTTAGAAAATATAATAGATTTCAATAATTTTTCTTGATTAATCATTTCATTAGTATTCTGGTAATCTACAACTTTTAATATACTTGCACAAATATCGAACATTAAACTTTTTCCCATATTCATAGAGATTAAATTTTCTTTAAAATTCTTATCATATACATGTTGAAGTAATGCATTTGCCTCTTCAATATTGCCTGCTTTTATATAATTAATTAGCTTTTGTTCAATACTAATTGGATAGTAGTAGGCATCTTTGCTCTCAATATCTTTATAACTAAGTATTTCATCTGGTTCATACACCAATATATAATCCAAACAATTCAAACTTTCCTGATAAGCCTCTGTTATACCTAAAATTGAATCATGAATATTACTAACTGCCACACTTAAACTTAGCCTAGAAAATTGCTCTATCTGCAACTTAAGTTGATCAATATAAGTATGCAATTCTCTGTTTAATTTGTTTTGTGTTTCTAAATCACTATTTGTTATAAAAATAATATAATTTTCTCTAGTAATATGGTATAACTTAGATTTTTTCAATTCAATTTGATTAAAGTATTCTGCTATTTTCATCAGTGTTATATCAGTACTAAAGTTTTCTTTTGGTTGACAAAAATCTATATGCACAATAAAAACTGAATAATAATCATAGTTAAACTCAATCTCAAATTTATTTAATGATGTTTCTAGTAGCACCTTGTCTCTTATTTCCCCATTTAGCAACCTATATATAAAATTTCTACGTAACAAATCATTTTGTTGACTAATTGTTTGATGCATTTCATCCATTTCAAAAAATGCTCTTTCAAAAGATTCTTGCAGATATAAATAATCATTACATTCTGAGTTCCTTTCTGTCAAAGATTTTATTGATATGAGCTGTACAATTTTTTTTATTGGCTTATAGTTCCTATTTGTAAATAAAAAAGCAAGAATTATTCCTATAATTGTATAAATAAATGTTGCAAACAATACGATTTTACTGTAATTAAACATTTTTTTCGAGAAAATTTCTTTATCTGCTAAT
The DNA here is from genome assembly GCF_900129965.1 of Clostridium grantii DSM 8605. Lineage (GTDB taxonomy): Bacteria > Bacillota > Clostridia > Clostridiales > Clostridiaceae > Clostridium_AF > Clostridium_AF grantii. Next base: position 5,695 of record NZ_FQXM01000035.1, on the reverse strand, counting down.
ATAATATATTTCCAATTTGTTTCATCAGATTCTGTCATTAAAGCTGCCACTTCTTTTTTATCATATTTACCAAAATAAATAGTATTATTATTTATTAAATTTTCATATTCTAATAATTCAGGTATTTTCATATCCACATTAGAAGCTATAATGTTATTGTTTTCATCTAAAATATATACAATCCCATTACCTGAAATCTTGTAATCATCTAGAATGTTAATAATTTGATCCTGCTTTATACTAATAAATAATGTTGAATTGGAATTTGCTAAATTTCCATAAGGTAGAGACATAGCATATGAAATATATTTTTCCGGATTTCCTTCTGGTGTTTTAATGTCCGTTAAAACAAATTCATTTCTATACTTTTGATTCAAAAAATCGTACCATTGATCATATGTTTCAAATATATCTAGATTAACATGATTATTGTAAATATACTGATTATTCATATATGTTTTATTATAAAAAACATTATTTGAATTCTTTAAATAAAGCATTATACTCTCTATATTATTATTACTATTACGTAATAATGATATAAAATTAGCCAACTCAATAATCTCATACTTATTATTATCAATCACTCCTTTTTTATCGTCATTAATTACCCCTAAAAATTTTGGCTCATTTGTAACTAAAATTCCTGTACGTCTAATTGATTGTAGTTTTTCATCAATATTACTTTTTAGTTGTGTTAACATTGCATTTCTACCACTATTTATTTCTTCTTGTATGATAGCACGAGAATGAATAAACAAAAAATAGTTTACTAGCAAAGGCACTAGCAAAACTATTATATATGTAATAAACCAAATCTTTATAACACTATTGAAATAATATTTCTTTTTCATATGCTAACTTCCTTTCAAATAATTCTTATTCAAATATAGCATAAATCATAGATTGTACATATCACACACATTCATTTTATCAAATTGTAAGTATATGTCAAACAAAGTTTTATTTTACTACTTTTATATATACATATACCCTTATAATCAAGCTCCATTACCCACTATAGCTAACGCTATGGCTAATCCATGTTCATCGGCAATAGTTTAATATTGCTTTGTGTAATCAATTACATTTTGTGATAAAAGTAACAATAAGCGGGTTAATATCTGTCAACTTGACCTGTTATTAACCGTTTACATTTATTTTATTTTTTAATTAATTAGTATATTTAATTTATTGCTTTTCTACAAATATTTTTTCATATCCATGACATATACACGTCTTGTGCCGCCCTCATAAGCGTTAAATGCCACATATCTATTTGTTTTATCTCAAGCTGGATGTGGATCAACTCTTAAAGCAAGATCCTCTTGCTGATAAGGTGTCAAAGTATTGATACGAACCAAGGTTATTTCTTCCCCTGTCTCTAGATATATTAACCTTAATGGTATTGTTCCATCGCCGTAACTAAGGGATTGATGGGTATAAGTATCTGTAATTAGAAACTTACCATTTGGATGAAAGGTAGGATGTCCAGAACCCGTTATATTATCAAATACTGGTTTAACACATTTTCCATCAAGTGTTGCAGTTGCAAATCGTAATTCACCCCAATCTTTCTTGATATTCATGGTTAATTGCTCTTCATTTGGATGCCATGTGGTATTATGTCCTCCATTAATCCAATGTTCTTGTCCTACAGATACTTGTGAATCACTTCCATCTCTATTGCATGTAAAAATATTGAACCTGATATAAGGTGTACCGATAGCATTCTTATGATTATGAAGTTCTTTAGGTATCTACCTAGTAGAGAACATTATTTTATTTCCTGACGGACTATACTTGGAATGAAATAGGTAACATTCTCCATCTTTATATTCTTCTATATATTCTTTTGAAAAACATGTTTGAAAGATTTCTTTCATTGAAAGAAGTAATCTTGCTTTTCCTGTTCTAGTATCTGTCACAAATAATCCTTCATCTTGAGACAAGATTGATACAGTCTTTGTTAATTCTTCTGGTATGATAAGACCATATCCTGATTGTGTACGCCATTTACAGGATGGGTTACCTGTGCAAGCTTCCAATCCATCTTCCGATACATGGTAAACTCCTATTTCTAATCTAGTTTTCTCTCCCGTTCTCCAGTTAAGCTTAACACCAAAGTATTCCCAAGTTTCCAGATCAACATCATTATAAATAACTAGATCGTCATTCTCTCCCCAATTAATATTAGCTCCTAGTTGGTGTTCAAATCCATAAGACTCTGCTACAATTTTTTCAATACCCTCTTTTAAATCAACAATAACAATTTCACCTTTGTCACCGAGTTTTGGTAAATCCGTTTCATCTGGCATTCTAAATAGTGCCAAATATCTTCCAGAAGGACTGAAAGGTGACGTATCAAAAAAATCTATGAATGATTCTTCCTTCACCAGGTGTTACACAATATACTGGTACCTTTGGATTAAAATTCTTATATACTGGAAATTTATCACTAATTATCATTACAGTATCCTTCTTATTCTTCTCTTCTATTTCTCAATTGCCCATAATTGTTCAGGAAATCCTCATACTGCTGGTCAATTCACAACTTCAATACCTGTAGGTCCTTTAAACTCTATAACCCCATTGTTTTTTTCTATATGTATAAGACCTGTTTTAACCTTAATATTAAAACTAAAATAATCTAAGGTATCAGGTATATGAGGTACAAACCTTATTTTCTCCCAACCTGGAGAAGCCGGTTTTATACCTATAATATCTTCTACTATGATAGGTATAGGTGCACTGGCCCAAGGATGACATAAACTTGTATTCCACTTTTGATTTTTTCCCCATACTTCAAAACATGTTGTAGCACCTTCTTCAATCATTGTTCCCCATAGATTCTCAATCAATTTAAATATCTCATCATATGCTTCTGCTTTGGCAAGGGCTTTCAAGACAAAATAAGACATCTGCACCCCGCATTTATGTGCTCTATTTTTAATTAAATTCACAGCTTTTTCCACATCCGAACTTGGGAATAAATCAAATAATAAGGGTAATGCATTTGAGTGAATAGCTGAATGTTCAGAGTTTTCTTTATCAATAAAAAGTTTCGTTTCTTTGTTATAAAAAGCATTAACAAAACTTTCTTTGAAAGCCACCAGATTATTAACATTGGTAATATTTAATATCTCTCTTATCTTTTCTATGTAGCTAATCATGCCATAATAAAAGGCATTAATTACATTATGGCATTCATCTCCTATAGGTTTTGTTAGTTCACAATCATAACCATCTCTTAGATTTTCAGGCCAATCAACCAAATTCCACTTTTCATCAATTTTATGCAATAAACCATCTTCTCTTTTATAAGCTTCAAAATACTTCTCCAGATTGACCATTACAGGATACATTTCTTCTAAGAAATCTCTATCTCCACTTTGTAGATAATATTGAAACAACTGCATAGGCCATTGCATAGAAAAGTCAGCAATTTCTTGCATTAAGGCCCCTGGTGCTACAGCCATGATTCCTGGACATATAAAGGTTGATAAGGCAAAATCCTTAAGTGCTTTTTTATACAACAGAGTCTCTCCCGTTAAATAGATATGAGAATGTCCCGTCACCGTAAAGTCCCCAAGATATTGCCCCTTTTCTCTTGTTGGACAATCTACATAAACTTCTTGACTACCATACTTTACACCATTTTTGCATATATCCAAAACCCTATCAACTCGGTCATTTGATGATTTAAACCTAAAAGAATCATTATCAAAAGGATAATGTCTAACAATGGCCTTAAACTCTTTATCCATAACAACATCTTCCGATGCAATTACTTCAACATATCTAAATCCTTTGTAGTCGTAGAAATTCAATTGCTCTTTACGCCCTGATAATGTCCAGAATTCCTGATAAAAACAGTTACACCTCATATTATATCTTACCCTATGGCTATCTAATTCTTCTAGTTCTTCTCCACATCTGATTTCTATGATTTGGCCTGTTTTTCCTTGTGCTATCATTTGAAATTGTCCTGTAATCTCTTGTCCAAAATCAATTAAATAATGATTTTCTTTAATTTTCTCTATAGTTTCAGCATCCATTGAATAAACACTAAGATTAGATGACTTTTGTAGAAATAACTTATGGTCATCCTTTTCATGTTCACATACTTGCTTCCAATGGACATCGTTATAATCCAGGGTCATCCAATCTTCATCCCATAATCGACTATCAATATTTTCAAGAAACTGAGTATCATAACCCGTAATACCCCCTGACTGATATGACTCTGATATATGGTATTTCCAGGTATTATCTGTTGTCAGCACAAGTTTCTTATCCACAAACACTTCAGCAATCATTCCTTGTCGGTAATCCCCACTATTCCATACTCTATTTACTAGACCTTGATAATAAACATGTACTGCTATGATATTGTCGCCATCATTTAAATATTGATTAATATCATAGTGATTATAATTATATTCAAAGTAGTAAGATGGTGCTGGTCCTTGCCCTACAAAATGACCATTAATGTACAATTTGTAGTAATCATCTGCAGTGATATTAATGTATGCTTTCTCTTTAATCTCATCTATTGAAAATTTCTTTCTAATAAGCATATGCCTGTTTTTAAAATCTTCTCTGTGTACTCCATATTCTCTTTTATCTTTTTCTTTGTGAAAAATATCTATTGTCTTTAACCCAAGAAACTCAGGATCAATAATCCATTTTGCTTGCCATTGTATCATCAACTTCACCTAATCCTTTTTAAAATAATCCAAAATCTATTCTATCTATTTGTTCTATCCTAAGCTATAGTGGATTAACATTTAAAGCAATATCCAATTCCTCATAAGGTGTTAAAGTATTGATATGAACCAAAGTTATTTTTTTCCCTGTCTCTAGATATATTGACCGTAATGGTATTGTACCATCACCGTAACTAAAGGATTCATGGGCACAGGCATCTGTAATAAGAAACTTACCATTTGGATGAAAGGTATAGGTATCCCACAACTATTAATTTATACTTGTCCAAAACTCCTAGAAGCGTGGAGATTTTGTACAAGTATAAATTAAGTTTCACAATGGGATCCCTACAGAATGTCCCCAATCCATTATATTATCAAATACTGGTTTAACACACTTTCCATCAAGTGTGACAGTTATAAATGGTAGTTCACCACAATCTTTCTTGATATTCATTAATTTTTTTGTTTTATAAATTATATTATAGTATAAATATATTTTTTGTTAAATAAATAAAACAAACATAAATATGCACATAATAAACTTATCCATATCTTGATTGCACTTAATCAATTTATTTTAACTTGCCTTAATATTAATTATTGACTGTTAATAAAACAGTTGAATACTTTTCACTACTAGTTCCAACCATAACCTCAAATTCCCCTGCTTCGATTATAGTTTTATAATCTAATCCAGTAAATGAAAGAGCTTCAGGTGTTATGTTGAACTTAACAGTTTCAGTTTGATTTGGACTAAGCACAATTCTTTTAAATCCTTTTAATTCTTTAGACGGTCTCGTGGTACTCCCTACCTTATCTTTTATATACATCTGTACAACTTCATCGCCTAAACGTGTACCTGTATTAGTTACATCAATACTAACTTCTACCGACTCACCAATTTTAATGTTCTCACTAGATAATTTAAGATTGCTATAGGAAAATGTGGTATAACTTAGACCATGACCAAAACAGAAATAAGG
>NZ_FQXM01000065.1 GCF_900129965.1 Clostridium grantii DSM 8605 | reverse complement strand
GTATCTTTCTTAGTGGCTGGATTCTTCATTAAAAGAGGAAAAGGTAATGACGAAGAATTAGAAGAAGCAAAAGCTAAAATGGTAGATTTAAAAGGAAAAGAATCTTCAGTTGTTAAAATAGCTAAAAATGTTAAATTAATAGTTGTAGCATGTGATGCTGGAATGGGATCTAGTGCAATGGGTGCATCTACGCTTAGAAAGAAAGTTCAAAATGCTGGATTAGACATTAAGGTTATAAATACAGCTATAGAACAAATACCAGCAGAAGCGGATATTGTAATTACGCAAGAAAGTTTATCATCTAGAGCTAAAAATGCAGCTCCAAATGCTGAGCATATTTCCATAGGAAACTTCATGGGTACTCCTGTTTATGACGAAATAGTTCAAAAATTAAAAAAATAAAAATGTATTCAATAAATGTTGTAAAATCAGCAGTGAATTTTTTTCGCTGCTGATTTTATATTTAGTTATATTAAATTTTGTCAGTATTTATTCATGACAAATAGCTTTATCTTTGAATTGATTTAAAGAAATCAGGATATTATAATTAAGACATAGATAAGACTTATTTAGATATGTCACCATTCGGTACGGGAGGTGAAATATGCCTAATATTAAAATTAGTTCAAGAGTAAAGGCGATTATAAGTGTTTTATGTGATAAGGATGGACCTATAACTGTAAAAGAAATCAGTGAAGCATTAGATGTAAGTTCAAGAACAATTTTAAGAGAGCTGTCGGAAGTTGAGAGTTGGATAAAATCAAATGGATTAGAACTTAATAAAAAACCTAGAGTAGGAATTACTTTAGTAGCCAACATGAAAGAAAAAAGTCGACTTAAAGTTTTATTAAGTGATGAAAAAGTTGAAAGAAATTTTTCGCCTAAGGAAAGACAATCACTTTTACTGAATGAACTTTTACAAAACAATGAGCCAATAAAATTATTTTATTTTACAACTATATTTAATGTATCAGAGGGAACAATAAGTCATGATTTAGATAAAGTAGAAGAATGGATTAAAAATTATAATTTAGTGTTAATAAGAAAGCAAGGATTAGGTGTTTATATTGAAGGCACAGAAACTGCTTTTAGAAAAGCTATGATAAGTTTATTATACGAATATCTAGACCGCAAACAAATTTTGGAATTAATAAATGAAAAGATATCTGTAAGAGTAGATAATAACAATGACAGTTTTAATACACAAACAAGAGATAGGTTGTTAAATTTAATTGAAAAAGAAACTATTATAAAATTAGAAAAAGTAGTTGCTGAAGCAGAAAAAAATATAGAGTATAAACTAACAGATAGTGCTTATGTAGGGTTATTGGTGCATTTGGCATTAGCAATAAAAAGAATTAAGAACAATGAAAACATATCTATGAAAAAAGAAGTGTTATATGAACTTAAACTTAATGAAGAATATAAAGTTGCCCAAAGTATAATAAAAAAAATATCTGAGGAATTTAAAATTGATATACCAGAAGAAGAAATTGGATATGTGACAATGCATCTAAAAGGTTCAAAGATTAGAAATGTTAATCAAAGAAAAGAAGATTTTTCTATTGGAAATTTCGAATTAATAAAAATAGCCAATAAAATTATTAGAAAAGCTGAGGACCTTTCAGGATATAAGTTAAAAAGTGATAAAAATTTACTTGTAGGATTAGTATCACATTTACAGCCTACAATAACAAGATTAAATATGAATATGGACATTAGAAATCCATTATTGAATAACATCAAAGAAAAATATTCAGAATATTTTGAAATAAGCAAACAAAGTTTAGCATTTTTACAAAAAGAATTAAGCAAAGAAATACCAGATTCTGAAATTGGCTTTATTACAATGCATTTAGGATCAGCCATTGAAAAAGCAAAGTTATTAAGTAAAAGAATGTATAGAGTTATAGTTACTTGCACAAGTGGCATAGGATCTTCAAAGATGTTAGCAACAAGGTTAGAGAAAGAATTCAAGAATATTAAAATAGTAGATGTAATTTCTACTGTAGAAATAGACGAAATTTGGATAAAAGAAAATGGAATTGATTTTATAATATCTACAGTACAAATTGAGAAAAGTGACATACCTGTTATTAATGTAACACCTTTATTAATTGAAGATGATATAAAAAAGATAAATGATTTTATGACTGAATTAGATAAAATTGAAGTTAAGGTCACTGCGGAAATAGAAGTTAAGAAAAGCTTTGAAAAAACGGATTTAAGGGAAAAAGCTGTGGACTTAATTAAATATTGTAAGGCAATAGTAAGTATATTAGATAGTTATTTCTTAGAATATTTTGATAAAGTATCAAGTGTAAATGAATTAATTGAAAAAGGAAGTTTAATTATATCTGATGATAAAGTAGCAAGAAACACTATTACTCATGACCTCTTAAATAGAGAAAAGTCAGGCAGTACCATATTGAGGGGTAAAGGGATAATATTAATACATGCTAGAACAAGTGGAGTTGAATCTTTAAAACTAGGCATTGTTAAAATAAAAGAAAGTTTAAGAAAAAAAGATGAAGATATTAAAATAGCAATGATTATGTTAGCACCATTAAAAGTAGATTCAAAAGAACTTGAAATTATTAGTGAAATAAGTAAAAACCTAGTTACAAATGACGATTTTATCGATGCTTTATTAAAGGATGATGAGAAGTTAATTTTAGATTATATTAAAGATATTCTAAATAAGTTTTTAAATGAAAAAACTTTAGGAAAATAGGAGGAATTTAAATGAGTTCAATCAATGTAAAAAAAGGTGGAAAAGATAGAGCACAATCTTTCGGACGATTCTTAAGTGGAATGGTAATGCCAAATATCGGAGCATTTATTGCATGGGGATTAATTACAGCATTATTTATACCTACAGGTTGGTTACCAAATGAAGAA
>NZ_FQXM01000022.1 GCF_900129965.1 Clostridium grantii DSM 8605 | reverse complement strand
CCAACTAGCTAATGCGCCGCGGGCCCATCTCGAAGCAATAAATCTTTAATATTTCTCACATGCGTAAAAAATATATTATGCGGTATTAATCTTCCTTTCGGAAGGCTATCCCCCACTTCGAGGTAGGTTGCCCACGTGTTACTCACCCGTCTGCCGCTAATCCGTTCCCGAAGGAACTTCATCGCTCGACTTGCATGTGTTAAGCACGCCGCCAGCGTTCGTCCTGAGCCAGGATCAAACTCTCAATTTAAAAAGTTTAATCTGTTTACTCATTTACTTAAATTATTGACTGGCATTTTATATCATTCTCTGTTTAATTTTCAAAGATCAATTTCTGTTTTTGTGAACTTCTTGTTACCATCTTGCGACAGCTTATTTAGAATATCACTTGTTTTTCTCATTGTCAAGAGTTTTTTTAATTCGTCTTTCGACTTATTTTTTTATTTCTCTTGGCGACAAGGAATATCTTATCAAATAAAAAAGATTTATATTTTACCTAAATATGTCTTGTAATCAAATTAAGTTATTATTACTTTCGAATAGTGTATTTTACTAGCAAATCCGACTAGTGATACTCCTGGCAGTGTTTCCCTGTATAATTATTGCTTTTGCTTATTAAAATTCATACTTAACTTCTTTAAAAGCCTATTCAATGTTTCTTTTTCATCTTCCGTAAAATCCTTATAAGCAGTTTCATACACTTCCATTGAAATATTTCTATATTTGGTTTCCATGCTAATTCCTTTATCCGTAAGCATTATATAACTAACTCTTTTATCATTTTTATCTTTTGATTTTTTAATATATCCTAGAGAAAGTAATTTATTCACCAAAGGAGTCACTGTTGATTTGTCCTTTCCAATAATTCTAGCAATCTCTTTCATAGTAAGTTTTCCCTCGCTTTCATAAAGAGCAGTAAGTATATTACCATGAGAAGGTATTAATCCCTCCATATTATATTCTTTTAATTTTTCTTCAATAAAATCTATCATTTTTTTCTTAGTCCTACTTATAAAAAAAACTATATATTTATCTTTCATTTTACAATCCTCCATTCATTTCAGCTCATATTAAAAAGAAAATTTCTTAATTATAAATTTATAAAGTTAACCTTATAAGTTTCATTATAATAAATAGAAGAATAGTTATCAATAATCATGTTTATTTAAATTGACATGTTAAATATATTCACTTATAATTAGTTTTGTATCAAACTAATTATAAGGAGTGTGTTTATTTAATATGAAAAGTTTTAAATCTATGGTTGTTACTGAACATGCAGATAAAAAATACTCAAGAAAAATCCAGGAAAGAAGTATAGATTCTCTTCCTTCAGGCGATATATTAATAAAAGTTAAATACTCATCTCTTAACTACAAAGATGCTTTATCAGCCTCTGGTAATAAAGGAGTAACAAGAAACTACCCACATACTCCAGGTATAGATGCGGCTGGATTAATTGTAGAAAGCAATAATTCCAATTTTAAAATAGGCGAAGAAGTTTTAGTAACAGGCTATGACCTAGGAATGAATACTTCTGGTGGATTTTCAGAATATATAAGAGTTCCTCATGAATGGGTTATAAAATGCCCTTCAACCTTAAGCTTAAAAGAAAGTATGATTTATGGAACTGCAGGATTTACCGCAGCTTTATCTATTTACAAAATGATATCTCTTGGAGTAAAACCTGAAAATGGTGATATATTAGTTACTGGATCAACAGGCGGAGTGGGAAGTATTGCTATCGCTATTCTCAACAAACTTGGTTATACCGTAATTGCTGCAACTGGCAAATCTGATGAAAAAGAAATGTTACTAAAAACTGGAGCTAAAGATATAGTTTCTAGAGAATCAGTAAATGATGATTCTGATAGACCTATTTTAAAAGAAAGATGGGCTGGAGTAGTTGATACAGTAGGCGGAAATATTTTATCCACAGCATTAAAAACCACTAAATATAATGGAGTAGTTACTTGTTGTGGAAATGTTGCTTCTCATACCTTTACCTCATCTGTATATCCATTTATCTTAAAAGGAATAATTCTTTGCGGAATAGATTCAGTTCAATGCCCTATGGATTTAAGAATAAAACTTTGGTCATTGTTGGCTAAAGAATGGAAACCTTCAAACTTACATGAAAATACTACAGAAATTTCTTTACTTGAACTTGATGAAAAAATAATGAATATTCTAAAAGGAAACTTAAAAGGTAGAACTATAATAAACATATAACTAAAAATAGAGTGCACTCTTTACATACTAAAAGATTACACTCTATATCTTTAATATATTAATTTCATAAGTTGAATCCGTTTCTACAAAAGCCACCTCATTTTTGTAATTTTTAATTCCTTTTTTCTTTAATTCTTGTAAAAAAAACATAAAAAACTAGCAAAAGATATAATCCATATACTAATAATTATCTTATTTTTTTATCATTAATCATACTGATTAATCACAACCTTTTTCGCCTACCCTTCAGTCAATAATATTTATTCTTTACAATTTACTATATTTATATTCCCATCCTCTAGCAACTTCTAATAATTTTCAATAAAAATATCCTACAAGATAGACCTTTTATTATAGGTGCATCAATTGTAGGATATATTTTAAATTATTCTTAGCTTCTTATTTATTTTATTATGATTATGATTTTGTTTTTACTATATTATTTTTACTTCCTGGTAATATCATAAAAGCCATTATACAAAATACAACTGATATCTGCAGTGGAAAAATATAACTACCAAAAACAGTTTGCAAAAAACTAATGAATATTGGCCCAACAATTCCTGCTACACCATAACTAGAAAATAAAATACCGTAAACAACACTTAAATTCTTAACTCCAAAATACTCACTTGATACTATAGGAAATAATACTAGCCATCCCCCAAAATTAAATCCAAACAGTATAACAGCTAAATACAAAACTATAGTTACCTTGTATGATATCAATAATAAAATAAAAACAATTGCTTGAGATAAATTTATTATCTTAAGAATTTTAACTCCTGACATTTTATCACCCAATGCACCTATAATTATTCTACCTGAAGCATTGGCTAATGCAATAATACTAATAAAAATTGCTACTACACTCCCATTATATCCTATTTCTTTTGCCATAGGAACAATATGTCCCATTATCATCAAACCTGTAGTTAAAGAAAAAATATAAGCCCCCCATATTCTTAGAAAAATCATATTCTTAAATAAACTAGTAACAGTAATTTCACTTTTCTTCTCTAAATGCTTAACGACCTTGTTTTCTTTTTTTGTTAAAGCTAAAGAACTCATCAGTATTATAATAAAAAATATTATTCCCTCGTAACGCAAAGTATTTCTCCAACCAATTTTTGTGATCAAATTATTCGATATAGGTGACAAAAAGAATGATCCTAGGCCAAAAGCACTAATAACAATTCCTGAAGCCAAACCTTTTTTCTCAATGAACCATTCAGACACTAATGTAATAGGAGTTACATAAGCAAATGCTAATCCAAATCCACTTAAAACACCATAAGTTATAGCTAATTGTACTATACTTCCTGAAAAACTAGATAATACAAATCCCAAAGAAAATGCCACACCTCCACATATAGTCAAAACTCTAGGAGGGTATTTATTATATGCCTTTCCTGCAAAACCCATACCCATTGCATAACTAAATAGAAAAATAGCAAATGGTATTGATGCCAAAGATTTTGATACTCCAAATGATTGAGCAAAAGATTCCAAAAACACACTATAAGTATAAGTTGCTCCTAAAACAAGTAAAATAAATGTTGAAAATAATAAAATAAAATATTTTTTCATTTAAACTCCCCCTTTTTTCTTTAATTACCCCGATTTAATATTTTTTATGCAAAAAAGGTCATCACAAAGTTTAATTCTTTGTGATGACCTAATTTATAACTGAAATATATTCCTTTATAAAGTCTGTCAAATCTATATATCTAATGTAAAAATTATTATTCTTTCATCTTTATCTACATCAATATCTGTGTGTAATGAAACAACTTGTTCCCCTGTAACTTGAAAAATTATATTTGTAAGCAACTCTCTAGCATTTTCTAATAATTTCATCCGAGTTTGCTTTATTAAATTGCATCCTTCAACATGACAAGCTAAATTTTGTTCTGCTGGAGTCAATATTCCTCTAAGCCTAACCACTATCATGTCATCCAAAACATAGGTTTTAATATCTTGAGGACCTCTACCCATATAATTTTTTTCAAAACTTTTAATAGCTGCACTAACTTCTGCTGCAATCTCTTTATTATTTTTATCCATCTTTAATCACCTATCACATCGTAATAAAAAATCTAGTCTCTTAAACTCTATCTTTAATCACAACGAACTATTTCTTCAAAATTATAATAGATATTCTTATTAAAGTCAAGTAAATAGAACTATCCTTATTTACTTATATTACCTATAAATTCCTTAATACCCTCAATTTTGCCATAAACTGTTACCTTGTCAGCTTCCTGGAATTTAAAGCTAGCTCTAGGAAAATGAATAATGTGAGATCCTCTATCAATAGTCAAAACCTGAATATATTTATCTTTCAATTTTGATTCACTAAGAGTTTTTCCACATATCAAAAATGTTTCGTCAATTGTTATCTCTGCAACCCCAAACTCATTGTTTAAATTCAAAACTTCATCAATTGTTTTATTTTTAGTTTTTGATTTCATTTGCTTTTTAATATATTTTTCTAATAAATTTTCAAAAGCATTAACTGTATGTCTATTTCTAAGTACAAAAATGGCAACTATAAATAAGCATAAAACTATTATTATAAGAACAATTGTGTTGTTTCTATTTGTAAAAACAGAAATAATTAAAGAAATCAAGGTAGCTTGACCAACATAACTTACAACCATTAATATACTAGCAATCTTTCTCCTAATAGGATGTTGAACTATAAGTTCAGATTCTCTTGTAGTAAATCCAGTGTGCGTTAATATGGATATTATTTGAAATCTAGCTTTACTTATCTCAAGCCCAGTTATTTTAAATATGATAGCTAATACCTCTATTAATAAAAAAATAATCAGAAAAAACAAAATACTAAGAGCGACATTCATAATGCACCTCCAATATATAGTGTGTTTTAACTTATTCCCTATAAGCCCACAATCAGAATATAATTATACTATCAATATTATACCAAATAAAACTTTATTCTAAAATATCATCTTCTAAATTAGATTTGTGAAATTATATTTCACTATTAAGTAATCTTTGTAGAATTTTTCATAAAAATAGCTAGATATATATCTAGCTACATATCTAGCTTAATCATATAAAAAAACTAATTTATATTTTTCCTAATAACGCCACACCCATTAGATATTACAAATTCACAAGATTCCATTACTTGTTTTAAAAATTCACAATTTCTTAAATCATATATATTGCAAGGTCCAAATATTATTTTTTTGATTAACTTAATATCAAAAGGTAGCTCAATATAAGTTTGTTTGATATTAATCCCTTCATATCTAGGTGAATCATTAGTTGAAATATCTATCAATCTATTGTCACTATATCTACGATAGAAAACAAACCTATATTCGCTTTCTTCCTTCCAAAAAGGATGTTTAAAAAAAGGTGCCTCATAATGAAGTTTTTTTACTAATTCTTCTGTTAGTTTATTTTCCGCAAAATATTTTTCCCCCATTAAGGTAAATATTTTGTAGTAATGTTTAAAAACTTTACTTATAATCCTCATTTGCTCTTTTCTAGAATACATTATAGGTTTATAAATAAATTTGTTGTAGAAAATATTAGGACTAATTGTTGAAAAATATTTTATCAATTCTTTTTTATCAAACATTAAATTGAATCCATCATTTTGAGTATAAGCCTCCCATAAAAACCTAGAATCTTTCTTTTCCGAAAAACTTATAACAAAGGCTTTATAAAATTTTTCCTTGGGAATTTGTCTGCTATCATTGTATTCTTCTATAGATAAATTAAATTCTTCCCTTATATTACATATAAAATCCTTATTTTTTTCATTTTTATACAAGCTAAAAACTTCTTCCAAAATTTTCTTTATATAAATAGAATCTTGAATATCATTAGAACAAACACTTCTAGTAGCCCAAAATGAAGAATTTTGAATTATACCTTTTAATCCATCCACACTAGTGTAATGATATAATACTCCACTTTTCGACATACTCACTCCCCCAATATGAGAAACACAGCATTATTTCTCATATATTAGAATATGATTAATACATTTATTTTGGCATTACTATTTAAATTATATGATTGTTAGAAAATTCAATATAATCAGTAATTAATCCATTTATGCTACATTATAATTGACTAAAAGCGAGTTTTTAAAATACAATTATATTGATAAATATAACTTGTCAATTAGGAGTGTTGTTTAACTATGGATAATTCTATGTTAGGTGTATCAGAAATATATGAATCCACCATTCATACTTGTATTAAAAAAACAAAGAAAAAATCTTCTCAAACATTTATAGCTGGTGCTTTTGCCGGTGCTTTTATAGCTATGGGTGCTTTTGGTGCGGCTATGGGCTCTCATGCTATAGAAAATTATTCTCTTGCCAAACTTGCAGCAGGACTAATATTCCCAGTAGGTTTAATGCTTGTTTTAATTTGTGGAGCTGAACTTTTCACTGGAAACTCTTTACTTATAATTCCTTTAATTGAAAGAAAAATTTCTATTAAAAACTTATTGAAAAATTGGGGAATAGTTTACATTTCCAACTTTTTCGGAGCAATTATTATTGTAGCACTAATATTTTTTAGTGGACTTTTATCAAGTAATCATAATGCTCTTGGTGGATATGCTATAAAAGTAGCTTCTTACAAAAGTAATTTAACTTTTGTTAACGCTATTTCAAGCGGAATTTTATGTAATTTCATTGTAACTCTAACTGTTTGGGCTTCCTATGCTACAAAAGATTTGCTTGGAAAAATAATAGTGGTTTGGTTCCCTATTATGACTTTTGTTGTTTGTGGTTTCGAACATAGTGTTGCTAATATGTATTATCTTTTTATAGGTTTAATTGCAAAATCAAATCCTGCTTTTGTAGAAACTTCTCACATATCACAAGCTGCCGTAGATTCTATAACAATTACAAATATTATTAAGAATCTTATCCCCGTTACTATAGGAAATATAATAGGCGGTGCAGTATTTGTTGGACTAGCCTTTTGGGTAATGCTTAAATATAATAGAAATGAAAACTAACAATATTTACAATAAAAGTCCACATGCTTATGTGGACTTTTTAATATACTACAATTTTCCTTATGATCAATAAAAATTATTTCCGTTTTTAACTATTGATTATTTTAAGATTCTTCATACTTATGTCTAAGGCTTTAGCTGAATGAGTCATCATTCCAGAAGAAATATAATCCACACCTGTTTCTGCTATAGCTTTTACAGTTTCTAAGTTTACATTACCTGCTGCTTCAATTAAAGCTGATTTATTTATTATCTCCACAGCTTTTTTCATTGTTTCTATATTCATATTATCTAACATTATTATATCAACTTTAGCTTCCATAGATTCTTTAAGTTGCTTTAAATTCTCAACCTCAACTTCTATTTTACGTACAAAAGAAGTATTCTGTCTAACCTTTAGTACCGCTTCTGTAATCCCCCCTGCTGCACTTATATGATTATCCTTTATCAATATTCCATCAGATAGATTAAATCTATGATTTTCTGCTCCCCCAACTTTTATTGCTTTTTTTAATATTTCATCAACAACTAACCAATTCATTTTTAATGTCACTCCTAACTTTGATTAACTCATCAACTATTACTTTATTATTTTCAATCTGGTGCTTTAAAATAATCTTACTTGGAATTTTTTTCTATAGTGTTGCAACTGAACCCCTTGTATAACATTATTAATATTCTCAGCCGCTCTATTTGAAAAAACAAGTGCTTCCAGTAATGAATTGCTTGCAAGCCTATTAGCCCCATGAACACCTGTACAACTAACTTCTCCACAAGCATAAAGATTCTCCATAGATGTTTTAGAATACTCATCCTCTTTTATTCCTCCCATAAGGAAATGTTGAGCTGGTATAACAGGAATTTTATCCTTTGTTATATCGATATTTCTTTTTAAACATTCTTTATAAATAACCGGAAACCTCTCCATAATAAAGTTTGATGGCAATGCAGTAATATCTAAATATACACATTTAGAATTTGTTTTCTCTTGTTCCTCCAGTATTTTTTTGAAACTACATCCCTTGGTAATAATTCATCTACAAATCGTTGCCCTTTATTATTAACTAAAATTCCACCTTTTCCTCTTAATGATTCTGAAATTAAAAACCTTCTTCTATCAGCTATTTCTTCATAATAATCAATATTTTTTTTAGAATCTTTTGCAAGTATTTTAACAGCATTAATATCATTCTTATACAATCCTGCTTTAAGTGTGTCCTCTACAAAAACATCTTGATCCTGTTCATTTAATACTGTTGAAAGCCCTCCTTGGGCAAGATAAGTATTACAATTATCTGCCGAAGCTTTAGTAATAATAGTCACCTTCAAACTTTCATTTAAATTAAGAGCCGTATATAAACCTGCTAGTCCACTTCCAGCTATTAAAACATCAGTGTTAATTTTCATTACTTCACCTTCTCACCAAATTTATGCATATTTTCTAAAGACTTGTATGCATTTTTTATAACTTCTTCATCTAATTCAATTTCATAACGCTCTTTTTCTAAACATTGATAAAGATTTTCAAGAATTATTTTTTTCATTGAAAAATAATGCATAAAAGGCATAAAAACAAATTTTTTATCAGGACATTTTTCTATCAATTATGCTTAATACCAATTTCTGTAACAATTATATATTTATCATAACTATAATTTGATGCGAACTCAACTATTTGTGCTGTACCTCCAATAAAAGTAGCCTTATCCCTTATTTCTTTTTTACATTCTGGATGAATTAATACTGCTATATTCTCTTTGTTTTTTTGTTTTCTTCTATTAGTTTATCTAATCTATCTTTATCTACATCATTGTGAACCCAACAAAATCCATTCCACAAAATTACCTCTTTATCTTTTACTTTTTCACTAACATATGAACCCAAATTTCTATCAGGAACAAAAATAATCTTATCCCCTTCCATATTATTCACAACATTTATAGCATTTGATGATGTACAACACACATCCGATACAGCCTTTACTGCGTGGTTGAGTTTACATAGCATACAACTTTTGCCTCTGGGTATTTTTTCATATAAAGAACATCCTCTTCACTAATCATCTGGACCATAGGGCAAAAAGCGTTATTTACCTGTATAAGTATCTTTTTCTCTGGCGAAAGAATTTTTGCACTTTCAGCCATAAAATTCACGCCACAAAATACGATTGTATCTGCTTTACACTCTCTTGCTATTTTGCTAAGAAAAAAAGAATCTCCAATAAAATCTGCAACTACCTGAATTTCTTTATCCACATAATAGTGTGCAAATATAAGTGCTTTTTTTCTTTCTTTAAAATCAAAATCTTATTTTTCAATTCATTATTCATCATGAAATAATCCTCCACTAATTTTTGCAGCTTTAGTATATATACTCGTGTATATGCACCTATAAATGCTATATCATTTTCTGTAAAAATCATCAATTATTTATACTAAAAAAAGTATCTTTATATAATAAAAAGATGCAATGAATTATATATCCATTGCATCTTTTTTTACCTTAGTTCATACTTAATGGGAGCATCCACTACAACCCGTACACCCTATTCTTATTTTACTATAATCTACTTCTAATTGAGTAATATTAAATTTACATTCATCAAGATTAAATTCATCATCACTATTTGAATTAAAAATTACACTATAATTTGTAAATTCAATTTTTAATGGAACAATTTCCTTTTCATTATCACTACACATACTTTGTCTATAACTAGGTTCATATGATTTATTATTACCATATTTATCTTCAATTTCTATTCTATTAGATATTGTTGTTAAAGCTAAAACCTGTCTATTTTCTGAAAATTTCAAAGAATTGTTTTCACCATGAATTCCTAAAGCTATACTATCATAAGCCTTTAATTTTCCTATTTTAGTTTCAACTGTCACAGGATCACTGGGCTCTATAGAAGCTATTTTACCATTTTCATAAAAAGAAACTCCTATTCTTGTATTAATTTTACCTAAAGGGGTTTCTATTAAAACACTTTCCTTAGGCCACAAGGTAATACTCTTTACAGCATTACTAGGATAAAAATTAATATTAATAAGCTTAAAAGTATATTTTCCAATAGAAAGCTGTATATCCATGTTTTCTGCCAAAGAGTATTCATTTTCTTCTGTCCAATATCCGCTCAATTTCCCATTTAGCGGAAATATTTTTTTTAAACTTCCATCTTCATAAAAAGTCAAATATTCAGCTTTAAATACCCCACTTAAGGTTTTAATAGAAATTTGATTTTGAAGTGCAATACTTTTTATATTTCCATTATTATAAAAAGATATTGAATTAATAAATTTATGTCTTTCTGCACTTTCATCATATTGTGGAACTAACTTACCATAGGAAGTGTCTATTTCATTCTTTTTATTTAAAGTACAGCATTTAATAGACTCATCATCAAAAAATTCTATATCGGATATACCCTTCAAATTTCCATACTTTGTTTTAAATATATTAATAATAAACCAACTCCTTATTTATAATATTAATTCATCTACCCCTTTGTATAAATAACAACTTTATACTCATTACTTTTAATCTTTACTACATCTAAATTAAAATGGAATTCTTTAACAAAATTCTCTATCCAAGGTGGTACGTGGCTACATAGAAGTTCTAATTCGCTAAAAGTATAATTTGTTAAAAAGGGTAATAAAGCTTGTTTAGAAGAAACTCCACTTTTAGTTTCCTGCAAGTTTTTTAAATTCAAATAGAAACATCCTTTTTTATCTGTTTCAATAGGTTTATCTATCACCTCTGCCTGTAATAATTGCTGAGATTTTTCTTGTTCTTCATTAATTAATTTTTCCTTTAAACTTTCTTCTAAAACGTAATCCAAAAAATCTTCCGGTACTCCATCTATTTCCCACAAATCAAATCCCCTTGAATCTAAAATATTGTATGCCACTCCAATGATCTCACTTGCTACAAAAATTCTGCACTCTTCTAAAATTCCAATTAAATTAAATAAACTTTCCCTAACCGATTTTATTCCATTACATTTATCCATACTAAATGAACTTTCTTTATAAATTTGCCATTTTGTCTTTTCTTTAAAATATATTTTTATAATACCTTCTTCAGTAAGAGATGTAGTTTCATCTTTATCATTTAAAAATACTGCAATTCTATTATCCATATCTATCACCCTTCCATAAAATCACTTTATTCTTATAATATGACTATATCATTAATTTCGCATTTTTTCAACATTTTTATTGATAAATCAATAAAAATACACTTCAATCATTGATATATATTCAATAACCGAAGTGTATTTTTTTATGTAAAAATTTTTCTTCAAACTTCTTATATCATTTATATATTAATTTACATTGTAAAACCTTTCATTAAGCATTATATAAATTTAATAGTCGACTAGCTAATTTTTCATCAGATTCAAACTTTCCATTAAAATTTGTAGTTATAGTTTTAGTTCCTGGTTTTTTTATTCCTCTTGTAGTCATACAAGCATGCTCCCCTTGTATAATCACAGCTACATTTTCAGTTTGTGCTATTTTTTGCATTATTTCAGCTATATCACTGCCTATTCTTTCTTGAAGTTGAAGTCTTTTTGCTACCATATCAGCTATTCTAGCAATCTTGCTTAATCCAATAATCTTTTCTTTAGGTATATAAGCTACAGCTACCTTCATGTTATACATCAATGCTAAATGATGTTCACACTGAGAGAAAATTTCTATATCCTTCATTAAAACAAAATCATTTGATTTTTCGTTATAATAATCTTCTTCTTCAAAAGTCACATTAAACATATCTGCAATTTCATCATTTGTATAGTTTATACCTTCGAATATTTCTTCACACATTTTCGCATATCTCTCAGGTGTTTTCTTTAATCCCTCTCTATCAGGATTTTCCCCTAATGCTAATAATATTTCTCTTATATGGTATTCTATCTTTTCTTTATTAATCACATTAACCCCTCTTTCTTCATGACCCCAGATTATTTTGTGAAGTTGTAATTGTAACTTTATATTATTCAATTTATGTTCTTTCATAAGATCTACCACTGTTACAGGATCAATCACAAATTTAACCACATCATTTTTGTTTAACAATTTAAAATTATATTTATTCATTTTACTTTCTATTTGATTATAGTATAATTTATAATCCATAGTAATGCTAATCTAAGTTTTTTATCACTTCACTGCCTCATATTTATATTAAAATAAGCCATAAATTTTTTTTATTTATATATCCTTTGAAACTAGAAGAAAAAAAGGCATAAATAGCCTTAAACAAAAAACACTTTAGACGTACATTCTAAAGTATATGTCCTAGTTTTGTTTATAGACAGGATGGTTTAGAACTGTCTTATTCATTTCGAGGTTATTATATCATATAATAACCTGCTATGCTATAGATAATATATCGTTACCTATTTCTTATAGATTTTTCATTGAATTCAGTGTTTCATCTATATAAATCCATGAGCGTTTTGAATATAATATTTTAGTTTCTGCTGATTTCACTTGTTTCTTTATAGCCTTATACATTTGATGATTCACAAAATCTGTTAGCACTAAAACCATATCAGTGTTTTCTGGTATTGTATATAATTTTTCACTTTTTTTTCTTCCCGTAACATGCATTATTTTATCAAATCCACGTTCTTTTAAGTTTTCTCTAATTTTACCTAATCTATCTCCACCTACAACAAGCAAACTCATTTTAGCAACTCCTCTTCTAATGATAAAATAATAATTTTTATATGTAACTGATAATGAATATCATTATTATATCCTGCATATTGTTTTTTGTCAATATTTATAAAATTAAAAAAAGAAGATAAATAGATTTTTTATTTATCTCCCTGTTTTTTATTTGTATTTAATTTTTATTAATTTTTTTATATTAACTAATCAAATTATAGATATTATCTTTTATCTAGTTTATTTTTTTGAGTTCCCCTTATTTTCTTTTGTTTCTTCTTTTTTAATTTCAACTTTTTCCTTTACTTCTTCCTTTTTAGTTTCAACTTTTTCTTTCACTTCTTCTTTTTTAACTTCAACTTTTTCTTTTACTTGTTCTTTTTTAATTAAATCTTCCTTCTTTAATTCTACCTTATCATCATTTTCATTTAATGCATTAGTTTCTGTTTCTTCTAGTTTCTCAATATTATTATTTGAATATTCTTCATTAATAGCTTGTTTATATTCTTTAGCTGCATTTAATTCTGTTTTAGAATTATTGTAATTTACTAATTTTAAATCATATTCCTCTTGAACTTTTATAACAGATTCTTCATCACCTTTTTTGCTTTCTTTAATTAACTGTGCTTTTGCTGAATTTAATTCTTTTTTCTTAGCATTCAATTCATGTCTTTTTTCTACCATATTCTTTACTGCTTCTTTTTTTTCTTTTTGCATTTGTATAACCAATTCTAATTTTTCTTTTCCTTCCTCACTAGTTTTTTCACTTATATTCTCCAAAACTTCAATGGTTTCGTCTCTACTTTCATCTATTATGTTTTTCAAACCATGGATATATTCTTCATTTATAGCATCTTGTTCTTGACTTTCTTCTGCAGTATCGTTAATATCTAATTCATTTAATTCTGAATTATTTATGATTTCTTCTATTATTTCTGTTGCTTTATTTAAACTCTCATCATAACTTGCCAAAGCTTCTTCAGCAAAATCTTCTTTTCCTTCGCCTGCCATTACTTCACTTTCACCAAGTCTTTCCTCCGCAATTTCTGTTAATAATTGCACTTTTTCTTCATCTTCATTTGCAAGCATTAATGCTATATCCTCAATAAATTCATCTACTGGATATAAAAAGCTATCTGGAGTTATTCCTGCTGAATTTATTAAAGTAGCTTCCCCCTCAGCAAATGCTGATAAACTCAAACTACAAGCTAAAAAAATCCCCAAAATTATACTAATAGTTTTTTTCATTTGTATTCCTCCTTAAACTTGGATTTCTATATTTATTATAACACTTTTCAAGGATTTTTTGAAGTATTTTGATTGTTTTTTTAATATCATTAAATTTACCATTTTATTTTTCACCTTTATATGTTTTATATATAGAATATTTATTATTTCTTTACTGAAAATGATTTCTTATGGTATTATAATCTATAACATAAAAACTACTTAAATATTAAAAGAGGTGAGCTTTATAAAACTTAATTTTTATCGAGCAATCAAAATAACTTTAGGTGTAGTTTTATCTATAGTAATTGCTAGATTATTGAATTTACAATACGATTTATCTGCTGGAACTATTGCAATACTAAGCATGTTAGATACCAAGCGTCATTCCCCTACCATTGCTTTTAAAAGAATTTATACAGCTTTAATCGCTTTATCTTTATCTTCAATTTTATTTACTTTATTGAACTTTTCATTAATTAGTTTTGGTATTTTTTTATTGCTTTATGTTAGTATAGTTTTTTACTTAAATGCAACTGTTGGACTAGTTGTTAACACAGTTCTCGTCACTCATTTATTTACTTTAAGTAAAATAACCCCAACAGCTTTAATTAATGAAATTCTTTTAATGCTTATAGGAATTTTAATAGCTTTGATCTTTAATCTTCACATGCCTAATATTGAAGAAGACATAAGAGCTTTACAACTAAAACTTGAAAATGAACTACGCTCATTATTGCGTGAAATGGGAGCTAACTTGAAAAATATATGCGAAATTAATAGCAATCCCATATCTTTAGATGATATAAAAGAAATATTAAAATTAGGTAAGCAAAAATCATATCAGCACCTAAATAGCTATTATTTCAAAGAAAACAATTATTTTGTAGAGTATTTTGAAATGCGCAAAAATCAATATTATACATTGGTATATATGCAAAAACGCTTGCAACCAGAGTTTATATCGTCCTATGAATCTGAGTTGTTAAGCAAATTCACTTATAAGTTAGCTGATGAATTTCATGAATGCAATAATGGAGAAGATTTATTATTAGAATTGTCTTTATTAAAAGAAGTTTTAAAAGATTCTCCACTACCTACTTCAAGAGAAGAATTTGAGGGTAGATCTTCTTTATATGAATATCTCAATGATATAGAGGAATTTATTAATATAAAGAAAAGTTTTATTGAACTTTATGGAGATATACAATATTGTACAATTACCTATTAAGCCTATGATAGCTTAAAGATTAAAAAATATCATATAAGCAAATTAAAAAATAATATTAAATCATAGAAAAGAGGTTTCTTATGGAAGGTAATGAATTTTTAAATATGGATGCATATATACTTTTAAGTATGTTAAATATGAAATTAAGAGATTCTTATAGTTCTCTTGATAATCTGTGTTATGACTTAAACATCCCCAAAGAAAAACTAGAATTAAAACTTAAAGAAATAGAATATTTATATGAATCTTCTTCAAACCAATTTAAAGCATTTTAGCCAAGAATAAATAAAAAACACATTATTCATGTGTTTTTTATTTATTCATTCTTTATTATTCCTTTATATTCACTTCTCAATTTTAACGGCATACGCTCACCGGGTAAATATTTTTCAATTAAAGTGTTTCTTTTAGCTTTTAAAATAGATATAGCTAAAGGAGGGATTTTCATTGATATACTATATTTTTGATTATTCCAATTCTTTTTACTTGCTTTTAATATTTCGTTGTTTAATTGACCTGATCCATTATAGCAAGATGCATCACTATTAAAAATCTCTTCATACTCTGTATATTCTGGAACCCCTACTTTATAATCATAATATACCATAGGCGTAAAATTACACACAAAGATTAAATATTCATTCCTTTTTTTACCCTTTCGCATAAAAGAAATTATACTTTTTTCATAATTAGAATGATCTATCCATTCAAATCCATCATAAGTATGGTCCTTTTCCCAAAAAGCTTTTTCTTTTTTATAAAGCATATTTAAACTTTTAACATAATCTTGTAACATTTTATGTGGTTCATATAAAAGAAGTAACCAATCTAACTGATGTTTAAAATTCCATTCAATAAATTGACCAAATTCTCCACCCATAAAAAGAACTTTTTTACCTGGATGAGCCATCATATAACCATAGAACAATCTTAAATTAGCAAATTTTTGCCAATAATCTCCTGGCATTTTATCTAAAAGAGATTTTTTGCCATGAACAACCTCATCATGTGACAAGGGCAACATAAAATTTTCGGAAAAAGCATATAAAAGCGAAAAAGTAATTTTCTCATGATTCCATTTTTTATAAATAGGGTCTGTTTGCATATAATTCAACATATCATTCATCCAACCCATATTCCATTTATAATTAAAGCCTATTCCTCCTACATAAGTAGGTGAAGTTAATCCTGGCCAAGTACTAGAATCTTCAGCGATAACCAAAGGATTTTTTACGTATTTAAAAATAGCCTCATTTAATTTTTTAAGAAAATTTACTGCTTCTATATTTTCATTCCCACCATACTTATTTCTTATATTCATATCAGATTTTTTGCCATAATCAAGATAAAGCATGTTAGCTACAGCATCAACTCTAAGACCATCAATATGAAAATTTTCAAACCAATAAATTGCATTAGAAATCAAAAAACTATGTACTTCTGGTTTATCAAAATCAAAATTTGCTGTTCCCCAATCATAATTCTCTCTAATTAATGGGTCATCATTCTCAAATAAAAAAGTTCCATCGAATTTATATAAGCCATGAGAATCTTTGCAAAAATGACTTGGTGCCCAATCTAAAATAACCCCTATACCAACCTGATGACATTTATCCACAAAATACTTAAAATCTTTTGGAGAACCATACCTTGGTGTAACTGAAAAATATCCAGTCGTTTGGTATCCCCAAGAATCATCAAGTGGATGTTCCATTATTGGTAATAGTTCCACATGAGTATATCCCATCTTCGCTACATATTGTGGTAAAGTTTCAGCCATTTCTCTATATGTATAATAATGATTTGTCTCTTCTATATTTGATAATTCTTCATCTTCTATTTTAGTTACACTTTCATTATCAATGTCTTCTTCATGGGTTTTCCATGAACCTAAGTGAACTTCATAAACATTAATAGGTCCATTTTGAACATTAGTGTTTTCTCTATATTCAATCCATTTATCATCATTCCATTCATAGCCTTTGTTATCTACTATGACAGAACCATTTTTAGGCCTTAATTGAGAACTAAAAGCATAAGGATCGGCCTTTAATATAGATTTTTTTTCATTCTTTGAGAATACTTCATACATATAGCATTCCCCTTCTTTTACTCCTGGGATAAAAAGATTCCATATTCCTGAATCTTTTATTTTAATCATACTAAAATCTCCACCATCCCAATTATTAAAACTGCCCACCACACATATTTTTTCTGCATTGGGAGCCCAAACCGAAAAACTAGTACCTTCTTGTTCATTTACTTTTATAATATGAGCCCCTAAGAACTTATGGCTATTATAGTTGGTTCCTTCATGAAAACAATGTATTTCAAATGATGATGGATTTTGATTTTGCATACAACACCTGCTTCCTATTATATTTTAATTATTTCTCTGATAAAATAATTTTGTAGAATTACAAGAAGTGTAAAATAAAGTAATAATCTTTACTAATCCTTACTTTATTTTACACTATATGTGGCATAAGTTCAATTTCTATATAACAAAAAATAAATGTAGCAGATTTTACTCCACTACATTTCTATTCTAACTATTTTTAATTATAGATTTAGCCATTGAAACACCCATTACTGATGCCATCATAAGCCCTCTAGTCCATCCGCTTGAATCTCCTAGACAATGAAGTCCTTTTATATTTGTTTCAAAATTACTATCTAAATTTATTTTATTACTATAAAATTTTACTTCAGGTCCGTATAATAAAGTCTCAGTACTTGCAAAACCTGGAACAACTACATCTAAAGCCTTTATAAAATTCAAAATATTAATCATAGGCCTATATGGTATTGCCGATGTTAAATCTCCTGCTATTGCATCTGGCAAAGTTGGAACAACATTTGATTGCTCCAGTTCATGCTGCCAAGTTCTTTTGCCCTTTAATATATCTCCATATCTTTGAACTAAGATATGTTTACTTCCTAACATATTAACTAGTTCCGAAACTTTCTTTCCATACTCAATAGGCTCATTAAAAGGTTCTGAAAAATTGTGGGAACTAAGTATAGCAAGATTTGTGTTATTAGATTTTTTATTCTTATATGAATGTCCGTTTACAATTGCTAAGTCATTGTCGTAATTTTCTTGACTAACAAATCCACCTGGATTTTGGCAAAAAGTTCTTACCTTATCTCCAAAAGGTTCTGGATATCCTATTAATTTAGACTCGTAAAGAACATCATTAACTTTTTCCATAACTTCATTTCTTACCTCAACCCTAACCCCTATATCAACTGTTCCCGCTACATGGCTTATATCATGTTTGATACACATTTCTTTCAACCAGTCAGCACCTTTTCTACCAGTAGACACTACGATTGTGTGTCCAAACACTTTTTCTTCTGATTGATTCTTTAAATCTATTATATCTACCCCTGATGCTTTTCCATCCTCTATAATTAAATCTTTAGCCATAGTATCAAACTTTATTTCAACTCCAGCTTCTATCAAATGATTTTGTATTTTCAAATAAATTTCATGTGCCTTCTCTGTTCCTAAGTGTCTTATTGGGCAGTCTAATAATTTCAAGCTAGCTTCAATTGCTTTTCTTCTTATTTCTTTAATTTCTTCTGTATTGCCTATGCCCTCAATTTTTGTATCAGCTCCAAATTCAAGATAAATTTTATCTGTATAATTTATTAAGTCCTGAGCAACCTCTGCTTTTATAAGCTTAGGAAGATCTCCTCCAACTTCATAACTAAGAGATAACTTACCATCAGAAAAAGCTCCTGCACCAGAAAATCCAGTAGTAATATGACAATATGGTTTACAATTAACACAAGCTTTTGTTTTATCTTTTGGACAATGTCTTTTATCTATTCTTCTTCCTTTTTCAATTATCAAAACTTTTTTATCGGCATTTTGTCTAACCAGTTCTAGTGCTGTAAATATACCTGAGGGCCCTGCTCCAACTATAACAACATCGTATTTCATATCAATTCTCTCCCTATGAATAAATTCCCCTTTAAATCACGAACATTATTTTTTAAATCATAAAACCTTTTTATAGTGGTCTATAAAATTCCATATTGTTCTTAGGGGGTATTTTTATGATAGAACATGAAAAATTGTAGACTTTAAGCTCATAACACTTATAGCCTACAACTATTTACGGTAGTTCGGTAGAAACATCCAGCCCATATTGCTGGTTTTATATAAGCAAACATTTAATTGTTTTTTTATTTTATAGTTCGTAATCCAATGAAATTATATACCATTTTTATATAAAATGCAACTTGAATTTATGAAAAATTTATTTTTCTCTACTTAAATCAATAAAAAGAAAAAACAGCAATATATTCTAATAAAATATATCACTGTTTAACTTTCACTCTTATTTTTATATTATTCTTCTTCACCAGTTATTTGAAAAAAATAATCTGCTATTTTTTCATATTCTTCGTCATCTTCTATATTATTCAATACCATTTCTTCCCCTAGTTCTTCATAAGTATAGAATATAGCTTCATCTTCATCTACTGGAACTAATGCGATATAGTCTTTATCTTTATATGCAAAAACGCCTGCCACATTACACTCTAGCTCAGTATTATCATCTAATGCTAATGTTATTAAAGGCATTTCTTCATGTTCATGATCATGACCGCATCCACATTCATGGTTATCCCCATGCCCGTTTCCACATCCACACTCATGGTTATCTCCATGTTCATGTCCACATCCGCATCCATCTTCTTTTTTATCTTCATTTCCATTGCAATTACACTCATGTTTATCCATTTCATAACCCTCCGTTATATTCAAATATATTTTTTTTATTTAGTATTTTATGGAATCAGTCTTTAAAGACTGTTCATATATTTTAATTCATAAAATTTTAAATTGCAATAGCAATATATGATTTTACGAATTTTTAGCCACAATAATACTATTATTAACCTAAAACTGCGTTCTTAAACACTTCTACTCCTATTCTTTCAATAAAAAAACCAAGTTTTTCGCCCATTTCTGCATTTTCTTTATAATATTCAAAGATTTTATCAACTAAATTTAAAGCTTCTTCATCTGTTAGATCTGAAGCAATAGTATCTGCTAGTCTTGGATTAAATCCAGCTGAACCACCTACTGTAACCATAAGTCCACTTTTATCACCTATAATACCAATATCTTTACTATGAATAGATGAACAAGCATTTCTACATCCTGCAACTCCTATTTTTGTTCTACAAGGCATTTCCATCCATTGATATTTTTTAGATAATTTCATACCTACAGCTATAGTATTTTGCTTTGCTCTTTTACAATATGCTGATGGACACATCTCAACATTTTTAACAGAGTTTTGAGATTTAACCGCTGGTTGCATACCTAACTCTTCCCATATCAAAGGTAAATCACTTTCTTCTAAATTAGTGATTAATATTCTTTGTCCAGATGTTATTTTAAGTATACCTTTATATTTCTTTGCTACTCCTGCAATTTTCTCAAGATTTTCTGGTGTTATAAATCCACCAGGTATATGAGGTGTTATGCCAAATTTTCTTTTGCCATCTTTAACCTTTTGCAAATTTCCGTAATGTGCACCCATTTTTTTATTCTCCTTTATCTTTTAAATAATTGCATATTTTCTCATAAATTTCATCAACCCTTTATTTAATTATACTACACATTATTTCGTAAATAAATCAAATATAAATAGTAACTTAGCTTTATGTATTTTATATGCCTTTTAACCCACTAGAAAAACTTTAACTAGTGGGTCTGTTTATTTATAAAATTTATTTTCCCAACTTTTTATTAAGCATTTCGATTAATGGTGCTACTTGAACAATAGTTGGTGCACCCTTCATCCATATTTGTTGTTTTATTACCTCTAAAAGTTCTTCTCGTGTAGCACCTTCTTTTATTGCTTTTGTCATTTCTAGCCTAGCTCTTTTTTCATTATTATCAAAAATAGCTGTTGCTAATGCTATCATATATCTATATTTTAGTGGAATAACTCCTTCTGCCCATATTTGATGATGATATTCCGCAATGTTTTTTTGAAATTCTTCTCCGAAATTATCTGCTATCAAAACCCCTGGAGGTACAAATCCTATTTCTTCTTTGAATATATCTTTATCTTTATTATTTAACATTTTTGTTTCCTCCTCATTAATTCATTTTCTATATTTGTATTATATGTTATTTAATAATTATTATCAGTAGCATATGTTACGCCATTAAAGTTTATTAGCAAAATTTTTATTAACTTTCATAATTAAAAACTCCCAACAAATATATGTTGAGAGTTTTTAATTATATACTTAGTTTTTCTTTACAAATAAAATTTTATACAATTGTATTAAAATTAAAGGCATAAAGGATATTCCATAAATAATGCTAAATTGAATTCCATTTAAAGAAGCCACTTCAAATAATGACATTAATGGTTTAATGGTTAATACCATACTAAGTAATGCCCACCCTATAAATACTGCTAGCCATAAATATTTATTTGTAAATATTCCGATAGCAAAAACTGATTCTTTACCTCTAGAATTAAAACCATGTAATAATCTTGATAAACATAATGTTGCAAATGCCATAGTTCTTGCTACTAACTCATCTCCACTTGATAATCCAATATGATATGCAGTCATTGTTCCTATGGCTATTAATAATCCTTCTATTAATATTTCTAAAGTAAATGATTTATTAAGAATAGGTGTTTTCACATTTCTAGGCTTATCCTTCATAATATTTTCATTATGTGGTTCTACACCTATTGCAATAGCTGGAAGACTATCTGTAAGTAGATTAATAAATAATAAATGTACTGATGCAAACGGTAATGGTAATGCTAGTAAAGAAGCATATAATACTGCAAGCAGCCCTGCCGTATTACCTGACAACAAAAACTTAATAGAATTTTTGATATTATGATAAACACTTCTACCATTAGAAATTGCTTTTATTATAGTAGAAAAATTATCATCTGCTAGCACCATAGCTGCTGCATCTTTAGCAACTTCAGTACCTGTAATTCCCATGGCAACTCCTATATCCGCTTGCTTTAAAGCTGGTGCATCATTAACCCCATCTCCTGTCATGGCTACAATATTCCCTTTTTCTTGCCATGCTTTCACTATTCTAATTTTATGTTCTGGTGAAACTCTAGCATAAACAGAAACTTTTTCAACTCGTTTTTTTAAATCTTCATCACTAATATTATCTAATTCGAAACCTTCCATAGCCATAGATTCATCTTGAAGAATACCTATTTTTTTTGCAATTGCGGTAGCTGTGATTTTATGATCTCCTGTTATCATAATCGGTCTTATTCCAGCGCTTATACAGTTTTTCACCGCTTCAGCAGACTCTTCTCTTGGTGGGTCCATCATTGCTATAAGTCCTATAAATATTAAATCTTGCTCATCTTCTAAGGTTATATTTTCCCCCTCTGCTACTTCTTTATAAGCAAAAGCTAATACTCTTAACCCTTGTTTTGAAAAATCCCTATTAATATTCTCGATGTCTTGTTTATGTTGATTAGATAACTCTTCAACACCAGTAGATTTCGCAATTTTTGAAGTTCTGTTTAAAAGTACATCCACTGCGCCTTTAGTTATCATATAATTTTTATTTTCAACTTTATTTAAAGTACTCATTAGTTTTCTATTGGAGTCAAAAGGAACTTCTCCAATTCTTTTATATTTCTCTCTTACAATTAATTCATCTAAATCATAAATATCTCCTAGATTGACTAATGCAATTTCAGTTGGGTCACCAATTTCATCTCTTTCAATTGTTACTGCATCATTACAAAGTAGTGACATTAATACCAATCTCTTTTGAAGTTCTAATTCCTTATCTAATTTATCACTATCCAATACTTTATCATCTACAAAAACCTTTTGAACAGTCATTTTATTTTGAGTAAGCGTTCCTGTTTTATCAGAACATATAACAGAAATACTTCCAAGACTTTCTACTGCATGTAACTTTCTAACTATAGCATTTTCCTTAGCCATCTTTTGAGTAGCAAAAGATAAAACAATTGTAACGATAGAACTCAAAGCTTCTGGAATAGCCGCTACAGCTAAAGAAACTGCAAACATGAAAGAATCTACAATATCACTGCCTCTAAATACGTTCAGTGCAAATATTAAAGCTGCAATAATAAGAATAATTACAGATAATTTTTTACCGAAATTATCTAAACTTTCTTGTAGTGGAGTTTTCTTTTCTTTTGCACTTTTAAGTAAAGAAGCAATCTTACCAATCTCAGTTTTCATACCTATATCTGTTACTAAGACTGTTCCTCTTCCATAAGTAACAAAACTCCCTGAGAAAACCATGTTTTTTCTATCCCCAATAGCTACATTATCTTTATCAATAGAATCATTAATCTTAACAACACTATCAGATTCACCAGTTAAAGAACTTTCATTAACCTGCAAACTAAAAGTATCTAGTATTCTTCCATCAGCGCTTACATAATCACCTGTTTCAAGATAAAGGATATCTCCTACAATTAATTCATTAGAAGGAATCTCTACTTTTTTACCTTCTCTCAAAACTTTAGCATTAGGTGATGAAAGTTTTTTAAGACTTTGCAAAGATTGTTCTGCTTTAACATGTTGTACTGTTCCTAAAATAGCATTAATAGTAACAACAACAAGTATAACTATAGCACTTTCTAATTCTCCTAAGAAACCAGAAATAGTAGCCGCAATCAACAAAATTATTATAAGCAAATCTTTAAACTGCTCAAGAAAAATAATAAAAGTATTCTTTCTTTTTTCCTCGCTTAATTCATTAAATCCAAACTCTCGTCTTCTTTCTTCAACCTCACTACTTCTTAACCCTTTTTCAGTAACATTAAGCATTTTAAAAATTTCTTGCGAAGACTTTTTATAAAATTCACTCATGCTAATTCTCCCCTTTTATTTATCATATATTTTTTTATTAATCCTTTTAGTTATTTTTAGTTAAACTCAGATTTTAATACAACTTTGAGACATATTCTTCCCTCGATCCTTTTTTTATTTGCAAAAAAAGAGACTCTATAGCTAGTCCTATTCTAGCTATAGAGTCTCACATAACTTAAAAAGTTTTCAAAGCCGGGATTTCTCCGTATTGACGACTTTGAATCTTGTATAATACAAGCTGTTACTCCCTCTAAATAATACAAATTTAATTTACTTCTTATTAAAATGATACTATCATGGAAGTATGATTATGTCAATATTTTTTCCTGTTATCTATTACCACACATTTTTAAAATACCTTGGTTTGATGAATAAATATCAAATAATTTTTTATATGCTTTTCTTTTATAATAATGAAATATATAAGGAAATATGCTACTATATTTATTATATACTTTTGTGGAGGTGTCCTATGGTAATTGAGATAAAAGGTCAAACCATTCATTATAACATACTTGGAAATGGGTTGCCCTTAATTATTCTACATGGCTTGTATTTAGATAGTATTTCAATGATTCGAGCTGTTGAAAGTCCAAGTGTTCAACTACAAGGTTTTAAAAGAATTTATATTGATATGCCAGGCATGGGGCAATCACCAAGACATGAACTTGAAAACAATTCCGATACTATGCTAGATTTATTATGTGAATTAATTACCGTACTCATTAATGATCACCCTTTTATTGTAATAGGATATTCTTATGGTGGTTATATAGCTCAGGGTATTGCAAAACGCTTTTTGCATCAAATTATTGGAGAAGTTTTAATTTGTCCTGTAATTATATCTCAACCTGAAAAAAGAATTAAAACATCAGTAACTCACCAAGATATTGATGAAAATTTTTTCAATTCTCTTGATGAGAAAACACAAAAAAAGCTATTGACGAAAATGGTTGTTATTAATGAACGAACTTACCACCGAAGTGAAGCTGATTTTTCTCGTGCCATTGCTTTGGCAGATAAGGAATTTTTAAAAGAACTTGCTGAAAAACAATACTCTAGTACTTATATTGAGTCCAATAAATCTATTCATCAACATAAGTCCCTAATATTTTTAGGTTATCAAGATACATCTGTAGGTTATCAAGATATGTTAGATAGGCTATACATATATCCCAATGCTACAGTTAATTTATTAAGCAATGCAAGTCACTCAAACTAATGTCTTTGTATCTTGTTCATATATTTTAGAATTTTTAAATTTTTTCACCTATAAAATTCCGTTGTGTACCTAATTTTCATTTGTTACATACAACTTCCATTGATTAATCATATTTTTTATATTACAATATCCATGAAGTCGAATCCTCCTCAAAGGGGGTACCGGGGGTTATATTTTGGGGTGAAGCTTTTATTAAGCAGGGGTCCTCTACTCTAACCCGTCAACTAACCCGGAAGACATAAGGAGGATACAAATGAAAAAATTTAATCATTTAAAAACACTTATATTAGCTGGAGTATTAACTACTGGAACTTTACTTTTTCCTATAACAGAAGCTTTCGCAGCTACTTATACCGTTCAAGCTGGAGATTCTCTTTATAAAATAAGTAAATTATTTGGTACTTCTACTAGTAATATTTTGAATGACAACAAACTTAATAATAGCACAATATACCCTGGACAAACCTTGTATGTTTCTAGCAAAACTTACACCGTTGGAAATGGAGACTCACTATATCTTATTTCAAAAAAATATGGTGTTACACTAGATAATTTAAGAAAATGTAATAATCTGTGGACAAATAGTATTTATCCTGGACAAGTTTTAAATATTCCTGGAACAACAACAACAACAACAACAACAACAACAACAACAACAACAACTGCTACTACTACTTCATCTAACTCCTATTCTAGTTCAATTAACTATACACAAAGTGATGTAGATTTACTTGCTAGGTTGATAACTGCTGAAGCTGAGGGTGAACCCTATAACGGTAAATTAGCTGTTGGTGCTGTAGTACTAAATAGAGTTAAAAGTAACTTATTTCCTAATTCAATAAGTTCAGTCATTTATCAAACAGTTAATGGTTATTATCAATTTACACCTGTGCTCAATGGTTATATCAACAAACCTGCTACAGCAGACTCAGTAAAAGCTGCTTATGAAGTATTAAATGGTACAGACCCAACTAATGGAGCTTTATTTTTCTATGACTATACAGTAACTAATCAATGGCTATTATCAAAACCAGTAGCCACTACTATTGCTAACTTGACCTTTGCTTATTAATAAAAATAACCACACAAAAGTGTGGTTATTTTTATAACTCTATTTCTTTATTTTCAACTCTTTTTATCAATTCTTCTACTTTTGTTTTTATTAAATCCCTAGTTACTCTGAATCCTTCTATTGGTCCACCTGATGGATCTTCAAGTCCCCAGTCTTCCATGTGTTTAGTAGGTACGAATGGACATACCACATTACACCCCATAGTTATTAATAAATCTAATTTTGGTGGGATATCTGAAAGCAACTTAGGTTTATGTTCACTCATGTCTACCCCTGCTTCCTCCATTACTTCCACCGCTAAAGGTTTAACCTGTGGATAATTTTCTGTACCCGCTGAATAAACTTCAAATATTTCACTACCTAATTTTTTTGCCCAACCTTCTGCCATTTGACTTCTACAAGAATTATGGACACATACAAAAGCTACTTTATATTTCATAATAAAAACCACCTTTTTTTATTTTAGTTAAACCATTTTCTAGTATTATTCGCTATCTTAACCAAAGCAAGCATAACAGGAACTTCCACTAAAACTCCCACAACGGTTGCAAGTGCTGCTCCTGATTGAAGTCCAAATAATGAGATTGCCACAGCTACAGCAAGCTCAAAGAAATTACTCGCTCCAATCATAGCTGCTGGTGCTGCTATGTTATGTTTTAATTTCCAAGTTTTTGACCAAAAATATGCTATGAAGAAAATCAAAAAAGTTTGTATTATTAAAGGAATTGCTATCAACACTATATGCACTGGATTATTTATAATTGTTTGTCCTTGGAAGGAGAATATAATAACTAAAGTTAATAATAACCCAATTATAGTGATATTATCAAATTTCTTTAAAAATACATTTTCAAAATAATCAAGCCCTTTTTTCTTAATAATATATCCTCTAGATAAATACCCTGCCCCTAATGGTATAACAACAAATAATACCACTGATAA
This sequence comes from Clostridium grantii DSM 8605, assembly GCF_900129965.1. Taxonomy (GTDB): domain Bacteria; phylum Bacillota; class Clostridia; order Clostridiales; family Clostridiaceae; genus Clostridium_AF; species Clostridium_AF grantii. The sequence goes on along the minus strand of NZ_FQXM01000022.1, from coordinate 44,063 downwards.
TATTAATGTATCATAAGGCACAACCACATCACTAACGCCTAGTAAAAATGCTACTATTGGAGTAAATGCTAACAATAAAATTAAATCATTAACAGCCACTTGCACTAAAGTATAAGCTGGATCTCCTTTTGTCAAATGACTCCAAACAAAAACCATGGCTGTACATGGAGCTGCTCCTAATAAAACTGCACCTGATAAATATTCTGTAGCCAAATCTGTTCCAATCCAAGATTTAAATACTACTTTGAAAAAAAATGCTGCTATTAAATACATAGTAAATGGTTTAATCAACCAATTTACAACACAAGTTATTGTTAATCCTTTAGGTTTTTTTGTTGCTTCTACAATACTTGTGAAATCAATTTTTAACATCATTGGGTATATCATTAACCAAATCAATATAGCAACAGGTATTGATACTTTTGCATATTCAAATCTACTTAATGTTTCTGGTATAGCTGGTATCAACGTTCCTATCATAACACCAGCTACAATACACAAAGCCACCCAAAGAGTTAGATATCTCCCAAAAATGCCCATTTCTTCTTTCACATTAATATTTTCTTCCATTTTTTTATCACCTCTTACTTGATTTTATTTAAAACAAATTCTTTATCATCAGCTATTATCTGACAATTTAGATTGTAATCAAAGTATTTTTTAACTCTACACAAATCCTTTTTGAATATTTCTTCACGGTGAAAACCTTCTTTTATAAATTGTATCAATAAACCATATTCTTCTGATAAACCTTCGTTCAATTTATAATGTATCCATTGAGCATCTTTGGAGGAGCTAATTAAATTAACACTCTTTAATTTACTTAAATGTCTAGATACATTTGATTGAGATAATTCTAATAAAACTTCCAACTCGCAAACACACAACTCTGCATTTGATAACACATTAAGTATTCTTAATCTATTTTCATCTCCTAAAACTTTAAATATCTCTATCATTTTACACCGCCTATGCATATGATTGAATTCGAATATACTCATATAGTATCATATCAAATTCATTTTTACAATACTAAACCTTTCTAGCAAATAAAAAAAATTGCACTATGACAGTAACTTTTATTTGTTAGCTATTTTTGCTTTTTCTAGAGCTTTATTAATAGCTTCTTTTAAATTATTACTTGAAGAAGTACAACCTGTTACCCCATCAACCTCTATTGACTGTTTTTCGATTATTTCTTTTGGTATTTTTCTTATAACCTCTTCGTAGTAACCTGGGGTTTGTTTGTTTTTTGTTATTTCAATACTGGCTATTTCCCCGTTTTCAACTATACAATTTACTGCTATTGCCTTATATTCTCCAGAATATACGCCATCATTATATATTTTTTTTTCAATTATAATTATTTGCTCTTCTTCTTTTACTTCTTGTTCTGTTTCTTGAATACTTATATTTACATTAACTATTTCCTCTACATTGTTTTTCTCTTTAATACTGCTATCTTCAATTTTTCCTTTTGTTGTTATATTTTTTAATGTTATACCAGCACTCACTAACAACATTATTAGCATCAACACCTTAATTACCACTATTTTATCAATTTTACTCACTTTATCTTCTCCTTTGTATAATTTCATTTTCAAAATTAATTTTTTTAGATTTATTCCTTGCACTTTAAATATTTATATATTTTGTGGGATTTCTATACTTATTTCTGTACCTTTATTCTCTTCGCTTTCAATTATGATTTTCCCATTATGTGCTTCTACTATAGCCTTTGTAATTGTTAATCCTAGCCCACGCCCTCCTGTTTCTTTGTTTCTTGATTCATCTACTCTGTATAATCTATTAAAAATTTTATCTATATGCTGCTTTTTAATTCCTATACCTGTGTCTTTTACTGAAATAACAACTTTTTCTTTATACTGTGATAAGTATATGATGATTTTACCATTATCCTTTGTATATTTGATAGAATTAGCTATTATATTTATTATAGCTTGAAGTAATTTATCCTTATCGGCATAAATTTCTAATGATTCTCCCAATAATTCAACAATTATTTTTTTAGTAGTGAACTGATTTTCAAAATTTTTCACCAAAGATTTTAAATCATCATAAAGATCAAATTTACTTTTATTTAAAACCAAATTTTCTTTCTCATAATAAGATAATTTTTCTAGATCTTTAGTCATTCTAGTAAGTCTTAGTATTTCTTCATAACAAATTTCTAATCTTTCATTAGTTGGTTGCAGAAGACCATCTATCATTGCTTCTAAATTACCCTGTAATGTAGTTAAAGGAGTTCTAAGTTCATGAGAAATATCCTCTGTCAATCTTTTTTGTAAATACTGATTTTCTTCTAGTGAATTAGCCATATTATTTACAGAATCAATTAAATTGTTCACTTCTTTTGTAGATGTTTTATGGTGAATTCTTGTAGAATATTTTCCTTTAGCAATATCTTTTGTGCTTTCTATCACCTTAGCTATAGGTCTACTTAATTTTATTGCCATAAATATTCCTACAATCGACGCCAGTAAAGCTGAAATAATTCCTACCATAAATAATACTTTATTTAATGTATTTAAAAACATAATATCATTATCATTATAATAAAAAGGCCCATAATATCCAATAATGATTTTTCCTATTGAGTTACCTTGATTTTTTATAATATATTCATCCTCAACATATCCTGCCTCAGAGCTACTACAGAAATCCTCCATATTTTCTGAAATAGTGCTTATCATATGCTGGCATTCAATACTATTATGAACATTTGCATCCCAAAGTGTGTTTTGTTTATCATCTTTAAGACTAACTATAAATCCATTTTCTAAAGCCTCTATCCCTATATTTTGTAATTCAGTATAGTTCCATTGATTTTCTTCATTAAGCTGATTCTTTATTCTATTTACTATTTCTTCGCTTGCTTTTTTTTGAACAGTTATAATATATTTTTCAAATTCTGATTTTATAAATCTATCAAGCAAAATCCCCGTAATACTTATACAAATTAAAACAACTATTAAATATGATATAATAAGCTCTTTCTTTAGATTTAATTTAATTTTTCTCCCCTCCAAATTTATATCCAATTCCATGTACAGTCTTTATGTAGCAAGGATTCTTTTGATCATTTTCAATTTTTTTTCTTATGTTTTTTATATGGGAATCAATGGATCTATCAAAACCTTCATAACATTCATTAAAACTTAAACAAACAATTTCCTCTCTTGTAAAAGCTTTATTCGGATTTGTAGCTAAAAGAGTAAAGATTTTGTATTCTGTTGATGTCAAATTAATGACTTCCTTATTTTTCTTCACTTCGTATCTTAAAGTATCAATTTCTAATTCCCCATTATTAAAACTTAATACATTTGATTTATTTTCTTTGTCTTCCCCCACTCTTCTAAAAATAGCATTTACCCTTGCCACCAATTGTCTAGGACTAAAAGGTTTTATTATATAATCATCAGCGCCAATATTAAGTCCATTAATTATGCTTTCTTCCTCTGTTTTAGCTGTAATCATTATAATTGGAGTATTATATTTACTTCTTATAGTTTTGCATATCTCTTCTCCACTTATTTGGGGGAGCATTAAGTCAAGCAAAATCAAATTAGGTTTTAACTGTTCTACTTTATTTAAAATTTCCCTTCCATCTGGTATATGATAAATAGAGTATCCTTCTTTCTCTAGATATACTTTGATTATTTCTACTATATTTATTTCATCTTCTACGATTAAAATATACTTATTGTCCAAAATTTTTCCTCCTACTTTTATACTTCTCCTGATTATAAATATTATTATACTATTAAAACATGTATTTTATATGGAGAATTACAATTTATAAATAATCTCCATAAAATCTCTACATCTTTATGCTAAAGTATTTTTATAAACTTTACGAAGGGAAGATCATATGGATATTAAAAAAGAAAAAATATTAATTAAAGATATGTATTGTAAATCTTGCGAAAAAATTATCGAAAAAGTTTTAAGAAAACTACCAGGAATTATAAATGTAGTAGCTAGCTATGAAGAAGAATTGGTTTTTGTTGAATATGATAAGAATGTTTTAACCATGGTACAAATTGAAGATTCCATTATTTCAGCTGGATATTCTATAAAAAATAAAAATTCTTCTATTGAGATTAAAAATCTTCTAGGAATTTTAAGTGCTGGTTTAATTATTATTTTTCTGGGTAAATACTCTGGATATTTTAATATGGATTCAATGTTAAATGGAAAAGTTGGTTATTTGATTTTATTTACTGTGGGTTTATTCACTTCTCTTCACTGCTTAGGCATGTGTGGTGGTATCATGCTTTCTCAAACTGTGACCATAAAAGATAGTCCCAAATCCACAAATTTCAAACCTGCTATTTTTTATAACTTAGGAAGAGTAATATCTTACACATTTTTAGGTGGAATTATAGGGGCTTTAGGTTCTCTTTTTTCCCTCTCTATTTACACTAAAGCTTTTATTACCATATTTGCTGGAGTATTCATGATAATTATGGGCTTCAATATGGCTGGGTTTTATTTGTTCAAGAAATTAAGTTTAAAGTTTCAATTTATCTCTTGTAAAAATAAATTGAAATCCAGTTCACCTTTTATAGTAGGAATACTGAATGGCTTTATGCCTTGCGGTCCACTACAAACTATGCAATTATACGCTTTAGGTACAGGAAGTTTTCTTGGCGGAGCTACTTCAATGTTCTTTTTCTCTTTAGGAACACTACCATTAATGCTATTCTTTGGGGCTTTAACTGGATTTTTAAGTAAAAATTACACAAAGAAAATTCTTAAACTTAGTGGTGTATTGGTACTAATTTTGGGATTAATTATGACTAATAGAGGACTTTCTTTAAATGGAGTAAATTTAAGTTCCTTTATGCTTAATACCAATTCAACTGTGGTTTTAAATGAAAACAAGGATGCTAATTTTGTTAAAGCTGAACTAAAAAATGGCTATCAAGAAGTTACTATTACCGCCCTTGCTAGTGGTTATTTTCCAAATGTAGTTTATGTTGAAAAAAATATTCCTGTGAAATTAACTATACTAGGTGATGAACTTACTTCTTGTAATAATGAAGTTGTAATTCCCACTTATAACCTACAAAAGAAATTAATCTCTGGAGAAACTATTTTTGAATTTACTCCTGACGGTAAAGATATTTCTTTTAGTTGTTGGATGGGTATGCTTAATGGAATTATAAAAGTCACAGATGATTTGAATTCCATAGACCAAAATAATGTAGATACAACTGTTCCCTTCACCGAAGGGTGTTGTGGAGAAGAAACTACATCTAATGCTTCTTCCACCGAAAGCATATACGGTTCTGATTTAAATTCAGTTTCAACGGAAAAATTGATTAAAAAAACAGAAATAACTGATGACAAACAAACAGCTATAATACAAGGAATTCAATATGAATTTTACCCTTTAATAACTGTTGTTCAAAAGGATTTAAATTTATTCCTCACAATTGATTTACAAAAATTTATTGCATTTGCAGATAACATTTCTATTTATGATTTAGAAACTCAAACCCGACTTTACACTTCTGACATAACAGATTCTTTAATATCCATAGATATGACTTTTAATGAATCTAAGGGATATGGTATTCTAATTGATGATAGCTTAATTTCAATTATTGAAGTAGTAGATTCGTTAGAAACTTCAGATTTAGAAGCTATAAGAAATATTTATTTACCCTAGTTAAAAAAATAAAAATATATAATTTATTCACTTAAGGAGAAATTAAACATGAAAAAATTAATATTCAATTATATGGTTTACGTAATTTACTTTCTTGGCATAGGACTTGTATCTAGCGGTATAGTTTTAATGCCCTTTAATCACATTAGATATTCTATTATACTTACTCTTGGATTGACTTTATTTATTGCAGGTTCATTCTTTAACGAAGTTGTGATAAATAAACATAAATTATCTTCCAAAGAAATTTTCTCTTTATTACTATTATCCCTAACCCTGGCTATAGGAATCGGAATGATAAGTGGAGGAATTTCTCATTTTAAAGAAAGTCCTGTTTACGCATCATATTTAATTCCTTTAGGAATTGTATTATCTTTATTAAGCTACACCTATAAAAATAATTATAAATTACTAAAAAAAGAAAAAATAGTTTTAATAGTTGGAGTATTTATGATAGCAATTGTATTACACTTAATACTTGGTATTATGGGTTCTTCCATAACTGGACAAGGTGGCGATATCTTTAATTCAATGGATTCAATGCACTAATATTACATTGAAAAAAAAGAAGTTCAAATAAAGAATAGGACTAAAGTAGCATTTTATAGGGATCCCTATTGCTCTTTAGTCCTATTTTTCAACCTTATTATCTAAGAACTTCATAAGGAGTCCCAACAGATATCACTTTACCCTTTTCAAGAATAATTACTTTATCTGCTATAGCTATGGAATCTTCTTTATCATGAGTAACAAATATAGAAGTTGTATTTGCTTTCTTTAAAATATGCTTTAACTCATTTCTTATTTTACTTTGAAGGTCTGCATCTAAATTACTAAAAGGTTCATCCAACAAAAGTAAAGAAGGTTTTGGTGCTAAAGCTCTTGCCAGTGCCACTCTTTGTTGTTGCCCTCCACTTAATTCATAAGAATATCTTTCTTTATACTCAGATAAATTAACTAGTTCTAAAACCTCTTCCATCCTCTTGTTTTTTTCCATTTTATTTAACTTTTTAAGTCCAAACTTCACATTCTGTGCTATAGTCATATGAGGAAATAAAGCATAATCTTGAAAAACCATACCAACCCCTCTTTTTTCTGGAAAAACAAATTCTTTATCACTAACCATAACTTTACTATCTATAACAATCTCACCCTGACTTGGTTCTTCTAAACCTGAAATCAATCTTAACACAGTGCTTTTACCGCTTCCACTTTGCCCCAAAATTGAAACTATTTCACCTGAATTTATTTCAATATTAAAATTGTTAATGGTGTCTTCTTTTGAGCTTTTATATCTAAATTTTAGATTATTAATCTTAACCGACATTTTTTTCCTCCCTATCTCCTAATTTATAAAAGAAGTATATTAATATAGTACTAATTATAATAATAATCAAAGATGAAATAGCTGCTTCTTGTACCATTTCATCATTGGCATATTCAAAGGATTTTGTTGCCAATGTATTAAAATTAAAAGGTCTAAGTATAAGAGTCAACGGCAATTCCTTTAATACATCTACAAAAACAAGTAAAAATGCACTTATAACAGCTGATTTTATCATTTTAAAATCAACTTTTAAAAAAGTTTCAGTTATTCCCATTCCTAACATTCTAGAAGCTTCAAAAAACTTTAACCCCACTTTTTCATACCCTGCTTCAATAGGATTGTATCCTATTGCTAAAAACCTCACTATATAAGCAAAAATAAGCATTATTATACTTGTACTCAAAACTAGTTTCCCCGTATTAGGATTTATAATCTTGTATAACCAAAATAATTTATTATCTAAACTAACAAAAAATACTATTACTCCTATTGATATAACAGCTCCAGGGATTGAATACCCAATCATCGTAATCCTAGAATAAATTTTAGATATAAAACTATTATTTATTCTACAATAATTTGAAATTATCAAAGCAACTATAATTATAATAACTGAGGAGTATGCTGCAACTAACAAAGAGTTTCCCAAAAGAATAATAAATTTATAACTCAATATAGTTTTATACGTTATTGAAGCCCAGTATAACAATTGTATTAAAGGTATAAGAAAACCAAAAGAAAAAATAGTAACTCCATAGATAGAAGCCAATACTTTCTTAATTCCTTTTAGCTCTATCAATTTTAATGGTCGAATTTTTGTAGTGGTAAAGCTGTATTTTCTTCTTCCTCTTAAGAAATGTTCGAAAACAAGAATACTCACCACCATCATCATTAATATAGCTGATAATCTAATTGAAGATTCCAAATCCCCCATACTAAACCAAGTTTTAAAAATAGCCGTACTAAATGTTTGTACTCCAAAATACTTAACCACACCATAATCATTTAATACTTCTAATATAACTAAACTAACCCCGCCTACAATAGAAACTCTTGAAATTGGAAGAACTATCATAAAAAATATTTCTGTATAACTTCTTCCTAAAACTATTGCATTTTCAATTAATGCTGAGGATTGTTTTTCTAAAAAGGATTTTGTAATCAAATAAACATAAGGAAACAAGAATATTGTAAATACAAATATTGCTCCTTCCATGGACATAATATTAAAATATTTTTGATTAACACTTATATTAAAACTATTTCTTAGAAAACTTTGAAAAACTCCTGTATATTTTAAAATACCATGATAAGTATAAGCCCCAATATAAGCTGGTATAGCCAATGGTAATACCAATGCCCATTTCAAAAAATTCCTAAAAGGAAATTGATAAACAGAAATCATCCAAGCTAAACTTGTACCTAAAATTATTGTGAACAGCCCTGTAAAAAAAATTAATACAGTAGAATTTATCACAAAATCTTTTAAAAGATATTCCTTTATATGAGTCCAGTTTTCATTGGGAGCTTGAAAAAGCTTTATAAAAATATTTACATTAGGAATTACAATTAACAATATAAATATAAAACTTAAGATTCCCCATATATTTATAGGTTTTTTTAACCCTCTAATTTTTCCCATTGTTTCACATCCTTCTTTTTTTAATACCTTATAAAATAATCCTGAATATGTATCATTAAACAAATAGCAACCATTACGGCTGCCATTTGTATTATCATTTCTTATTTCCAACCCACTTCATTAAATATTTTTGCAGCTGTTGCATTATATTCACCTAATAAAGATAAGTCTATGTCTTGTGCTTTAAAATCTCCCCATGATTTTAATAACTCTGATGGTTCTACTTCTGGGTTTACTGGATATTCAAAGTTTCCTTCTGCAAAAACTTTTTGTGCTTCTTTTCCTGATAAGAATTCCATTAATTTAATAGCATTTTGCTTATTTTTAGAGTATTTAGTAACTCCTACTCCACTGATATTTATATGAGTTCCTGCATCCTCTTGGTCTGGGAAGAATACTCCAACATTTTCAGCTACTTTTACTTCTTCTGGCTCAGTAGATGTAAGCATTTTTCCTAAATAATATGTGTTCATGATAGCTACATCCCCTTCTCCAGCAACTACTGCTGTAGCTTGGTCTCTATCATTTCCTTCTGGTTCTCTAGCCATATTGTTCACAATTCCTGCTGCCCATTCTTTAGCTGCTTCTTCTCCATTTATAGCAATAAATGAAGCTAGTAAAGATAAATTATATATATTTTCTGAAGATCTTACTAATACTTTGCCATTCCATTTTTCAGTTGTTAAATCATCATAAGTAGATAATTCAGAGGGATCTACTCTATCTTTAGAATAAACTATAACTCTACCTCTAACTGTTAATCCATACCATTGATTATCTGCATCTCTAAAATTTTCTGGTACATTTGCTTCTAATGTTTCACTTGTAGCTGATTGCAATAAACCTGTCTCTTTAGCGTTATATAATCTCCCAACATCTGCTGTGATTAACAAATCAGCTTCTGTATCCTCACCTTCTCTTGTAAGTCTTTCAATCAACTCATCTGATTTACCTGTTACTACATTAACCTTAATTCCTGTTTCTGTTTCAAACTGATCAAATAATTCTTGATCCGTATCATAATGTCTGTCTGTATATAAATTTACAACTTGTTCTTCAGTTTTAACTGCTTCTGTTTGTTGTACTTCTGCACCATTATTTACTGCATTACTACCACACGCTGCCAAAACTAAAATTGATGAACCTACTAATGCACTTGCTATAACTTTTTTAATAATTTTTTTCATCCTTTGTTCCTCCTGAACATTTATGTATTTTTTAATTGATAACCATTCTCAATCTACTCGCTTATTGTAATTGAAAATCATTATCATGTCAATAGTTTTTTAATTTATTTTTTTTCTATCAACAATATTTTTTATAATTTATTAACACAAAAAAAACACCTGGCCATGTAACTAGGTGTTTTACTATTATAAAGTTATCCCTTTTTTACTATAAAAATTTCTTAATTTATTCTACTTTTACATCATTTGCTGATATTAAACTTCTATCTATTTTTTAATTCCGTTAATTTTAATTTCTTTAATTTCATCTGCTTTACCTAGTCTTTCAATATCCTTAATTAAAATATTCTCATGATAATTCTCAATAATACTTTTAAGTATTTCATATAACATTTTATTTTCTATTAAAGAATAATAAATAAATTGTTCTTTTCTCTCATCCTTAACAAAACCTAAATCCCTAAGTTTTCCCAAATGTTTAGAAATTTTTGGTTGTGACTCCTCTAATATGCCTTGTATTTGGCACACACATAATTCTCTATTATACAAGAGTACCAATATTCTAAGTCTAGTTTCATCTGATAAAACTTTAAATAAATTTGTTAAATTATCCATTTTACAATTTCTCCTTACTCTATTATCTTAAGTATGTATAAATTAATATACTCATATGAGTATATGTTAACCTTCAAATTTTTATAAGTCAATACTTTTATCCAATGATAGATATAGGTATCCCAGTTCAACTATTAAGTTTCACAATGGGATACCTATAGAACTTTTATTGTTTATATATTTACATATGACTATCAATTATTTTTTATTCCTTTTATCTTCGTACATCTTCTTATCAGCTGATTCTACAAACTCATCTATTTTCCAAATGCTTTTATACTCTTCAATCCCATAACTAAAAGAAATTTTAAAAGGCATTTCCATGGTATTATTAATATTGTCAACCTCATTAATAATTTGAGCAAGTTGTATTTTAGATTTTTCAATAGTACTATCTTGAAAAATAATTAAAAATTCATCTCCACCTAATCTAACAATATTTTCTGAAGATATTCTTATTTTGTTAATAGCTTCCACTACAAATTTAATTAGCATATCTCCATAAGCGTGTCCAAAATTGTCATTGACTTTTTTTAGTCCATCGATATCAATAAAACAAATAATTAAATTCACTCCTAGAGTATGCTTTTTATCTATTGCTTTTGTAAGCCTATCTAAGCCTGCTCTTCTATTTAACACTCCTGTCATCTCATCAAATTGAGCTTGTTGATTTAATTTACTATTTACTATTTTAATTTCATCAAGCATAAGGTTTATATCCGTTGATAATTCTGTGAATTCATCATTTCCATTTATATTAATTCTATTATTTATATTTTCATTATTAGTAATTTTTCTAACTTGTTTAGTCAATCTATCTAACTTTGAAATTATTACTTTATTTAGTGAAATATAAATCATAATTCCAAAAAAGAAAAGAACAAGCGTAATGACAATTATTGTAAAGTTAGAGTTTTTTGTACCAAGATTACTTATATCATTAAAAAGTTCCACTGTTATTTTTATATAACTCTCGCTATTAACAAAAGGTATATATACTATTCCTTGGCTTATATTTTTGTCTATCTTTTTTATAATTTCTTGATATTGTGGTTCTTCTATTGTTTCAAAGGTAAAATCCAACGAAGATTTTTCAGATAAATCTTCTATTAAATCTTGGTCTATCTCAAAAGCCATTACAATTTGTCCAATAGGTTTGGCTAATCCTTTATTATCTGTGATTGACTTTGAGGAATACACAATATACTTATCTTCAAAAAGCATAATACCATAAGTATCTTTATATTTATTGAATTCTTCTACTATTTTATCTGGAATTAATGAAATTTCATCATCTTCTTTAGAATGTTCAGCTCCATATAAAATTTCACCTTTATCATTTTCAATGAGCAAATAATTTAATTCTAAATCATAAAAAGTTTGGATAGTTATATTTGAATCAATATATTCTGGATACTGTCCCAATATAAAATTATATGTATCATTCCATTTTGCCCAATCATTGTTTATATATTCCAGTTCTTCCTCTATATTTATTAAATTTTGCTTAACTCTATCTAGTTTGTAATTAAATACATTCATTTCTGCTTCCATGTACCCATTCATGTTAATTTGTTTTATAACTATTGAACTAGTTATAATCACTAACACGCTAAAAACTAATGTTATTATATTAAACTTAGATCTAATTTTCATATTATCACCTCAAAAAACAAATGCAATTATAAAATAAGCTCAGATTAACTGAGCTTATTTTTGTATATCTAAATTATTTTCTGTAGAAAACCAAACCAAGCAAGATAAGCGCAATTGAAATTATAAGATAAATTCCTATGCTTGGATTACTTACACCACCATAAACTATTATCAATGAACCAATAATAGCAAAACTTGGTATACCAAATCTTCTCCATTTATTTAAATCTGTGAATTTTTTCATATACCATACATAAAGAAAAATGTACAAACCATATATTAAAACTATTGGAATTTCATCTAAGCCAATATATTGTCCGAACCAATTATTCAAACTTCCATACCAAATGACTCCATATACAATTGTTACTAAAAATGCATATATTGTTGTATAAGGTGGCATATCTGATTTTGTATTAACTTTTCCTAAAAGCTTAGGAGCTGGACCATGATTTCTAATAGCTAGTGAAAACAAAGTACGAATACTTGATATAACTAGTCCATTTAATGTTCCTAAACAAGAAACTACAACAAAAGCTGTTAATATTACTCCCGCGGTACTTCCAAACAAACTATTTGCTGCCATGCTTATTGCATTGTTTCCTTCTGCAACTATAGTACCAGTAGCTAAGCTTCCTGAAATGCCCAAGAAATAAGTAATATATACAGTAAATACTACAATTGCTCCTATTACTAAAGCCTTAGGTAAGTTTTTCTTAGCATCCTTTATTTCATTATTAATTGTTGTTGCAGCAATCCATCCTTCATAAGCAAAAGCAGTGGCAACAACTGCCGAAGCTAATGTTCCAGTTCCGCTACCTATAGATTTTGCAGCATTAGAAAAATTTTCTACCATAATTCCATTTGATAATCCTGATATACTACCTACAATTGCAACTAATGCTAATGGTATAAGTTTAACCACAGTAGTTGTAACCTGAAATTTGCCAGATAAAATTGGTGAATAATAATTTAGTGCATATCCTGCTACCAAATAAATTATTGCAAGTATCCAAGTCATAGGAGAGTTATCTGGGTTTTGACTTCCAAATAGCACTAATGTGTACAAAGCTGCAACCCATGCAACTATTGCTGAAAGTGGTGTATAGTAAACTATCCCTTTAAACCATCCAACCATATATCCAAATTTTTCACCATAAGCTTCTTCAGAATAATCAACAATTCCATTTGCCTTTTCAATTCTTTGTGCAAATTCTGCAAATACCAAAGAACCAAATATCATTGAAATAGCACCAATTATCCATGCTAAAAGTGCAAGAATTAAATTTCCTTTCGTTAAAGCTAAAACGTCGTCTGCTTTAAAAAATACCCCTGATCCAATTACAACTCCTACTACCATCGCAATTGCCGTCCATAGACCATATTTTTTTTCAAGTGTTTTCATTTCTACTCCCCTTTTTAATTATATTTAATTATAAAACAAGTTCAGAATAATTGATTTTTTATAATATTTAGCTTTTATTATATCATAGAAATATCTACTGATACACAATATTTTTTTAAATTAAGTTTTATTCTCTATAATACAAAAAACCTGCGACAATACGTCGCAAGTTTTTTATATATCAGTATGCTTAGAATTATATGCTTCCAAAACTTTTTTGAATTCTGTTCCACTTCCAATTGATTCATATTCGGTTTTACCATGAGTTGTTACTTCTTTATAAGCATGAGCTTCATCAGAATTTTCACCGGATACTATAACATACTTAGATTTTCCTATCTTTATTGCATCAATTATTTCAATATTTATAGATTGACCTTGATCATTAACTACCGACATAGTATTTGCTTGTTCCATAACCATTCTCCTTTATAATATAATGTCTTTATTATGCACAAAAAATCTCATATTTATTTATCTTTTCCTCTAAAATTAAATGAATAAATGTAAATTAATCTGGAATAATATATCTAGAATAGAAAATAGAAAGGGGTGAGCTAATTGGGTTTCAAAGAAAAGTTATCTAACAAACAAAAATCTGCTTTTGGAAAAAAACAAAAAGATAAAGGTAACAATAATAATTTAAATGAACCTAAAAAAGAAAAATAGGTTAAAAATATTATTTTATATCTAAAAAAGGAATAAAAAAAGTTTGATTCAAAATAAACTAATCAAAAACATCAAACAAATAATTAAAAATATAATAATAAAAAGTAAAGTCGAGAAATTCTCACTTTACTTTTTATTATTCACTACTTGACTTTAAACAATCTTTATATTTTTATTTTAAAAATATTTTATTACTTAAATTTAACCGCAGTTCCATACACTATCACTTCAGCAGAGCCTTGCATTATAGCACTTGTAGCATATCTAATATTTATAACAGCCTCTGCACCCAATTGTTCTGCTTCTTTTACCATTCTTTTAGTAGCTATAGCTCTTGCTTCATTCATCATTTCTGAATAAGCCACAATTTCGCCACCTACTAAAGTTTTTAATCCACTTAAAAGGTCTTTACCTACATTTTTAGAGTGTACTGTTGAACCTTTAACTATTGATAATGTTTCCACTTCTTTTCCGCTTACATAATCAGTATTTACTAAGATCATCCTTATCTTCCTCCCTTATTTCTTTTATTCTTTCTATTAAATTAATAATTAATGCCCACATTATTGTAACAAAAATCAAAATAGCAATGATAATAAAAATCAAAGGAGTTTCCGATGATAATAATCCAAAAACTAATGCATATCCATATCCAAATATAATAATTCCCATAAAAATAGTAATTATTATAGCAGTACCCATTCCTTTTTTCATAAAATCGCTCCTTTAAAACTAATTTTCTAATTCTATTCTTTCAACTTTTCTGATCTTTTTAATTTCTTCACTGTATTCATCTATTTCTTGTTCTTCACTTTCAACATAATTCAGCAGAAGTGCCTGTCCATTATTCTTTAATTTGAATTTTCCTACTTGTTCTTTAAGCATAGACGCCTGTCCGGAAAGTTCTTCACTAGCTGAAGCTGTTTCTTCTGATGTAGCTGAAGTAGTTTGAACTACATTGGCTATTTGAGTAATTCCTCTGTTTACTTGCTCAGCTCCTATTGCTTGTTCAACTGAAGCCAAAGCGATATTACCTACTAAACTAGCAGCTTGAGAAACATCTTCAACTATTTTATTAAGAGCGTCTGAAGTTCTGTTTGCAATTTTTGTACCTCCTTCAACTTTTTTAACAGAGCCTTCTATCATTTCCGTTGTTTCTTTTGCAGCATTTGATGAACGAAGTGCAAGATTTCTAACTTCTTCTGCTACTACTGCAAAACCCCTGCCATATTGTCCTGCTCTGGCAGCTTCAATAGCTGCATTAAGAGCTAGTATATTTGTTTGGAAAGCAATTTCTTCTATAACTTTAATTATTTTTGAAATATTCATAGAAGATTCGTTAATCTCAGCCATAGCTTTTAACATATCCTCCATTTGATTTTTGCCATCTTGAGCATTATTTCTAGCTTTCTCCGTAATATCTTTTGCTAAATTAGCATTTTTTGCATTTTGCTTTGTTTGCTTTGAAATTTCTTCTATAGTTGCTGATAATTGTTCTACAGAACTTGCTTGCTCTGTTGCACCCTGTGATAATGACATACTAGAATTTGCAACCTGATTCGAACCACTTGCTACTTGTTCTGCTGCTTCATTAATATTAAATAAAGCTTCATTTATATTATTAGTCATGGTATTAAAAGCTTCTCCTAAAATACCAATTTCATTTTTATTTTCAATATCAATTTCTATATCCAAATTTCCTTCTGCAATCCGCTCTGATGCATGTAACAACTTATTTATTGGTTTACTAATTGACCTTGAAATAACCATACCAAAAACAATTGCTACTATTAAAGCCATAAAAATAATAACTATCATGCTGACATATGAATCACTAAAATTAGTTTGACTATCTTCTAACAAAACCACAGCTTGTTGTTTATTTAATTCTATTAAATTATCTATATTTTCACTAACCACGTCCCATGCACTATTAAAATCACTTACAAAAACTAAAGCACCCTCATAATCACCTTTCTTTAAAGTAATTTCATAAATCATAGCAAAACGATTATAATTAGTTAAACTCGAATCCAGTTTTATTAACTCAACATTCTCATCTTTTGTTAAATCTCTTTCTTTATATTTTTTAATCATTTCCTGGTATCCCAACGTTAATTCTTCTATTTCATCCATTGTTTGTTCTATTTTAGTTGTATCTTTTTCAGACAACATATATAAATGCTTAGCTCTTATAAGTAATATATTCTTTTGAACTTCTGATACATATGTAATTGGTAAAAGTCTTTTTTCATATATTTCTAATGAATTTTTATTAGTGCTATTCATATTTTTCAAAGCAACTAAACCTACAAATGAACTTACCAATCCTATTAATACAAAAGCACTTATTAATTGTTTTGCTAATTTAATATTCTTAAAAGCCGCTAATAAGTTCAATTTTTTTAGAAACTTGAATTTACTTCTTAATTTAACTTTTTTAAAAGTATTACTAGATTTGCGTTCTTTCTTTTTAAATTTCCCTTTAAAATAAGTAAACATTTTCATTTCGTATTCACTCCTAATTTGATTTTATTTATTTAAGCCCATTTTTAATACGCAAAAGAATGTACTTTTCAATTAATTATAATGGTCTTTTGAATTCTTTTTAATTTTACATTAAATTAGCTTATTATACATATATCTATATATTATATCAACCTGGCTTATATGTCAATAATCACCTGTTTATACTAATAAATTTTTATACCACATTGACTACATACTTCACATATGCTATTGCAGCATTTCTTAGCTTTAATTATTCTTGAATAGTTTAAAACTATTGAATCATAAGCAAATTATATTATTAAAATAAAATTTAATCTGCTACTATATAATATATAATCTTAAAAATGAATTTAAGGAGGAATTATTATGCTAGATTACAATGCCTTGGCATTACAAATGCATGAAGAAAAAAAAGGAAAAATATCTGTAGTTTCTAAATTAAAAATACAAAATAAAGATGACTTAAGTACCGCCTATACGCCTGGTGTTGCTGAGCCCTGCAGAAAAATTCATGAAAACAAAGAAAATGTATATAAATATACATCAAAAGGAAATTTAGTTGCAGTTGTATCTGATGGAACTGCCGTACTTGGTCTTGGTGATATCGGTCCTGAAGCAGCTATGCCGGTTATGGAAGGAAAAGCTATTTTATTCAAAGAATTTGCAGATGTGGATGCATTTCCAATATGTCTTGATACAAAAGATGTAGATGAAATAGTAAAAACAGTAAAATACTTAGCCCCAACTTTTGGTGGAATAAATTTAGAAGATATATCCGCTCCTAGATGTTTTGAAATAGAAAGACGCCTAAAAGAGGAACTGAATATTCCTGTATTTCATGATGACCAGCATGGTACGGCCATTGTAGTTTTAGCTGGAATTATAAATTCAGTAAAATTAGTTAAAAAAAATATTGAAGATGTAAAAATAGTTATTAATGGTGCTGGTTCAGCTGGAATATCAATTTGTAAATTATTACTTTTGTATGGTGCAAAAAACATTGTCCTTTGTGATAAGCAAGGATCATTAGTTGAAGGAGCAGAATGGATGAATCCTGTTCAAGCTGAAATAGCTACAAAAACCAACAAACTTATGGAATCAGGTTTATTGAATCATATTATTAAAGGAAAAGATATTTTTATAGGTGTTTCTGGCCCAAATGTTTTAAATTCTGAAATGGTTTCAACTATGAATAAGGATTCAATAATATTTGCCATGGCAAATCCAACTCCTGAAATAATGCCTGAAGAAGCAAAAAAAGGCGGTGCAAGAGTAATAGCTACAGGTCGTTCTGATTTTGCAAACCAAATTAATAATGTATTAGTATTCCCTGGTATTTTTAGGGGTGCTTTAGATTCAAAAGCAACTGATATCACTGAAGAAATGAAACTAGCTGCTGCAAAAGCTATTTCAGAAATAATATCAGATGAAGAATTAAATGAAGATTACATTATTCCAGGTGCTTTTGATAAAAGAGTATCTCCAGCTGTAGCAAAAGAAGTAGCTCAGATAGCCATAAAAACAAAAATATCTAGAATTTAAACAAAGGGAATCCTATGAGTTAGGATTCCTTTGTTTCTATATAAGTAACAGATTTCTATATATTATCGTTATAAGATTTTAAAATAAACTCTATAAAGGTTTTAGATGCATTAGACATATATCTATCTTTTTTCCATACAAGTCCTATATTGATATTCAAAACTTTATTTAATTCCCTACTGGCTATCCTTTCGTCATTTTCAATTATTTCTTTCATTAAAAAAGAAATTCCAGAACCATTAGAAACTATACTTTTAATGGTTTCTAATTGATTTGAAGATAAAATTATATTTGGTTCAATTTTATATTGGTGAAAATAATCTAAGATTTTTTGTCTATGATAAAAACCCTCTTTTAGCATTATTATAGGTTCATTTTTTATATCTTCAATATTAAGTTCAGTTTTCCTATTTAAAAAATGATCATTACTAAAGCAAATTAAAATTTCACTTTTTAGTATTGGTAATACATCCAAATCTTCATATTTTTCAGGAATTATAATAATTGCTAAATCAAGTTCATTATTTTCAATCATATTTCTCGTTTCAATTGAACCTTTTTCGATAATTTGGAGTTGTATTTCTGAATATATATCTCTAAATTCAAAAAAAATTCTAGGAAATAAAAAAGTCCCAATCATAGGTGGAACCCCGATTCTTAACAAGCCCTTTTTTTTCTTTCCATAATCCTTCATTTCTGAAGTAGTGTTATCTACTAGTCTTAAAATATCTTCTATTCTCTTTAGAAAAATTTCACCCTCATTGGTAATACATATTTGTTTATTACTTCTATCAAGAAGATTAACACCTAACTCATTTTCCAAATTTTTTATTGAGTTAGTTATAGAAGGTTGAGAAACATGTAACTTTTCAGCTGCTCGTGTAATATTTTTTAATTTACAAACCATCTGAAAATATTCTAATTGTCTTAACTCCATAGTAACTCATCCCTTTCTATAATTTTCTTAATTATGCTTTCAACAATAATTATATTAAAACATAATTAAGAACTAGATATGTACAATAAATTCCTAAAAGAAATAATCCTTCTATTTTTGTTATAGATTTGTTTTTATTCTTAGCAAAAATACGAAAAGCTATTACTACAATTAACATTGTAGGTATTTGCAATTGATAAAAATGAATTGGTACAAGAAGCCCTTTTTTAGTAACTGCTGCTGCACTGCCCACAACAAACAAAACGTTTAAAATATCTGCACCAATAATATTTCCAATAGCTAATTCTCCATGTCCTTTTCTAACAGATGCTATAGCCGTTACCAGTTCAGGTAGGCTTGTTCCAAAAGCGACTAAAGTGGCTGCAATAATACTTTGTGGTATACCCACACGTATTGCTGCTATTTCAACACTAGGAATTAAGACTTTTGAAGAAAGAATAACTAAAATAATCCCTAATACTAATTTAATTATTTGAAAGAAGACAGAACTATTACCCACTTCTAATTCCATTGCTATTCCATCATTTGCTTCTTTTGCCCATTTTATTGTAGTAAAAATATAAGTTATTAATAAAGCAATAAATAGAATACCCATCCATTGAGTAATTACCCCATCAGATCCTTTTGATAAAAAAGGTAAACTTAAAAAAGCTAATAAAATAACTGAACCTAGTTGTAATCTTCCTTGGTGATTAATAGTTTTTCTATCAATAGGCAAAGTCCCTATTAATGCTGCTACTCCTAATATCAATCCTGTATCTGTAATAATTGAGCCAATTGCATTTCCTAATGCTAAGTCTGGATTGCCATTTAAAGCTGCGAATACTGAAACAGTTGCTTCTGGCAAGGTCGTCCCCAAACTAACAATTGTCGCTCCAATAATCATTTTTGGTATACCCCATTGAAGTGAAAGACTTACAGCTTCATCAACTAGAATATCTGCACCTTTGCTAAGAGTAACTAAGCTTATAACAAATATAAGCATTATAGGT
The DNA here is from genome assembly GCF_900129965.1 of Clostridium grantii DSM 8605. Lineage (GTDB taxonomy): Bacteria > Bacillota > Clostridia > Clostridiales > Clostridiaceae > Clostridium_AF > Clostridium_AF grantii. The sequence continues at coordinate 23,861 of NZ_FQXM01000022.1, read as the reverse complement.
AATAAAGATAGTTCATTTAAAGTAGAATATAAAATTTTGTCCATGTTATTCCTTCTTCCCTAATTTATATATTTTTAATTAATATAAATATATTTTTATATTAATTAATAAGCATTTACTAATTATTGTATCCTATTTAGATAAATAAATCTATTATTAAGTTTAATAATTTTTAATATATACACATACCACTTCAACTATTAATTTATAGGTGTCCAACCCTCCTTAAAAGATGAAGATTTTGTATAAATATAAATTAAGTTTCACAGTAGGATTCCTATATTATGCACTCCAACAATACATTGAAAAATAAAAAAAAACAGCAAACTTTAAAGTCTGCTGTTAATTATTTCATTATTCTTGCGGTGAAGTATTTCCTTTTGCTTTTGTATAAAAACAAGGATAAGCTGATGTTCCATGTTCTTCTATATCAAGTCCCACTACTTCTTCTCTTTCAGATACTCTCAAACCTACTGTTAAATCTATAACTTTAAATAATACGAAAGCTGTTCCAATAGTCCAAGCTGCTACTGCCAAAACGCCTGTTGCTTGTACCCCTAATAATCCAGCTCCACCACCATAAAGTAATCCACCTTCAGTAGCAAATACACCTACCATTAATGTTCCTACAGCACCACATAAACCGTGAACCGCTACAGCCCCAACTGGATCATCAATTTTTAATTTTCTCTCAATGAATTCTGCCCCAAATACTACTACAAATCCAGCAATTAAACCTATAGCAACAGCTCCTGCAGGACTTACTATATCACAACCTGCTGTTATTCCTACTAAGCCCGCCAAAGCCCCATTTAATGTAAATCCTACATCTGGTTTTCCATTTTTTATCCAAGTGATTGCCATTGCAACAACAGCACCCATTGAAGCAGCTAAGTTTGTTGTTATAAATATATGACCTGTTGATTCAAAAGCCATTCCTGATAAAGTGGAACCAGGGTTAAATCCAAACCATCCAAACCAAAGTATAAATACTCCTAAAGCTCCTAATGTAATATTATGTGCAGAAATTGTATTAACTTCTCCATTTTTTCCGTACTTACCTACTCTTGGTCCAATAATGCTAGCTCCAACTACTGCTGCCCAACCTCCAACTGAGTGAACAACTGTAGACCCGGCAAAGTCATGAAATCCCATTGATGCTAACCAACCGCCACCCCAAATCCAATGGCCAACTACAGGATATATAATTGCACTAATGAAGAAACTGTATATTAAATATGACTTAAATTTAGTTCTCTCAGCCATTGCACCTGAAACTATGGTAGCAGCCGTAGCACAGAATACAGTTTGGAATATTAAAAAAGTTGAAACTGGAATTCCTAATCCTAAGTGTTCAAAACTTCCTGTTGAAAATAAACTTCCTGTTCCTATTATTCCTGCTTTATCAACCCCAAACATAATTACGAAACCTATTATCCAATAAATTAAAGACCCAACTGCAAAATCCATTAAATTCTTCATAATAATATTTGAAGCATTTTTTGCTCTTGTAAATCCTGTCTCTACCATTGCAAAACCTGCTTGCATGAAGAATACCAACGCTGTTGCCACTAACACCCACATGTTATCAATTGCCATACTTAAATTTGTTAATTCCATTTGTACGTCCCCCTTTTGATTTTTAAATTGATAATGGATAAAACTTATCTGTTTATTTGTTTTATCTTCACATTGATATCAATTCAATAATTTAATTCGGTTTTTATTAATAATTTAATAATTCCTTTTCTTGTTTTCTATTATATTGTGTTTTTATGTCTTTGTCAATTATTAATTTAATAAAATATACATTTATTTTTTGATAATGTGGTATTTGACTATTATTATTGTTTACTTGTGTCCATATAATTTATTAATTCTAACTTATATTTTTCACACAACTATCCCACAAATTTCCCATGACTTTATGGTAGATTGATTTCAACTATAAACTTATAATAGTATCAATAAATAGTTTCTTATAAGAATTTTGATATAAACTCATAATTCTATTATATTTTGCATTTGAAAGGAATGATTTCATGAAAAAAATACAAAAATATCGTTTTATAGTACAATCCTTATGTTTAATTTTAACATCAATCTCATTTTTTATTAACTTTAGAGTAACACTTTTAGTTGTTTTAGGATTAACTTTTTTATCTGGGGTATTCTACTGTGGATGGATTTGTCCTTTTGGATTTATTCAGGATATATTCAGTAAAACCGGCTTGCTTTTAGGAATCAAAAAAAGAAAAATGCCAAAATCCATTCAAAAATTTTTAAAATTCACTAGATATATAATGTTTATACTTATTACGCTTATTGGAACAGACTTGATTTTTACTATAATGTCATTTGATCCTAGAGCAAATTTTCAAAATCTATTATTAGGAAATATGGTTATTCTTAGTTCAATTGTTGTTATCTTTTTCTTTGCATTAATATCATTATTCTTTGAGAGACCTTTTTGTAATTATTTATGTACTGAGGGTGCTAAATATGGTTTAATGAGTCTTCTTAGACCTATTACTATCAAGCGAAACCAATCTAAATGTATAAGCTGTAAAAAATGTGATAAAGCTTGTCCAATGAATATTGAAGTTTCTAAATGCAATAACTTAAGATCTGCTCAATGTATTAATTGTTTTCAATGTATTACTGCTTGTCCTGTTGAAAACACTCTTACTTTTGGGAAAATGAAGCTAACAAAAAATGAATCAAAAAAATATTTTTCAATACTTATAGCAGCTTTGGTTTTAATTATAGTTGTCTTAATGTATAATATTTTTAATGGAACTAGTATATTAGAAAAAACTAATTCTGATATAGACTCTAATAGTTCTATTGAAATTACAGATAGTGTAACTTCTGAAACAACGGATAGCTCTAATTCTGACTCTACCTCAAATGATAATAATTCTTCTGCCTCAGAAGAAGCACCAGTAATAGAAAGTGAAATTGCTGAGACTTTAGATGAATTAGGGGATGCAGAAGGAATAGATGATGGTACTTACACAGGTACTGGTAAAGGGTTTAGAGGTAATATGACTGTAGAAGTAATTATTAAGAATCAACAAATTATATCTATAGAAGTAATAGATCATGTGGATGATGCAAAATGGTTTAATAGAGCTAACAATACCATACCTGATAGCATTATTGAATCACAAAGTACCGATGTTGATTTAGTTAGTGGTGCAACTTATTCTTCTATAGGAATTAGAGATGCTGTAATTGATGCATTAGAAAAAGCAAAATAGAAAAAGTGGTGTTTTGTATGAAAAAAATATTTTTAGTAGAAGATGAAAAATCTCTTAGTAATTTATTAGTATCTTACCTTGTAAATGCCGAATATGATGTTACTCCTTTCTATGACGGATTACTTGCGAAAAAAGCTATTATAGAAGAACCCGATCTATGGGTTCTTGATATTATGCTTCCTGGTATAGATGGCTATGCTTTAATTAAAGAAATCAAAAGTAATAACCCAGAATGTCCAGTTATATTCATGTCTGCTCGAAGTGCAGAATTAGATAGGGTACTTGGCCTAGAAATGGGTAGTGATGATTATTTACCTAAACCTTTTCTTCCACGTGAATTAGTTTTAAGAGTTAATCGTCTTTTGAAAAAAAACAAGACCTCCTTAAGTGAAAATAAAATCCTACTAGGCTCTTGTATTTTTAATCGACAAAAAAGGATTATCCTTAGCAACGATGAAGAAACGGTCCTAACAGTAAAAGAATATGATATATTAGAATTTTTAATATCTAATAAAGGCAAAGCTGTTGGTAGAACTGAAATTATCGATACAGTTTGGGGAACTGATTACTTCGGATCTGAGCGTGTTGTAGATGATACCCTTAGGCGCCTAAGAAAAAAAGTTCCTGAATTGCCTTTAGAGGCTGTTTATGGATATGGATATATCCTGAAAATAAAGTGATAATAGCTTACTATATGGAGTGATATTGTGAAAAAAGAATTCAAATCTATAAGTTGGAAAATATGGAGTACAATGACCAGAACCATAATGATATTATTTATTATGGTTCTTCTTGCTAATATAACAATAATAAAAAATATTAAGGACAATTTTATATTAAGTCAATTAGAAGATTCCGCTGAAGTTATAATTAATTTAGATAGTAATTCATTAAAAAAAGATGAAATGAATGATACTCTTAATGCTGCTATTTTTAGAATGGAAAAAAACGGTGGAGATTATTCTATTATCTTAAATAAATTCTCCAAATCCTTATTTATGAACAAAAATTGTGATAATGAACTCATTGATAAAATCGTTTCTCAAATAATAAAGAATGGAATTCTTTCAAATAAGGGTATAGTTAAAGAAAATAGTCTATCCTATTATTACTATATAGATTGGAGTGCAGATACTAGCAGTGCTCTAGTATTTTTAACCTCAAGTCAAAGAGAAACCAAATTCCAAATTGAAATATTTATAATTATACTATTTTTTCTCATCATCAGTTTCTTCACTTCTAGAATTACTGCAAAGAAAATTGCAGAACCTATTGAAAAACTAGAACTCTTTGCCGAAGAAATAGCTAAACGTAATTGGAATGCACAAGTGCCTAAAACTGATCCTGATGAAATTGGACTTTTAGCAAACGCACTAGAAAAAATGAGAGATTCATTGAAAATTTCAGAAGAAAGAGATCGGCAGTTTTTGCAATCTACCTCCCATGATTTAAAAACCCCTGTTATGATAATTAAAGGTTATGCTCAATCCTTGTTAGATGGTGTAGGCGTTGATTCAGAAATATCAGCTGCTGAAGTAATAAAAAATGAAGCTGAACGTTTAGAAAGACGAATCACTCAACTTTTAAAATTGAATACTCTTAGCCATTCTCTTGAGTATAGCGAAAACCGCGAATTTATTAGATTAGATAGATTATTGAAAAGTCTTATATCAAAATTTATGGTGGTTAGACCAGAATTGAATTGGAACCTAACGTTAAAAGAACTAGAAATCAAAGGTGACCCAGAAGCTCTTCTTATTGCTTTTGAAAATATCCTTGAAAATCAATTAAGATATGCTAAGAATTCTATTTCTATTAAAATGAATGTTACTGATAAATCAGAAATAATCATTTCAAATGATGGTTCATTCTTTGAATTAGAAGATCCTATGTTTATTTTTCAACCATACAAAAAAGACAGGTCTGGTAAATTTGGACTTGGCCTCGCTATAGTAAAACAAGTTATAGAATCTCATAAAGGATCTATAGTAGCTTATAATGTAGAAAATGGTGTTGAATTTAAAATCAACTTTTACTTGTAAGCAATTAATTATATAATTAATTGCTCTAGAATAACAAAGGGATATATGCTTTTTCCCTTTACTAAAATATAGAATTTATACATCAATAAGAATTAGCACAGAATAATACTCTATGCTAATTCTTATTTTATTTATTATTTAGTTGCTTCTTCCCAATACTTTGAAGTTACATTATCTTCTGAAATCACATAAGCTTCAGATAATAATCCATACTTATAAGCAAGATCTGCTGTTTGCTGAAGTGCATCCATATCAGTATATCCTATCTTAGCAGGGAAATATGGGGACGGTTCCGTATTTTTGTACGTATTTTTTTATGTCTTTTTTATAAAATATTATATATTTTCAACCTTTTTTAGTTCTGTATTGAATATTTTTCACTTTTATGGTAATTATTTAAAAGCAGATATTAAAAATTATTGTTGAAAGGATGTTTTATATGTCACGAACAGAAAGAAAAATAAGTCCAACAGGTAAAGATCATGTTATTGTAAAGGGTATAAAAGAATGTCCACTTTTTAAAGATAACATGGATAAAGAAAAATACTTAGAACTACTTGCAAAATATAAAAAAATTCATCCTATTATAATATACGCTTATTGTATTATGTCAACTCATGCTCATTTGATAACTGATTCTAACAATTCTAATTTAAGCTTATTTATGAAATCGGTTAATCTATCCTATGCTATTTATTATAATAAAAAATATAAAAGAATTGGTCATGTGTTTCATGATAGATTTAAGAATAAGCCTATTTTGACTGATAAATACATGAAGAATCTTTCACTATATATTCACCGAAATCCTAAGGATATAAAAAAATATACCCATAAAACCGAAAAGTATAAATACTCTAGTTTACCACTTTATTTAGGCTTAACAAATGATATCAATAATTTAGTTAACCCTTTATACGTTCTTGAACTTTTTGACACTAATATTATTGAGGCTAGGAAACTATATCTAAAAATGATGAACCAAGACGACAAGTTTACTGATATTGAAATGATAAAAGAACTAGATCATAAAAAAAGTCACTATAGAAGTGGTACAACATTGATAAATGCAAGTTTCACACCTGCTGATATAATAAAATTCATAACAAGTTATTACAAAAAAACTTTTAACATTCATCTGAAATATGATAGAAAAAATAGGGAATATACTGCTCTTTTTGTGATGTTAACCAGGTATTTCTGTAATTATACTTATAAGAATATTGGAGAGCTTATAGGAAATACTACCTCATCAAATATTTCAAGATTATGTAAGAAGGGATTTTATTTAATAGATACAAAAACTAAATATACTAATATTTTTCATGATTTTATTACCTTTTATTCATAATTTTAAATAAAACTTTAAATTTTATTTTTTGACTTTATATTATAATTCTAATTTTAAAAAAGCTAATTTGCTAACTATCTTAATCTGTTCCCTATTAGGACAAGCTTATAAAATATTATTTCACATTTCCATTAATTAACTATACTATTTACACCAAAAACAGTACTTACTTTTTTTCTTTAAAAAAGCAAAAAATCAGTCTTAATCAAACTGATTTTTTACTAATTCGTAATTTTGCTATTATTCTGAACCGTCCCTCAATCTTCTACTACCAAACTATCAACATAATCCAATACTTCATCCATGATTGCCATTGCTTCTTTGATTTCTTCTTCTTTTATAATTAATGGTGGTGCTACTATTATTATATTTTCATGAGTATATGTTGAAAATCCTTTTTCTTTTAACATACCTAAGATTTTACCCATAATCCCTTCTGGGTCTTTTCCGTATGGTACTAGAGCTTCACGTGTTACAGTATTTTTTATTAATTCTATAGAAGAGAATAAACCAATATATCTTACGTCACCTACTGACTTATGTTTTGTTTTTAATATTTCTAATTCTTCTCCTAGAACTTTTCCCATTGACTTTGAATTTTCTATTAGTTTTTCTTCTTTATATACTTCTAATGTAGCCAAACCTGCTGCACATCCTATTGGATGACCACTGTAAGTTAATCCGCACATTAATGGATTGTCGTTAAAGAATCCGGCTATGTCCTTACTTACTAAAACTCCGCCTAATGGTACATATCCACATGTTATACCTTTTGCAAAAGTTATCATGTCTGGTTTTACATCCCAATTATCGCAAGCAAACCATGTCCCTGTTCTACCGTATCCACACATTACTTCATCGCATACCATCATTATGCCAAACTCATCGCATATATCTCTAATCCCTTTGAGATAACCTTTTGGTGGTATTATTACCCCATTACTTCCTGTTACTGTTTCTAAAAAAATTGCAGCAACAGTGGTAGAATTTTCATAAACTATTTGTTCTCTCAATTTAGCCAGATAAAATACTGTTGCCTCTTCCTCACTATTGAAGGCAATAGATTCTCTATAAATATATGGATCAAAGAATTTTATAAAACCCGGTATTCCAGGTTCACTTACGTATCTTCTTGGTTCACCCGTTAAATTTGCTGATCCATAAGTTGAACCATGGTAGGATCTATATCGTGAGAATACTTTATTTCTACCAGTATACATTTTAGCAATTTTAATAGCATTTTCATTTGCATCTGTTCCACCTAACGTAAAAAACACTTTTCCCATGTTATCTGGTGCAATTTCAATAATTTTTTCTGCTAATTCAGATTTTACATCAATAGCATATCCAGGTGCTATATATGTCAATTTATCTGCTTGAAATTTAATAGCTTCTATGACTTTTTTATTACCGTGCCCAATATTCATATTTACTAATTGGGAAGACATATCAAAGTATTTATTTCCTTTATCATCCCAAAAGTAAATTCCTTTTGCATCTGTAACTACAGTAGGATTCAATTTTCCTTGTGCACTCCATGAATGCAAATTATACTTCTTGCTATTTTCTTTTATTTTATCACTCATTTTATAGCCCCCAATTATATTATATCTATTAACAACCACTCTTAATTTTTTTACTTTTAATTTACCAATTTTCCAAATTTTAATGAACCGTCCCCCATTTCCAAATGATTAATTATCATGAACCGTCCCTAATCGTAAGAACCGTCCCTAATCGTAACGTAAAGTCCCTAATCGTAAATACTTTCATACAAAGAAATAACATCTTCTAGCTTTGGTTTGCATGGATTAAAGCTCGTGCTTACACTGTTAAATGCGTCTTTTGCCATTGTTGGTATTTTATCTTTAGTAACCCCTATAGCACTTAATTTTTTAGGTAAAAAAGTATCGTCATATAAATTAATGATGGCTTGTATTGCTTTCATGCTAGATTCTCTTATTGTTAAATTATCAATATTTTCTCCCATAGCTTTCGCTACTTCAGCAAATTTTTCTGGGCAAGCCGCTCTATTGAATTCCATAACTTTTGGTAAAAGGATTGCATTGGCCATACCATGTGGGATTCCAAAATACGCTCCTAGTGGTCTAGACATAGAATGTACCAAAGCAACGGATGCATTGCTGAAAGCTAATCCTGCATACATTTGACCTAATAACATATTACTTCGTGTTTCTAAATTATCGCCATTTTTCATAGCTTTAACTAAATTTTGAGATAATAAAGTTATAGCTTTTAAAGCATACATATTTGTTAAAGGTTGTGCTTTTTGGGAAATAAAAGCTTCTATTGCATGAGTTAAAGCATCCATCCCAGTAGTTCCTGTCACATTTGCTGGCATGGTTAATGTAACTATAGGGTCTAAAATTGCTACCTCCGGAACACAATTTTCTCCACCTATAAGCATTTTGATTTTATTAACAGTATCAGTGATAACAAGATATTTTGAAACTTCACTTCCTGTGCCAGCGGTAGTAGGAATAGCTATTAGTGGTTTACATTTCACACTAGGTTTTTGTTTTTGAAAACTCGCTAAATCACCTTCATTAGTAAGCATTATTGCAATGGCTTTTGCCGCATCTATAGGACTTCCTCCCCCAATAGCAATTATTGAATCACACTTTGATTCTTTAGCAATTGCTAACCCTTCTTCTACTGTAAATACACTTGGGTCTGATTCAACTTTATCAAATATCACCACTTTTAATTGAGCATCTTCTAGAATTTTTATAAGCTTATCTAATATACCGAATTTCTTACAAGAACTTTTACCTGTAACAATCATTACTTTTTCACCGAATAAAGCCGCTTCTTCTCCAGCTTTATTTAAGCTACCTTCTCCATATAATATTTTTGAAGGACTTACAAATAAGTTCATATACTCACCTCCTATATTTATAAATTTATATTTTTAGAATTTAAACCTCTTATAATTTTGTTTAATGTAGCATAAGTAAAAAATTTTATGTATCTATGACGCCTATTACTTTTATTAATCCTTCTATATTTAATTTATCATTTTCTTATCATATTGACTATTGTCTATACAGTACAAAATTCACTTCCAATTTTTGTTCAATTTTTTGATATTTTATTTTTATATTGCTTGACAATCCGAAAAACAATTATGAAGTTTATTTAAAATATGATAATATATTACCTATATATATATTATATTGTTAATATTTAAGAAAGGTGGTGCCCTAATGTATATTAATTGTAGAGATATTTCAAAGCTGCCCGGTATGGAAAATTTAAAATTAGTAGCGGGAGAAAATGGTTTAGATAGAAGTGTTAGATGGGTGCATATTGTAGATGTACCTGAAGTTAGCGAGTGGGTTAATGGTGGGGAATTAATATTTATAACCGGAGTTGGTTTAAAAAATGGTAATAAACAACTTGTAGATTTATTAGTAGAAATAAATAATAAAAATCTTTCTGGATTAGTTATTAATATTGGACCCTATATAAAAAGTATTCCCAATGAATTAATTGATTTAGCCAATGAATTGAAATTCCCCATTTTTGAGATTCCTTTCGAAGTTAAGCTAATAAATTTAACTCAAATTATTTCTAAAGCCATATTCACTAAGCAAATGCAAAATGAATCTCTCAATAGTCTTATGAAAGATATTATATATGAAGAATATAATGAAGAAATGTTAAATAGAGCTATTTTTCATGGATATAATACTAAAAAAGCATATATAACCGCAATCATTGATATTGATGATTTTTCAAAATATATAAAGAGAAATAAACTTACTAACGAATCAGAAATTTTAGAATGCAAGCGAATCCTTAAACAAATCATATCAAATACAATGGACATGCATAAAAAATCAGCTCTTACCATGAATCAAAGTGACTCCTTTACCTGCATAATTCCACTTGATCATAAAGATCTAATTATTGATACAAAAGCTAAAAACGACAAAGAAAGAGAAGTAACTTTTATTTTAGAAGAAATAAAAGATAAAATAAGTAACTCTTTACCTGGTATGACTGTGAGTATAGGTATAGGCGGGGTATGCAATGAACTAAAAAAACTTAAAGAAAGTGTGGAACAAGCTGACAAAGCCTTAAAGATTTTAAATATGTGCAATAGAAGAGATTCAATTAAAACATATAAAAGCCTAGGGATATATCGTTTATTTTTCCAAGTTGAAAATAAAAAGGAATTGACCTCTTTATATGAAGAATACCTAGCACCATTAGTAAACTATGATGCAAATAATTCTTCTGAACTTGTTAAAACCTTAGAAATTCTATTATTAGAAAATCAAAACGTTAGTAAAACTGCGGACATTCTTTTCATTCATAGAAATACTTTAAAATATCGAATCACAAAAATCGAAGAAATTTTAGATATTGATTTAAAAGATGCTAATACATGCTTTAATATATTATTATGTATTAAAATAAAAAGATTTATTAATCTACAAGTTTAAATACTTACAATGTTATTTCTATATGGTTTTACCATTAAATTAAAAAGGAACTTACTTTAAAGTAAATTCCTTTTTAATAAAACTAGATTTATTTATTTATTTATTTATTTATTTATTTATTTATTTATTCGTATATTAGCTTTTATCCTATTTAGCTGGCATTACAGTTTTATAGTTTGATTTATCTGCCATTACTGCACCAAATGGATATATTCCAAACTCTTCACCATCTTTTTTGTATTCATCATAAGGAACTACATCATCTGTTGCCCATTTCATTGCTGCAGTTGCTGCTATTTTACCATCCATTAAAGGGTCAATGTAAGCTGCTGCTTTAAATGCTGAATAATCTTTAGCAAATTCATCAATAGCAAGGTATCCACCAAGTCCTACAACACAAGCATCTTTATCAATACCAGCTTGTTCAAGTGCTCTTGTTGCACCTTGTGCACCCTCATCATTTGGAGCTGTAATAATCCAGTTTTTAATACCAGGATTAGCTGTAATTGTTGCAGCTACAACGTTAAATCCTTTATCTGATGTACCATCATAGTTAGCTTCGATTACTTTGTCTTCAGGGAAAGTACTAACATTTTTCAAAAATGTATCCTTAGCTCCTTCACTTCTTGGTACACAAGAGGATACTTCATTCATTGTCATAACCATATAAGCTGTTGTATCAGATTGCTCTGCAAGTTTATTATCTGCATAATATTTTGCTAACCATTCTCCTTGACTTGCTCCAACTACATAAGCATCAAGTTCAAGCGCTGGTGCGATATGTTTTCCATCTTTATCAATAAGACCATCATCATCTGCCATAACTTTGATACCAGCTTCTTTACATCTTTGAACTGTTATATCACTTAATTGTTGGTCTGGTGGGCAAACAATTAATACGTCAACACCTTGAGAAATAGCTGAGTCAAGAGCTGTCATATACTTGTCAGGCGACATAGCAGTATCAAAAAGAATTACATCTTTGGCTCCTAAGCTTTTTCCAGTTTGTTGCATTGCAGTAGATGTTCCAACAAACCATTCTTGGGATAAATCCTTACAAATATAAGCAATTACTGGTGCATCTGTTGTTTCTGCTGTAATTTCTTTAGTTGATGAATTTGCAGCTACGTTAGTAGTCTCCGATTCTTTTGAACAACCTACAAATAATGATGATACCAATGCTGTAGCAAGTAATAATGACATGATTTTTTTCATTTTAAAATTCCCCCTTGATTTTATTATTGTACCTCATAGTGAGATCAATTAACAATTGAATTATTTATGCTATTGACTGTTTTTCTGCTTGCTCTCTTTGCCGATTTCTATAGTAATCAAAAGATAATGCAGCAATCAATAAAATACCTTTAGCCACTGTTTGCCAGAAAGATTGAACATTTAACATCATTAGTCCATTATTAAAACCTTGCATAATAAAAAGTCCAATAAGTGCCCCACTAAGACTACCTATACCACCACCCATGGCAATACCACCAAGTACTGCAGCTGTTACTGCATCAAACTCAAGACCAACACTAGCACTTGGTTGACCTGTACTCATTCTAGCTGCAAGTATAATACCTCCAATAGCTGCAAATGCTGAAGTCAACATATATAACTTTGTCCTAACATTAAAAGCATTTATTCCTGCTAGTCTTGCAGCATTAGCGTTACCACCAATCATATAAACAGAACGTCCAAATCTTGTTTTGCTACTTACAAGAGCAAATACTATAAACAAAATGAAGAAAATAACTACTGGAATAGGAATTCCAAGAATCCTACCAACTCCAATTTTTAAAAGGGTTGGATTTGTGATAAATATAGCTTTTCCTCCACATAAGATGAATGCAAAACCTCTAAATATAGACATAGTTGCCAATGTTCCAATAAAAGGTTCAAATTTAAACTTGGTAACAAGCATTGAATTAAATACCCCTACTAACATTCCGCATATTATAACCAAAATAATTGCAATCCAAACATTCATACCTATAGATAAGAATAAAGCAACTAGCACTCCTGAAAATGCTGCTACTGAACCAGGTGATAAATCTACTTGTCCAGAAATCAGTAAGAAACTTTCACCTATGGTTACTAACCCCACAATAGCTGATGCAATTAAAACATTTATTATATTACTTCCTGTAAAAAACTTTCCTCCAGTTAAAAAATTAAATACACACACGATAATAATCAATGCAATCATAAGACCTAATTTATCTGATTTTAAAATACTTTTTAGCATTTCATTATTTTTTAAACCTTTACTTTTTGCCTCCATATCTTTCCTCCACCTTTCTAGCTCATAACACCCGTAGCTAATATTAATATAAAATTATCTAGCAATATCAAAATTCTAAGCTTCGCAACTCATACCAGTCATAGCTAATGTCAATATGCCTTCTTCTGTAGCTTTATTTCTAGTTACTTCTCCAGTAATTTTACCCTCACACATTACTATAATTCGATCTGATATACCCATTACTTCTGGCAATTCTGATGAAATAACGATTACACCAATACCCTTTTTAGCAAGATCTAATATTATCTTATATATTTCTGCTTTCGCTCCTACATCAATTCCTTTTGTAGGTTCATCTAATATTAGAACTTTTGGATTGGTAGCTAAAGCTCTTGCTAACAATACCTTTTGTTGATTACCTCCTGATAATTCAAGAATCTTTTTATAAATATTTGGTGTTCTAACATTTAATTTAACTACACTATCTTCTGCCAATTCAACATCTGCTTTATTATCAATAAAAAACATTTTCTGTAATCTTTTTAATATAGAAATACTTATATTCTCTTTTATTGATCTTTCTCCAATAATGCCCTCATCTTTTCTATCTTCAGGACATAATGCAATACCATTGCTTATAGCTTGCTCCGGATTCTTAATAGTCACAGTCTTGCCATGCAATATTAATTCACCCTTTTCAATTTTATCGGCCCCATATATTGCTCTCATGGTTTCGGTTCGACCAGCCCCTACAAGTCCTGCAAATCCTAAAACCTCACCTGCTCTTAGTTTAAAAGATATATCCTTTATATATTGATTAGTAATATTTTTTGCTTCTAGAATTACATCTCCTGTATCTTCATTTCTATCAAGATGTCCAAAAACATCTCCTAGGGATCTACCTACCATCTTAGCTACTATTTCTTTTTCAGTTATGTCTTTTGTATTAACTGTATCTACATAACAACCATCTTTTAAAATAATAACTTGATCAGTTATTTGGAATATTTCTTTCATACGATGAGATACATAAAGCACTATACTGCCTTTTTCCTTAAGTTTTTCAATAATATTAAATAAGGATACTATTTCACATTCTGACAAACTGGCAGTAGGTTCATCAAAGGCTATAATTTTAGGATTTCTTCTATAAACCTTCATAATTTCAACCATTTGTTGGTAAGCCACTGATAAATCTTTAATTTTATCTGAAGACTTTATTGGCAAATTAAATTCAGCGATAATATCATCTGTCATAGAATTTAATTTACTGTAATCAATAAAACCAAATTTATTAATTGGTATCTCGTCCATGTAAATGTTTTCTGCAACGGTTAAATAAGGAACAACTTGTCTTTCTTGATATATAATACCGATTCCAAATTCAATAGCTTCTTTTGGTGACTTAAAATGTTTTGACTCGCCATCAACAATATAATCACCACCATCTGGTAAATAATCACCATTTAGAACTTTAAGTAATGTTGATTTTCCTGCCCCATTTTCACCAACTAATGCAGTTACTTTACCGCCATAGGCTTCAAAACTAACTTTGTCAAGTGCCTTAACACCAGGAAATACTTTTGTTATTTCTTTAAACTGAAGCTTACTAGTCATTTTGCCCCCTCTTTCCATATCTATTACGTTATATTCATTATCACATGTGTCTTTATTTAATAAAATCATCCATTTTGACTTTTAATCATCAATATTTACCGTAATTTATAAAACCACTCTAATTGTATACAGATTTTAATATGCTTTTGTTATAATATAAACATAACTACACACTTCTCAACAAATAATTAAAACTAACCAATATAAACTCTAATATTAAGGAGGATTTTCTTTGAAAATAAAAAAAATTAGTTTAAGAATTACACTATATTTTACTGCACTACTAATTATGCTTGCACTTGTAATTTCAATACTTAATATTAGACTTTATTCTGACGAACTATCTGATGAAATAGATAATGTTGTTATTCAAAAACTAAACCTTATTACCGGAAAACTAAATGAAAACATTAACGATATCAAAATAATTCATAGTTCAATGCTTAATGATAAAAGTATAAATGCTGCTTTTCAAAAAGTTTTGGAAGAAACTAATGACGCTAATATTTTGGAACTCTCAACTTTAATTGACACTCACCCTAGTACAAGTTCTGATAGAAAATCTATTATCGCACTAGGATTAAATGGAGAAATATATAATCCCATAAGATCCTTCCCTGCTTTCAAAAACCTAACAGAAAATAATAATGACTTTCAAATAATGATGAATTCAAAACAGTACTTCAGATTAACTAAACCAAATACATTTCCTTTAGAAATTAGCAACCCTGAACCCTATCAGAAAGCAAATATAACATTATATGCTCAATACTATAATTACAAATCCTTAAAACAAATTGGATACTTGGCTATTAATTTTAAGAAAAATATTCTTTTTGATAATATTACTCCCCTTGCCACAGAAACTTTTGCGACTACATACATTGTTGATGAAAATAATGAACTTGTATTTCAAATTGGAGAAATCCCCTTTGAAGATTTACCATCAAATACTAGTAAAAATAAAATTATTAAAGTTCATGACAAAAAATACTCTGTCTTAGATGAATGCTTGACTGGCTACAATCGGTGGCATATAATCTCTTTGTTTGATCGTAGCCTTATTACCATTAAAACAAGTAAATTAAATCAATATATTTACCTAACTTTGTTTATTGCACTTATCATAATGATGTTTATTAGCTGGTTTATATCTCAAAATATTACAAATCCTATTCGTGATATGATTCGCTCAATGGGAGAATTTGAAAAAGGCCACTGGCCTATGCCACTGGAAACTAAAAATGAAGATGAGATTAAACACTTAATTCTAGGTTATAATTCTATGTTAACAAGTTTCATAAAACTTACTAACGATATGATTATTAATCACGAAGAAAGTAAAATGATTGAAATCGATTTAATCAAAACTCAAATTGGACTTCTTGAAGCACAAATCAATCCACATTTTATTCATAACACACTTAATTCCATGAATTATCTAGCATTAAGAAGTAACAACCAGGAGCTTTCCTCTATTATTGAATCTTTCAATAAGTTATTGAGAATGAGTATGGCTATTAATGTTAGTTTCGTAACTGTTATGCAAGAAATAGATAACATAAAAGATTATTCTCGAATTCAAAAAGTAAGATTTGAGAATGCCTTTAATATAGAATATTTCGTTGACCCAAATGCTTCAATTGGTAAAATGCCAAAACTTATTATCCAACCCTTGGTTGAAAATTCTATTATACATGGAATATTACCTAAAGATACTATTGGTAATATTATCATAACCGTTAATAAAATAAATAGCGATTTAATCATTATTATAAGTGATGATGGTATTGGTATAGAAAAAGATATATTAGATACCATTATCAAAATCAATAAAAAAGGTCCTGTGACCAAACATATTGGAGTTCAAAATGTTTATGATAGGCTAAAACTTTATTATGGGGAAGAAATAGGTTTTAGCATTAAATCAACCATAGATAAAGGTACAACCATAACACTAAAAATTCCTTATGAAGACTAAACGAAAGAGGTGGCCATTTTATGTATAAAGTTTTAATTGTGGACGATGAATTACCTGCAAGAGAATTATTAAAAATGAAAATAGACTGGAAATCTATAGGTTTTCAAATTACAGGTATGGCTAAAAACGGTAAAGAAGCTCTTGAATTTTATAATTCTTATAAACCTGATTTAGTTATTACAGATATAGAAATGCCTGTTATGGATGGACTTTCTTTAATTCAATCAATAAAAGAAATAAATGAAAGCCAACCTATTATTATTCTAAGTTGTCATGAAAGTTTTTCTTATGCTAGAAAAGCAATCAAACTAGGTGTAAATGATTATTTAATAAAAGACTCAATTGAAACAGAGGAACTCCGCACAATAATAACTCACATGTTTAAAAAACAAGAAACTAATAAAAAAAAATTATCTTCACAATCCGAAACAATTTCTCAAAAGAAAAAATCAGTGGTTACAAGACACCTTATAAAGTATGTAATGAATGATTCTAAACAACAGGAATATATTAGCCAGTATGAATTACACCTTTATGGAAATCAATTTAAATTACTATTTATAGATATTGAAATTTTAGATCAAGATTTATCAAAACCTCAAAGCCAATTTTTTAATAATGATGCCATTGAATCTTTACAGTACTTAATCCGCTTATCTTTAAATGATTATGCACTAGGCGAAATATGCCACGACGAAGGTAATTGTTTTATAGTTGTGTATGGCGTTACTAAAAGTCATAGCCAAATGGATTCTCAAGGAGAAGCCTTAGAAATATGTGCTTCTATTCGTAACAATATAAACAGCAAATTTAATACGCAAACCACCATAGGCGTTAGCAGCCCCTTTTCTAAACTTATCAATCTTAATACTGCTTATAATGAAAGTAAGCAATGTGTTAATCGTAAAATTATTAGCGGCTATGATAAAACTTACTTATTTAGTAATGTTTCAAGCATTGATAAGGATCAATATATAAAAATACTAAATGTAAAATTAAATCGTATTAATGACTATTTAAATAATTATAATTTCAAACCTATCTTCAAAGAAATAGATGACATTTTTCTTCAAAATCTAAAAGGTTTCATGCAATACAATTATCTAAAGCATACAAACTGGACACTACTTAGTATGCTAATTGAATTTTGTTCTAAAAACAATTTATCTTTTATAGAACTTTCAGGTAGCCATTCCCCATGGGAAACCATCATGGACATGAAAACCGTAGATGGCATGTGTACCTGGTTTAATAGAAATATTGAAATAATAAGTGATTTGTTATGCTCAAAAGTGGATAATAACTACTCCTATCATGTTCAAAAATCTATTAATTATATCCATAAACATTATAGCCAAAATATAAGCTTAAATGATTTATCAGAAATGGATAATCTTAATAGTTCTTATCTTTCAAGGATTTTTAAAAAAGAGACTGGAACTAGTATTACCGATTATATAAATAAAGTTAGAACGGAAGAAGCAAAATCACTGATACAAAATTCCAATAAGAAAATGTATGAAATAGCGGAACTTACTGGTTTTAGCAGCACTCAACGATTCTTTTTGATATTTAAGAAAGTAGTGGGTTCTTCCCCTGGTGATTTTAGAAAAAATTAAAAGAAGCTATCTCAAATGTTGAGATAGCTTCTTTTAAATATATTCTTCTGATTATTTCAAATATTTCTCTTGGTTCATAAATACCTCAAACATAGCTTGGATATTCTCTGGTGGAACATCAAACTCAAGCGCATGAGTTGGTGCAGCTATATAACCACCATTTTTACCCATTATCTTCATAATACGAATAGTTTCTTTCTTAATCTCTTCTGGGCTTGCTTTAGGTAATAATTGTTGAGTAGATATACCTCCCCAGAAAGCTAATCTATCTCCAAATTTTTCTTTTACTTTTTCTATATCATAAATTTCTGGTTGGAATGTTTGATAACAATCAAGACCAATTTCAATTAAGTCTTCAAAAATAGACTCAACATCACCACAAGAGTGTTGAAGTACATATAATCCTTTTTCTTTAGCTTTAGCATACATTCTTTTCATTCTTGGTTTAATAAATTCACGCCAAAAATCTGGTCCCATAATCAATCCTTTTTGTTGACCCCAATCATCCCCAAAATAAAAACCATCTATATCATACTCAAGAGCAATATCCATAACCTTTAAGTTATAATCACAAATCATATCTAACAATTTATGCAAACCTTCTGGATATAAAACCATAGCCATCAATACTTCCGGCATACCTGCTAAACTCCATGCACGCTCAAACATAGAAAATCCTATACCAGCAAAGGTAAATTTATCTTCACGATTTTTCAGTAATTCTTCATACTCTGCTCTTAACCTAACTTCATCAATTTCCGGAAAAACATATTCAATATTTTCAAAATCATCAATAATCTTTTCAAGTGGCATACCTATATCTTTATCTGCACCAGATCTATCCCATACAACACCAAAAGTATCTTTAAAGTTTTCAGGTTTGTCTTCTAACTCTGTAGGCCATCCCCAATACTGTACATAATTAAGATGTAAATCTAGTTTGTCTTTGAATTTAATGTCATTAGTGAATTTCACCATAATATCATCAGATTGCATAGTAAAGTCTGCATTAAATGGTATAATGTCCGTTTGCTCATGATTAAGTGCTTTTATAACTCTCTCTCTTCTTGTCATCATATCCTCCTAAATAACTTAATTTTAAATATACTATACCAAAATGTTGTTTTGTGATATAGTAACTATAATTAACATTAGCATTTATGTTCATATTGTATAATTTATTCTTTATTTGAAGGTGATAAATTGAAAGTATTATTTAAAGACGAAGAGGTTCAGAAATTATTAAATGACTACCAAAGTCTTATAAATGTTCGTATAGCTGTATTTGACACCCATTTTAACGAGCTGTTTTCTAGCCCTAAAACTATCAGTGATTTTTGTAGTAAAATACGCTGCTATCCTAAGGTTGCTGATGCTTGCAAATATTGTGACCATAAAGCCTTTAGACAATCCAAAGCTAATAAAGATATCTATATCTATAAATGCCATCTAGGCTTATACGAAGCCGTAACTCCAATACATGATAATGAAGAAATTCTTGGTTATATCATGATTGGACAAGTTCTTGATGAAAACCCCAAAAAGGATCAATGGCAACAACTATGTAGAAAACTATCCTCATTAACAGAATACTCTGAAGAATCAAATCACTTTGAGGATTTAAAACCTTTATACAATAATCTAAAACAAATGTCCATAGACCAAATAGAATCTGTTAGCAGAATAATGAAAGCCTGCGCTAGTTCTATATGGCTACAGCACATTATTGATATTGAACGTTCCCCTATTATTCAGCGAATCAACAATTATGTTCTTAACAACTACAAAGAAACTATAACCACAGAAAAAATATGCCATGATTTAAAAATAAGTAAAACAACTATCTATAATTATTTAAAAACAGATTATAACCTATCACTTAGCCAATATATAAATAATATAAGACTGGAAAAAGCAAAAGAACTTCTTAAAGAAAGTTCTATCTCTATTGCAGACATTTCCTGCAGTGTAGGCTTTGATGATTACAATTATTTTTCCAGAATTTTTAAAACTAAATATAAGATTACACCTAGTAAGTATCGAAAAACATTTAATATGTCGCTTAACAATTTTGATTCTTAAGGATAATTTCCAGTTAGTTCATAAAATTATCCTCAACTCACTTATTCAACAAATAATCTAAAGAAAAGAAATACAGATAATCCTATTAACAAAACCACATACAAAACATATATTGTATTGTAAGATAATCTACGGAGGTTTACTTAATGAGGAAAAAAATCAAATTTCTATCTTTATGTATTAGCATTTTATTCTCACTATTTTTACTTAATTCTTGTGGTACAAAATCCACATCTAACTTACAGACTATAAAACTTAACGAGGTTGTTCGTTCTGTTTTCTATGCTCCTATGTACGCTGCTATTAATCAAGGTTTTTTTGAAGATGAAGGGTTATCTATTGATTTAGCTACTGGCCAAGGTGCAGATAAAACCATGCAAGAAGTTTTAAGTGGTACTTCTGATATTGGGTTCTGTGGTCCTGAACAGGTTATTTACATCTATAATCAAGGAAGAGAAGACTATCCTGTTCTATTTGCTCAACTTACAAAAACTGATGGTTCTTTCTTAGTGGGAAGAAGTAATGAAGAGAATTTCAAATGGGAGAGCTTAAAAGGTAAAACTATAATTGGAGGAAGACCTGGTGGTGTTCCTGAAATGACTTTAGAATACGTTCTTAAAAATCATGGATTAGACCCTAAAACTGATGTTGATTTAATTACTAATTTAGCTTTTACCGCTACTGCCGGGGCTTTTACTGCTGGAACTGGTGATTATGTCGCTTTATTTGAACCAACTGCAAGCATGTTAGAATCTCAAAAAACTGGTTATGTTGTAGATTCAGTAGGAAAACAAGCTGGTGGAATAGCTTATACTTGTTATTTTACAACTAAATCTTATATGGATGAAAATCCTGAAACAGTGCAAAAATTTACTAATGCAATTTATACTGGTCAAGTTTGGGCAGATACTCATAGTGATGAAGAAGTGGCAAAATCAATTCAATCCTTCTTCCCTGGAAGTGATTTAGCCGTTCTTACAAAAGTTGTTGAAAATTATAGAGCAATAGGTGCTTTTTCTGTTGATCCAACTTTAAGTGAAAGTGATTTAACAAAATTAATGGATATAATTCAAAGCTACGATAAAACTCTTATCCCAACTAGACCTGCTTATAAAGATATTGTTAATACAAGTTTTGCTGAAAAAGCAATTAAGAAATAATGATTGGGGGTGGTTTCCATGCTGCCCCTACACTATTTACATATTATGTTATTTAAGGAATAAGTGTTTTATTTTTGAGAAGGGGGAATTAATTTGAGAGAACTTGAAATTTCTCATATATATATGAATTATCATACAATAACAGATGAAACAGAGGCTTTAAAAGATATTACATTTTCTGTGAATAAAGGAGATTTTATAAGTATTGTAGGTCCTTCAGGATGTGGTAAATCTACTTTATTGAATATAATTGCAGGTTTGATTTCACCTTCTAGTGGAAATGTCTCTATAAATTATAATAATGATAAAGAAACATCTGTAGCAATGGGGTATATGTTTCAAAAGGATCATCTTTTTGAATGGTTAAGTGTTTGGAACAATGTACTTCTAGGACTTAAAATTAAAAATAAAATTACTGATATAAATAAAAATAATGTTGAGAAACTATTAAAAAATTATAATCTTTGGGAGTTTAGAAATCATGTCCCTTCTCAGTTGTCAGGTGGTATGAGACAAAGGGTAGCATTAATTAGAACTCTAGCTCTTAATCCACAAGTTTTAATATTAGATGAACCTTTTTCCGCTTTAGATTATCAAAGTAGATTAAAGGCTAGCGATGAAATATATAAAATAATTAAAAGGGAAAATAAAACTGCATTAATGGTAACCCATGATATTTCTGAAGCTATTTCAAATATACGGTTACTAATTAGTATATATTGGTAAGTTCTCAAAGGAGCTCTAGTAGCTCCTTATTTTATTTGTTTAGGTAATTGAGTTACAAACTTAGCATATCCTTTTTCATACTTAATAAGATGATATGCTCCCCTTATGGTAGCCAGTTTAAATAATAAAACAATATAATCATTGAAATTATTGCTAAAAATACTCTTCATTTATTATTCTCCACAATATATGTTGCTGACATAATTGTGTCAGAATTGAGCTGATTAATATAATTAGCCTAATAGGTATATGTTTAACTAGAAGTTATATATTAAATTTTATAATAGACAATAATGATGTACCTTCTATTTTACTGGTATATTTACCCAAGAGTCAGAAATAAACCCTCCCCATCGATTACTTTATTAAAGTATATCAAAAGGGAGTTTATCTTGCATGACGGTGTTTGTTCCATCGCTTACCTATATTCTTTGGTTGTATCATTAAATGTTCACTTTGCAATCATTGTTTTAACCAAAAATTTTATTGTATCTAGGTTTATCCTAGCATATTCTACAATCCTTTTAATATCAAGGAGTTATTGGATACAAAATATCAAAACATATTTTTTTATACTTTACTATATCAAACTAAATTTCTCTTATGGGTGGCAAATGGGTGGAAAAATTACTTTTCCCACCCATTATTAATGACTATTTTAGATTTTTAATTATGCACAAATCACAGTATATTTATACAGTTTAAAATTGATATAGTTTATGTATAATTAGAAGTTATATATTATCTTTAATTTTTTAAAATACTAATATCACATTTTATCTTTTGTGTATTTACCCAAAAACATTCATCTATTGGGTTGTTTATCTACATGATATATTCTTTATTTATTTGCTGTTATTTTTATCCATGTATCTATTTTTCTTGTTATTTAAATAAGATAAAACTAATCCAATAACTATAATTATAATAAATATAAAATCATATGGGGTTCGCCTTAGAGAATAATACCCCAATATTCCAACAAGCAATACCAAAGATGATACTGATGCTATTTTTTTCATTATTTAATACCTCCTATTCTACTATTAATTGTTTTCGTAAATGAAACAAACATTATTTTGTTTAATTCCTATTCTAGTCATTTATGGCTTTTCCAATTATATGTAATAGGAAGTGAACTTATAATTACTTTCTATTATATTTCTTATACAAGATGCTGAAAAACCTAGGGTCACTGTAGTTGATTTCGTGATTGCGTTTTGTAGTTTTTCATCAACCTAACTTGAGTATTTTCAGTGGAAGTATCTAGTCAAATATATTGTGATGTTTATATTTTTCTGCTAGT
>NZ_FQXM01000047.1 GCF_900129965.1 Clostridium grantii DSM 8605 | reverse complement strand
ATTTATATTGAATTTGTCTTTTAAACTCATATAAGCATTGTTGTGCAATAGCTTTTGATAAATGCTTATTTTTCATCATCCCTTTAATGTTAAGTATTTCCATAACAACTCTTGATGGCTTGGTTTTCACTATCATGTTCGTTGCTTGGTGACTATGATTACTTCTTATATTTGCTAATCTTCTATGAAGTAATTTAATCTGCTTTTCGATTTTTATAATATTACTTGTTTTGACAAACTTACTCCCTTCTTTATTTTTTAGGTATTTGCGAGACACCCTACGTTGTAATCTACGTAGCCTTTTTTCAAGTTGCTTTACAACTCTTGTTTTATTAATATTTTTAAAAGTCATTCCATTGGAACATATAGCTAAATTTTTTATGCCCACATCAATTCCTATGCTTTCAGTAGTTAATTCTACTATTGGGTTTTCTTTTTCAATACCAACTGATATAAACCAATACTTTCCGTCAAAACTTATTCGTGGATTAGTATATTTACAATTCATAGGTATTGAATTTTTCTTTATAGTAATCCAACCTACTTTTTCAATCAAAACTGAATTTTCTTTAACTTTAAGCTTTGATGTATCATTATAGAAAGACGGTTTAGACTTTCTTCGGCCCTTGAATCTTGGCCTATCCGCTAACCCTTTAAAAAACTTCTTATAAGCTTCACAACAATCTTTAACAGCTTGTTTAGCTACATTATTAGATACTTCATTAAGCCAATTAAGTTCTGTTTTCTTTAAGATAGTCAATTCTTTTCGTAAATCATTATCAGAAATAAACTTACCACCATTTTTATAATTGTCTTCTTGTCTTGCAAGAGTCCAATTATAAATAAATCTTGCAGTACCAACGGATTGCCATAGCTTTTGTTCCTGCTCCTTAGTTGGGTATAATCTAGTTTTCTTCCCCAGTATCACTCTCTAACAACTCCTTAATCATTTTCTTAGCCTTACTTCCTCTCTTGCCTTGAAGGCTACAACTAAAAACTGTAACAATTTGAATTAAATCCTCAACTAATTCCTGTTCTTCTGTTTTTTCAGTGTTGTCTATAATCTCAATAGTAGTTCCATACTTATTACATAGGTTTTCTATAATTTCAAACCCGAATCTTAATAACCTATCTTTATACAGAATTACTATCTTTTCAACTTCTGAATTAGTTATCATATCTATTAGTTGATTTAATCCTTTTTTATTATAGTTAATTCCACTACCTATATCAGTTATAACCTCAAATTGATAACCTTTAGCAAACATATATGTTTTAACATTTTCGATTTGTCTTTCAAGGTCGTCCTTTTGTTTATGAGAACTAACTCTACAATATCCTATTACTTTTTTAGTTTTAGTTTTAATGCCTTTTATTCCTAAAAAATGATTAAGTTGCTCTTGTGAATAATACCTATAACCTGTTGCTAGCCTCTCGTTTTTAGTATTATTGTTTGTTGGTGTTGTATATGAGTATAACACCTCATGAAAAATATGTCAAGATATCACAGGAATCAATATGATCTAATTTTAAACTTCATTTAAGGTATTTATGTTATTATGTAGATATTACATAGAAAAGGGGAAGGTAAAATGAGATTATTATTAGCAGAGGATGAAAAAGAATTATCAAAGGCATTGGTTGCCATTTTAAAGCATAGTAATTATTCGGTAGATGCTGTTTATGATGGTGAGGAAGCACTTACATATCTTCAAACTGAAAATTATGACGGAGCAATACTTGATATAATGATGCCAAAAATGGATGGAATCACTGTTTTAAAAACTATAAGAGAAAAGGGAAATAATATTCCAGTTCTTATGCTAACAGCTAAAGCTGAAATTGATGATAGAGTAGTTGGTTTAGATAGTGGTGCAGATGATTATCTTACAAAACCTTTTGCAACAAAGGAACTTTTGGCTAGAATTCGCTCAATGACAAGAAAGGAAAATGAGATTACAAACTCTGTATTGACATTTGGGAATATTAATTTAAACCGTTCAAATTTTGAGCTTTCATCAGATAGTGGAAGTTTCAGGCTTGCTAATAAGGAATTTCAGATGCTTGAGATGTTGATGATTAATCCTGGAAACATTATTTCAGCAGATAGATTTATGGAAAAAATATGGAGAAATGATAGTGAAGCGGAAATAAATGTTGTTTGGATATATATTTCCTACCTAAGAAAAAAACTTGCATCCCTTAGTGCAAATGTACATATTAAGATAGACAACAACAAGGCATATTCATTGGAGGGGTTAGAATGATTGAAAAACTAAGAAGAAAGTTTATACTAATAACTATGGGCTCAGTTATTCTTGTTTTAACTAGTATCATGGTTGCATTAAATATTTTTATTCATATAAAGGTGAATAATAATATAGATAAAATTATTGACGTGATTATAGAAAATAAAGGTATCTTTCCAGATTTTAAGGAACTTAACGATGAGGTTTCAAATTTTAGCATTGAAACTTCTTATCGTACAAGGTATTTTACAGTGGTAGTTGATTCAAACAATAATATTGTGGATATTAACACAGGAAAGATAGCTGCAATAAGCAGTGAGGATGGCAAGGAGTTAGCAATTGAAGTAATTGAGGGCAATAAAACTACTGGTTATGTTGGTATATATAAGTATAGAATTGTGGAGGAAAATGAAGAAAGTCTTATAGTTTTTATAGATAGTAGTAATGAGCTTGAAACTTTACAGGTATTTTATATGTATAGTATTATAATTTCCATTATAGGTACAATATCTGTTATCTTACTTGTGGTGATTTTTTCTAAGAAAGTCGTACAGCCTGTTGCTCAAAGCCTTGAAAAACAAAAACAATTTATTACAGATGCAGGCCATGAACTTAAAACTCCTCTTGCAATTATAAATGCAAACACTGAGGTTATAGAGATGGAAAATGGAGATAGTGAGTGGACTACAAGCATTAGGAATCAAGTGAATCGGCTTTCAGATTTAACTATGAGCCTTGTGTCTTTAGCAAGAATGGAAGAAAAAAGTAATTCGGTTATGGTAACTGACTTTTCCCTTTCAGATGCTATTGATGAAAGTTCAAAACCATTCTATTCTTTAGCTAAATCACAGGGGAAAAAAATAACTACAGATATAGAAAGCAATATCACTTATAAAGGAGATGAAAAGTCTATACGTCAACTTATTTCAATACTTTTGGATAATGCAATTAAATATTCAACAGATAATAGTGAAATAGAAATCACTTTAAAGAAACGTGGGCGTCAAAGTATCATTTCTGTAAGCAATAAAACAAAGGACATTAAAAAAGGTAATCTTGATATTTTATTTGATAGATTTTATCGTACGGATTCTTCAAGAAACAGCAAAACAGGAGGCTTTGGTATTGGTCTATCTATAGCAAAATCTATAGTTGATGTGCATAAAGGAAATATAACAGCTAAAAGTGTTGACGGAAAGTCTATTATTATAGGGATCACACTGTGAAACTTAATTTATAGTTGAACTGGGATACCTATATTACAGCAACAATATAGTAAATTTAGTTTTTGATAGGAGTGAAAAAAGTGGGTTATAGTATGGATAAAGAAAATTCGGAGTTTTATAAAGATGAATTGAATAGGTTAATATCTGCTGAGGAATATGTATTAGATAAAATTGAAATATACAGAGAAACTCAAAAAAGAAAAACAGAGGAGAATCCTATTGAGCATTGCAAGTCAAGAATCAAAAGTTCAAAGAGTGTGAAGAATAAGTTGCTAAAAAAAGGTCTGGAGCCAGACTTGCAAACAGCCTTAGATAATCTTACAGATATTGTTGGAATAAGGATTGTATGTGGTTTTATGGATAGTGTTTATCAGGTTGTTGATTTTATTAAGGCTCAAAGAGAATTTGAAATAATAAAAGAAAAGGATTATATTTCTAACCCAAAACCAAATGGTTACAGGAGTTATCATCTTATAGTGAAGTTAAATACGGAAGAGTTAGATGGTGTAGCAGTTGAAATTCAGATTCGAACAATTGCATTAGATTGTTGGGCAAGTCTTGAACATCAGATAAAGTATAAACACACTATTAAATACACTAAAACAATAGAAAAAGAATTAAAAAGATGTGCAGATGAAATTGCCTCAGTAGATCTTACAATGCAAACAATTAGAGAAGTGGTAAGAGATTAAGAAATCAGTTGATTTGCAAATTACACTTATAATGTAAATTCAACTCAATTGCATAAAATATGTTTAGAAAAACTTGGATGGGAAAAATCAACAACATATACCATGATAAGGAAACTATCTGAAAAACAGCTTATAAAAAATGATAATACAATGGTAACAGCCACTGTAAAAAAAGAGCAAGTGAAAAAATATGAGAGCCAGCACCTTATAAATAAAGTTTTTGATAATTCATTGCCTCATTTTATTTCAGCATTTTTGGAAGATAAAAAACTTACTCAAAAAGAAGCTGATGAAATTAGGAAAATGATAGAGGAGGCTACAAAGTGATAATAGAGAGTATTTTTATAAAAATTCTAAATATGAGTTTTATAGCCAGTTATGTTGTTTTAGCTATCATTCTTCTGAGAGTGTTTTTAAGAAAATCTCCAAAAATTTATTCCTATATTTTATGGGGAATAGCATTTTTACGTATGACTTGTTTTTTCTCATTTAAGAGTATAATAAGTTTAATACCCACAGAAAGTAATGTGATCGATGATAATATTGGTTATATGAAATCACCAGAAATATATAGTGGCATAAGTTCTGTTGATAGCATAGCCAGTAATTTAATTAATAATAATCTACCACCTGTAAATGAAGTTGCAAGTGTAAATCCTATGCAAATAGTTATTTATATAGCAAGTAATATATGGCTTATAGGGATTATTATAATTTTGATATACTCTATCATTTCTTACATAAGATTATATAAAGGAGTTAGTACAGCTACATTAGTAGAAAAAAATATTTATGAAACAGATAGAATAACTACTGCTTTTGTTTTAGGCTTTATAAATCCTAGAATATTCTTACCAATAGGAATAAAAGACAAAAATTATGAATACATCACTAGCCATGAAAAAACTCATATGATAAGAAAAGATCATATTATAAAGCCTTTATATTTTATGGCAGTAGTTTTTCATTGGTTTAACCCATTAATGTGGATATCTTACTATTTGATGACTAAGGATATGGAAATGTCTTGTGATGAAAAAGTTATGAATTTAAAAGGTAATAACATGAAAAATGATTATGCAAAATTATTACTTGATTTATCAGTAAAGCAAAGTAGTCTACTAAGTCCTATTGCATTTGGAGAAAATAACACTAAATCAAGGATTAAAACATTATGGGAATTATGAGGATATAATTCAGCTTGAACGTGAGAACTTAAAAAAACATTTAGAAAAATATAATCAATATGGGGTTTCTTTAAATATACAATATTATAATGAACCGAATGAGATTATTCCTATTACATGAATGAAGAGCTATGCTGTATGCATAGCTCTAATTTCTATTTTCCTTTTTTATTGTGACCTTTACTAGATTCAGGAAGGTCATTTACAATAGCATCAACACTTTCACCACCTGCGCACCTTCAATACAAAGGTAGTTGCAGAAGGGTCTTTCAAAAAACATTGCACCCACAAGAAATATTAAAATAATAATCCAACCTTTTTTTATCAATTATTATAATTTTATATTACAGGTATTATTATAATAAATGAAGCTTAAATTAAATAACTCATATGGCAGCCATATGAGTTATTGGGGTTACCGATAAAATTGCTGCTAATATTGAAAATTTTATTGAGAGACAAAGAATCGCACTTACTTGGGATGCTGTGAACCGGACCATAAATAAATGAGGTTTTTAATTAAAGGCATTGGTATGACTTCATTAAGGTGTTTTTATATTTAAAAATAATGTATCATAAGTAATGGAAATAATCAAAGTATGTTATAATAAAAGAGAAAAATAACTTTCAAGTGATAGACAAATAGTAATCTGTCATTGAGGGAATGATTATTGATTTATAAAAATCAAGTCTAAGTTAAATAGTAAATTTTAAGGGAAAGGAGAATGTAGTATACAGTTTAAGAGGAGCAGGTATTAAAAAAAGAAAGAGAGAAAAAAATGGAAAAGTTTTTTAAAGCAATAGAGGAAAAGATAAGAAAGTCAGGATATCCTGGAGAAGTCAGTGGCGAAGAAATCTATGCTGAAATAAGTGATGAGGCCGAGGATCAAGAAGAAGGAAGTTACTTATTCATGAAGAAGCAAAATGATGATGTCATGTTCGAATACAGAGTGGATATTTTAGAGGACAATATTAATTTAGCAACCCTCACCATACATACACCAGAGAGAAAGTACTTTATTGATTTTGATGCTGCATAGATAGACCTATTGGATGAATTAAAATTAATATTTTATTCTAGAGTGAAGCACTAGTCTTTGGCGGATGGGTGTTTTTTGACTTACTTGGTTTAAGCTTATTATTATATTATAGTGCATATATATAGGAACCCACTGTGAAACTTAATTTATACTTGTTACAAAAGCTACGGCTTTTGGGAGTTTTGTGGCATGTATGAATTAATAGTTGAACTGGGATACCTATACTATTTGACTAAAACAATTTAAAATTATATCCTTATACAAGGAGGTGGGCTATCATGAATATTTCAAAAACAGAAATACTAGAATTATTACAAGATTTCTCAGATAATTCAATACACAATAGTGTTAGCGGGGACGTAGCTCTTAGTCCCCAATATGCCGGAATTCGCATATTTGAGTGGCCTATAGTGGGGGTGTCGTCGGCTCAGGATGAGATATATAAAACATATACAAATCCTGAAATTGTGGGGGAAAACTATTTAAACCCCTCTGAATGGATGGATGGTGCAAAAAGTATTATATCAATATTTAATCCCTTCACGGAACACATAAAAGATAGCAATGCCGGGGGTAATTATCCTAGCGATGAATGGATGCACGGCAGAATTGAGGGGCAGGCATACGTCACAGCAGCAGCACAAGCACTAGCGGAGCTTATACGTTCAAAAGGTGGAAAGGCAATGGTTCCCATTGCAGACGAGCGTTTCAAAATATATAAAGAACCAAAGATATACAGCAACTGGTCTGAACGTCACGCGGCATATGTAGCGGGAATGGGAACCTTTAGTTTAAACCGTGCCATTATAACAAAAAAAGGTATAGCAGGACGTTTTTGTTCAATTATTACAGACATTGAGTTGACGGCAGATCAACGGGAATATACAGGGCTTTACGATAACTGTATAATGTGTAAAGCATGTCAGCGAGCATGTCCTGTAGATGCCATAAATGAACATGGCAAGTCCCATATACCCTGTAATATCTTTTTAGAACAGATAAAAGCGGAGCATCCACCTTGGTATGGATGTGGAAAATGTCAGGCGGGTATGCCTTGTGAGAGTAGAATTCCACCGAAAAATCCTAAAGCAGATTACAGCACAATCAAAAATATTTATGACGGAAATTAGTTTATGAGGAGTATTTAGAATTGTTTAGTGAATAGTTGAAAGTTGGAAAGTAAAAGCATCTACAGTATAATGTAGGTGCTTTTACTTTTGAACAAGGATTAATTTGTTTTGTTTTTAATTGTATTAAAAAAGAGTATAAATATAGCAAGAAATAAAGTTAAAACGCATTACAGGGTTCGACAAGAAAAAACTACAAATTGTGATAAGATAAAGAAGTGATTTTCACGGAAAGATGAAAGGATGTGTAAATATGTTATGCAATAAATGTGGGAATAATAATCCTGAAGATAGTAGCTTTTGTATAAAATGTGGTACAAGTATAGGAACTACAGAAAATCAAGAAACAAGAGATGAGAAACAAGTGTCAGGAAATACGCCTAAGTGGGCACAAGAACGACTAAAACAAATTCTAAAGCCTAATGAAACCGTTATGTTAGAAGTTAAAGGAAGGGTTGAAGTTACAATACCTAATGGATTAGGAGCACTTATATGGTGGATTAGCTATATAATGATAAACTTGTTAGGTATTATATATGGGCTAATAGTTCGAAAAACCGCTTGGATGGTACTAACAAATGACCGATTAATAATTCTAACTGAAGAAGGAGTCAACTTTCCATTTTGGGTGATAAAATTTTCTAGAAAGACAAGAGATTATATTATCTATAAAGAAAAATTGGCGTCCATAAATGCAATCAAAGATAAAAACCTATGGTTTATAACATCAAAAGGATTTTTCATAGAGTCTATAGGAAGTTTAGGAATTATTTTTAATGGTATGAAAGAAACTGAATTTCAGAAAGCAAAACAATATCTATTTGAAATTAAGGAATAGAATAATGAATTGAAATGGGGTATAAGTATGTTTTGTCCGAAATGTGGATCAGATAATCTAAATGAAGCAAAGTTTTGTAAAAAATGTGGATTTAACATAGAAAAATTTCTTGATCAAAACCAACAAAATGAACAAAGGGAGCAGCAAATAATATCAAAACAAAAAAAAGAAGGAAAACAATTAAATGATAACAATATAAAAAATAAATACATAGTTGCTGGCCTTATATTTGTATGTGTGATTATTATAGTGGGGGTTGTAGTTTCTAGTAGAAAAAATCAACAAACTGAAAATATTGCAATAGAAAAAAATACAGCTGATTTAAGTGAAAGTAAGGAAAATAATCAGGTGGATGCTACAGAAAAAGCAGCTAATGTAGCAATTGAGCAAAAAAATTTAAAAATAGAATCTGAAATTCAAGAATTAGGAAATAATAAGGTAAATGTGTATATATACGCGTTAAATGAAAATGGAGATAAAGTATGGGAAAGAAATTGGGATAATCTTGAACTTACAGAACTTGATGTAATGTCACCTATAACAGAGACAGAAGATGGAATAATTTATGTTGAAGTTTATAGTAAATTATATGCTATTGAAAGAAGTACAGGAAATGAATTGTGGGGAGATGTACTAGTTGGATCAGGTATTGCTCCACTAGTAGATAAAGATGGTACAATTTATTGCATAGGTTATTATGGACCATTTATAACAGCAATATCACCTGATGGAAGTGTAAAGTGGACAAGAGATTATGAAGAAATATATTGGCCTTATGAATTGGATGTGAGAGATACAAAAATATATATTAAATATGCTCAAAGTAATAGTGATACTTCTTCTAAATATGGTGGAGTTGCTGTATTATCAAAGGATGGGGATCTTATTTCTAAAGAACTTACAAATAAGAAACCTTTTAATAACACTTTATCATCCTCCACATTAAATGATCAAAGCAATAATAGCTATGTTTCAAATAATGTAATAGATGATAAAGATGAAACAGCATGGGTTGAAGGGGTAGAAGGTGATGGTATTGGTGAATACGTAGAACTACGGGCTGATACTCCACAAGAGATTAATGTTATAGAGATTAGAAATGGATATAAGAAATCCTATGAATCAGCTGAAAATAACAATAGAGTCAAGAAAATTCAAATTGAATTATCTGAAGGCATAACTATTGTTAAAGAATTAAATTCATATGTTAATGAGTTGGATTACATAATCTTAGATGAAGTAGTGAAAACTGACCATGTTAAATTTACAATTCTTGAAGTGTATGATGGCCAAAAATATGAGGATACATGTATTTCTGGTATTAACTTATATTAGTTAAAGGTTATTCTTTTAAATAAATTGTTAAAAATAATTTATTTAGGAACACTTGGTAAAGGGTTGGATTTATACAGAATATACATTAAAGATTACCATTGTAAGCAAAACAAATCATTTACTTTGTTCATAATTTGTTTTGCTATATGTAGAGTTCTAATTAAGGTAACAGCAGCTATAGATAATGTTATAACTTTTACAAACATGACATTTGGAATGAATATTTTTGAAGTATTTAAAATATATTTAAGATTAATAAAAAATAAAACAAGAACCCTTACAGTAGCTTGTAAGAGTTCTTGTTTTTGGTATAAAAGATATATGCTTCTTATAAATATAAAAAAATGTTAGAAAACGACAAAATATAACAAAATATGCAATAAATAAGTGGTATATTGTTAATTATACAATATTAAATTACCCATAATTTAGAGGTTAAGGTTATAAGCTCAATCTAAAGATTTCGCAAAAACCCTAATGGTGATTATTTTTACATTTATGTAAAAATATTCTAACAATGTATCCAATGCAGAAATAAATCTAACCAGTGGTGTATCGAGAATACAAGATGCGGATATAGCAAGAGAGGTAATGGAGCTAACTAAAAATAATATTCTCCAGAAATCTACCCAAAGTATGTTAGTTGAAAATAACAAAATATCTGAAAGTATTTTATTATTAATGAAAGAAAATTAAATATAGGGAAAGATATAAGCAATAAAAGCAAAACAATTGGTAAGAGATAGAACACTTACTGTTACCGCAAAAACAGCTTCACAGTAATCTGTGAAGCTGTCTTTTAGCAAACAAAAAATTCCTTTCTCTCTAATACAGGAATTTTTTGTAAGCACTTCTGAGGTGCAAATTTTTCAAAGTACAAGACCTCAAGAATAATATATAAAGAATCATTTATATAGTTGAAAAATATTGGCGTAGCAATAAAGGAGTGGATTTTTATTGCAAAAAGCAAGTGGGAGCACCGGTGGAGCGCCAAGAAAGTGAGCAATGTATAACAGGTGGTAATCCTAATTATATCCTGTCCATATTTATCAACAGTTTTTGTTGCTATTTGAGATATTTAAAAAGAATAAGAACGTACATACGTATAAAATCGAATTAGTTTGTAAATAATATAAAATGGAACACAATAATTTACTTTTCTAAGTTAACTATTGTATAATTAATATAGAAAGATGAATTATTACTTATAGATAGGAAGTGAATTCAATGGAAAATTCAAATAAATTAATAAGATTTGATTGGTTTATAAAGAAGATGTTACGGGACAAAAGTAACTTTAATGTGTTAGAAGGCTTGTTAACAGCGTTACTTAAAAAAGATATTGTTATTTTAAATATTTTAGAGAGTGAAGGAAATCAAACAAGTGAAACCAATAAATTTAATAGAGTAGATATTCTTGTAGAAGATGAAAATAAAGAGAAGATAATAGTTGAAATACAAAACGAAAGAGAATCTGATTACTTAGAAAGAGTTC
>NZ_FQXM01000048.1 GCF_900129965.1 Clostridium grantii DSM 8605 | reverse complement strand
GCCACTGACTTCTCCAGGATATCCTGACTTTCTTATCTTTTCCTCTATTGCTTTAAAAAACTTTTCCATTTTTTCGCTCTCTTTCTTTTTTAAATACCTGTTCCTCTTCAAATCAAGTATATACTATGTTTCTAAATAACAGTATCCCTAATCATTATTAATTTATGATCAGAGGAAAACCTCACTTATCAAACTCACATGATTCTCAATGACCCTAGGCAATAATTACGTCATATTTTAATTATTCAATTAAATTATTATACCTTCAAAATGATCCATTTCATGTTGAATTATTTGTGCTGTAAATCCAGTAAACACTTTCTTTTGCTTCTTAAAATTTCTATCAAGATACTCCACTTCTATCTTTTCATATCGCTTTGTTTTTCTAAAGCCAATTAAAGATAAACAACTCTCTTCAGTTTCATAAATCTTTTCTTTATTTAATACAACTGGATTTATAATAGGCACAATTAGAATATTTTTACATAAATATAAAAATAAGCACCCCTGGGGTTTTTGCTAAATCTTTAGATTGAGCTTGCTAATTACATATAGCTTGTCATTAATATATTTAAATTGTCAATATTATTTGTAGTAATTTATAAATAACTTTTCATAGAATTAAAAATTTATAAGCTTTTTTTAATTACCATTCTCTCTAAATCAATTATTGCTTTTATTGATTTCAAAAAATTCATTCCTAATATTCCATTTATGTCAAAGCCATAGTCCATTACACCTATTTCAACTTTAAAATTATCAATATTTAAATCTCCTAAACTTATTGAATCCAAATACTTTTTATAAACAAATTCCGAACCACCCACCCCAGAAATTGTTTCAATTACATCATCTTCCTCTATTGTTATCCCTATATCCTCTACTTTCTCCATTTTTAAAACTGTACCTCCTGAACCTGTATCTAAAAGTATATCATCTAATTGCATTTCCTTACCCTTATATGTTACTTTAATGCTACAAAATGGAAGCCCATACTTAAAATAAAGTTTAATCATTATTTCTCACTCCAATCCATGTTCGTTCTTCTATAGATAATCTTTGGTTTTTGGTGTGATAAACATACATTTCTCTACTTTTATCTTTTTTATGTATTGCGGCATACTCTTTAAGCGCTTCCTTTCCTATATCATAAGCATTTATAACTGATATTTCTTCAACAATTCTTTTGCCATTTTCCGAATGTACCTGGATAGCCTCAAATAATATCCATTTATTAATATATATATTTCTTGCTTCTTCCCATTTCATACTTAACACTCCTCCATAAATAAATTTCTTTATTCAAAATATCTTTTTTAAGAACTAAATTTACTCTTATTATAACACAATGCAGTAGTACTAAACGAAACTCACATATCTATAGCCATACCCCTTCAACTATTAATTTATTCAAGTCCAAAACTTTTAAAGCCTAAGATTTTATACATAAATAAATTAAGTTTACGTACGGTATGTCTATATATACGTTAACATATTGAATACTATTTTATTTCCTAACATAATCCTTCGCATCAAAATCATAAAAGAATGGAGATACTGCTGTTTCTCTGCTATGAAAATACATCATTTCTAAATTTGTTTTTGCTCTTGTCATGGCTACATAAAGTCTTTTTCTTTCATCATTATCAATATCCTCTAAATCTTTAGATATATCTCCTCCATCATTGTACTTGTCCAATTTTTCTTTCTCTTTTTTATTTGAATAATGAAATTTATCAAATTGAAGTAAAAATACATAATCAAATTCCAAGCCTTTTACATTGTATACATCTGTAAAAACCATTTATTTAAATTATCAATAACTTTCTTATAATCTATTTCTTTATAATCTTTTCTCAAATCCTTAATAAATTCTAAATTGGAAAATAAATTATATACTTTTCTAAAAGCTTTTTCTTCTTTAGGCATAAGTTCTTCAATTTTTAACTTATTCATTTCTATTTCCATTAAGTAATTACAAGAAGAGAAAACTTCTTCAATATCATTAATTAGCAAACTGCAAAGTATTTTATCTTCTACTGTTTCTTCTATTATTTTACGAAGTGCTATTTTCATTTTTATTTCTGTTAATGACATATGTAATTCTGGATTCAAGGATTTTCTAAAATCATTATATGTCCAAACTTTATTTTTAGCTTTTCCATTTCCTAATAAAAGTTTCAAATGCATAGAATAGGAAGATGTACTCATAACATGTAACTCATTAGCTTTATATTCTATATTTTTAAAATACTCATTAGGATTATTATAAGTTTCTACAGAAAAATCATACATTTCCATTCCCCCTTGCAATCAAATTAGACCAAGTATTTATTCTTCCGTTATCATAACTCAATTTAGAATTATACATGTGTACTGATTTTTTACCTCTAGTTATAGCCACATAAAGTAATCGTGTTTCTTCTGCTATAATTTCTTTTTCTTCCTCAGTTATTTTATTTTCATAATGAGTATTGCTAAACTGATTTTCATCTAAACTAATACAATATCCCAGAAGTATTTTTCCATCTTTATCGTTAATAAATATGTTTATCATTATTGTTTTTACTTTTTTCAACAATTCTTCATCATCATCTATTTGATTTTTTCTATCTTTCATAAAATTGATACCATATTTTTTATATGGTTCTAATTGTTTAACTACTTTTTCTAATACTTCTAATGTAGGATAGTGTTTTAAATCTTCTATATAAGTTCTCAATATTTCAAAAACTTCTGTATCTTCTACTATTCTTTTTAAGTAATCTCTATTAACTGAAAAATCATCCAAAATAATATCATTTGAAATACCCTCTCCATAAGAAGAGTTGCTTAATGCATACTGATATAAAGATACATTTGGATATAATAAGGCTTTTAATAATACATAAAACTCTTTTATAGCTATGCTTCTATAAAAACCACCTTTTTTCTCCGTTTTACATAGAATACTGTTTCTTTCTAATTCTTTAACTACTCTATCTACATTTTCATTTGATCTAACTAATACAGTGATGCTTTCTTTTTCAGCATTGTTACTATTATCTTTAATTTTATTAGAATTAATTTCTTCTATTAAATCAATAATATAATCAATTTTACCTTGAAATTTGCTTTCACTATTATCAACATAAAATCTTTTTAATCCTTGTCCACTTTTCCCTTTTATTATTGATTTTAATTTGTCTGATTCTTTAAATTGAAAATACTTTAGCTGGTCATTTGTATCAGCTTTTTTATCTCCTACATTTACAAAAAAATCATTTATGCTATTTAATAAATTTTCCTCACTTCTGTAGTTTTTATCTAAAATACAGTTTTTTATCTCATTTTTATCTACTTGTTGTATTAGCTTATTTGTATATTCATTAAAAGCAGTATATTCTGCTCCTCTAAATCTATATATACTTTGTTTAATATCTCCTACTACTGTTGCATAACAGCCAGAATAATTAATTAACCACAATAAAAATTCTACTTGAATTGAATCAGTATCTTGAAACTCATCAATCAATATGTAGCTTAAGTCTAATTTGTTTTTACTTATATCCTGGTTCTTAAGGTTTTTCAGTTTTCTAACTAAATCATTTATCTCTATACCTGAAGTTTCAAACTTCACCTTACTTAATCTTTTTTCCAAACCATTTAACAGATATTCAAGCATATGATTAAATTCAAAGGAATCTTCTCCAAAGTTCAATTCATTACTAACTATACTTTTATTAGAAATAAAATTATTCACTTTAAGAATAGCTTTTATTAATTTATATTGAGGAATAAACTTGTACTTTTCATATTTATCCTTGTGTTCATAGCTATAATCATTAATTAAATCTTCTATTATATTAAACTTTTCATATTTGAAATTTCTTATAGAAGTGTTATTAGAAACCCCTATATCATGTCCAATTTTATTTAAAACATCTTTTCCTAAGAATGTATGGTATCTACCTTCATCAAAGTCATTTCGTCCATCAAATCTAAAAACCGTCTATCTCTAGTCACCTTATAATAAGCCTCTAATCGAGCATTAAGTTTTTCTTTAATTTGAATAGCCGCTTTATTTGTAAATGTTATCATAACAATCTGAGAAAGTTTTATATCATCATCAAAATGTCTTAAATACATCACTCTATCAATCATTACTTTAGTTTTACCGCTGCCTGCTCCTGCTTTAATGATTATATGATTATCTAGTTCTGAATGTTCAACTTTAAATTGTTCTACATTAAAATCAGTGTTTTTAAGTTCCTCTTCTATGTTAGATGACAATTCTCCATCATAAACAAAAAATTCATCTCCATTATTATACCCAATTTTTTTCACACAATTTATTATAAATAAATCCACCTTTTTTTAATCATTAACATATCTCTCCTGTCAAAATGATTTAATGTAACTCAGAATAATCAGCTTTCAAATATATTTTGAAATCCGAAATAGAAATTTTGTATTGTTTAATCATATTACTAATGATATTTCTTATATGCTTTGCACTATGATTAGTAGCAATGTATAAATCTAAATCTTTTAACTTTCTTGGCGATCTCATTGATGGCTCTCTTTCAAATGAAAAGTAAACAACCTTCTTTCCATTCATTTTTGAGTTATATGGAAAAGATGAAATGATTTTTTCATCAATATCGAATAATAGATTTCCTGTTTCTATAAGCATTTCTTTCCAGTCCTTAACATCAATTTTTTTCCCTCTTAATTCAAATGCCGCTGGTCTTTTATGTGTGTAATCTTCATATAAATTATGAATCACATTATAGCAAAACAAAATTGTAATTTTGTTAATATCCCCTAGGGGACATTAACAAATTATGAACAAAGTGAATGATTTGTTTTGCTTTTACTTAGTAAGTGATTTTATAATTCTTTAATGTTTTTAATTTCGCTCTCATACAATGTAACACTGGTTCCACCTCTACGAACATCGAAGCTTGTTTCATCTATGCCATATTCTTCTTTATTAGTAACTGAGCAATCCCAGCTTTCTACAGTTCCTTTAAATACTTGACCATCATCAGTAGTAACCTCTACGTCTTTATACATATACTCTGCTAAATGTTTCATTTTCTTAATTTTGCTCCTTTCTTACTAAGATAATCAGTAAGAACATGTCCTCCTTCTTTACCATATTTTAATTTAAATACACTAGTATCTGCTTGATTATTGTTACCCTCATTATTTCTGTTTCTTCTTCCCAATAGGCAACTTAACTCTTGAGTAACTAAGTGTTCCTTCAACTGGACAAACATGAATGCATTTCATACAATTGATGCATTGTCCATTTCGTACATGGTCATGAGCTGATACTTCAATATTCATTGGACATGCTTTGTCACATTTTTTACAGTTGATACAAGTGCTTTCATTTCTTTTTATGGAAAAAATTCTAGTCATGCTCAAAATACCGTATTTCGCTGATTCTGTGCAAAGATAATTACAAAAGGCTCTTTCGAAAACCATAGATAATAGCAAGTACACAATCATTATGCCAAGAGCAATTGTAGATACCGCTGTCATCATTTCTTCAGAAAACAATCCCAGAAAAGTTCCATATCCGTTCATTGGAGTTAGTAGAAAATCCAAAACACCTATAATCATAATCACGAATAATATATATCTTGAATACTGCATATATTTTTGAATACTTCTTGGCATTTTATATCTTTTCTTAAATAGTTTTTTCCCTATAATCCCCATAATTTCTTGAACTGTGCCATAAGGGCATGCCCAACCGCAAAAGAAATTACCAAAGAATAGTGAAGCCGGTAGAAACACTATAAGCACCATTCTTAGATTCATATAAACACCTGCTATAAGTAATCCTAAGAATAAAAATTGAGTGATTTTCCTTCCTAACTGAACTGTTTTGTTTTTTGAGTTTTTATTATTTTTTTCCATTTTACTACTTCCCTTCTCCCATTAATTTTTCATTAATTTAACTACTGTTTACTATTCCTATCACAACGCATACATCTCAGTGCTTCTGACCTAGCCATGCTTTCAGTTAGCACCGTTCTGTTCTCTTCAAAAGAAGAATAACATCCTTTAGTAAATAGTTCAACCTTTTCTGACTTACTTTCAGTGTCCCATATTGAATAATGAGCCTGTGTAAGCAACAAAAACTGTTTCAGTTTTTGTAAGGGGTCAGGCATTTTACAAAAATTGTAAATATAATGAACAATTTTTCTTGCTTACACTATAATCAAGACTAATAATCACTCTATTTTTATTCGGATGCTCCTCATAAAACTCTACCCAAACAACCTCCCCCAACTAATCCGCTCCACAGTGTCCAACATCATATCCAAGTTCAACCAAATGCCGCTGAATCTTAACCACATTCCAATCAAACTTATGACTATCCTTCTTAATCAAATACCCAGGATAAGATCCAACCAAATTCAAATTTTCCTCAACTTCTTTTTTAATCTCTTGAACCGGATAATTCTCCCCCGGACATTCTACGAGCAACAATAGCAAATTTTAACATAAATGTTAAAATAAACACCCCTAAGGTGCTGCCAATGAAAGGCTACAGCGAAGCGAAAGACTTTCGTTGGTTGCTAAACCTTATCCATACTATTAGCTGTAACTTCAAGTTGATTTATAGTTATTTCAATATGTTCTTTATAATTATCCTGCCAAATCAATAAAGCTCCAACTGCTTTATTTAATTCCTTAAAGTTTTCACCAAATTGTTCACTAATTTTATTATTAAAATCCTTGATAACCTCTTGTAGTGCATCAATTAAAGATTGAGAATTAAGCTCTGCCATATTACTAGCAAAAGTTTTAAATTCATTTATTAATTCATCCTGTTTTCTGCTAGTATCCATATTCGATATTTTTAATTCATTTATTATTTTTTCCTGATTTCTATTTGAGTTTTCATCCATTTTTTCAAATCTATCACTCATAAAACTTTGATTTTCTAGAATGTTTTTATTTAATTCTTTTATTACATCTATCATGATTTTTGCAACTTCTATACTGTCTTCATAATTTACTGAGTCTTCTTTACTTAATTCAGCTCTTATTCTATGCATTTCAAAGGACTTCATAATTATTGATGCTAACATACCAGCTATGGAAGTATAAAACGCTGTTTTCATTCCATCTAGAAGTTGGGGTACACTGGAATCAATATCATTAGCATTAAAATTGTATAAACCTATTGCTATACCTATAAATGTTCCTAAAACCCCTAAGCTAGAAGCTATATTAGGCATATTTGATTTCTCTTTTGGATTTTTCTTACTTTGCTTAACAAATATTATTACTGTTGCTATTATCGTAGCTGCTATAACAAAAGAAACGATTATGCTAAAATTTTTGTGTCCATCATTCTTGCTCCCCTTTAAATTATGTTAAAATCTATCTTGATATATTTTCTTTTATTTCATAACCAATTTTATTAAGCAGGTTCGTCGAAAACTTCTCCTCACAAAAGTACCGGTGCTGAGGTATGCATTACTTTCACAATCTAATCTTGAGATACTAAGAGATTATTGGAAAGCTTACCACCCTAAAGAATGGCTTTTCTACAGTAGAAACCATACTGGTACACACCTTACTTCAAGAGCAGTTCAGAATATATTTAGAAAATATATACAAATAACCAAAATTACTAAGAAAGTTACAACTCATACGCTAAGACATAGTTTTGCAACTCATTTGCTTGAATCAGGCACAAATTTATTTCATATAAAACAGCTATTAGGCCATTCAGACATTAGTACAACTGGTTTTTACTTAAATTTAGTAAAAATTGATGCCCTAAATGCCAAACTCTTGCTAAAGAACACTGGATTCAAAATCAAAAGAACAATTTACTTAACATCGGTTACTTTCACGTAGTGTTCACCATTCCAGATACACTAAATATGATAACCTATCAAAATCAGAAAGAACTTTATACTATATTGTTCAAAGCTGTTGCAGAAACCCTTGAAGAACTTGCCGCAGATAAAAAATATCTTGGTGCAAAGCTTGGATTCACCTCTGTGTTACATACTTGGGGACAAAATCTAATGCATCATCCTCATATTCACTGCATTGTCCCTGGTGGTGGACTATCGTCCAAAGGAACATGGGTAAATAGTAGAAAGAAATTTTTTATCCCTGTGAAAATGCTATCACGAAAATTCAGAGGAAAATTCCTGTACTATCTCAAACAGCTTTATTACCAAAATAAACTTGAGTTTCATGGCAGCCAAAAGCAGCTTCGCTCGGACAAAGAATTTGAAAAGTTCCTTTCCTCTCTTTATTCGAAAGAATGGATTGTTTACTGCAAACCACCTTTTAAAAATGCTGCTTACGTTGTTGAATATTTAGGCAGATATTCTCAGAGAGTTGCTATATCCAACAATCGTATTCTAAATATTGAAAATGGTTATGTCACATTCAAATGGCGTGATTAAAAGGATAATTGCAAGTCTAAACAAATGAAACTTTCTGCTGATGAATTTATCCGTAGGTTTCTAATTCACATACTGCCCAGAAGATTCATGAAAATAAGGCACTATGGCTTGCTAGGAAATAGAAAAAAACTATCAAGCTAAAGATTTGTAAGCAACTTACCAATACAAAGATTTTAATTAAAGAAAAACTTTCTACACTCCAACTAATTTTAAAGATTACAGGTAAAGATATAACAAAATGCCCCAAATGTGGTTCAGA
This sequence comes from Clostridium grantii DSM 8605, assembly GCF_900129965.1. Taxonomy (GTDB): domain Bacteria; phylum Bacillota; class Clostridia; order Clostridiales; family Clostridiaceae; genus Clostridium_AF; species Clostridium_AF grantii. Next base: position 1,889 of record NZ_FQXM01000048.1, on the reverse strand, counting down.
AAAAATTAGACGGATTATTGCTCCTTCTAATTCTCCCCCAATCACGAAAAAACAGCATAACTTTATAATATGCCTCTTTATGGGGAGGGGGCCTATATGTCAAAATACCTTGATTTACTATATTCTTAAATGTTTTTTGCTTAGTATTAGAACTTTTTTCTTAAATGATCTTTTGATTTATGCAGAATGGAATTATTCAAACCCCATAGTTCTTGCTTCGATAACCGCGGTTTCGCGCTATAGTAATTATACAAAGTTGGCGTGTTGTCTGCTTTCACTATACTCAATCTTTGATTGAGAGGTTGAGTATCTTTTCGCGCCAACATTCGTATAATTTGCTATGTATTCTATGAAATTTGCTTCGTAATAATTATTTAATGTTTGCCAATTCTATCGCAGAATTAATAGCATTTAAAAGTTCTTTAGCCATTTCTATATTTAAACTTACTTCTGCATCTCCACCATGTTTTTCAGTTACTCCAATTAAAATCTCTTTATCAAATACACTAACAATAATCCCTGCACTATCATCTTTGTCTGCATTTCTATTTTCTATATATTTAACTGATATTCTCTTATCTTCCATGATTTACCTCTCCTTGAACCAGCAGATTTAAAGTACAATATCAAACTGTGACGTATATTATTTATTCAATATAATATATTTCTTTTAATAAGTCTTCTTCATTTATATATTCCACATCCTCGTAACCTTTTGACACTGCATAACTGTACATCTTTGAAATCAATTGGTCACTTTTACACCAAAACATAACATATGAACAATCATATACTCCAAGTGCTATTTGACAATCACTCTCTAGAAATTGTTTATAAGTCCTTACTGCTTCAACAGTTTCTTCTTTAGAAAAAGCTCTTAAAGTAACAAAGATTAAATAATAGGTATTAGTTTTTGCAATATTGTATAATTTTTCACCCTGTATTATCCGTTCTTCTTCTTTAAACAAAAACTCATTTATAAATTCATCATTGTCCAATAAATGTATTTCATCATTATCAATTGACCACCAATATTTATCAAACGGTATGGGTTCAATTAAATCATTGAGATATTTTCCATACTCATTTGGAATTTTAAAACTTAGTGCCATATCTCTCATCATCCATGTAAGCCTCCAAATGTATATATTTTAGCAAAATTTTATTTCAGACTTTTTCTTAAAAATTGAATGTATTTCTTTATCTTAAATCCTGCATAACTATTTTTATTATATTCTAATCTATAAAACTCACCCCAATAGCTTTCTATTCTACTTTCAGTTATAATAATAAACTTTTCATTATTTTCAATAAAGTCTTTCAGCATCATTTCATCTATAAGATCAAATTTTTATAGATATCATCAATTATCTCCACTACATATTCTCCAATTAATCTAATAATGTACGGTATGACCCAATTATAAATTCTACCGTTATTAGCAACAAAAACTGTTCCAGTTTTTGTAAGGGGTTATATTTATTACAAAAATTGTAAATAAAATGAGCAATTTTTGTTGCCACATATAGAACTTAATGGCAAAGAGAAAAAACACCCATCCGCCAAAGACTAGTGCTTCACTCTAGAATAAAATATTAATTTTAATTCATCCAATAGGTCTATCTATGCAGCATCAAAATCAATAAAGTACTTTCTCTCTGGTGTATGTATGGTGAGGGTTGCTAAATTAATATTGTCCTCTAAAATATCCACTCTGTATTCGAACATGACATCATCATTTTGCTTCTTCATGAATAAGTAACTTCCTTCTTCTTGATCCTCGGCCTCATCACTTATTTCAGCATAGATTTCTTCGCCACTGACTTCTCCAGGATATCCTGACTTTCTTATCTTTTCCTCTATTGCTTTAAAAAACTTTTCCATTTTTT
>NZ_FQXM01000049.1 GCF_900129965.1 Clostridium grantii DSM 8605 | reverse complement strand
ATTTAGCGGTGTAGCAGGCCTACACTAGATATAAATTGGGGGTGTCAACTTGAAAGATTTAATTATAAAAGCAAAACAAGGAGATAGCATGGCTACTGAAACTATTATAAATAAATATATGCCTTTGGTAATAAGTGAGGCATCAAAATATCATATACCAGGGTATGAGTTTGAGGATATTGTACAACATAGTATTTTAAGTATTATAAAAGCTATTAATTTATATAATATAAATTCAAATTCTTTTAGCTCGTTTTTAGCTATCACAGTTAAACGTAGTAATATAAATCTACTTAAAGGAACAATTAAGCATTATAGAGAAGTTCAAGATGAAACTATATTGAATAATAGCATAGATTTATATGGTTTTACTGTGGAAGATGAAGTTATAGCTTATGATATGGTGGATAAATTAGGAGAAGCCCTTAATAAATTATCAAATGTGGACAAGCAACTTATAGTTGACTTTTATATAAAAAGGAAAAAGATAAAAGAGATAGCAAATAAGCAAGGTATTTTGGAGAAAGAAGCTTACTCTAGGAAAAAAAGTGCAATTAAAAAGTTAAAAAGGTTCCTTTGAGTTGTATATATAGTATAGACAAGCAACTTCAAGTAAATAAAGTTTTCGTAATGTTTGTCTTTAAGACAAGCAACTTCAACTAATAATTTATACATGTCCAAAACTCCTTAAAACATGGAGATTTTGTACAAGTGTAAATTGAGTTTACGTAGTGTTTGTCTTTTATAACTGAATATGAGTTATATCATATTAACCAATAGGAGGAGAAGTTATGTATGAAGAATTTACTAAACTTATTTCTACTGTGGGTTTTCCAATTGGGGTTTGTGTGTACTTGCTTGTTAGATTTGAAAAGCGTATTGAAGAACTCAATAGATCTATTTCAGAACTAACTGCAGTTATCACAACAGTTATGGGTAATCAAAAGAGATGAGCTTAATCCCCTCATCTTTTTTTGGATATATTTTAAATTGTTTTAAGGGGAGTCTTGTGTTGCGGGATATGAGAAAAAAGCGTTGTAGATATCTTGTTATTTATTTTTTCTTGCTCTAAATTTATCTGTAATTTTATAGAATAATGATTCTGATATGCTTATACATACTGTTGCTATTATTATATAAATAGCAAACTCTAGCGATAAAAACTTTTGATACTCAATACCTAATAAACTGGTTATTTTTTCGGCTAGTAAAAAGCCAATTCCAAATTGAATAAAACTAATTAAAAGACTATTTATTTTCCTTTTCAAAATATTATCATCCCCTGTGGTTTAATCTTTATTGTTCATTATTTTGATTTTATTATTACTGTTATGTCGTAACTATAGAAACATACGCACTAACTTTTTATAAATAATATACTGGAATTACAACGAATATTGTAATTATAATAAACAATATACCAAAGGAAATTGAAAGTTTTTTTGAAAATTTATTTTTTGGTTTTGAATTTAATCCTTTGAACAATAACCCGCACCCAGTATAGGTAAATATTATTGGAGTACCAATTTTACCAGGAATTAAACCAAACAAATAACTTACACAAAATATAAATAATATTACTGAAAACAATACCTTTATCCATCTTATTTTTTTATTATTAATCTAAACCACCACCTCTAATTAATAATTTACATTTATATTTTAAATTCGTCTTATCTTACAAGGACCTCTTAAAACTCAAAATTCCTTTTCTAAATTATACTCAATATAGTAAATATTATCAATAATGATATGAATATAAATTTTGTAAAAATAAATTTTCAAAAATGGGTTTATAACTTGTATATATATAGTGAATGACATTTTAAGGCTAGGCTTAAGAATTAGTTCTACTTTGCTTTCAAAAATATGAGGTTTTTAATCATTTTTCAAAAGCAATTAGTAGAAGTTATTCTTCAACGATGCCTAAGGGAAGGGGGATTTAACATGGCAGTTATGGTAACACCAATTAAGAGTGATTTGACCATCAGAGTTATCTCAGGCTTAGATGGAGATGGTAATGATGTGCTTCAAACAAAAAGTTTCTCTAAAGTTAAGGTGGATGCAGCTGATCAAGATGTTTTTGATGTTGCAAATGCTATCGCAGACGTACTGTTGAGCCCGGTTTTTGACATTAAAAGAGTTAACGCTGAATTACTTGAAGAAGGTATATAATATACCAAGTTCTTTTAAGTAGGTTGGCAGAGCTCCAGGTAAGTTTATTTTTACTGGAGCTCATAACACTACAAATGTCAGGAAAAGTACGAAGTAACACTATATCTTGTTTTTAGTTATTTTAAGTAAGGCATTGAGCAGTAAAAGAATCTAGTTTTTATTTAATAAAAGATTAGAAATTAGAGCTAGTTAAAACATAAAAAATAAAATGGAGGTTATGAAAATGAAAAAGTTAGTTATGAAATTTAAAGATGCTGCAGGGGATACAAAGTCTATGACCATCACAGATGTAAAGGATGGTTTAACTCAAGCAAATGCAGAAGCACTCATGGATGTTTTAATTGCAAAAGATGTATTTGCATGGGGTCCAGAATCATTATCTTTAAAAGAAGCTGCTTCAATTGTTGAAACAACTGAAACTGAATTATTTGATATTGAAGCGTAATTTAAAAAGCTCTTGCCCACGGGCAGAGCTTTTTTCAGTGGGTAATGATTTAAAAGATAAAAAGGGTGGTGGAAAATTTGAATATTATAGATAGAAATTTAAAATTTATGAGTGATCTTCAGTATGGTAATAAACCAAATACTATTGTATTACATCATGCTGCAAGCAGAAATTGTTCTATAGAACAAATACATTATTGGCACCTCCAAAAAGGTTGGTCAGGCTGTGGGTATCATTTTTTTGTTAGAAAAGATGGAACTGTTTATAAAGGTAGAGAAGAAAATGTAGTAGGGGCTCATTGTAAGAATCATAATACAGGATCTATTGGGATTTGTGCTGAAGGTGATTATAGTAAAGATATTATGCCTAAGTTGCAGAAAGAAGCTGTTGTAGAGCTATGTGAATACTTGATGGGTAAATATGAGATAAAGAATATTTATGGCCATAAAGAGTTAGGGGGTACAGAATGTCCGGGGAAGAAATATCCGCTTAATGAGATTAAAGAAGAAGTTAAGGAAAATATTAAATTGGGAGGATCTTATCCTGGGTATTTGATTAAGAAGGATAGTCATAAGTTTGATTGGAATGTGGTTAAGATTCAGAGGAGATTGGTGGAGCTTGGGTATAGTGTTGGGGTTTGTGGAGCGGATGGATATTTTGGTGGGGATACTGAGAAAGCAGTTAGGGATTTTCAGGGGGATGTTGGGATTGAGATTGGGGTTGATGGTGTTGTTGGGCGGATTACGTGGGGGAGGTTGTTTGGGTAGAGTTTTATGAGGAGCATCCGAATAAAAATAGAGTGATTATTAGTCTTGATTATAGTGTATAATATAAGTAAAGGAATATAGTGGAGATAGGTAGGTGAAATTTATGCCATATAATGTGAAGATTGAGTTAGATAATTTATTAAAAGAAATAAATCAAGTTTCAGATGTAAATTCTATTTATTTGTTTGGATCTTATGCCTATGGAAATCCTAATGAAGATAGCGATTTAGACATATGTGTAGTAACCGATGACAAAAGCAAAAGAAAAATTGAAATCATGAAATTAATAAGAAAATCAATATCTAAAGTGGCAACAATGCCAGTTGATTTATTAGTTTATTATAGTGATGAATTTAATGAAATAGCTAAATCGGAGTGCACTATGGAACATGAAATTTTACTTCAGGGAGTTAAACTTTATGGATAAAAAAGAGATAGCTAAATAGCAACCAAAGAAAGTCTTTCGTTTCACTTCAGCATTTCTTTGGAATTACCTCTGGGGTGTAAAATTTTACTGTTAATAGATATGAGGGTGATAAAAGTGGGGGAGAGATTTTTTAAATCATTATGGATATTCATGATTAAAGGTCAATCTTAAAAACAATCCTCTCACAATCTGGACTATAAGCCTCAATCTGTCCATTATGCTGTTCAACAATAGACTTAGCAACTGCTAGCCCAATACCAAAGCCAGCGATCTTACTATTTCTAGATTTATCCCCCCGGTAAAACCTTTCAAAAAACTCATTATGACTACCTTCATCAATAAAGGGTACTGTATTCTCCACTAACAAACCAAATCCTTTATTCTTTTTCCAAAGTTTAACACGAATCAAGGCATCTTTCGAACTATATTTCAAGGAATTCTCCATCAATATAAACATAACCTTCTCAAGGGCATCATAATCCCCATAAATTCTAATACCATCTGTAATTTCAGTTTGCAATTCCTTGCCAGTAGCAAGCAAGGCTGGTTCAAAGCCATAAACAACATCACTTACCAAGTCCGACAAATCCAGCTCTTTAAGCTTTAATTGATTAGATTTTTCATCCATCCTAGACAATACCACCAAATCATTACTTAACATAGTAAGTCGCTCAACTTGTTTATTAACGCTTTTCACCCATTTTGTACTACCAGATTCCATTTCAATCAACTGCATATCAGTGGCAATAATGGTCAGTGGAGTTTTTAATTCATGAGAAGCATCAGTGATAAATTGTTTTTGTTTTTCATAAGACTCTTTTATGGGTCTCATAACAAACTTCATAAAAATCTTTACCAAAATTCCAACCAACAACACCAACAAAGCATAAACAGCTAAACTAATTAGCAAAAAGTTCCTTGCAGATTCCTGTTCAAAAGAATAATCAAGAAAATACACACTGACAATATCCTCTTCTTTGACAATTAAGTATCTAAATCCATCAATAAAGCCAGTGTTACTATCTTCATCAACTACAGCCAAAGTCATAGACAAAGCAATTTCTTTATCAATAAAACCCGTTCCATTAGTTACAAAGGCCTCAGAAGTTCCATCCTGTGAAATTACAACAGAAAAAGATTTGATAGATTCCATATCTATAAATCCCATACTTTCACTTTTGTCAAAAAACATATCTGAATTTTTTTCAGCAATGTTACGAAGAATAATATCAGCTTTTTTAACATTAATATTACTGCTAATAACCTGAACCGCCAATACAAGTAAAAGCAATACCAAACTTATAACTGATATTGCTACAATTGTAAATCGTTTTTCCATTTTTTTAATCATCAATTACCACCAACCTATACCCAGTATTTCTTTTAGCATTTACCTGAGTATTTGCACCGATTTTTCTAAGCTTTTTTCGTAAATTAGAAATATTAACCCATATAACAGACATATCTGCATCACTGTCATAGCCCCAAATACGTTCAAATATTCGCTCTGCTGATATAAACTGATCTTTGTTATTCATAAAAATCTCCATCATCTGGAACTCCTTATTACCAAGAAAAGCACTGCCACCTTCTGAGATAATCTCACTATTAACTAGGTCAAGTTTAACATTTCCCATTACAATATGATTTTCCGATCTTCCTTCACTTTTTCTACGTGTCATGGTCCTGATTCTAGCAAGAAGCTCATCAATGGCGAAAGGTTTAGTCAAGTAATCGTCCGCCCCACTGTCAAGTCCGTCAACTCTGTCGCTAATCTGAGTTTTAGCTGTTAACAGAAGAATAGGAATTTCGACTCCTTTGCTACGTAGTTCTCTCAGTGCCTCTAGGCCATCTTTCTTGGGCATCATAACATCAAAAATCGCTGCATCATAATTTCCAGCATCCATGTATTCTACTGCATCTTGCCCGTTGTATACCGCATCCACAGAATAGTTATTCTTTTGAAGCACCGTAACCAACGCCTCCGATAAATCTCTTTCATCTTCTGCTAACAGAATCCTCATAATTACACCTCTTTTTATCTGAACTTAATATTTATTATCATTTTACCTTAAAACAAGCGAATCATGCAAAGCAATATTTAAAACTTAATTAGATTTAAATTTTGAAAGAATACCCACTTGTTGGACTTTAATCTCAGTTTGTTTAACACCATCAACCATAACATCACCTGCATTAAAAGCAATTGTACCATCTACATCAAAAGCAGCCATACCACCTTCTACATTAATTATACCACCATTAATAGTAAAATCACCATTGGAGTCAAAACCGTCAGTATCACCATCAGCCATAGCCACATTTACAATACCACCATTCACCTCAATCACAGCTCTGTAGGAAGTTTTAAAAGTAGCATTAATACCGTCATCCGTAGAGTAAATTGTAACTTCACCATCATTAATAATGATTTGAGAAGCCTCTAAACCTTCCTGACAACTATCGATATTAATAGTTCCTCCATTAATTAAAACGGCACTATTACCGCGAATTGCATCATCACTGGCTACAATATTAATCAAACCACCTTCAATAAATACATAACCAAGAGATTCATCTTCATTATTTTCACTATGCATTGCATCATTACTGCTATTAATAGAAATTTCACCGTCATAAATTCTAATGGAATCATTAGCTTCAAGGCCATCCTTTAATGCAACAATATTATAAGTACCGCCTGTAATCTTCAAAACATCTTTGCTACTAATCCCATTGCCAGTTTCTGAGTTAATATCCAATGTACCTATTCCATTGAACACCACATCTGTTTTAGAAAATACAACAGCATCAAGCTTTGTTTCACCATCAGCTTTATATTCGCCAGTGACACTTATATCATTTTTAGAATCAGTGGTTGTAACAAAAACTTTATCACCGGATTTCACATATACTACTGGTTTATCCTCATTTACAATACTAACACCATCAAAAACTAATTGAACCTTTTCTGTTTTATCAACTTCAACAATAATCATAGCATCTTTATAGTCACCACTAATAACAAATACACCTTCCTTATCAACCACAATATCTTTGCCATCTTCAAGATTAAGTACTACTGAATCATTTATATCAGGAACTTGTATCAAATCTTTTTCAGAAAACATATCTGCTACATTCAATTCAACATTAGGGGCTTTTGAATTAGCATCTACCAAAGCTTTACCTTCAGCGGTCAACTCTCCAGTAAGTATATTCACTCCTTTTTGCTGCTGCACATCATAAATTTTAAAACCAACAAATCCTCCTAGTACAACAACAATAACTCCAACAATAATTAATGATACCTTTATTATCTTCTTCATATAATTTCTCCTTCCAATTTTTACATCTGATAATCATTAAGGCCTATAAAAAACTTTCCAAATGTTCTTTGCCTTAAACATATAATACTTCATCAACCTAAAATGAACCTAAAGCCAAAAAAGAAAGCACTCTTTAATTATAATTAAAGTATGCTTTCTATAAATATTTGTGGGTAAACCTTTGAAGAAACTATTCCAATAAAAAACCTGTGAAATCTCAAACCCACTTAAACTTTGAAGGTGATTTTAGATATGAAACGGGGTAGAATTAGTAACACCCCAACTAGTAGTAATAATACTGACCCTAATACGGCAATCTCTGGTAAAATCATAACTTCAGTCACAGTGATTAGGGCAAAATACATGGCTATAGCACTTAAAATTCCCAATGTTGAAGTGTACCATTTCCTCATTTGAAAACCCACCGCACAAGTCCAGCCAATGAGAAAAGATAAAGGCATTCTAAGATAATCAGTAATTGCAGACAGTATTGAAAAGCTGTCATAGTAAATAATTGAAATTAAAATAGGTACAAACAGAAATAATGATATTATACTCATGGTACCTGTATAGGCCCAAAAGAACTGTTTTCTAGTAAGTCCTCGTGAAACATATAACCTAGTTGCAATCAGTGGATATACAATCCCCATTATTAGAAGGTATATATTAAAGGTATATATTATGGAATCAGCCATCCAGTAGGAGGGATACATGTTTACATAAGAAAATACACTAAAAAGTATGGCCATTATCAATGCATAAATTCCTATAAATATGCATGTGGACTTGGCTTGTATTGATAGCAGAAGTTTCAAAGCTTTTTTTGTCATTATTCCTTTCCTCCTTTTTCGGTCATATATATGAATAAATCCTGTAGTGAAGGCTGAGAGAATTCAAGACCTTCTTTTGTAGCAGCAAGTCGCTCTCTTTCAGATATCTGCCCAAACAATACTGCCTCTTTTTGATTACCCAAGGTTCGCTGGGACAGGACTTCACGATTTTTTACGAAATTGTCTACTGATTCAATAAATCCAGTTACTGTTGTACCTTTTGATCGAAGGGTATCACAGTCATCATGGACTAATACCTTTCCCTTATTAATAATTATGGCTTCGCTGAAAAGTCCTTCCATCTCATTCACATAGTGAGTTGAAAATAAAATAAGCTTTGGCCTATTTGTAAAGTCTGATAAAAGTTCGCTGATAAAAAGCTTACGCATGGCAGCATCCATACCTATATATGATTCATCATATATAGTAATGGGTGTTTGTCCAGCCAGCCCCATAATCACATTTACTGCCGAACGCATACCGTGACTTAATGCACCCATTTTTTTCTTCACTGGTATTTCAAATAGCTTTAAAAGTTTTTCGGCATAAGCAGCATCCCAGTTGGGACGGAGTGCAGCCGTTATTTTCAGTAGTTCTTTTACTTGAAAGTCATTTTCTGATTCACTTTTATTATCATAAATAAAAGCAATTTGTGGCAATATGTTCTCATTCTCATAAGGATTTTCACCGGATAAGGTTATTGTTCCTGAGGTTGGTCTACTGTAGGCGCTAAGCAAGGATAAAAGTGAGGTTTTACCTGCACCGTTCCTACCAATCACCCCACATATTCCTTGATTAGGAAGTTTTAAATTCACATTATTAAGTGCATAGGTCTTTCCATATTTAATTGATACATTTTCAAGATTAATCATTTTTTTCTCCTTTCCATCCACTATCAATCATTTCATGAATCTCCTTTAGGGTAAAACCCAAAGGTTTTGCCAGGGCAATCAAAGGTTCTATCTGTTCCTGAAAAAATGATTGTAAAAAGTGTTTTTTAAGCTTTTCAGGTGCATGGGCACTTACAAACATTCCGAGTCCACGCTTTTTATAAATTATGCCCTCATCCACAAGAAGATTAATCCCTTTCAGCACAGTTACAGGATTTATCTTGTAATAGCTTACAAGCTGGCTGTTTGAGGGTATCTGATCTTCAGGTTTCAGCCTCCCATTGAGAATATCATCCTCAATAGACTCTTTGATCTGCAGATAAATTGGGCGGTTAGTGTCCAGGGTTGATTTCATGATAGCTCCGTTGCCAAAACATTATAGAACTCTATAAAGCTTGTTTAATTCCCTGTTCAACGTGTCCGATTTTGTAATTCAAAAGAATGAATATACTACTTTCGTTTGATGTGACACTCCTAGGGCTTAAATTCCCATACAACGCATGGTACACATTAGCAGTATCTTTTAAGTGATTAGCCTACTAATTTATATCTTGAAAGATTAATACTTGCATTATAATCTCTATCTATAACACAACCGCATTTTTCACAGATATATGTCCTTTCTGATAATGAAAGATTTGCTTTTATATGTCCACACTCACTACAAGTCTTTGATGATGGATACCATGTATCAGCTTCGATAAACTCAATTCCATTGAACTCACATTTATATTGAATTTGTCTTTTAAACTCATATAAGCATTGTTGTGCAATAGCTTTTGATAAATGCTTAT
>NZ_FQXM01000075.1 GCF_900129965.1 Clostridium grantii DSM 8605 | reverse complement strand
CTCTCAATTTAAAAAGTTTAATCTGTTTACTCATTTACTTAAATTATTGACTGGCATTTTATATCATTCTCTGTTTAATTTTCAAAGATCAATTTATGTTTTTATTAATTTCTTATTGCCATCTTGCGACAGCTTACTTAGAATATCACTTGTTTCTCGTGTTGTCAAGAGTTTTTTTAAATTTATCTTTCGACATATTTTCTTAGTTCTCTTGGCGACAAGGAATATCTTATCATTTATGTTTAACTCATATTTTAACTCATTTAACTATTACAATCAATTAAGCTTATTATCATCTTTATTGCTAAGTATTTCTCATTATTTCTTATATTGCCACACTAGGCACAGTTTATTAACTTTTAAATGACACTAATTTACTATTATTACCTATACACTTTACTATGCTGCTTTTTTCTTGTTTTTTCAATATACATTTGCTTATCCGCAATATCAATTAGTTCTTCTAACAATATCTTATTTTCACCGTTATATGCTTCTATTCCATGACTCACTGATAATTTAATTTCAAATTTATTCTTTAGATTTTCCAATTCTATCTGTTGTTCTATAGATCTAAATATTTTTTCCGCATCATTAAATGATGAATTTGGCATAACCAGAAGAAACTCATCTCCACCTATCCTAATAAAGTAATTTATTTCCTTTAAGTTTCTTCTAATAATTAATGAAAAAATAGATATATATAAATCACCTTTGATATGACCATATTTATCATTAATTAACTTTAAATTATCCAAATCTAAAACGCATACAGACAAGACTTTTTTTTCTTTATATGCTAGCTTAATATCATTCTCCAACTTTTGAAAACCTTTATATCTATTATAAGCCTTTGTTAAAGAATCTTTTTCTGCTTGAAATTTAAGTTTATTTTCTGCTTCTATCCTTAATTCTATTTCTTTCTCAAGATAATATAAATTTTTTCCCAATAATAATTTTAATTTCCATTCCCTCTTTTCACTATTAACAACAATTTTATTAATTGTCAAAGATATAGCAATTAATGCAAAATAATTAAAATATTCAAACCAGTTACTTACTGTAAGTTGTTTAAAAAATATATTTCCTAAAACAACTAAACTCAAATTAAATAAAACAACATATTTATATTCACTAATCAAGCCTGCTATTCCAATAAATATACCTAAATTACCTATAATTAAGACTTGAACTACTCTATGATTATATTGCGGAAGAATATTAAATATATAAAAATTAAAAATTGCCAAAAATAAAGCTATACTATATATACCAATTCTATAACACATCGCAATTATTTTATAATCATATTTTAATTTAGAAAAACTTAATATCAAATAACACAAAATGATCAATATCAAAATCACTCTAAAAAACGAAATTTGTTTTGGATATTTAAAAATAACCATATCCCCATATAATGAAAATGTCATAATAATAATACTTATAATACTTATAATTCTACCTACGAAGATATTCTTATCATGTTTGCTTTTATTTATAGTTTCCAATAATTCCTCATCTGTTTTGATTGGTACTATTTTTTCCAATTGTATTTCCTCCATCATGAAGACTTTAAATATGTTTTATACTCATAATTATATCATCCTAATTGTGTATATGTCATCTATATATTGATAAGCAAAAAAACTCTACTTATTTAAAAGTAGAGTTTTTATTTACCTGGCAACGACTTACTCTCCCACACAGTCACCCATGCAGTACCATCAGCGTGTTGA
>NZ_FQXM01000050.1 GCF_900129965.1 Clostridium grantii DSM 8605 | reverse complement strand
TTGATTTCTACCTCCATATGAATATGATTTTCTTTTGCTGTAGAATACTTGCTATACAAAAAAGCCATTATTATTTTATTATCTAACTTTAACAATTCTTTCCATATATCCTCTCGGCTCACTTGCTCAATATATTCACTTAACTCTTTACTACAAGCATTATTTGATTTCTCATTCATGGCTATCAGTGTTTGTATATGACTTCTTTTAACTTCTTTACCAAAAGCTTCTGTTCTGCTTTTTATCATCATATCATATACATCATCAAATTCTTTAGTTCTATATCCATATCTAACTCCATCATATCTTGCTAAGTTTAAACTGTACCCCTTGTCAAGGACATTTTTAAATTTAAGCAATAGGGAACTTACGTTCACACAGTATCTCTTTTAGTTCTTTATAATATCTTCTAAAGGATATATTCCAGTAATTATATACTGGTAATATTCGTTAGGAGAAAGTTTTGCCAACTGCCATTGATATCTCTCGTTATTGTAATAATCTATCCAGTCATCAACAATAGCCTTAACTTCTCTGTACTTCTTACACTGACTAATGTCTATCTCATCTTTCATATGTCCAAAAAAGCTTTCCTGCGGAGCATTATCCCAACAATTTGCTTTTCTTGACATTGATTGTCTTAAATTGCAATCTCTAACCAACTGTATAAAACTTGTGCTTGTGTAATGGCATCCTTGATCACTATGTATTAAAGTCTCTGTACTAAGTTCTATTCCGTAGTTCTTTATAAGTTTATTCACAGTCTCTAATACAAAGTCAACTTCTAGTGAATCACTCAATGCATATGATAAAACCTGCTTTGTATATGCATCTAAAATAGTTGAAAGATAGCAAAAGGTGCCATTGTACGGTATGTACGTTATGTCTGTCAATAATACTTTCCTGGGTCCATGCTCCGTAAATTCTCGATTTAATAGATTTTTGTAGTACGTCAAAATATAGCTTTTGAAAACTACATTTCTACGTACAATTATAGCTATAGATATAATAATTATCTAGTCAGTACTTGCAGTTATATATTTCATAATAGTTCTATAGAAAACCTCCTAATGACTTGACATAATTAGGAGGTTGTTTTACGCTTATTAAAACTAAAGAAAGGAAAAGGAAGAACCCGCCGACCAAAGCAATAGTTCTTCCCACCAAAAATAAGAGCAATAGCTCTTATAACTCACTATTATGATAAGATTATTTTCTAAATTATGCAAGTATTTTAAACAAACTTCTTTTGAAAATGAGATAAATATTTTTGATGTGTATTCTATACATAATTTTTAGTCCAAACGATAATTAAAAACCTTTCCACCAAAAATTGTAAATTAGTTCTCTAGATTGTTAAGCCAATCTTTAGTTTCTTTCATCCTGTAAGAGTTTCCATTCATGTTAACAACATAAGATTTGTGAGTTAACCTATCGGTCATTGCTGCTGTCATAACTGGGTCACCAAATATTTCGCCCCACCTATCAAAAGAAAGGTTAGTAGTTATTATTGTAGATTTCTGCCCAGTCCTTAAAGATATATGGGTGAATAGAAGCTCCGCCCCCTCCTTGTCAGCAGAAATATATCCAAATTCGTCCAATATAACCAAATCATATTTAGAGAGTTTGTTTTGATATCCTCTTAAACTTTTATTTGATTTTAATTCTTTCAATTGTGTAATAAAAAGAGGCACAGTTGTAAATAATACTTTATATCCCTCTAAACATGCTTTTATTCCTAATGCTATGGAAATGTGGGTTTTCCCAGTACCACAATTTCCAGAAAATATTACATTTTGCCCATCCTTTATAAACTTTAGACTACTAAGGTGCTTTAATTTTAATTGAGCATCAGATGGCAAATCCTCAATAGAAATGTCTTCTAAATATTTTTTATAGGGAAATCTAGCTGTTCTAATTCTGCTTTGAGTTAAGTTGTAGCTTCTTATATCGCTTTCTTTTTGAAGGAGTCCATGTAAGAACTCCTCATAACTAAGATTATTAGCATTTGCATCTTCAATTGTTAATTCAATATCACTTTTTATAACTCCAAGTTTCATAGATTCAGCATATGTTTTTATTTCTTTAATTAATGAATTCTTAGAACTCATAAATATTCACTCCTTTGAATATTTTGCATCACATAAGGCATTTACTTCGAAATAGGTCTACTCAATAGAACTATTTTCTTAAGAGTTTAAAAGATTGTTAAATTCATTTAACATGTTAATAGAATTATCCATAATTTCATCATTATGATCTTCTAGATATATGATTTTAGGGTCATTTTTTCTAGAGCAAATAAACTCAATCTTATCAATGCTAATAGTAGTAGGGCATACTTCTTGTAAATTTTTTATGGCATTATTAACAGGTACAAGCCCATAGGTACCAACTAATTCAATAAGCTTTACAAAATCTCGCTCATTATTGTTAAAATATTTAAAATAAATCTCTTTTAGAATTCTATCCATTTGATTGAAAGCTGTGCTATTAACCAGAGCCTTCGGCTTTCTAAAAAGCGTTTTACAATAATGGGAAATATCTATATGCCATAGATTCATACCGTAAACCTTATCGTGCCTAGCTATTTCTTCTTCATTATAAAATACTAAAATTTTAGTAGTGTATATCTTACATCGTACCATTGTACCAACATAATCATCTGGTACGGAGTAATAACAAGAATTCACCATGATCGTTGAATATTTGGTTACTCGTAGGTCCGAAATAATAGCTGTCTCATATAAAGGCATATCTGGCAATAAGTACTCTCGTTCTTCATCTAATAATTGAAACGGTGACTTATTGGAATTGGATAAGTTTCTTGAATTTAATTTTTTTAGCACTTCATCAAGATAGGCGTTAGCCTCATTCAATGAGGAAAATGTGCAGTCTCTTGAAAATGCTTTCCTTCTTATAAATTCAACACTTCTCTCAACGTGACCTTTTTCATTGCCACTATATGCATTACAAAATCTAAACCTAAATTTGTAATATAGCGATAGCTTTGTAAGTGCCTCTGTTGGTTCCTTTAATGTATGCCCTACAAACTTTGCTACTGCAACTCTAGTGTTATCATACACCACTGTTCTATGATTACCTTTAATGTACTTGAAAAATGAGGCATGCGCTTCTAAAAAGCATCCTGTATTTTGTTTTGGAAACAATCTAGCCCACCTATAATTGCTATAAGCTGCTGCAAATACTGCTAATTGAAATTCTTTTATGCTACCATCATTCATTGTCAATTTAACTAGCCCAAAATCAAATTCTACTATATCTCCTGGAGTATATTCTTGACGTATATACGCTTCGCGTTTTTTTCTTTCGATGGTATTTACAGCCTTTACTACAGTGGCGTAGCTTATATTGTAGCCTTCTTCTATTAAAGTTTCATACATATCTATTTTTTTCTTTTGTTGCTTAGACAAGCCTGTGAGTCGCTTTTGTTCATTTTCTTTTAAAAATTCTTTAAGTCTTTCCAACACATCTTCTGTTAAAGCTTTCTTTATTCTTGGAGACGATAAGTACTTAGGTTTAGCTGTTATATCATCTATAATATTAGTTTTATCTATTTCACCTAAGTCAGATGTAACTTCGACTAACTTATTTTCATATTCTGTGATATATTTTCTGATGGTCTCTCTAGAAACACCAGTTTCTTTGCTTATTTGTCTCTGAGACTTACCTTCTCTAATATGTTTTAATACAATATCTTGTTTTTGATTCAAAATTATCACCTTCCGCACTTCCTTCTATATCCAATATTATTACCTAAATATTGTGTGTATAAAAGGTTTGGAAAATACTAGTGGGCAGGTTTTTAATTATTTTTTGGTACAGTTATAGTTTATCCAATACACCATTTGCATCCTATAAACGCCATCTCGTAACTTACTATAATAATGAGGTACGTAATAATATAATAACCATCTCTAGACTCATTTGTTCATCCTGTGGACATACCCATGCCATCCTACCTTCGGTAATTGTACCTTATATGTCATTTAGTTTTAAATTTACACTTTTTATTATCCATGATTATCTTGTAGGTAAGTTTAATTCAATAGAAGCTATGTGTGAACATTATGGTATCGCCATCTCTACATTCTATCGAATTTTAACAAAGTTTAAAGAGCATAAAAAGCTCTGGCTTGGTCTTTTAGAAGACAAGCTTATTTCAGCTCTAAAATTTCTACAGACTATTATGAACAGTACTTTTATTGAAATCGAGACATTTATAATAAACTTCTTAAATAGAACAGCTTTATCATTTTTTCAAGGAACATCATAATTTAGCTATAGTTAAATATTTTAATTTTTATTTTTAATTCACCACTTAATATGATAATGGTTATTAAAATCTGCACGTGATATCATTTTTATTGAGGTGATTTTAATGAATAACAAAGAAATGATTGAAATAGCATCAATTAGATTAGCATTAATAGCTCCTGCTATTAATAATACCTTCACAGAGAAATCTAAAATTGCTTATTATAGGCGTGTTTCTACTACTCCAGTAAAACTACCTAACGGTAATTCAGTTTTGTATAGCCCAGGAACGCTATCAAATTGGGAGTCAGATTATAATAGGTTTGGTTTTGATGCCCTTCTACCAAAAACGCGGAGCGATGTAGGAAAAACTAGAAAGTTAACTGATGTAGCTATAGAACATATTTTTACTCTAAAAAATACATTCCCTAAAATTAATGCCACACTTATATATCATAAACTTATCGAAGATGGTTTTATCAATGAAAAAAATGTATCCTTATCTACAATTCAAAGATTTATAAAAAATAATGATCTTAAATCAGCTAGATGCATCAACATGAAGGATAGAAAAGCTTTTGAAGAAGAGTTTGCAACTGGAATGTATCAAGGAGATACATGCTATGGACCTTATATAACTGAAAATGGTGAATGTAGAAGAACATATTTAATTATGCTAATTGATGATAAATCAAGGCTTATAGTAGGTGGTAGATTCTTTTATAATGATAATTCCTACAACTTTCAAAAAGTGCTTAAAGAAGCTGTGGCTAGATACGGAATACCTAATAAACTTTATTTAGATAATGGTTCTCCTTATAAAAATGAGCAGCTAAGCCTTATATGTGGCTCTCTTGGAATAGTAGAACTCCATACAATGGTAAGAGATGGAGCTTCAAAAGGTAAGGTAGAAAGGAATTTCAGGACATTAAAAAGTAGATGGTTAAATGCTTTAGATACAGAATCTATTTCCTCCTTAGCGGAGCTAAATGATGAATTATTTACCTATATTAATAAGCATAATATAACTCTTCATTCTTCCACAAAAGAGCGTCCTATTAATAGATATAAGAGCGATTTAGCTCATGTAAAAATAGCATCAGACAGTGAATGGTTAGCTAATTGCTTTATGAACCGTATAACCCGTAGGGTAAATAATGATGCAACTATAAGCATTGATAAAATATCTTATGATGTTCCTATGGAATTTATAAAGCAGAAAGTTGAAGTGCGATATCTGCCTGATGACATGGATAATGCTTATATTTATTATCAAAAGGTTAAGTATAGTATTAGAAAAACAAATAAAGTTGAAAATGGTAAAACCAAACGTAAAAATTCACTTAATATAAATTATTCAAAGGATGGTGTTAAATATGTTTAAGCAATTTTATGGTATGAGCTTAAACCCTTTTGAAAAAGGTATCAAGGAAAAAGATGCATACATTTCAAGAGATCTAAAGGAAATGATATCAAGACTTGATTATCTTAATGAAACTAGAGGGATTGGATTATTTACGGCTTCGCCTGGTAGTGGAAAAACCTTTGCGCTGAGATGTTTCACTAAAAAAGTCAATCCAAACTTAACAAAAGTTATTTACCTTTGTCTTACTACAGTAACTACTACTGAGTTTTATCGTCAGTTTTGTATTTCTCTAGGGCTTGAACCTTGTTCTCGTAAATCAGATATGTTTAAAAATATAAAAGACTATATGGAAAACATGAGTAGCGATAAGCGTGTACATTACATGCTTGTATGGGATGAAGCTCAATATTTGAGTACCGATATCTTAAGGGATTTGAAACTACTTACGAATTTTTCTATGGACTCAAAGGATTGTTTTTCACTGGTTTTGATAGGTCAACCTATACTAAACAATATCTTAGAAAAACAGATACACGAAGCATTAAAACAAAGAATTATAATAAATTATGACTTTGAAGGATTTTCAGAATCGGAGGCTATAGAATACATTCAGTCTAGATTGTCGCTTGCAGGTGCTTCTTCAGAAATTATTGATAATAATGCTGTTTTAGCTGCATATAGAAGCTGCGCTAGCTCAATAAGACGTTTAAATATGCTTCTAACAAAGGCTTTAATAATAGGTGCGCAGCACGAAAAAACAGTAATTGACACAGATATAATAATGGCTGCCGCCAATGAAATATCACTTCGTTAATTACAGATTATTTTCAGGGGGGATTGTCTATGCCAATTAGGTTTGAGTGTACAATGAAAAAAGGAAAAAAAACAGAAATTTGGTCTGGAATGATAACTAACTTAACTAAATTTGGTAGTCATTATGAATTTAAGATTGAAAGTAGAAGTGGATTTATTATAGTTATAGGTAGAACCAACTATGGTAATTTTGCTTGTATTCCTGACTATGATGTAGGCTGTCATCTATCTGCTTTAAGGGATTTATTTTGGAATTCTGAACGCTTGTGTACAATTATGAACAAAGTGGATGGGATAACTGTAGCTCATGCCTTAAAAGCAGTCGCCGAACATATTGATTTAAACTAACAAACTTAGGTAGCTATTATTGCTACCTCTTTTTATTTTTAAATAGCCTACATCTCAAAAATTCACTACTAATAAAATGAATTTTCCTTAGTGACAAAGTGACCTCATAGGAATAATTTGATGTGAATACTGTATTAATAATAGAAATAAACTGACGTTTTGATTAGCTATAATTTGACGTTTAACAGTAAACAGGTCAATATATTCTTTCAAACTCATCTGTTCATATGCTAAATCTTCTTGTATTTGATTCTTTATATATTCTTCTATAACCTTTTTATTTCTGCCAACTGTGTCAACATAATAACCCTTACACCAAAACTGTCTGTTTCCATATTTGTACTTTAAATTTGCATGCCTATCAAATATCATCAATGAACTTTTTCCTTTTAAATATCCCATAAATTGTGACACACTTAATTTAGGCGGTATACTTACAAGCATATGTATATGATCTTTACATGCATTTGCTTCAATTATTTCTACACCCTTGTGCTCACATAACTTCCTTATTATTTGGCCTATATATGCTTTTATTTTTCCGTATATTATTTGCCTTCTATACTTTGGTGCAAAAACTATGTGATATTTACAATTCCACTTACTATGTGCTAAACTACTATTATCCATTTTGGATATACCTCCTTTGTTGGTTGTGGTCGGCAAACCTACTTCCATTTTACATCGGAGGTTTTATTTTTTCTACTCATAGCTATAAGCTTTTTAGAACCACAGGTATAACCTGTGGTATTCAATATACAAGAAAAAAACATCAGATTTCTCTGATGTTTGATAACTTGGGCCCTATTGCGAGGGGAAATGCTTTATGCCCCGAGCTTGCTCTTCCTTAAGTTGATGGCTATGAGGGGTCGTTGTCAGGATTTGGATACGGAGTGGACAAATTATGACTTGCTTGCCTCTTCCATTTCTAATTCCATATAAATATAAGTTACCCCTTCATGCCAAAGCTTTGTATATTCTCTTTCTAAGACATCATATGTCTTAGAGTTATAAAAATCTAAAAGAGCTTCTTTTTTTGATATGCCGTGACTTTTTGCAAAACGATCTGCCACTTTAGCTGCTTTTAAAGGAATAAATATATGCACATTTTCTTGTGTTATTTTTGGTAAACTCATATCTACACTTCCTCATAATCAAGAAATTTTAGGTGATTTAAAGCTTTAACTGTATGAAATGAAACTTGGTCATTTAACTTGTAGGTTTTAAGTTCTTTAATTACTGTATCAAAATCCATAAATTGATTTTCAAAAGCATTTAAGCATGCATACACTCTATCATCCGCTACACACCCTTTAACTACATCAAATTCATGTATATATCCCTCTTGGATTCTATTATCAAGTACAAATTTAAGCCAACTCTTACTAGCTCCTCTAAATATTCTAACATTAAGATTATTTTTCTTAAGTATGTCCTCTTCAACTTCATATATACTAATTATTCCTTTATCTGAATTTTCTCTTCTGCTTTTAATTACTGCCCATTTTCTTGCCTGCTCCCTACTCGTTGTGGTATAAAATCCATGTCCAAAATCTAACGTTCTATTAGCTTTTAAGAGAATAGGATTATCTACTAACACATTACTACCATGATAAAGTATCATACCCCAATCCCCCTATTCTCTAGAAATAATTGTATTTCAGATATAATATACTCTTTTCCTTGAGTATGGAGTAAATCATAACATTCCATCAAAAAATCAATCACGCCATTTTCATTAAATAAATTAGCCACATCTTTACCTTTCATTCTATATTTAATTTTAAAATTTTCTATACAAAAAGAAACAAACTCTATTATTCTTTCATCCTCATTTAAATGT
Source organism: Clostridium grantii DSM 8605 (assembly GCF_900129965.1). Taxonomy (GTDB): domain Bacteria; phylum Bacillota; class Clostridia; order Clostridiales; family Clostridiaceae; genus Clostridium_AF; species Clostridium_AF grantii. Next base: position 404 of record NZ_FQXM01000050.1, on the reverse strand, counting down.
TCCATAAACTCACCTACACAATTTTTTATTTAATATTTATATATACTTATATTATATATCACTCTAAACATTTGTTAAACAAAAATTAGAATAAGATTTTTTCAAAATAATGTTTAAAATTCGCTAAATATTAATTTAGCATAAAAAGAACACGCTTCTCTATTGTAGAAACATGCTCTTTTTTCTCACCCTACGGGTCTTTTTTCAATTTTTTCTTCTTATTCTTTACTTTATATCTCCTAGTTATATCATCAGATTCACTTTTTCTTTACTTTTACTTTTTTCCTCTTCTACTTCATCTTCACCCTATTTGCATCGGATTCCATCCCTCGCAGAGCTTATCGCTCAGTTGTTCACGTTTCGTTCACAACAGCTTAGATTATTTTACCAGTTTTCCCCAAGGG
>NZ_FQXM01000052.1 GCF_900129965.1 Clostridium grantii DSM 8605 | reverse complement strand
CTACGGGTCTTTTTTCAATTTTTTCTTCTTATTCTTTACTTTATATCTCCTAGTTACATCCACAAATACACTTTTTCTTTACTTTTACTTTTTTCCTCTTCTACTTCATCTTCACCCTATTTACATCGGATTCCATCCCTCGCAGAGCTTATCGCTCAGTTGTTCACGCTTCGTTCACAATAGCTTGGATTATTTTACCAGTTTTCCCCAAGGGTCTGGCCCCATTGCGAGGGAAATGCTTTATGCCCCGAGCTTGCTTCAAACAACTCAAGACTCGCTAATGGCTGCTGGTTAAGCTTTACCATACGGGATTCCCACCCGTTATACATTGTGCCCTATCTTGGCGCACGGTCTGGCCCCGAGCTTGCTTTAATTCTTAAGTTGATTATCTCTTAACTTCTTAATTTTTTCTATAGGCATGCCGAGCTTTTTTGCAATAATTTCATTGTCTAATATATCTAATAAATTTATAGCTATTTCTTCTCTTTCTTCTTCTCTTCCTTCTTCTTTTGCGCTACTTATCATATTAGCTCTCTCATGCAATGATTTTTCTCTTGCTTTATAAAGCTCTATAGTTTTTTCATCACTACTTAAATATTCCAATCTTTCTTCCACTCTTCTAATATCTGAATCCATTTCCATCAACTCCTTTAATTTCTCTTCAGAAATATCTTTATTAAAGAAAGTCATCCATCTTTGAAGTTTATCTTCTTTTAAATTCGTTTGCTCTAATTTATAAAATTTGGGCAACTCTAAAAAATGAATTTCAACTAAATCTGTAAGCATATAATCTTTTGCTTCATCTTCCCACAAGTGAAATTTACTATGGAATTTATCTAGTTGTACGTATTCAAAGTCTAAAATATTTATAGTAATTACTTTTGATAAATTCTGATAATCTTCTCCTTTACTTATGGTTTGATTGAATAATCTGCCCCAGTAGAATAAAGTTCTTTTATCCATATTATGTTGATTTGTTAATTGTACTTCAATATCTATTTGAGTTCCATCTTCTGTTTTTGCTCTTACATCTAGTATAGATGTCTTATCATTAATTAATTCTCTTGTTAATTCCTTATTATCAATTATTTCTAATGTTACTAGCCTATCTCTACCTTTTCTATCTAAAACTGCATTCAAAAATGCAATTAAATTATCTTTAACTTCATTTTCACCAAAAAGTTTCTTAAAAATATAATCGTTCAATGGCTTCAATCTTTTCATTATAATATCAACTCCTTGTTTATATTATAACCTATTCACCTTTACTTTTTCACTATTTAATCAAATTTTTATTTTATAAATTATAAGTTAAAAATCAATTTAATTTCTCTAAATAGTTATTTAGTCTAAAAAAACATCAGATTTCTCTGATGTTTTTTTAGCTTGGATTATTTTACCATTTCAACCCAAGGGTCTGGCCCCGAGCTTGCTTTTAATTTGAAAACGAAGTGGACAAATTATGACTTGCTTACAATAGGGGTCTTTGTCATTTTTCTTTTTATCTCTATCACTTTTTCTATTGGAAGTTCAGATCCCTTAGCAACTTGTTCAACTGACAATCCCATGTTTAGTAAATTTCTTGCGATTTTCATTGCTGTTTCATCTACAGCACTACTAATCATGTTAGCCCTCTCATGAAGTGATCTTTCTCTTTCTTTATAAAGTTCTAATGTCTTTGGATCACTACTTAGATACTCTATTTTTTCTTCTGCTTTTCTAATATCAACATCCATATCCATCAACTCCTTTAATTCCTCTTTACTTATATCCTCTCTAAAGAAAGATAACCATCTTTGCAGCTTATCTTCTTTTAAATTCTTATTCTTTAACATTCTAAATTTCTCCATCTCTATGAAATGAATCTCTACTACATCTGTTAACATGTAGTCCTTGACTTCATCTTCCCATAGATGAAAAGTTGTGTGGAATTTATTTGGGATTTTAATGTATTCAAAATCTACTATGTTTATAGTTATAACTTTAGGTAGATTCTTATAGTCTTCTCCCTTTTTTATTCCTTCTGAGAATATTTCTCCCCAGTACCACATTGTCCTTTTATCCATATTATGCTGATTTGTTAACTGCACTTCTATTTCAAATTGTGTACCATCTTCTGTTTTAGCACGAACATCTATTATGCCTGTCTTATCTCCGATTAATTCAGGTGCTAGTTCTTTATTTTCAACTATTTCTAGTGTTACTAATTTATCTATATCTTTTTTACTTAGAATTGCATTAAGCAATGCTATTAGATTATCTTTTGTTTCTTCCTCACCAAAAGTTTTCTTAAAAATGAAATCATTTAAAGGCTTCAATCTTTTCATTATAATATCAACTCCTTGCTTATATTATAACCTATTCACCTTTACTTTTTCACTATTTAATCAAATTTTTATTTTATAAATTATAAGTTAAAAATCAATTTAATTTCGCCAAACGTTTACTTAACGAAAAACCAGCATCATGATACGATACTGGTCAATTTTTTAGTATTCAATTAACTGTACAAGTTCTGTAATTTCTACATAAAACGGGAAGTACCTGTCACCTTTGTGGGCCAAACTTGTTTGGACCGCTTCTTTTACCTTTGTGGTCAAAACTTGTTTGGACCACTTGCTATAATTAATTTAATTATTATTGATATAAGCAGTGTTTATGCACAGCCTGCTGAGGGTCATTGTCATTATAATATTCACCTAATTAATAGTTTTAACATTCTAAGATGATTAGAAATCAGCTTTTCCCTGCACTTACGAGGCCTTTAAATACTTTGATTTTGCCTTCCAACTCCATAACTGAAACTTTTTCTATTATGTCTACTTTAGAATCTTTAAATAATAATACAAGTTCTTCGAGACTTTTTGATTCTTTACATATGGTTTTAATTATCAACTTTTCAATTTGATCATAATTAAGTGATTTTGAAAATTTATTTTCTATTTCTGATATAGAATTTTTATCTGTATTAAGGGTTAGTTTTTCTTCTAATGTTATCATGCTTTGAATTAACTGTGGAGGTTTTAAATAGATTTTACTACCTTCAACTAATAGCTTATTACTTCCTTTACTTTGAGGACTATATATATTTCCAGGAGCTACATATATTTCTTTGCCATACTTTTTTGCGTACTGAGCTGTTATTAATGAACCACTTTTGTCTCCAGCTTCTACTACGAGCACTTTTTCACTTATTCCACTTATTATTTTATTTCTTTTAGGAAAATTCACAGAATTAGGTGGTGTTCCTGGAGGATATTGTGATATAACAGCACCGTTCTCTATTATTTTTTCTATTAGTTTGATATGTTCACGTGGATAACAGATATCTACTCCAGAGCCTAATACTGCAATGGTGTATCCATTGTTGTTTAGACAAGCCGTATGTGCATAAGAATCTATTCCTTTTGCCATACCACTTATAACTGGTACGTTATTTTGTGCTAAATATTCCGCTACTTCTATTGTTATATTTTTAGCATATTCACTGCATCTTCGAGTTCCTACAATAGCTATGCCTTGTATATTTTCTTTTAATGTTCCTTTATTGTAAAGTATTATTGGCATTTCTGAAATATGCATTGCTTTTATTGGATAGTTTAATGAATTCAAAGTAATAATATTTATATTACTTTTAGTACATTTTTTTAATATGTTCTCAGCTTTTTTAAGATTTCTAGATTTCATGACATATTCTGCTGCCATTGGGCCTATCTTTTTTACTGACAATAATTCTTCAATATTGGCTTTATAAATTTTTTCAGGGTTCTTAAATACATCTAATAAACTTCTAGCTAAAACTGGACCAATTCCTTTTATTTCAGTAAGCCATACCCAATATATAAGGTCACCCTCATTCATAATTTGCTCCTTTAAATTCGTAGTTTATTTAATTATTTTACAATAATCATATTTGCTTGTTCTTTATCCATTTCCCTACACATAAGAGCTTTAGCAATATGATTTTTTTTGATATTTTCTGATTCTTCCATATCAGCAAAGGTTCTTGCTACCTTTAAGAATTTTTGATAACTTCTTGCGCTATAATCAAATTTATCAAATGCTAGTTTTAGTAATGAGCTACACTCATTATCTAGTACACAAAATTCTTTTACCATGGCCGGTGTCATATCTGCATTGCAATATACCCCTTTTATACCTTCGAATCTTGCATTTTGGATTTTTCTTGCTAATTCAACTCTTTCTTTTAAAAATGCTGATGATGGACCTTTTTCATAACCTGCTAATTTCATAAATTCTACTGGCTGAACATTTTTTTGAATATCTATTCTATCTAAAATTGGACCAGAAATTTTCTGTCTATATTTTATAATTTCATAATCTGTACAGTGACACCGTTCATAACCGTAGTAACCACAAGAACAGGGATTCATAGCTGCCACCAGCATAAAATTTGCTGGATATGTGTTTGTGTACTTTACTCTCGAAACGGTAACGATTCTATCTTCCATAGGTTGCCTTAATGAGTCTAATGTTCTTTTATTAAACTCTGCTATTTCATCTAAGAATAAAACTCCATTATGTGCAAGTGAAATTTGTCCTGGTAATGCATCATTGCCTCCCCCTACTAGTGAATTCGTAGATGCATTATGATGTGGTGCTTTAAAAGGTCTTTCTGTTATAAGACTTCCTTTATTTCTTAAAAGACCTGCTACACTATAAATTTTGGTAACTTCAAGAGCTTCCTCTTCTGTCATAGAAGGTAATATTGTTGGGATACGCTTTGCAATCATCGACTTTCCACAACCAGGAGCTCCAGACAATAAAATATTATGTCCACCAGCTGCGGCCACTGTTATAAACTCGATAGTTGCTTCTTGCCCTTGAACATCACTAAAATCAATTAAGCTTGGAGTTCTAATTATATGATTTTGTCTATAATCAATGGTGTCATTATATTCTTTTGTTTTTTCTAGAAATTTAACTACTTCTGTTAAATTATCAAAACCAAATAGATTAATTCCACTAACTAAAGATGCTTCTCTCATGTTTTCTTTTGGTAAAATCAAATTATTAATTCCTCTGCGTTTAGCTTCCATTACCATAGGTAACACGCCGGTACAAGGTCTTAGAAATGCATTTAATGATAGTTCTCCAATAAATCCGAAACTTTTAATTTCCTCCACATAAATTTGCTTTGATTGTATTAAAAGACCTATTGCCATGCTTAAATCAAAATGAGACCCACTTTTCTTTATATCGCAAGGAGCTAAATTAATTACAATCTTCATTTTAGGAAACTCATATTTTGAATTTGTTATAGCTGCTTGCAATCTTTCTCTGGATTCTTGTACAGCCATATCTCCAAGACCAACTATTGATACAGATGGTTTGCCATAAATAGTATCTGATTCTATCTCAACCAAATATGCATCTACTCCCCTAATTGCAAAACTATTTATAACTGAAGCCATTAATCTACCTCCTGTGTCTTTTTAGTTTTTTTATTTTTTGCTTTTATACCATATTGAATATCACTTTGAACATAGTTCTTATATGCTTCTCTCTTATTTTCAACAGTAAAGTAATTAAGTATTTTGTCTGAAATAATTAATTTCTCATCAATATCTCCAATAATCATAGAATAACTACTCCATTTATAATCCTCAGCCTTTTCTACCATATTTGCTTTAACCGGATTCAAATGAATATATCTACTAGCATCTACTACATATTGATCATTCTCAATAATTTCCGAACCATATCTTCCCTGAAATAAGTGCCCAACATAATTATATTTATCATTGAATTTCATAGCATAAAGTCCATTTATTCGTCTTATAAAATCTTTTATATGAATGTTTGTAGTTTGTACTTGTAAATGAACATGATTTGTCATTAAACAATAGCTTAAGATTTCAAATTTTCCATTATAATAATCTATCGCTTCTTCAATGCCTTTCAAATAAACTTCAAAATCTGACTCATCCCTGAAAATATCATTTCTATGATTGCCTCTAGAAGTTATATGTAATTGTGCATCTTCATACCATAATCTTATTTTTCTTGGCATGTTTACACCCCTTATTTATTATTTACTAAAAATTATTGACAATAATTTTATTTATTAATCACATATATTTCTTTTTTTCAATAATAAAAAAACATCAGATTATCTGATGTTTTATAGCTTGGATTATTTTACCAGTTTTCCCCAAGGGTCCGTGACTACTCATTTTATTTAACAATTTTTAGATTCTTTTTTAACTTGTATAAATCTTCTTCTGTTTTATGTTCTTTATGTTTCAAATAATCAATATCATCAATAACTTCATCTAGTTTCGTATTAGTTTCAGTAATATCTTCAGTAATTTTTGCTGTATGCTCATAGACAGAGTCTAATTTTTTCTCAATACGCGATTGACCTGATTTAAGATTTTTTAGTTCATTAAGAATTTCTTGTAATATTTTTTCCAATTCAATCCCCCATTTACTTCATAAAAATTTATCACTCATTTCATCTTACCATTCATTTATTAAAGTTTCAAATAAAATTATTTTATAGGGTTCCTGCGTCAAAACTTAAGTTATGCTGAATATTAAAAACTTTTCTCCAAATACTAAATGTACGGAGAAAGGGGTTTTAACTATGGGAAGAAAACAACTTGAAATAATATCATTACATGGTGAAAAAATTGAAGAATTCATTGAATTAAAAAATAATACCAATTCCAAATATGTAAGGTTAGTATTAACTACTGTTACAATGAGATATTTAGGTAGTAATACTAAAGACATTATGTTTGCTACAGGTTTAAGCAACCCAACTATTGTGAATCATATTGCAAATTCAATTTTAAATGACTTTCATGTTGTTAATGACGTCTATTCTTCTAAAGACCCAATAACATCCGAACAAATAAAAAACCATATTGAATATCTACTGGAGTTAAATCCGGATAAAAAAGTTGTAGTATTTATGGATAATGCTAAAACACATACAAGCAAAACCATGCAATATTTTTATTCATCTAATAAAGATAAGTTGCAGATTATACTTTTACCTAGATATTCACCAGAAATGAATCCACAGGAACATATATGGAGGTCTTTAAAAGCAAAATTATTTAGACCATCATCTAGAACTTCAATATATGAACTTCTTTATGATATTAACAATATTTTTAACGAACTTAATTCTAATAAAGATGAAATTTGTTCACTAGCTTATGCTAAGAATTACCTTGTATAGATTAAGTTTTCAGTTGGGAACCCTATACTTGTTTTTATTTTTCAATATTTTTCGCTAAATTGTTCTTTAGTATAAAAAGAACACGCTCCTATGCTCTAGAAACATGCTCTTTTTTCTCTTCTACTTCATCTTCACCCTATTCGCATCGGATTCCATCCCTAGCAGAGCTTATCGCTCAGTTGTTCACGCTTCGTTTACAACAGTTTGGATTATTTTGCCATTTCAACCTAATGGTCTGGCCCTATTGCAAGGGAAATGCTTTATGCCCCGAGCTTGCTTAAATTTGGTAGCGGAGCGGACATGTTCTGACTTGCTTACTTGTTAGCTATTTAACATTACTAATGTTAATGACTTTCTTTATCTTATCTATATCCTTTGTCTTTTCT
>NZ_FQXM01000066.1 GCF_900129965.1 Clostridium grantii DSM 8605 | reverse complement strand
GATATCACTGGGTTATTTGATAAGAATGGAGCAACTGTAGTAGAATATACTTATGATTCTTGGGGAAAATTGATTTCCATTAGTGGAAGTTTAGCTAGTAGTGTTGGAGTAAAGAATCCTTACCGTTATAGAGGATATAGATACGATGCTGAGTCTCAGTTGTACTATCTACAATCACGGTACTATAATCCTGAGTTTTGTCGCATGTTGAATGCGGATGCTTTAGTAGGCAGTACGGGTGAGTTGTTAGGACATAATATGTTTGCATATACTAAAAATAACCCGATTAATATGAGTGATCCATCTGGATTTAGACCAATTTTTAGTACTAGTCTTGCTGAAGAGACTGAAGATATGAAAGCAGCATCATTCGCAATTATGAATAGAAAACCTGTATCTTCTGTAGTTCCTAAAAAGAAAAGGGCTATGGGTTATGTTGATAAAGTACTCCAACTAAGTGGGACTAATACAGGTCAGGCTGCAGTAGCTACTGGGAATACAGGGATTGGTACTGCAATAGGTAATTTTGCATCAAAAGCTGTTGGCCAAAAATTTAAACCAATTTCTAATTCTATTATGTTGAACGGCATGAAGAAAGTACCTTTTAAGATACAAAGTTTTAAATACAGTTTAGCTAAAACTGACGTAATAGGTAAAGGGAGTAGCGCAATTGGTGCTGCAGGATTATTATCAGTAGGGTTACTTGGCGTGCAAGCTGTTAGCAATGTTTATCACTATGGTTTAGCAGAAGGAGCAGGTCGAACAGGAATAGATGCACTAGGATTTGCTGCTGGTTGCGTGGCTGGGAGTATAATTGGGGGGCTAGTTGTTGCTGGGACTGTAGGAATTGGTGGGAGTATTGTAATAGGAATTGGTGTATCATTTATTATAGGAGGGGCTGTTAATAAAGCAAAAGAGTATTTTTTTGAGTAAAAGTAAATTGGAGGAAATAGCATATGAATAAAATTAACGAGTGGTTTAATAAACCTATAAATTTTGGAATAGTTATAGCGCTTCTGGTAGCTTGTATGCCATACTTATCGGATAAACTTAAGGTAGGTGTTTTGATTCTTGTGTGTGTAGTATTAGTGGAAGAAGTAATTAGATATATCATATTAGGGAGACCATTTTTTGGAATATTGATAATGATATTAAGTTTAGCTTCTGTAATTCCTTTCGCAATAGTACTATTAATAGAGACATATTTAACTAAATATATTAATTATAAAACTTACTTTGAATTTATTACAGCAATTACGTTTACTTTGTTTTATATAACTCTCGTAATAATTGGGTATAAAAATAATACTGAGTTAAGAAAATTTATAGTTATTGTGCATATAATTATGTTTTTCCTAGTATGTTTTGTAGGGATAATGGCATCTATAGTAAAAAGCAATTAATTATTTCTTAGTAAGCAAGTTCGTAGGTAAACCGTCCGCACCAGGGAACTGTTACTTGGGTAAAAATGTAAAACTAAGATTTGCATGAAGTGGTTAAAAAATCTAGTTTAGAGTAATATCTACGAAAGTATTGCAAGCTGTCAATTAAAAATTAAGACTGTAAATAGATTTGAAAACCAAATTTATTTACAGTCTTTTTTATATCCAAATTTAATCTTAAGAAAGATAAAACAAAATGACTTTAATGAAAAGATTTTGAAGGTGATGTGAGCGACAAAAGTGGTAATGGGAATAATGGAACTATTCATGGAAACCCAACTTTTGTAGAGGGTATCAAAGGACAAGCAATAAAATTTGATGGAATAGATGATTGGGTAGAACTAACAGATTTTTCAGTGCCAGAATCATTTACAATTTCAATGTTGGTAAATCCATATACAACAGATGACGAACAGGCTTTTATAGGAAAACATTCAAGTTCCGGAGAAAATATATTTTTATTAGGGTACTGGGGTGGAGGATGTCAAGAAAGAATAAGAATTGATTATTATACTTCAGGAACAAAAACTACAGGATACCAGCACCTTGTATTGGTTACAGATAAAATAAATGACACTCAATCTGAATTAAAACTCTACAAAGATGGTAATTTAATGTGGAGTAATATAATTGATTCAGTAGTAGGAGATACCACAGGCAAGTCTTGGGTTTTAGCGCAGGAGTGGGATGGTAGTACTTTAGGAGACTTTTTCAATGGAGAAATAGATGAATTATTTATCTACAATACTGTGTTAAGCGAAAGTGACATAATTAATATAAATGGTGAAAATAATGTTCAAACTGAATTTAATGGAAACAGTAAGTCTAATAGCAAAACAATAGTGTACAACTATGATAAAGGTGGAAATATAACAAGCAAAACAGAGTATAACTATTCAAAAGGAATATTTTTACCAACTAAAAGAACATATGATTATACCTATGGGGATGCTAACTGGAAAGATAAACTAACAAACTTCGATGGAAAAGCTATAACCTATGATGCCATAGGAAACCCATTAACTTATGATGGATGGACCTTTGACTGGGAACAAGGCAGACAGCTAAAATCCATGAATGTACGGACATGGGGCCAGACCCTTGGGGAAAACTGGTAAAATAATCTAAGCTGTTGTGAACGAAACGTGAACAACTGAGCGATAAGCTCTGCGAGGGATGGAATCCGATGCAAATAGGGTGAAGATGAAGTAGAAGAGGAAAAAAGTA
>NZ_FQXM01000054.1 GCF_900129965.1 Clostridium grantii DSM 8605 | reverse complement strand
AAAGCTTCTGTTCTGCTTTTTATCATCATATCATATACATCATCAAATTCTTTAGTTCTATATCCATATCTAACTCCATCATATCTTGCTAAGTTAGAACTAGCTTCTGCTGAAGATATTAAATAATATGCTGATAATCCTTGCTCAGTTATAGGAAGAGAAATTTCTTCTACTTCTGCCCCTAACGCTTTAAAATCTTCAATAGCTTTTAATATAGCTTCTTTAATTTCGTTATCCAAACCTTCTCCAAAGAACTCTTTAGGTACTCCTATTTTCATACCTTTAATTCCTTGATCTAACTTATCTAAATAAGTAGGATATTCTGCTGTTTTACTTGAAGTATTATCTAACTCATCACTTCCTTGAATTACTTCTAAAAGAAGTGCGCAATCCTCAACAGTTTTAGCAAAAGGTCCTATTTGATCCAAAGAAGAAGCAAAAGCTATAAGCCCAAATCTAGAAACTAATCCATAAGTAGGTTTAAAACCGATAACCCCACAAAATGCCGCTGGCTGTCTTATAGAACCCCCTGTATCTGAGCCTAAAGAAAATGGAGCAAAACTTGCTGCTACCGCTGCTGCTGAACCACCTGATGATCCCCCTGGAACTCTTTCTGTATCAACTGGATTTTTAGTTACTTGAAATGCTGAATTTTCATTTGAAGAACCCATAGCAAACTCATCCATATTTGTTTTTCCAATTATAATTGCATCTTCTTCTTTTAATTTTTTAATTACAGTTGCATCATAAGGTGGTACAAAATCTTCAAGCATTTTTGATGCACAAGTCGTTGTTGTTCCCTCAGTACAAATATTATCTTTTATTGCTATAGGAACCCCTGCAAGTCTACCTACTTTTTCCCCTTTAGCAATTTTACTATCTATCTCTCTAGCTTTTTCTAATGAAGCTTCTTCACATAAAGTCAAGAAAGCATTGATTTCACTATCTTTTTCTTTTATTATTTCATAAAACTGCTTTATAACTTCTTCACTAGTGAACTCTTGTTTTGCAATTCCATCTCTAATTTGTAGAGCAGTTAATTCTGTAACTTTCATCACTATTCCTCCCTTCTTTTTTATTCAACCACTTTAGGCACTTGAATACTTGTATCTCTCATAGATTTTACATTCTGAAATAATTTTTTCTTATCCTCAAAAACTTCCATCTTATCTTTTCTAAACTCTCTATTAACTTCATCAAATTTATTGATATCAATATCATCTAAATTAACATTATCTATAGCTTCAAAATGAGTTAATATATTTTCAAATTCTGTAGCTAATTTTTCTATCTCATCTTCTTCAAATTTTAATTTTGCAAGTTTAGCAATATATTGAACTTGTTCTGTTTGTATTTTCATAGTTTAACCCTCCCCAACTTATTATGGTACTAATCTTTTAATATCTCTTGGTAATAATGTAGATTGTCTAATATTATCAAGATCTAAAATTTTCATTGTTATTCTTTCTAATCCTATAGCAAATCCTCCATGTGGTGGCATTCCATATTTAAAAGTTTCAGTATAAAAAGTAAAGTTGTCAGGCTCTAATCCAAATTTTCTTATGTTACCTAAAAGCATTTCGTAATCATGAATTCTTTGCCCTCCTGTAGTTATTTCTAATCCTTTATAAATCAAGTCAAAACTTCTTGTAACTCCCTCTTTACTTTCATGAGGCATAGCATACATTGGTCTTTTTGAAATAGGATATTCTGTCAAAAACACAAAATCACTTCCGTATTTTTCTTTAACATATTTAGAAAATATTTTTTCTCCATCAGCATCTAAATTTCCTGGAGGACATTGTTTGTTGAACTTTTCTAAAAGTATATCTTGAGCTTCTTTCAATGGAATTCTTGGAATTTTAACTTCTTCTGGAAGAATTATATTGTACATTTCAAGTTCTGATTTGCAAGTATCACTTAATCCTTTAAATATATAATTAATCATTTCTTCTTCTAAACTCATTAATTCTTCTTCATCCTTGATAAATCCCATTTCAACATCAAGACTTACATATTCACTTAAATGTCTCCAAGTATTATGAAGTTCTGCTCTATAAGCATGCCCTACTTCAAAAACTCTTTCAAATCCCGCTCCTACCATCATTTGTTTGTAAAATTGTGGACTTTGAGCTAAAAATGCTCTGTTATCATAGAAATCTACGGTAAACATTTCACTTCCACCTTCTGTAGCTGAATCTATTATTTTAGGTGTATGAATCATAGAAAATCCTTTGCTTTTAAGAAAGCTTCTAAAACCATCTTCAATTTCCCCTTGAACTTTAAATATAGCTCTTTGGTCTGGTTTTCTTAAACTTATACTTCTATGGTCTAATTGAACTTCTAATTTTGATTTTAACTTTCCTCTGTTGATTTCAAAAGGTAGCACATCATAATATGCTTCTCCTAATATTTTTAATTCACTTACCTTTATTTCAATACCTGAAGGTGCTTTTGGATTTTCAACTATAGCTCCAATAGCTTCGATAGCCACTTCATTTCTAATTCCTTTTATACTATCTTCTTCCACTACCAATTGAATTATTCCACTTTTATCTCTTAATTTAATAAAGTTTATCTTTCCTAAATTAACAATACTATGAACCCATCCTTGTACAAGTACTTCTTTTTGTTCTTCAATTTTTATATCTTTAACAAAAATTCTTTCCATTATTTACGCCCCCATTTTATATTATTTTATTTCAACTTCTGCATCAGCAAAAGATATCTTTAATTTCTACTTTTAATTTTAAATACAGAAAGTCCCTATACAATTTAACATTGTATAGGGACGAATATATTCGCGGTACCACCCTAGTTAGCTTTCGCTCACTCATATCAGCACGGTTAAAAAACTTAACTTATGCTTATTCTTTTTAACGGTAGAAAACCGGCTAAGTCTACTCTTCTTTAGAATTTCGGTTAGCTCCTCCAAGGTGTTCTTCACTATAAGACTTAATACTAAGCTTACACTACCCTTAGCTCGCTAAAATCTTATCAAATAGTTACTCTCCTTATCACAGGTTTTGTATCTAGGATTAATTTATATTTATTATATATGCATATTATAAATAAATCAATAGCAAATTTCAAATTTCTTTGATAATTTAATATGGTTTTCTTTATTTTCTTATTTATTTCACATGGAAAAAATTCAAATTATTTTATTTTGATAAAAATAAGCTATTTCCAAAAGAAGATAGCTTATTCATTATTGTATCAAAAAATATTCAAAATTAATCACAAACATTAATATCATTAAAGTTGAAAATAATTAGCTCTGGTGTATTCTTTTTGAGATTAGATAAATGGATAAATAAACGCATGTTGGTAAATTTAAAATAATACTAACAACTCCATATCGTAGAAGTTCTTTAATAACTGTATATTCTTGAATATTGGGACTGCTATCACCTGAGTATTTATATGTTTGTAATATTTCTGCAGATATATTACCATATATTGTTATGTCATTATATATGATATTCCCAATTATAATCATTGAGAATATAAATAGAATACTAGGTAATACTAATCCAGTCCATCGCGCTCCTTTTTTTCCAAGATTATATTGCAACACAATACCACCTAACATCAGCAAGCCGATAATACAATTAATTAATACACTAATGTAATTCATCTCAATAATCTCCTAACCCGCCTGAATTATCATGCCGATTCCATGATTTAGTGTAGTACGAATTTTTTGTCCAAGAATATACGCTTCAGTTACTAATGTGCCTTCTGCCCATACATCTGCTTTTTTCTTATTCTCTAAATAATTATATCCAGATTTATATTGATTCCAACTCACAAAATTAAATGCTGAACCATATTGTCTTGTTGATATATTTGATATATCCGTAAAAGTGCTTGTTCCATCATAAATTGTCCCACTACATTTTAATTCAATTGTTGCATTTCCAAGAGCTCCATTACTAATATTAGCATATGTAGTATAAGTCTTTGTATACACCCAATTTATCATGCTTTCCTTAGCATCAGCTTCTCCAGCATCAATGAAATACTCATAGCTTGCAAGAGATTCTTCAAGTTTTTGAAGTTCTAAATCAACTTCATCTCCTGTATATTTAACATTCTGATTAAATTCGATTATATCACATTGAGTATTGTATTTTTTATATAATGTTTCAATCTCTTTTTTAATCTGCCCTGCTGATACGTACTTGTCCTCTTTTTTTTCAGCTGCATTAGCTGATACCCCTAAGCTAAATAATAACATTAATACTAAAACTATCGAAAAAGCTTTCTTAATAATTTTCATTTCTATTCCTCCATTCTAATTTTGGTTTATGCAATTTCTAACATGTGATTACATTTAATTCAATATAAATCTCAAATAGTGAGGAGCTGCCATTGATGTACCACTGCACTCTGTATATTGATTATTGGGCTATGTAGAGAGTATATTATATCCTGGCGCCCAAACATCTACACCATTTATTGCACTAAATCCTAAAATATTACCGCTATAATCAATTGCTCCTACAGCAACAACTTCTTCAAAAACTGCTGGATATTGAGAATAACCACCATAATTATTTCCTGAAGATGCAATCATAATAATGCCATTTTCGCTAGCCAATTTAACTACATCATGAAGAGCGATTAAATTTTCATTGATACCAAAACTCATATTTATAATATCAATGTCATTTATTATACACCAATTAATTCCATAGATAATATCTGATACATATCCATCACCATAAGAATCTAGAGCTTTCACTGAATATAAATCAACTTCTGGAGCAACACCTACAACTCCAATGTCATTATCTGTAGCGCCGATAATCCCTGCCACATGAGTTCCATGTCCATTATTATCATTATATGTATTATCATTAATAATAGTATTAATACCACCTTTGATATTATCACCCAAATCAGGATGATTCACATCTATACCAGTATCAATCACTGCCACTTTAATGCCTTCCCCTCGAGTTATTTCCCACATTTCAGGTGCTCCAACATATTTAATACCCCAAGGAATGACTTCTTCTTGCTCCTCCGGAGTAGTGTCATCTTTTTTCTTTGTTTTACTCGTTATATCACTGTCATTTACTTTACCAGATATGTATACAATAGCATCATCTATGGATACAATAACATCATCTTCAACATATCGAACACTTTCCTCAGATTCAAAATTATCAACATCACTTACGTTTACTACTATTGCATTGATGGCTTTAATATCCTTAATCTTTGTTGCTCCATGTTTCTTAATGATATTATTCTTCTTAACCTTATCAACACTCTCCTCAAATACAACTATTTTCCTCTTTGATTGAGTTTTTGCATGAGAAACCTTAATGGGAAACATTGATACCAATATAGTTAATGTTACAATAGAACATGCAATAATATTTAATATCTTCCTCATCACTTCACCTCCTCACCTCTAAATTTTTCAATCCTATTAAATCGATTTATAAATACCAGCTGTCAACTTATTGTTTACATATAAATAGTAATCCAAAATGATTTGATAATCTATACATTATGCTTATTCGTATTAATCTATTGATTATTCAATTTTTCATCATCCAAATAATCAATAATCCATAGCAAATAATCAATTGCCATTCAAACATAGAATGAATGTGTTATCTTATTTATAGGTGGTTAAAATGATAAAAAGAATAAGTTCAAAAATTATTTTCAAACTAAATGTGAATCATTTTTATAGAGAAACAGAAATAGAACAGATGATTTATTCCTTAACAGCTCTCTTAAATAATTTCACCAAATTAATTTTACTTCTAGTTATATTTTTATTTCTTGGAAATTTAAAAGAATTCATATTTGCGTTTATTTTATCAACAGTTTTAAGAGTAATTTCTGGAGGCTTTCACCTTAAACATTATTGGACATGCTTTCTATTCTCTCTGTTTTATTACATATCATTACTAGAATTATATTACTTACAAGTATCTAACATCACAATGTTGCTTCTTGTAATAATTTTTAGTATTATTTTAATTTGCTTAACTCCTATTGCCTGTAAACAACGTGAAGCAATTCGTAAAACAGATAAAAAAATATGTAAATTATTAGCACTCTGCTTAGTTCTTCTCTACTATTATATATACACATTAAAAAAGACCCCGCTTATAGCATAGGTCTTTGGATTATCATATTACAATCTATTCAATTATTATTTATGAAAGGGGTGATTATTAATGCAAACCATTTTCAATCAAAAAATAGGAAAATATATTTGTAGTTTTCTACTAGTTTTATCTCCCGTTATTGCAATAAGTCAACAATCAACTTTTTTATGGGGTGAAACTGAAATACCAGAATCTCTTAAAAATTAAATATGTATAACTTCTACCACTACAGATTTAGATAAGGTATCATAAAAAAATGTTATGGTCCCTTTATTTGAATTAAGTAATTGTTTAAGCTTGTACAATCCAATTCCTCTTTTATTATTAGCTTTTGTAGAAAATCCCTTATTAAAAAAATTATTTATTTCCTTTGTTGAAATATATTCAGATGGATTAACAATCTTTATGTAGTTTCTATCTTCCTTCCTACTTAAAAATATTTTGATTTCTTTCTTTCCAATATAATTTTCAGTTGCCTCCATAGCATTATCGATTAATATACCATATATCTCCACCAATTGATAAGTCTCATGATATGATTCTAATGAAATGTTATTGATTTCTACCTCCATATGAATATGATTTTCTTTTGCTGTAGAATACTTGCTATACAAAAAAGCCATTATTATTTTATTATCTAACTTTAACAATTCTTTCCATATATCCTCTCGGCTCACTTGCTCAATATATTCACTTAACTCTTTACTACAAGCATTATTTGATTTCTCATTCATGGCTATCAGTGTTTGTATATGACTTCTTTTAACTTCTTTACCAAAAGCTTCTGTTCTGCTTTTTATCATCATATCATATACATCATCAAATTCTTTAGTTCTATATCCATATCTAACTCCATCATA
>NZ_FQXM01000070.1 GCF_900129965.1 Clostridium grantii DSM 8605 | reverse complement strand
ACTGTTTTGCCATGTTCACAAGCTTTAAGTCCTAACGCTTGGACAAGATGACTTTTACCAACACCTGGCGGTCCAACAAAAACAATATTTTCTTTTTTATCCATGAAACTTAAGGTAGCCAAGTCTTGAACTTTGCCCTGGTTTATATTGTCTGGATAGCTAAAATCAAAATCATCCATTGTCTTAAGGTCATTGAAACGGGCATTTTTAATATTTCGAAGTCGTAGACGTTCTGTTTTACCTTCTTCTTCAACCTTTAGAATCTTGTACAAAAACTCCCTATAGCTTAACTTGTTATCAATAGCAAACTGTATCTGTTCATCATACCTAGCGTGTATATCAGGCAACTTGAACTGTTTCAGCAATAGCTGTATATCTGTGTTAATATCTAGAGTTTCCACCTTCATCATTTATTTGCTGCTCCCTTCTCGTAGTAAGAGAGGTGTCTTACTAGTGCATTTTCATTCTTTAAATTATATTTATTCTTTTTGGCGTTAGCCAATGAAAGTTCTGCAGTTTCGTGCTCAATTATTAAAGCTAAATACTTTTCCTTAATTAGAGATTTCACATTATCTATTTTCAAAATATTATTTTCTATGCAATGATTAAGTATGATATCCAGATCGCATACATCGTACAAATCCTTCAATTTCAAAAACTCTCTTGCATGAAAATGGGGCTGATTTGTTACTCTTGATACAAGTTCATAAAACTCATTTCCATTTTTAAATGTCTTTTCGAAAACTCTTCTAATTTCCGGAATAGACGATGGAACTTTTACTGCAATATCTTTATAATCTTCTACATCTTCAAGCTTTTTATGTTTCCCATCAAGCACAGAATAACTCTTGATGAGTGCTAAATCAGCATTATATATTTCAAGAATATAACCATAAACTATTCTTATTTTGACCTTTGTATCTACATATTTTACAGGAACACTGTATCTATTAGTTCCTACCATTACAAAAGAATCTGTACTTACAGTTCTTATTTCCAACTCTGTATCTATAATTTTCTTCCTATATAATTTTTTCAAACTAGTTTCTTCTTCTGCAAACATTTCATCTGGTACTCTTTTAGTGGTACCATGAATTTTCTTGTTCCAATTCCTCATGAATTTTTTGATTTCAATATTTAATTCCTCCATGGTCCTAAAGCTATTTCCTTTAATGAAGTGCTCTTCAATATATTGATTCGGTTTTTCGATTTTTCCTTTTGTTCGTGGCCTTAACGGCAGACAGGCATTTGGTTCTGTTCCAAGATATGTGAATAGCTTTAATGCACTTTGGTTAAAATCAACTTCTTGTCCCTTTTTATGACCTATAACTAATGCTTTAGGGTTATCAATAACTAATTCTTTTGTAACCCCACCAAGTTCTATGAATAAGTCTTGTATTGCTTCATATATGGCTACGCCATTAACTGCCATTGAACATATTGCAGCCTTTTTCCTTGAATACGATAGTATCATGGTGAAGCAATATATTTTTATTTCCACATCAGCAATGAACATATGATATTCCCCCCAATCAAACTGTGCTTGATCTCCCGGAGGGGTTTCAAATCTTACAGTAGCCCTTTTACTTATCAAAATTTTTTCTTCATTTAAAGTTTCTAGATATCTGTAGATTGGATTAATGCTTCCCTTATAACCTCGCTTACACAACTCACTATAAATTCTTGTACCAATATAAGCATAGCGTTTGTCTAAATACCACTCTCTGATTTTATCCTTATACTGATCAATACTAGTTGAACTAACTGCTCTTGAATATTTAGGCTCATCTTCTTTCTTAATTAAGCTTTTCACAGTGTTCTTTGACATGTTTAACTCTCTAGCTATTTGTTTTATAGGTACCCCCTTATTATGCATATTTTTTACTGTATACCAGTCTCGTATGTCCTTCACCTTCTATCTATTGCCTCCTCCATATGTGCTTTATTTTTAGCTACACATAAAGGATATTATTTTTAAGTGAAGGGGTCAATATTCAGTGTAAAAAGGGGGTCAATATTCATTATAAATCAACA
>NZ_FQXM01000055.1 GCF_900129965.1 Clostridium grantii DSM 8605 | reverse complement strand
AGTGTACAACGCTCACTAAATATAATATATGATTTATAAAAATCTTCCTTATTAATCCCCAATGTATCTTTCAAAGCACTAATATGTCCTTTATTCTGCCATATTGGATTATAAAATTTATTTTTCTGTTTGTTTTGAAGTGATTGAGTCCAGTTCTTATTTTTTTCATCACCAAAAATCCACCCACTATAATTCTTTGACTCAAACACATAAATACCCGTTTCTGAAAGCATTATTAAATCAACCTCTGTTGTTGAACCATCTGCCTTTGGTAAATATATATTTGTCATAAGTTTATTCTGCTTACCCAACTTTTCTAGATATGAAAAAGTCAAAAATTCACCATAATTTCCTTTATCAAATACTGTTTTAAAAAAACTATTTCCACTAGCAATTTTGTACTTTGATCCCCTATATCTACTGTATTTTGGTAAAATAATTATTCCTACTGCCACTAAAAAATAAAATATTAATATTTCCAACTAGTATCACCCCTAATTTGCATTTTTTTAAAATTCTCTGATTCTATGTAAAAAAAAACTTATTTTTTCTCTAATTTTTATGCTTATACTAAAAACTAGATGTATCAACTAGTTTTATACATCTCTACACTTCTAGAAGTTTTGGAATTTAATAAATTTATAGTTGAAGTTGTTTGTCTATAGTTTCAATTCATTTCCTAACTCAAATACATTATTATCCTTTATTTTATCATAATTTGTATTTTTATCTTGTCGAAAGCTGTAGTAAAATACAAATTATTTTCAAGCTTTTTTCCATACTTTTTTGATTAAACTAAAAAAACTGCCATCACGGGCAGTTTCATTGATTAAAAGCTCTTTTCCACTCCTGTTAAACTAATATAATCTGAAGCATATTCCCTTGCTCGCTAAAAGAAAAGAATTTTAAGCTAAAATGTTATATAATAAAGAAAAAAGATTTTTCTTACAAAGGAGAATATAAAATGGCTACATACAATATTGATAATAAAAAAACAAGAATTTTTCTAGAGGACTTCAACACATTTACCCATTATCTAAATAACAAAGTAGTTACTATAGGTAAATCCACCAAAAATATTTCATCTAAATTCTTGTATGAAATGAATGGGCTCATGCATGTAAAACAGCAGAATATAACAGAAAAAAGTAAACAATCTTCATATCCTATGCTTCATCTTTTTTGTAAATTAGCAGTTGAAGGTAATCTTTTTAAGGAAGAAAGCATAAAAGGAAGCAAATTAGCTTTAAAATCAACAGATAGATTAAAGACATTTAATGAATTTAATGACATTGAGAAATACATGTTTCTATTGGAAACATTTTGGATAGATTGTGATATGAGAAAAACACAATGCATTCTTTATGATTATATGGATGTATCAATTGTTACTAGAAATGTAGAATATTTATCAACGCAAAAATCAAATGAGGATATCTTTACTAATAATTTACCTTATTTAAGTAGTTCAACACTATTATGTTTCACATATTTTGGATTAATGACCATTGAAGCTAATATGGATGAGATGATTAAAGATGCAAGAAGATTTATCCCCAGCAAAATAGTAATAAATGATTTAGGTTTAAAAATATTCAAAATACTCAATAAAAAGAGAAATTTAGAACTATGGAATATTCCTCATAGAAAGAATTACGGGGAATGGAAAGTTAATTTTGATGAAGCCTTTATTCATGTTTTCAAAAGTTTATTTAAAAAGGGTGAGTTAGAACAAACTTTTTCTAGGAATAAAGAAGAATTTAAAGATGGTACATATACCTTTAAGGTATCATTAGATAAAAATACTTGGGCTAAAATAAAAATATCTGCACATCATGATCTTGATTATTTACATGAATGTATACAAGATGCATTTGAATTTGATAATGATCATATGTATTCATTTTTTATGGATGGAAAAGCTTGGTCAAATAATAAGTTTACGTGTCCAATGGATTACGAAGGACCTTGGGCTAATGATGTTAATTTAGGTGAGCTAAACTTATTTAAGAAACAAAAGTTTTTATACCTTTTTGACTATGGCGATGAGTGGTGGTTTACTGTTGAGGTTTTTGATATTGAAGATAGCAATACTAGATTATTAATACCTGAAATTATTGAATTTAAAGGTGAGCCACCTGAACAATATCCAGACTTTGATGATGAATGTTAATAACAATAAAAAAAGCAGAGCAGCTAACTGCTCTTTTTTAAATATAATTTAGATATATAAGTAACAAAAACTATTCCAGTTTTTCTTGCTATTTGGAAATATAGTGGACAAATCAACCATTGCTTACTTTCAACTCTATAAATGCTTCTTTATAATTAACTAATATATGAGAGTTTCAATCATATTTATGTTTTATAACACTTAAAACAAAACTTATCAAATAAGTTATTATGGAAAGTATTACAGCCACCATTAGAATACCCGTTACTAAAATATTATATCTTATCAAGTTAATACCCAATATATACTTTGATAAATCTAAAATATTTAGTATAAATAAAATTATAAATACAAGCCCTAACCCTCTTGATGCTCCCCTAATATCTGCTGAACTTAAAGATATGTGAGATGATATACATATAGCTACAAATATAAATATATAAAAATATGGATTTTTAAAATTTTGTAGAGAAAAAATCACCTTTAAAAGTCCTATATAGGAATTAATCATTGCTTCAATTGTACTTTTATTTAATACCGTAACCTTGAAGCTTTTAACTAATATACTGATAAAATCTGCATAAGCTTGTGGTATTATAATCCTCATTAAAGCTATTATAGAAAAAATCCCTCCAAAGATAGGTGCTATACCTATAAAAAAATTTCCTATCTGCTGATAAATACTACCTTGCTTATAGCTGTGTTGTACATATCCCATCACCCCATTTTCATCTGGTTTTTGAAATAATTTAATTTTTTTAATCTTATGCCCAAATATTAAAGCAAAAATAGCATGGCTCACTTCATGTATTGGGACACCAATAACCCCTGTTATCATTAAAGCTTTACTTCCAAAACTTCTTTGAAAGTTTCTAATAGCACTATTTCTTAATACTCCAAGAAATAATCCTATTAGAATAATCATTCCAGCTAGATATACTGTCTCTAAACAAGTTCTAATTAGTAATTCAATTACAAATATCATTATATATTTCACCCCTACGTTGTAATCTACGTAGCCTTTTTTCAAGTTGCTTTACAACTCTTATTTTATTAATATTTTTAAAAATCATTCCATTGGAACATATAGCTATGAGCGACAAAAACTGTTCCAGTTTTTGTAAGGGGTCAGGTACTTTACAAAAATTGTAAATGGAATGAACAATTTTTGTTGATCTTGAACTTATCATTTAAAGCTTGTTTACTAATTTTCGTATGAGTTTTCAATGCTGCCAAGGCTAATAATTTAGTTGTAGAAAGATATTTAGTTTATTTATTTGATAATCTATTGCAAATAGACAAATTCCATATCGAGGCTCTAGAGAATCTTATGCCTTGGTCTAATAAGATCCCTGAAAATATGAAAATTAACGATAAGCAATAATTTAATCCCAGTAAAGTATTTTACCTTATTGGGATATCTTAATACTTTTTCATAGATTTTTAAATGCGCTATAATTTTGACGCTTACGATTCACATTAGGAATCTGGGAGTCCTTTTGAAGTCCACTTCTTATAAATCTAAATATATAACTTCTCTTTAACATTGAATGATTGACCCTTTAAATTATATTTCAGGAATTTATACAGAATATAATTTTCCTTATCTGTTTCATGTGTTGATAAAATTATTTGCTTGTCTGAAAAATCATTCCTCATCACTTCAATAAGTGATGCAATATTAACATCATCCATAGTTTGCACCGGATCATCTATTAGAATAAATCCTAAGTCATCTGAGGACTTTGTTATGTATTGCTTATTCATAGAAAATAAGAATGCTAAAACGAACCCTGATAACTGTCCAGAACTAAAGGTATTTAATATGTCATGTTTTGCTTCTCCACTTGACACAAAACGCATTTCATCTTTACTGACAAATACACCTAATCCATTTTGATAATCCTGTAATATCTTTCCTGTATATATAAGTAATGGTACTCTTAGTTTTTTCAGTATCCTGTTCTTATACTCATCAATAGAGCTTTGATATAAAACTCTCAAGCCATCTATTTTCTTACGTGCAGCTTCCAATTTCTTTAATTTCAGAATGTCTTTTTTAATCTCATCTTTCATTGAAAGAAAAGATTCATTTATTTACAATGATTGTAAATACTTCAAGTATTTTATTTTTTGTTCAATCATCTTTTCATCTAATAACTTTGGTTGTTCTAACACAAAGAAATCCCTGTAAACTTTATCCGTATTCGCAAAGTTGTACTTATTCATATCACTTATGAAATCAAGATTTGTATACTTTTTTAAACTTTGAAGTAATACTTCTTGTACTTCATTTTTTTCAATTTTACCATCTTTCCACAATTCACAATCAACTAATAGTCTACAAATGTACTCTGTCTGTTTTACTCTTCTTTCATCAGAGATAAACTGCTTAAATGACGTAGACAATCGTAACAACTCTTCAATTCTACTTTCATCAATATTTTCTACTACCCTTGAAACTCTTTTCATATCATCATTCATCAATTCTTTTAGAATAGTAAGTAGTTCTCCCATTTTCAATGAATCTTGATTTTTTTCTCCGTGTAGTGTATTTGTTAAAGTATTATAGGCTTCTTCTAAATCATCCAAATTATCGTATGGATGATTACAATATGGACAATTAGTAGCGTCCTTATCATATTTCTTTCTAACCCCATCTAACTTAGATCTTGAATCACTTAAATCATCAAGTAACTTTTGTCGATTAGATAACGATTTACGTGCTTCAGCAATTGTGTTCACAAGCTTTTCTAACGCTTCGATATCTACAGAAATCAGTTTGTTATTAATGCTCTTTAATTTCACAATGTCTTCTTTTTTAAAAGATGCTATCTCTAAATCGTTTCTAAAGAATCCAGAAGCATTATGAGCTACAAAAACTATTCCAGTTTTTGTAAGGGGTCAGGCACCATGTCCGTAAAGTTTAGAATATTTAAAAAATATAGAATATTAAATAATATTTATTATTTTCTTCAAATGCTATACTTATCATTTATGTGAAAAATATTACATTAAAATTAGTTAGAACTATCCTTAAATATAATACCTGAATATGGTAATATATCCATTTAGATTATTGATTGTTTAATATTTTAAGCTACAGCTTTTTTTTCCATGAATGTTTCAAGTATAGCTTCTATGATGTCAAGAGATGTTTTTTTACTTTTTTTTCTTGATTTTATACCATTTTTTAGAAATATTTCATTTATTAACTGAAATAAATTT
>NZ_FQXM01000062.1 GCF_900129965.1 Clostridium grantii DSM 8605 | reverse complement strand
TTTCCTAATGTTTAAATAATAAAATTTTAGGATACTATAAAATTTAATGCAACCTGTATTATGTGCCTATCCCACTTTCCAATTATTAGCCTAATGGGTATATGGATGATAGGTATTTAATTTTAAGCCCCATGTGAGAAATCATCAAAATGCATACTGCCTAATAGCCTTACCTAAATCATTAATCCTATATTCAGTCTCCGGGTTATAATCTACTTCATTAAAAGTTCCACCGTCAAAAGATGCTAATGATACTAGGCCACTATTTGCTAACCCTAAAGCCTCAAAACCAGTTATAATATCTTCATTGATATTGTTCTTTAAGAATTTTAAATCCTCTATAAAACATTTTTCAATTATTAAAGAAAATCTTTGAAATGTTAAATAATCAATT
Organism: Clostridium grantii DSM 8605; assembly: GCF_900129965.1. Classification (GTDB taxonomy): domain Bacteria; phylum Bacillota; class Clostridia; order Clostridiales; family Clostridiaceae; genus Clostridium_AF; species Clostridium_AF grantii. The sequence continues at coordinate 3,437 of NZ_FQXM01000062.1, read as the reverse complement.
TCATTATCCATATATCTTTTAAACAAATTAGCTATTAATTTGGGCTTTTCTAAATCATCTATTCTATCCAAGATAAAAATCAGTTTTTCTCCAAGCTGAGAATTATTTGAATGTTTTGACAGGAATTCATTTCTATCATCTATAGAAGTATCTTCTAATGAAGACAGAAAACTTAGAATCTTTTTGATAAAATATATATCTCTTATACTTATACCAACTTTAAAAACTGAACTAAGTGTCCCAATGATAGGTATGTCCTTAAAAATACCATCCTCTAATATGCTATCTATTCCCATTTCGATAAACTCTTTACTTACATCACCAAAATCTGTTCTCAATGTTTCTATCATTGAATTTTCGATTTGACTCATATATAATTAACTCCTTTCATTCAAACAGCACTTAATTATTCTACATAAAAAATACTTTAAACTGTCTTAAATCAAAATATTGCTCTCGTTCATCCGGCTCATTAATATAACAACAAGCACAGATAAATATTAGACAAAATTTCTCACCTCTAAGTAAAGCTACATTATTTTCATACTTGATTAAAATCTAACTCCAATTGCCCATTATAAATATTTTACTCCATATAAGCAACCTTACATTATTAGCCTAATGATTATAGGCATTAAATGCTTGTACTAAGTATGTATAACGAAAACTTAAATTAAAAATTTTTATTTATAAAAAATATCAAAATACTTAGTATTACAATTCTTTAAACATGTTAGATATTCTAGGTTCATTTTCATAATAAGTTGAATAATAATACGAATCATTATAATTCTCTTTATAATACATGTTCCATATTTCTTCTATAGCTTCAAGTAACCTATCTCCACTAGCAATTCCATATTCACATTCAAATATATCCTCAATATTTTCTTCAATATTTTTTTCTAAATTAAAATTTAATAATTCTTCATCTGATAGAATATCCTTTTTAAAGCTATTAAATTTCCATTCTAAAAGTTCTTTTGCTAAATCCCAATCAAAATAAGTATTCCCATCATCATCCTCTGCACCACATTCATCATAAATCAATAATCCAGAAACAAAGTCTGCCAATGCTTGTCTGCATAGACTATAGATTATTTTTTTCGTATGTTTCTTATCCAATAGTAAAATATTATGCTCATGTGAAAAGTTCAGTCTAATTAGTGTCAGAAATTTAACAAACGTTTCTATATATTGTATCTGATTCAAGATAATGTCTTGTATTTTTCCTTCAACTCCATTTTTTTTGTATAATGTATCTATTTCTAATAAATCTATATTTCTATTATTTATTAGTTCTATCATAACTCCTAACTTTTCTTTATCCATTTCTTTTCCTTTTATATATTCATCTAGTATTCTTTTAATTGTTAATTTTATTGAATCATCATTTTTATACTCTGCTAGTATTAACTTAAGTATACAAATCTTAATCTCTTTATTATCTGTAAAAACCTTTATATCTTCTAATCTTTCTATTACTCTCTGTTTTATAACTTTTCTATCATCGTCATTTATATAAACTCTATCCCTGTATCCACGTTTACCCATAAATATAAAATTATCAAGTTGCTCAAGATATTTTATAGAATTAAAAATTCTCTTTCTTTCTCTTCCATCTTTATTCAAATAATTAATCAAAAAATCAATTACTGAAGGGTTGATAAAGGAAATCTCTGCTTCTTTTTCATGAAAACTTCTATTTATTTGTAAAAATCCTTTCGACAACGCATTTAGTGATTTCTCAAATGCATTATGAACTCTGACAAAATTATTGCATTTAATTTCATAATCATATCTTTCTTCAAATGCAACTTTCAGTATCCCTTCACTTACAGTATTATCAAATGTAAACAAACTCCATATTAAGAATCTATCTTCATCTGATATTTTATTTTCAAATTCATTTCTCCATATTTCTTTTGGATTATCTAAGTTATTTAAAATAAACGCCCTATATTCTGAAGCATTAATTTTTTCAATTCTTCTCTTATTTGAAATAAATTCTATTAATCTAGGAGTATAATTTCTATGCCTTATTATCTTTAAAAATGTATTGTTAACTCTTATTTCATCTATATATTCTTGGTTTATTTCATTAAAATACAAATGATTATATAAAATCTTTGCTTTATCAATATCATTATAGGAGGTTATTATCAAATTATATTTTTCAAACTCAATACTGAATCTTTGAAATTTTTCAAACTGCAGAATACCTTTATTATAAATAGTACTTCTAGTTGTTAATATTACTATTTTATTTTTTTTTCTAATATACTTTTTTAAAAAAAATACCATTTTATTTTCGCTTGTTGACGTAAATAATTCGAGAAAATTAGAACCTAAGAAATCATCTATAAACACAACTTCTTTTTCTTCATCACTAGGAGACATTATTTTTTCTAACTCACTAACACTATTTCCAGAAATAAATTTCAACTTATATCCCTTATTTAAATAATTATAAGCTAACATTTCTGCTAAAACAGTTTTACCTACTCCTGGTTCTCCATGAATTAACAACATATTCGTTTTTGTTAATATATTTAAGGCTTTGTTGAAATTTTCTGTTATTACGTATAGTTTTAATTTTTTATAAATTCCCTCTACATAATATTCAATATTATTCTCTTGAGCATTGTTTATTATTCTATTTAACACCGTAGCACTTGATAACCAAAGCTTGTAATATTTTGTTTCTATCCATTCATTACCTTTCTTTTGCAAGAGAGTATTTAATTTCTTCAAATCATATATGTCATTTTCACTTTTTATAACACCTTTCATTAATTTCATAATTTCTTTTATCTGATTTACTGTCAAATCCAATGAAGTTATTAATATATATCTTTCAAATTTTTTATTTTTAACTTTGTTATATTCATCTCTAAGTGAACTTTTTAAGTTGCTAAAGTTAGACTTTGGGTAATGCTTCACTTGTGCAACTATTTTATTATTTTCTTCATCTACATAACTTAAATCAACCCCTCCATCTCTTCCTTTTCTAAAAGTTCGAAAGTCTAAGTCAAGCTCTTCTCTAAGCAAATCTTTGCTTATTTCTTCAAATTCCTCATCATTTAGTGTATCAAATTTATAATTATTCATATATTCCTCCACCAAAAATATTATTTATAACTTAATCTCAAATGAATAGTCACTTATAAAATTCATACATAAATTCTTATATTAATTTATCACTAAAATATCAAGTAAACTAAGGATTCATAAAAATGCAATTGTACTCACTGGCATATTACCATATATAAACATAAATAACTCAACACTCTCTCTTATTTTTCCATTAACTTAATTATATCAACTTCCCATTATAAACATAGCACTAAACCGCTGCCGCGGTGGTCTAAACCACTCCATCACATAATATCATCCTATAAACATAAATATTATCTCTTTTGTATACAACCCCTTTA
>NZ_FQXM01000057.1 GCF_900129965.1 Clostridium grantii DSM 8605 | reverse complement strand
TACGGCAGAATTCATGAGTTTAGAAGAACTTGATAATCAAATACCTGCAAGGACTGTTAAGAATAGAATTAATGCCTCTACGGAGGCTTCCCCTAATTTAGATTTTGATGAAATGGTCAAAGACCTTATTAAAGATAGAATTATGGAATTAAACAAATATGTATCCATTGATCATGCTTCTAGGTGTTTTATTGTTAAAGCAAATAATCTTAAAATTGATGGATATAATTTAGTTGTAATTTGATCCATGGGGGGTCAAAATTCAACGTAAATGGGGGTCAATTTTGCTTGACAATCTACACAAAGCTATTAATACTGAAAGAGTATATGAATTTTTTGCATATAAGTTATTACAAAATTATAAGAATAACTCAAAGAAAATATATATAATTTTTGACCATACAACTATTGTAGATAAATTTGTTATGTTACAATTTTCTTTGAAAATAGGTAGGAGAGCAGTTCCTATTTGGTATAAGATGTTCTTATATAAAGAGGATGGGAATAAAGATTTTAAACATGTCAAACAAGGGCTTAAATTTATTCATAAATTAGCAACACCCTATGATTTTGAAGTTATCATCCTTTCTGATAGAGGCTTTAAGAGTGTTGACTTATTCGAATTTATAGATAAAACATTAAAGTTTAAATATTGTATTAGATGTACAAAAGATTTAGGAATAACAATACTTGATAAACCTAATATTAGAAAATTAGAGGATATAATTCCTTCAAAAGGAATGACAAAACACTTCTTCAATATAAAGTTAACAGTTCAAAAATATATGTGCAACATGGCAGTTTGTAAAGCAGAAGGTGCTGAAGATACTTGGTTTATAGCTAATAATTTAGAAAAACCACTTGCAATCAGAGAGTACAAAAAGAGATTTGACATAGAAGAAATGTTTAAAGATTTTAAAGCAGGTGGATTTAACCTAGAAGATACTTGGACTAACAATATTCAGTATGCAAAAATCTTATATTTATGTATTTGTATAGCTTATTGCTGGATGATAACTCTTGGAACATCTTGCACTAAGGATAAGAAGAATAAAATTATTGGGGCTACAAAGACAATAAAAGGTAAGAAAGTTAGAATTTATAGCCTATTTAGATCTGGTGTTAAATGGTTTAAAAGGTGTTATTATTCTCTAAGAAATAAGTATTATTTGAAAATTTGTTTTACATTATATGTAGCCTAATTACTTTTATTTACATTGACATAAAGCATTAGTACTAATATAAAAATTCACTTACATTTTAATGAATTTATGAAATAATAATCAATTTCAGATATAACTAAATTGTTAGGATTTGAAATAAATACTGGTTATTTTGGTTTTATGGGAATTTATATAAATTCACTGTCCGTAAGTCAGTATGAACATATCATCTTGTTTCCAGATAGGGGCTATTGATTTGACTATAGAGATCCATTGCTTTCTTAAAACATCTAATTTCCAGGAGCTAGCGCGAAAAAATTGCATCATTGAAGAATAATCTTTATGTTCTAAAGATAAATCTCTTATCACAGAACTAAGACCTAATGAATCAGAGCGAATCATAATTCCTAGTATAATAATAACAAACCAATTGAATGCAGCCTCGCGGCTAAAACATATTCTGAATCTATTAAAAACATCATCTAATAATTTCCACATAATATTTCACACAAAAAACACAAAATATGATAAAATAGTAATGTAACATTTTTGTGTTTTTTTCTCCTTACTAGTTTTGTCACTTTAAGGATACTATAAAATCATGCAAAAATGTTACTTTTTTTATTTGAAATTATTGGAATCAACTTTTGACTGTCCAGATATAAACAAACCTTATGTATAAATTAATAGTAAAGTGGTTTTGTCTATACAGGTACAAATCTTTTCATTTTATTCTACTATTAGATCCCTTTTTTTTAATAACTCATTTGAGATTTTAACTGCATCTTCTCTATTTTCTGAAGGCGCTGAAATAATCCACCCATACTTATAATAGAAAGAAAAATTTTTATTTGATTAAGAAATTAGTATCTTCATAATATGATACTTCTCCTCTTAAATAAATTATAATTACTAACAACTACTATTATTTTTGAAGAATTAATCTCTAAGATTCCAGGTGGTGGGTAACATCTATCTTACTACAAGATCCTGGTACATTTTTTGTATTAACTCATTGGATACTCTAACTGCCTCTTCTCTGGTATCCGAAGGAGCAGAAATAAGCCACCCATTATCATAATGAAAAGAACTATTGCCCTGTTCATTTAATTCAGCAATTTCTATGGTGACTTTATTAAGATTTTCATCTATATATATAACACCAGAAATACCATTATTTATTTGTCCGAAGGGCAATACAGCCATATTGTTTAATTGAAAAGGTATTGGTGGATCTGAATAATCCAATTCTTTATCCCTTATTAATATTTTTCCAGAAAATTTATCAGGTTGTCCAAATAATCCCTGAATATATTCTCCTTTAATTTCAATATCAATGTTTTCTTGAAAATCCATATTACTAGCTTGATACCTTATACCACCATATACTGTGTCTACATAATATGGTTTTGATAAATACATATATGTCCACGAGCCTATAAATAATATGACTATTATACTAAGCAATACTTTCATGTCCAAACTGAGTTTTTTTAATATAACCATTAATATATTCACCTCAAATCAAATAATCATTAACAACAGAGATTGTTCGTTTCACTCCCACTCTCTGTAAGGTACCTGTTACCTTTGAAAAATTGGAAACAACGCAAACTATTTTTGTTGCTCAGTTTTTTTATCTTTAATCGTTTTATTATTTAATTTTTTCCTAATTCACAGTTCTCTGAACCTAAAATAAGTACCAATAACTACTCCAGCAACTGATGCTTACTCTACATCGGAATTGATTTACTATTTTTTTGCAATCGATAGTTACCCTAGTGATAAAATCAAAAAAAGAACCGCCAAATAAAATTACAATTCTTTAATGTTTTATTGTTTTTTTACTAAATAGCTTGCTCCTGGAAAATATCACACCTATGAGATATTTGCGAACCGCTTACTATTTAACAATTTTTAAATTCTTTTTTAACTTGTATAAATCTTCTTCTGTTTTATGTTCTTTGTGTTTCAAATAATCAATATCATCAATAACTTGGTCTACTAGTTTCATGTTAGTTTCAGTAATATCTTCAGCACTTTTTACAGTATGGTCATAGACAGAATCCAATTTTTCCTCAATACGTGCTTGACCTGATTTTAGCTCTTTTAATTCGCTTAGAATTTGTTGTAACATTTTTCCAATTTCGTCCCTCATTTACTTTAAGATAATTTATTATATATTCAATTCTACCATTTGTTCATGAAAATTTAAATTGGAATTATTTTTATTTTTTTATTATTTTTTAATATTATCGTATTTTGTAAAATGAAATTATAAAGTGTATTGGATATAGAAGGAAGTTTGGAAGATGATAATTTTGAATCAAAAATAAGACAAATTATTACCCTAGTGGGATTCCTCATCCCACTTGCAAGATATGCTATTTTCAATAAATTATAATGTTCTTATTATATATTTTGCTTAGTATACTGTTTGTTATTTCAATGGCCTCTTCTCTGTTTTTGGCAGGTGCTGAAATAAACCACCCATTTTCATAACTAAAAGATTCATTATCATTTTCATCCAATTCCGAAATTTCTATTATTACTTTATCAAGATTTTTATTTATATATATATGACCAGACATCCCATCATATATTTGTCCAAAAGATAGCTCAGCAGTCTCATTTAAATTTAATTCTATTGGAGGCGCTGAATAGTCTAATAACAAGTCATCTATTAATATTTTACCTTCGAATTTATCGTGTTCTCCTAAAAATCCAGTAATATATTCACCTTGAATTTCAATACTAATACTTTCTTCGCTGTTTGTATTGCCAGCTTGAAATTTTATGCCCTGGTATGCTAGATTGACCTGCTTAGGTTCTGTAACGTGCATATAAATCAATGAAAATATAAATAATATAATTATTGAACTAATAAAAACTTTTGTATCCAAACTTATTTTTTTTATTATCATCATTAATATTTTCCCCCTCACTACCCTCTATTATTTTAGAAACACTTAATAAATGTAAAGAATACTTTAACAATTTAAAATAATTACAATTACAAAATATAATAAGTGTAAATAAATATAGTTTACAATATATTAATTTACACTTATTTTCTCTATTTACTATCTCTTATTATATTAGTACTTTTATAAATCATATCCATTATTAAATGAAGATTCGTACCATATCAAGCTATTAAATTTATACTTCTCATACCTCTCAAAATAAAATCCTTTTGAATAATACCACTGATCATAGACCTTTTTATCAAGAGAATAATAATTAGTAGAAGTCATATAAGTTGTTGGCGAAAATTTATCAGTCCAAGAAGCTCCAGGTACATCTACCTTTATGTGATGTTTAAACTTATAGCTCCCTCTTTCCGCATATGCATATGACTGATAATACCAACCTGCGTAAGAATCATATGCATAAATACTTGTATGTTTTCTATATTTAATTTCATATAGCGCTGCCTGCCAAATATCACCTGAAGTTGCTGGATAATTTGTGAATGGATCTGGAATAAATAACTTCATTATACTAAACGTACCCCCACTAAGCTGATTCGCCAACTTTGTTGTACAGTATGTAGTTACATTTGTTAAGGTATCATTCCAATAATCACTTGTAGTATATCCCTTTTTAACAGTTTCAAAAGGACCTGAATAGTTGGTATAAACAGTTTCGTTTAAATATTTTTTATTATTGTACCCAGTATAATAATAGTCTTGTAAGATTGTCATGTACTCTGCTGTAACTTCTGGTTCCTCTATTTTTTTATTGACATCATTTTTATATTTCTTTGGTGTATATAGTAGAATAATATTTTTGGCATTATATTTGTTATTTTCTTTATCTTCTATTGCTTTATCTGATAAATTCAATAATGACTTTGCTAAATCGTCATTTACTTCATATTTTAAAATAACACCTTCTAGTTGTGTTCTCTTTAATAAATCAATTTTAATCTCTTTAACTCTTAGGAAAGTCGAATCGTTTACTCTCATAAGCTTATCATACTCTTTATCAGCTTGTAAAATTTCTTCATCAAGTATATCATATATTTCGTCATCATCGTATCTTACTTTCTTAATTTTCCCTTTATTATTATT
>NZ_FQXM01000059.1 GCF_900129965.1 Clostridium grantii DSM 8605 | reverse complement strand
GGTATTAATCTTCCTTTCGGAAGGCTATCCCCCACTTCGAGGTAGGTTGCCCACGTGTTACTCACCCGTCTGCCGCTAATCCGTTCCCGAAGGAACTTCATCGCTCGACTTGCATGTGTTAAGCACGCCGCCAGCGTTCGTCCTGAGCCAGGATCAAACTCTCAATTTAAAAAGTTTAATCTGTTTACTCATTTACTTAAATTATTGACTGGCATTTTACATAGAATCCATTACTGGAATTTATTCTATCATTCTCTGTTTAATTTTCAAAGATCAATTTCTGTTTTGTGAATTTCTTGTTACCATCTTGCGACAGCTTATCTAGAATATCACTTATTTTCCATGTTGTCAAGAGTTTTTTCAAAACTTATCTTTCGACATTTTTCTTAGTTCTCTTGGCGACAAGGAATATCTTATCATTTAAAACTAATGAATATTTCTGCTAATCTGGCTTTTATGTCAAATTAACTAACTATATATCTATATTACTAAATTTTACTCTATATTACTCATATGGGCACGCTAGGATGAGTTTGTTAAATCTTTTTACTAATAAATTTTATAAAGTAAATTTGATTTTACCGATATAAACTCTACTCGTTTCCAAAACTTCATTAAATATACTAGTTTCCTCACATCTCAGTCTAGCTATAATCTTAAAGCTGTTATCTAAAATAAGCCAACCATAATCTAATGTTCGTGAAGTAATTATCCCTTTAAAAAGAGCTGTAAAATCATAAATCCAGTAGTAACCAAGTGATTTTCTACCGGATTATATACATCTAACTTTTTACTAACTTATCGTTATACCTTGCCATGATATATTGATTCTCATATTTTCCATTACTAATAAGTGCATACTTTTTCTCCCCTTCTACGAGAAATCAAAAGTACTTATATAAGTTAATAGCTGCTATATTGTCTGTAAAAACTCCTAGTTCTATCCTTATTAACATCAACCAATTATCGGCTATATCGATAATTTTCTCCATAAGAGCTTTTCCAATACCTAATCCTTGAAAATTTTTATCTACACTTATTACTAAATATCCACAATGTCTTGATCCTGGTTGCTTTATAACATTAAGACCCACAATCCCAACCACTTTTTTAATTACTTTTTCTTCAATTTCAGCTACCATAACATGGTCATCACCAGATAATTTTTTTATAAATTCTTCTGTTTTTTCTACTCTCTGTGAAAATAAACTCATTGTATTTTCTCTAACTCCATCCATTATCCTAAGATTATAAACTGCTTCTGCATCTGAGCTTCTAATAGACCTAATAGTATAATTTAATTTAGTTTCTTCTTGTTTATCACACATATTATTCTCCTATCAGCAATTTTTAAAATAATTTTTTAAGTTGGTTTGATAACTCCATTACATCAATTACAGAAGTTCAATAGCATAAATATTAACTAACTTTCCATGGATTTTCATTACCTTCCAAAAATAATATACAGCTTTTCACTGAATTTTCTACCATATCACTTACCGCTTGGTCAGTATAAAAAGCTGTGTGTGGTGTAAGTATTGTATTAGGAAAAGAATTCAAAATTGCTAATTCTTTATTATTTAATATTTCATCCTTTAAATCTTTATAATAAATATCAGTTTCATTCTCAATAACATCTAAAGCTACTCCATCTACTTTTCGCTCCTCAATTGCCTCTATTAATTCAGTTGTATTAATTAATGATCCACGAGCAGTATTTATAATAAAAACTCCGTCTTTCATTTTTTCCATAGACTTTTTATTAATCATATGATAATTATCCTCTGTAGCTGGCATATGCAATGTTATAATATCACTATTTTTATATAAGGTTTCTAAATCAATGTATTCAGCATATGTTTTTACACTTTCACTTTCATATACATCACAAGCTAGAATTTTGCAGTCGAATCCACTTAACTGTTTAATAACTGTTTGTCCAATTCTCCCAGTACCTATAACCCCCACCGTTAAATTATGTAATTCTTTCCCTCTAACTTTTTTTAAAGAATAATCCTGCACTTTACTTCGCTCCATAATAAGCTTAACTTTTCTAATTGCCATCAGTATTAACATAGTTGTATAATCTGCCACACTATTAGGTGAATATGTAGCATTCCCTACATGAATTCCAATTTCTTTAGCTTTCTCTATATCTATATGATCATATCCAACAGTTCTTGTAGAAATAAATTTTACTCCTACCTGATGAAATTTTTCAACTAACTCACCTGATATTATTGTTGTAACTATACTAATACATTCAAATCCTTTTGCTAATTCTACATTATTAAAATTTGGTTCATCATCACACAATACAATTTCAACATCGTATTTTTCACTGAATTCATTAAAATACTCAGTTTCATCCGGTCTGTGACTATAAGCTAATATTTTCATTTGCAATCATTCCTTTCTATATATCTAAATATCTAATATTAAATCTTCTAATTTTCTTTTAGGAACATGATGCACGCCTTTTTCATCTCTCCAATATTTTATATCACCACTTTCATCAATTTCCTCAAGTACCACTTCCTCACTTGGTTTACCAAGAGATATTACCATAATAATTTCAAAATGCTCTGGTATAAAAAACTCTCTTCTCAAACCTTCTCTATTTATTGCACCAAACATACAACCTTTCTTTTCAACACTACCTTTTAAAATATTCCCAGCTACAGCTGATGACGATGCTTGTGTAGAAAATATTATTGTTTTCTTATTATCTACACTCTTTAAATTATTCCTCATCCAACTAGAAAAATTTATTGGATAACATTCTGCATTTATTGGTGCACCAAAAACATAATAACCATAATCTTATTTTAACATATATTTCATATAACTTTTGAATATATTTTACTAACTTATAATTATGTACCTTTTATAAATTAATATGATTTTGTTTTATGTATTTGTTAAAAATTAAACTTATTTATTGTTAATATAGTAATATTTGTGTTGTTTTCTATAGCTTTTAGCATTATAATATACTTTATATAAAAACAATTTATTTTTCATAAAAATTAAACCCTATAGTAATCAACTAGCAAAAGCAATAAAACTACACTAAAAGCTAATTCTTCCGAAAGGAGCAAAATACTATGAATTTACCTAAGAGAATTTTATATAACGATTCTTTAAACATAGAAATTTTTTCAAAGATGATAGGGGAAAATTGGAATATTTCGGATGAGATTTTTAAAAATTATATATTAGCGAATATTAGTATTTCAATGACAAAAAACTCTGAAATGAAAAAAGATATTAATAAACTATATGATCTTGATGAAATTAACTACTATAAAGCAGTTAAAAATTCTTCCTGTGGCAATCATGTTATCATAACAGGAGGTACACTTGAACAAGAAATTCAAGGCAGAAAAGTACTTGGTCTTCTTTTAATTGCAGAACAGAATTATAACTTAAGAAATACCATGGTCAATTTACTGAGAAAGCATTATCCTATAGTCTTCAATGCTGTTAAAAAACACAACAAAAAAGAATTAGCTATAAAATATTTTCAATTAGATAAAATCACTCGTAAGATAACCGGAAGATTAGAAGCTGCCGTATATTTTTACTTTAGCATATATCGTTCTGTGGATGCTGTTGACCATGGATTTATCAAATCAATTATTAATGATTTGAAAAGTTTTGAATTCTATAATCCTATAACTAGAGATATTTCTAAAGAATTAGAATTACACAAATCTGAAATAAAAGAAATTAAAACTCTGTTAAAAAGAGAATATGGTAAAATCAATAGCTATAAAGATATTCTGAATATCAATATTAAGGCTATTACAGAATTAAGCGCAATATTAGAAAACTTCTTTATCATTAATAAGCTTGATATAAATTTACTTTTTTCAGAATCTAATTATATAAATATAGATGATATATTATTAGCTTATATAAAAGCAGGTAATACCTCATGAGACCCTAAAATAATAATCCAAACAATTGTAAGTGGTATTTTTATCAAATCTTTAATTAAGGAATATAAGAAGTCTAAAGATTTATATTTTGAAAATAACCAAGAAACCTTACTTATTAAAATAGATTCTTTGCAGAAAAAATTAAATATTGTTGAAAAAGAAAATAAGGATTTTTTATATAAAATAGCACTTCTTGATAATGAAAATATAAACTTTAAATCCATTTTGAACAACAAAATCTGCAAGTTAAATAAAGAAAATAGTTTACAATTAAGCCACATGCAAAACAAAATTAATCATATTGAAACACAATTATTATCAGAAAAAGCATATAGAAATGAATTAAATACTTTACGTGAATATATATTTAAGATAAATAATGATTATATTCCATCACCTTCTAAAAATACTTTAGAATATTATATTAAAAATAAAAACATTATTATCATAGGTGGAACTAAAGAATGGAGAAGAAAATTTAGAGAGAACTACCCAACTATAAGGTCTTTAAACGGATTTATTGCAACTTTTGATGTTAATATTCTAGCCCAATGTGATTATGTATTTTTTTATACTGGGTATATGGATCATGCCACCTATTATAAAGCTATTAACTTTATAAGATCACATAAGATTAAATTCGGCTATATAGGAAAAACAAATATTGACTTAGTAGAAGAAGAGATTATCGATGAACTTGAAAAATTAGTTTCAAATGATATAAAGAAGAGAAGATTAAATGATTATAAAAGATATATTTAAAACAAAAAACTCTACTTATTTAAAACAAAAAACTCTACTTATTTAAAAGTAGAGTTTTTATTTACCTGGCAACGACTTACTCTCCCACACAGTCACCCATGCAGTACCATCAGCGTGTTGAAGCTTAACCATCGTGTTCGGAATGGGAACGGGTGTTGCCTTCAAGCTATAATCACCAGATTATTTAGTTGTTTTTGAATTATTCATTCAAAATTGCTTTCGAATGTTGCATTCAAAATTGCATAGTGAATTAATTAAATTGATCAAGCCCTCGACCTATTAGTATCAGTCAGCTTAATACATTACTGTACTTACACCTCTGACCTATCAACCTGGTAGTCTTCCAGGG
>NZ_FQXM01000063.1 GCF_900129965.1 Clostridium grantii DSM 8605 | reverse complement strand
GGTATTATAGCCGCTTCAATGAATGAATTTGGAGTTGTAGGTATGGTGCCAGATGCTGATATTTATGCTATCAAAGCATTGGACAGTAATGGCGATGGTTATGTATCTGATATTATTGAAGGAATTGATTGGGCAATTAAAAATCACCTTGATATTCTTAATTTGAGCATATCTACAGTTAATAATTCAGAAAGCTTTCATGACATTGTAAAAAAGGCCAATGAAACTGGAATGATTATGGTTGCCGCAGCAGGTAATAATTATGGGGGCTCTTCTGAATTTCCAGCAGCATATCCAGAAGTATTATCAGTTGGTGCTATTGATGAAAATGGGTCAATTGCTGATTTTTCGGCTTTAGAAGGTGTAGATGTATATGCGCCAGGATCAGATATTTATTCTACATTCATAAATGGTAGATATGAGAGTATGAGTGGTACTTCTATGGCAGTTCCACATGTGGTTGGGTTAAAATGCCTTAAAGCTATAAATTAAACAACAATTAAAATTATTATAGTGTGTTTCGGTAAATTTGATACATAGACAAACACATATAGGATATTATAAAAAAAGGTTTTGGAGAGGGTTTTTTTTAGTGATAAAATTTGTGAATTTAGTTCTATCTATAATGTTAAGCTGTCTTATTTTAATGCCAACCACTGCTTTAGCAAGTTCAAATTCAAACACAATTACTATCAATGAATATGAACAATATAAAAGTTTAAAGGAACTAAAAGATTTTGAATTAGAAGAATTAGGATATACTAAAGAAGATATAAAAGAGTTTAAGAATTTAGATTATAAAAAAGAGTTAAAAGATAGATCTAAACTTTCAAAAGAACAATTGAAAAACATGGGTTATTCAGACGAGAAGATTAATGGTTTAAAATCGTATGATGGGAGTGAAGAACAAACAAGTACCTTATCAGCAACTCTTTCACTTTCTTCAAATATTTATTCAGCTAGTGCAACTAAATATAAAGTTAATTTCAATTGGGCTTGGTCGTCAGCACCAATATTTTGGGGTAATGATGTAGTAGGATGTGCATGGAGTGGAACAAACCCTAGTTCTCAACCAATGAATCTTGCATATTCAAGTAATAGTTACCATACAATATACTACAAGTGGACTGATACTGGAAAAACTTATTCTCAGACAGGTGCAATAACAAGACTAAATGATTACGGACTTGTTGCAATGCATTTTTCAGAAGGAACTAATTTAGGAGAAGGAATAGGTACCTATGCATACAAAGGAAGCGGAAGAATCGAAGTAAATACAATAAATTCAGCTACTTCTCAAGAAATTTGTATGCGATTTGAATATGGACATAATACAATAGGTTTAAAACCAAGCGTTTCTGCAAGTGGTTCAGGAGTAGGTCTAAATATATCTTTTTCATGGTACATTGATACGATAGCCACATCTATGCATAGATACAATAGATATGGGAGTACATTAAGTTAATTTGTTTTTAACATTCAATTCTTAAAACTGAGAAAATTAAAATCTATATACTGTGCAGTAAAAACTTTACATTGGACCAAGTAAAATATCCAATCTTCAAGGATTTTGCGAGAGTTCAATGTAATATGTTTTTCGCAACAGATAATATTAAAAAGTTTTTAGCTAATCAACTATAGTAAATATACTATAGTTGATTAGTCTTATTGAAATCTATACGTATATTATTCAAATCTTATGTGGTATATTAGGTGTAAATGGTGCTATTTTATAAAAGGTGGATGATAGTTTATTTGAAATCATAGTAATTGATATATTGATGTATTTTTAAAATATCTTTATTTATATGAATAAAAATTAACAGGGTTGATGTTATAAAGTGTGTTTTATGTTCTATGATTTTGGGATATGAAAGATAACTATAACAAGAGCATGCTTTAATATATATTTGCGTTTACTAATTGTGAAAGGAGTGATGATTAACATGAAAAACTATAAAAAACATTTTATAATATTTGTGGGCGTACTTACATTCATACTCACTAGCATTTCAGCAGTAATTTTATCTAATATATTCAATTATGATGATGTATTAATGGAGACATTAGTAAATATATTTTTTGCTATTAATTTTTTATCTGGATTATTTGTAGCATGTACTGTGGCAATAATTTATGCTATTCAAAATAAGAAATAAATGTTAACAGCAAGTGGGCTGCATCTCACTAGGGTAACTATTACTTGGGAAAAACAGTAAATTGATTAGTTACAATTTAGAGTGAGCATCAGTGGTTGGAGTAGTTATTGGTGCTTATTTTAGGGTGAGAGAACTGTGAATTAGGAAAAAATTAAATAATGACTATACAGAACATTGTATAGTCATTATTTTTTATTATGTTCGAAATTCTTACAAATATTATTAAAAGTAAAATGAGTTAAGATATAATAAAATTTGAAAAGAACAAAAATAAAAAGAACAAAAAGAATAAAATAATTTAAATATGATATAATTTAAGGTAAGAGTATAACAAGATAAGAGGTGATAATAATGAAAGCAAAGTATATAAATCCATTCACAGATTATGGATTTAAGAAGTTATTTGGAGAAGAAGGTAGTAAAAGATTGAGAATGCGTTAGAAAAAGGATATAGCCTAGATGTTATTACAGAAATATTAGGAGTATCTAGTGATGAAGTAGAAAATGTGAGAAATAAAATTAAATAATAAAATGATTAAATAGCATATGGTTTTAGATAATATGAAGTTAGAGGTGTTTTATGAGAATTACAATAGAACAAATACAAACAATAATGAAGTTCCCCAATTCTATTTATGATGAGATAAAAAATGAATTTTTATATCATTCGAATAAGATAGAAGGAAGTACATTTACAAGAGAAAACTTAGCTAAATATTTAGATAAACAAATAATTGAAGGTTCTCATAAAGTTGATGATGTATATGAAACAATTAACTCAGTAGAACTATTTGATTTTGTTGTAGTTACTTTAGGAGAAAAATTAACAAAAACTTTAATGTTAGAGTTTCATAGAATGTTAAAGAAAAATACAAGAGATTTTCATCATGGATTTTCTGGAGTGTGGAAGAAGATACCTAATCAAATAACAGGTTCAGATATTGTTCTAGCTCAACCTTGGGAAGTTGATATGAGAATAGATGATTTGTTAAATTGGTGGGAAAATTCAGAAAAAAATTTTAAATCTATAGTTAAATTTCATGGAGAGTTTGAAAAAATCCATCCTTTTCAAGATGGGAATGGTAGAGTAGGAAGATTTATAATGTTGAAGCAGTGTATTGAAAACAATATTAGTTTAATAGGAATAGACGAAAAGTATAATGATGAATATAAAAATGCAATTTGCCAAGGCCAGAAAACAGGGGATTATAATGAACTAGAAAAAGTATTTGAGAAGTGTCAAGAATTTTTACATGAAAAAAATCAAATGCTGTTAGATACAATTAAATGTTTGTAAATTGAGGTTTTTCTTAGAAAAACTTTTAATCAAATAAAAAGATTTGTAACTTTATAGAGAAAACCTGTTAACTATTAATTTATATGTAAGGGTTAGCTATATGTG
>NZ_FQXM01000067.1 GCF_900129965.1 Clostridium grantii DSM 8605 | reverse complement strand
CACAGTCACCCATGCAGTACCATCAGCGTGTTGAAGCTTAACCATCGTGTTCGGAATGGGAACGGGTGTTGCCTTCAAGCTATAATCACCAGATTTAGTTATTTGTGTTTCGCGCCAATCCCTTGGCACAAGAAGTATTATATCAACTATACGAAGAAGTGTCAACACTTTTTCATAAAATATTTTATATTTTTTTAAACAACTTGTCGAACCATGTAAAATAGCCATTTGTAGCTTAATAATATTTTGTTATTTATAGATATATTCTTTATTTAAATAAAGATAAGCAATAAAATAAAATTTAAATTATGTTCTAAATATAACACTTTCTTTACTAAACATATATTTAGCCCAGTACAAAGAAACTAAAATATAAATTGCAGTCCAACCAAATGTAATCAATATATGATGATAATTTATTACGCCTACTATCATTTCTTTTAAAAGACAAACTGAATTTGCTATTGGTATATTGAAATATATAGTTTTTATATTCTTAGGATCTATCATCATTGTAGAATAGCATCCTATTAATCCAATAACACTAAGTGGAGATAAGTATGTTTGTGCTTCTTTAAACGATCTAGCATAAATACTTAAGGCTAATCCCAATGCTCCAAATATCATATTATTTAGAATAGGTACTATTATAATAAAAAGAATTGCTATAGGTAACA
The DNA here is from genome assembly GCF_900129965.1 of Clostridium grantii DSM 8605. Classification (GTDB taxonomy): domain Bacteria; phylum Bacillota; class Clostridia; order Clostridiales; family Clostridiaceae; genus Clostridium_AF; species Clostridium_AF grantii. Next base: position 1,905 of record NZ_FQXM01000067.1, on the reverse strand, counting down.
ATTTTACGGTACCGCCATTACTCATTTTTAAAATACCATTTTGCTGTACCATAGTAAGTTCTATTCCTACTATAGCTGCAATAGACATCATTATTCCTACAACTGTTATAGCAAAAAATTTACCCCATAGCAGAGACATTCTATTAACCTTTGTAGTCAATAAAGGTTCTAAAGTTCCTCTTTCTTTTTCTCCTGCCCCTAAATCCATTGCTGGTGGCATTGTTCCCGTTATACTATACAATATTAATAGCAGAGGTAATATCATACTTAATATCAATCTTGCATCTCCCTCTGATTCATCTTCAATAGTTTTAATTTTTGTTTCAAAAGCTTTTAATATTTGTGAATCTATTCCATTGTTGTTTAACCTTTCACTCACAACCCCTTTTGAATACATATCAATATATGTTTGAATTATTGAAAGTGCTGCTAAAGAATCTCTACTAGAATTGTCAAAGATAATATCTATACTAATATCATTATTTTTCTGAATATTAGCATCAAATTTTTCTGGTATATTTAAATATAAGTATATATCTCCTTTTTTTAGACTTTCTTCTGGATTGTCTACATTAACAATATTAATATTTGTTTGTTTCTTTATATATTCAGAAAGTTTACTATTACCTTTGTCTTGTATTGTAATTTTTACTTCTTGTTGTATTTTTTTATCAGAATTGTTGATTGTCTTACCTAAGATGAATGATATTAAAGGAAATAAAAATAAGGGTATTAATATTCCTATAATAATAGTTTTTTTATCTCTAAATATTTCTATCATTTCTTTTTTAAATACTACTTTAATAGCATTATTTTTCAATGTTATCACCTACTAAATTCATAAAAATTTCTTCCATATTATCATTTTTGTACTTGGTTTTTAAATATTTAATTGATCCTTGTTCTACGATTCCACCTTTATGTATAATAACAATTCTATCACAGAGTTTTTCCACTTCATTCATGCTATGACTAGAAAAAATTATAGCTTTATTATCCTCCTTGCATTTTTTTATAAATTTTTGAACTATCCTAGATGCTGTAACATCTAATCCAGCAGTAGGTTCATCAAGCAACATAATAGATGGATCATGAACTATAGCCCTAGCAATAGCAACCTTTTGTTTCATTCCTCTCGAAAATTTGCCTACTCTTTTATTAATATATTCTTTCATATCTAGTAAATCACTTAATTCTATAATTCTATTTTGTATTTGCTCTTTATTCATACCATTTAATTCAGCAAAATATGTTATATTCTCTAATGCAGTTAGTCTATCATATAAACCTACTTCTCCACCAAAAAGAATTCCAATGCTCTCTCTAACTTTTTGTCCGTCTTTTACAACATTTAATCCATTAATAAATGCTGTTCCCGTTGTCGGTTCTAACATAGTTGCTAGCATTCTTAATGTAGTAGTTTTTCCTGCTCCATTTTCACCTAAAAGACCTACAATTTCTCCTTTATTTACTGAAAAACTTATTTCCATAACGGCTTTAATATTTTTGAACTCTTTAGATAATTTATTCACTTCAATCATCCTAGCACTTCCTTTAATTATTAATAATTTTCATAAAATGTCTATTTATTTTTTTATTATATCATTAATATAATAAATTTCAATTAATCGCTTATCTATTATCTAATAGGGAAAACTATTAACATTAACTATTTATTTGTAATCAAAATTATTCCAAAAAATATAAAAGCACTAATTGTTTAAACAATTAGTGCTTTTGGTGGCTTCAACTGGAATCGAACCAGTGACACGAGGATTTTCAGTCCTCTGCTCTACCGACTGAGCTATGAAGCCTTATGACCTGGCAACGACTTACTCTCCCACACAGTCACCCATGCAGTACCATCAGCGTGTTGAAGCTTAACCATCGTGTTCGGAATGGGAA
>NZ_FQXM01000068.1 GCF_900129965.1 Clostridium grantii DSM 8605 | reverse complement strand
AAAGTTTTTCTAAGAAAAACCTCAATTTACAAACATTTAATTGTATCTAAAAGCATTTGATTTTTTTCATGTAAAATTCTTGACACTTCTCAAATGCTTTCTCTAGTTCATTATAATCCCCTGTTTTCTGACCTCGACAAATTGCATTTTATACTCTTCATTATACTTTTCGTCTATTCCTATTAGACTAAAAGCAAGTTCGCTGTTTCTATTTAAGTTTTTCTATTTGTTCTTCGTTATAACTTCATTAACAGAAAACTTGAAATATTTTCTTTGTTTTTTCATTTGACGTAATCACTTTTTCGTGAACTTCTTCACTCAAATTCTTATTTTTTCTAAAATCAAATATAATTAAGTAACCTTCATCAAGTTTATATTGTTCTAGATACTCTCCTAACTGCGTTAAACCTTTCTTATGATATTCTTCGCCATACCATTTTTTAAGTTCAACTATATACATGTTTTTTTCATAAGTTATTACTATATCAAATCTTCTTTCCTACGCTCCCTGCACTTCTTTAAATGCAAATCCGATTCCATTAATTATAGGGCTAATAAAAGCTAAAAATATAAGTCTTCCATCTGCTTCTAAAAAGGCTTCCCTCTTATGAGAATACTCCTTTTTCATGAATTCTTGAAATTTTAATAAAACTTTTTTAATATCTAAAGTTCCATTCTCTTTTATAAACTTAGATTTTTCATTATAAACTCCCATATCCAACGAAGTCTCTAATAATGAAGCCATATATGCATATATCCTTTGCTCATATATTCGATTATCAATTTTTATTTTCTTTCCTGTTCTATTCCTTCTTCTTTAGCCGTTTCTATTTCATTAATATTATCTATATATATTTTCTTTACTTTCTTTTTAAAATTCAAAACCTAAAAGTCCTACGCAATAAACTGCTTTTAATTTAAAATTTCATTCTCTCTTTTGTACTTGATCTTTTATTACTCAGCCCACTTGCAATGTTACAAATCTTTTTATTCAATCCTACTATTAGATCCCTTTTTTTTGAATAACTCATTTGATATCTTAACTGCATCTTCTCTATTTTCTGAAGGTGCTGAAATAATCCACCCATCTTTGTAATAAAAAGAAAAATTTTTATTTGATTCAGAAATTAGTATGTGCATACTTTCAAATTTTTCAGTTATATACAATAGACCAAAAATACCTTTAGTGGTTGGCCCAAACTCCTGTATAGCCATATTATGATTTCCAAACTCTAATAGATTATCTGAATAATTTAACCCAATATCGTCTACTAAAATTTGTCCTGAAAATTTATCAGAATTTCCAAATAATCCACGAACATATTTCCCTTTAATTTTTATACTACTGCTTTCTTCAATATTTATATTACCGCTTTGAAATTTTATACTATTATATACTATATCAACATCATACGGTTTCACTAAATAAAGATATATCCCTGAAATAACAAATAAAATAACTATTATTCCAATCAACACTTTAATATCCATGCTAAGTTTCTTTAATAAAATCATTATTATCTTCTCCTCCAATGAATACTAATACCCTAAATAAAAATGTATTTTTTTTCATTATCGATCTACTAAATATTGTTTTAGTAATCATAAAAAACAATATTTAGTAGCTGAATAGTTATTGATAATATTATAAGCTTAGTATCCTAAGTTTAAACCAGATCCAAACCAAGTATATTTGTTAACACTATATCTATCATATCTTTCAAAATACATTCCTTTATTATAATACCACTGATTATATACTTTTTTATCAAGACTATAATAATTATTACTAGTAAAATATGAAATCGGTGAGTATCCTTGTCCTATATTTCCATCTGCATCTGTTATATTATAAAACTTATAACTACCTCTTTCCCCGTACGCATACGTCTCATAACGCCACCCTACATTAGAATCATATGCATAAATACTTGTATGTCTTCTATATTTGTACTCAATTAGTTTAGCATCCCAATTATCACCTGAATTTGGTTCATAAGTTACCACTGGATTAGGAGTAATCGTTTGAGCAACTACGTATGCAGGACCTATAATTGTTTCAGCAATACTTGATGAAATATAGTCGCTAAAATTATTTATTACATCATCCCAATAATTACTTACACTGTATCCTGTTTTAACAAGCTTAGCACTTGATATATAATTAATATAAATTGTCTCATCTAAATATTTCTTATTGTTATATCCAGTATAATAATAATCATTTAACCAATACTTATTTACATAAGAAGCCGTAACTTCCTTAGTTTTTTCATCATTATTATTTTTAACTTTCTTAGGCGTATATAGCGAAAAAATGTTATTACTATTTTTTTTATTATTTTCTTTATCTTCTATTGCTTTATCTGATAAATCCAATAATGACTTTGCTAAATCGTCATTTACTTCATATTTTAAAATAACACCTTCTAGTTGTGTTCTCTTTAATAAATCAATTTTAATCTCTTTAA
>NZ_FQXM01000082.1 GCF_900129965.1 Clostridium grantii DSM 8605 | reverse complement strand
GCCAAGGGTTTACATATAGTTTTGAATAATTTACAATATAAGGAGGTGAATATTATGGAAATGACTTTGAATTATAGTGGTGCTTTTTGTGAGTTATTTGAGAATGATTTAGAAGAGGTTAATGGTGGTAAATATGATAAATCTTCTTTAGATAAACTTTATGATTTATCTATGGGTGTAGCTGATGTCTTCGGCGCCACATTTGGGTCAACAAGAGTTTTTTTACAAGTTATTGTCTTGCCAGTGACTTACCCATCAACAGATAGACACAAAGTCTATTAAAAAATATACTAAGCGAGGTAACTATGAATACATTTAATGAGTTAAATAATAATGAGCTATTTTCAATTTCAGGAGGAAGATTAACAAAAGGTGAGGCATTTAGAATTGTATCAGGGGCTGGTAGTGTATATATAGCTTTATCTGCAACTGGTAGTGTTGTTGTCACTGCAACTGCTGTGACTGGTATGGTAGTACTAGGCTCTTTTGCTTTATTAGGAGCTATGACTTTTGCTGGAATATGGGCAGCTTATTCCATTATGAGCGTGATAGATTAAAAAATAAGTAACAGTCCTCTAATCAGGATTGTTACTTATTTTAAATAAATTTTATATACTGTATATTATATCCAAACATAGGAGTGTTGAACTTGATTAAATTTCCGGTTAAAAACCTAAATAAATTAACAATAATTCTAATATCAACCTTTTTAATAATATATTTTATTAAATTCAATGAATTATCTTATTCATTATTATTCACTCTAATAATGACTTTTCTAATAATTCGTGATAATAATATTACCAAAAGATTTTTTTCTAAAAATGTACTCATTTTGTATCATTTATGGGTTTCTCTATGTATACTTCTTAATAATTTATTTAATATACATTTTTTAAATATAATTTTATTATGTTTAACGGTTACTTTTTTAATCCTAATGATTCTTTTTTCAGAAATTACTAAAATAAAAACTTTTGTTAGGAGACTGTAAATATGCCACCTTTAGAAAAATTATATTTTTACAGTATAATATCCGCATCAATAATAATTTTTATAATTTATTTCTTTTCAAGACCTTCTCTAAAGTTAAATAAAACCACAAAATACCTTTTATATATCATTGATTTGATTTTTATTGTAATTTCAATTTTTGTATACAATTATTTTTACTTAATTAATAAAAGCACTTATTCTATATCTATTTATGGATTAATCCCTATTGCTTATTATTTAACTAATAAATTAATTATTAAAATATCAAAAGCAAGGAGCTGATTTCCAATCATCTCCTAGGACCTCTGAGGTGTAATTTTTTCCAGGTACAACCTTGAAAACATAAAAAACATGTACAATGGCAAGAAATACTTGCTTTATA
>NZ_FQXM01000071.1 GCF_900129965.1 Clostridium grantii DSM 8605 | reverse complement strand
GTTACTATTGGTTCCACTTTCTGTATATATTCCATATCCAGTAACATTAGTCACTGTTATATTATCCATTTCTAAGTCTTTACCACCTTTAAAAATAACTCCATTTCCCCATTCATGAGGTGATTTAATTGTTTCATAATCATGTGTGTCTTTATCTCCCCTAACTATTCCATTTGTTAACCTAACATTTTCGGCTCCATCTATTATTTTTACAATTGAATAACCATCTAATCCATTTGTATTTATTTGAAAAATAGATTCATTTAAATCTATAACAACATTTTTTAAATCTATAACTATAGGCTCTAATTCGCTTATTAGATAATTTCCCTTAGGAAATATTATTTTTTCATATCCTTTTCCCCTTGCATATTGTAAAGCATCATTAATCCCTTTAGATGTTTCTATAGGAGATGTTCCATCATTTTTTATTCCAAATCTTTCAATATCAACTATATACTCATTTTCTGTAAAAAGAACTATAAATCCATCAGATGCGATAACTATTCTTCCTTCTTTCAATTTATCGAAATCATTTATTACATCAGAAATTTTCAAAATCAAACCTCCAATCATATTATTAAACTTAGTTATACATTATAAATGTTATTTCATTATATTCTGATGGAGGAAGTTTTGATATTATTAAGCAATTAATTTATATTGCTATTTTTGATAATATGTTTAGTAATATTTTTCTAGGTTTATTTCTTCTGTATATTTTTTCTCCTAATTCATACAAATAATCTAAATTTTCTTTTCTTATAGCATTTAAATATTCTTTTTCAAAGTAATTAATAGCTCCTTCATTATATGATGCTTCAATGATGCTTTTATCTTTTACATAAGTCCCTATCATTTCTTTTATACTATTTTTATTGAAATCACATTTAAAACAGTTAAAAAGACATGTTTTAAATGTATTTAATAACATTATGCTTATACCATTTAATCGTTTATTCATAGTATCTAAGTAATGTTCTTCTATAACCTCTTTCTGTATTTCATATCCATTTGTCGCATCATCAAATATATAAGGCATGTATTTACTGGTGAATCCACCTACACGGTAATAGTATAAAGGTTTATCTATAATTTTGACTTTATCTACCTTTAAAAATATTTCCAAATTATAAAAAAGATCCTCCCCCAAAAATTTAATTCTGGGTAAATACTTTCCGTTTTTTATTAATAGTTCTCTCTTGTATAATTTACCAAATAGTGATGCTGGAAAAGGATGCCCATGAAGATATGCGGCTGCTAATATTGTTTTTATTTCTTCTCCTCTATAAATTTTATCTTTGCTAAAATACATACTTTTATTTTTTCTCTTAATTAAAGCTCTATTGCCTAAAACTTTATACATATTGCATACTGTAATATCTGTACAATTTTCAATTGATTCTTTATATAGAATTTCAACAATTTCTCTATTTACCCAATCATCAGCATCTACAAACATAACGTATTCAGCTGTAGATGCCTGAACACCTTCCATTCTTGCTGCAATGCAACCTTCATTTTTTTTATTTATTACTACAATTCTTACATCTTTATTAGAATATTTCTCACAAATTTTAAGGCTATTATCATTAGATCCATCATTTATAAGAATTAATTCTAAGTCTCTAAAACTTTGATTAATAATAGATTTTATACATTTATCAAGTGTTTTTTCAGCATTATAAATTGGAATAACAATACTCACTTTAGCCATATTTTAACTTTCTTTCTTATTACCTTATATATTAATTTTGATTAATGTTAAAATAAAGATTGTTTGTGTATTTAGGATTTAAAATTTCTACACCAGTAACTGAATTATTCCTATCTGTAAAGTTTACTATTCCATCCTCAATACCCACTCCATCCAATATATAAGGATAATTTTCTTGAATAAGTTCATTGTTTTCTAAAACTATATTACCATTTGGTGTAGTGTAACTAGTGTCAAAAATACTTATGAT
>NZ_FQXM01000072.1 GCF_900129965.1 Clostridium grantii DSM 8605 | reverse complement strand
CAGTCTTTTTTTAGAATTTAAAATTTTACTCAAGAAGTATTGTGAAATTATCGAAAGGACACTGTTTTTTAAAGAAAAATAAGCATGCATAAGAGAGCAAAAGTTTAGTTTTATTGCATGCTATTTTATCTTGTAGAAGTTGTACCTGGAAAAACTACATCCTTACATTTTTACCTAAGTCACAGTTCACCTAGTGAGGAGGCTTTGCCTACGAACTTGTTACCGCTTACTTTTTAGTGAATTTGTTTTCCTTGTAATTATTATAGGCACGCATATTGTTATTAAAAATAATCACAAAACTCATAATATAAATAATAATTGTATTATATAGATTATTAAAAATGATAAAATATAGAAAAGAAGATACCCATAGTATATTCAATACAACTAATAATATTATCATAAAAATATTGATTTTTTTACTTGGCATAATTAACCTCCTAAAAGATATATGAAGAATTCGAATGATATAAAAATATTTTTTTTATGATTCTACTATATCTAATACTTGTTGCCCAGCAACCATTTCAACTCCAAAAGTAGTATTTAAAACTGGGCCAGATTTTTGTAGGTTATTTTCTTTAATGACTTGTCCAATCTTTTGCATCTCTTGGTTAATTTCCATTTGGTTCATTTTCTTTCTTAAGCATAAAAGATTTTTTAATTCTAAAGTTTTATCTAGCTTATTAATTCAAATTTTTATGCTAAAGGGACTAGAAAATTACTGAAAAAATATTGAAGTCAAAAAAACATGTACTATAAAGCAAGTATTTCTTGCCAGCGTACATGTTTTTTATGTTTTCAAGGTTGTACCTGGAAAAAATTACACCTCGGAGGTCCTAGGAGATGATTGGAAATCAGCTACTTTCTTTCATATTATGTGTAAATTAAAGAAGTAATTAATAAAAAAATAGAAGTAGTGTATTCACACTACTTCTAAACATAAATTTACAAATTTGTTCATAAAACGTTAACAAACCCCTAGGGGGAATAGTAAGGAAGGAAGCCGACGAACTTACTTACATAGGAGGCAGCACTAAGCGACTACCTACTATTTTATATAGTAGCAATGCAGTAATAGTAAAACCTAGCATATATTTTGAAAGAATTATACTCATTTGCGCCCCGAAATCATCTTTATATTTTGAACCTACTAGAACAGAAGCAATAAAAAACAGAATTGAGTAAATGATTGTATAATTAATTTTATTTGCAAAAGAATAAATAGATTTCAGTTGAAAGAAATTAATTATAGCGCTTTTTAATAACGTATTAAAAGTAAGACCTAAAACAAGTAGAATAGGAGAAATTGTACCAAGTCCAATTTCTTTCGTTCTAAAATTCATAGTATCATCTCCTTGAATATATTCTAAATCTATTGTAAAGTTTGATAAAAGAAAGAAATACATAATATATTTCTTTCTTTTTTAACTAAAATATTTTCATTATATTGGTAATCCTGCACCAGACATTGCACCTAATCCTGCTCCTGCAAAAGCAGTACTAAGTATGTGAGTATCATTCTTGGTAAAGGCATAGACACCTATACCTACTACAGCACCAGCGCAAAAGCCTACAGTTCCTAGAGCAATAGCTCCAATTAACAATCCGCCATCTATGGAATGTAATTCTTTTGAATTTAAAGTATAAAAGTTATTATCACTCATAATATAGTCCCCCTTTAGTATTATTTTAATAGCATGGTGTAGAATAATAGATTTCTGCTGCGATGAAACCAGCCGCACCAGCTGCAAGTGGGCCACCTATAAGACCGGCCGCAACAGTAATTCCTCCAACAAAAATAGCACCGCAAATTATATTGTAAGCATCTTTTCCACCATTAACAACTTCCAACTCATCACAACCCAACTCACAAAAAGCACCACTATAATTCAAAGTCATTTCCATAATATTCACCTCCTTATATTGTAAATTATTCAAAACTAT
>NZ_FQXM01000073.1 GCF_900129965.1 Clostridium grantii DSM 8605 | reverse complement strand
TTATACCCCAATCCCCTCTACTTTTTCATCAACAATACAAAATTAATATTAATAAATAATAATTTAAAGATTAAATTTAATTTCGCTAAACATTTCTTTAGTCTAAAAAAACATCAGATTTCTCTGATGTTTGATAGCTTGGATTATTTTTCTATTCTCACCCAAAGGTCTGGCCCCATTGCGAGGGGAAATGCTTTATGCCCCGAGCTTGATCTAAATTTATTCTTTGTGGACATCTTCTTAAATTTTGATAAAATTCGTTGAATTGTGAGAAGTACCTGGTACCCTTGTGGGACAGCTTGCTGGACCACTTGCTTTTAATTTCGTCTTGAATTAATATATACATCAATATCTTCCACTATATAATCCTGTCCAGTTGAATGAAGCACATCATAAAAAGATTTAATATAGTCAAAGACCTTGTTATCATTAAAAATTTTGAGTGCATCCTTCCCAGTTATATTATGTGACCGCTTATAACTTTCAAGACAAAATACTGTAAAATCAATACTTCTATTCATTACTTATCACCTCATACCTGCGGAAAGCTTATCTTTCCGCTATTTCTTTGTTCTAAAAACATTTCAAACAGTTTTTCTGTGCTATACTGCCAAATCTTTGTTTCCTCTTGTTCCAACATTTCATATAGATGGGATGAATATAATTCTGTAACAGCATCTTTATCTGATAGATTTAATTCTACCGCAATTTTTTCTACAAGAGCAGCCGATATGATTGGAAACACCGCATCAAATTTATTTTTATCCATTGCTTTTCCCTCCCAAATCTATATATTGGCCAAACAAACAAAAGCTTAATGCTTTATTAGTATGAAATAATATCTGATTGAAAAGTTTCTCTACTTTTAATCTTTTTAAGGCTTCTTCTTTATCCAACACACCCGTTTCAAAAAGTTTTACAGTCAAATATACATTATCATCAGCTACAGGACCAATTATTACATCATATTCTTCTGAACTTTCTTTTCCTCTTCTGTTTTCAGTTATAAATTCCAGCCATTTTTCATCAGCCTGTGTAAATTCAATGATATTAAGCTCTTTTTTTGCTTTCTCGAAATCAAAGTTATATATCGACAAAAATTTTTTACCTGTATTATTTCTTAAACTCACTTTTTCTGCCCAACGAGTTGCTTGTTCCTTATTGCTTGTAGTATAGAAACCTATACCAAAATCAAGCAGACGGTTACTTTGAAAAATTTTTGGTTGTTTCACAACAACATCACTGCCGTGATAGATATTCACTCTAATCCCCCCCAATATTATCATTATATTTTATGCTATTTCAAAAGAGTAGACTACATATTTTTATAATGCATTTGCCTTTATTTATTCTCCAATTTGTGCTACCTTATCTTTATTTTTGCCAATATAACTAGTTATAATCATACTTCTAACTAATACTATTTTACCCCACTAATAAACTTTAATCAATTATTTAGTAAGTTATAGACATACCTTACGTAAACTTAATCTAAACATGTACAAAATCTCAGGCTTCAATAGCGACAAAAACTGTTCCAGTTTTTGTAAGGGGTCAGGTACTTTACAAAAATTATGACTTAATAAAAGCAAAACAAAATTGTAAATAAAAGCACACAACTCATCAATTAAGATATCTTCGATTTAATACTATCTATATGAGATTTCTTAACCACTTCATCAGCTAATGTGTATTTCTGTAATTTTGAATACAATTTCGCTATATCTTCAACTGTCATTATTTTAGGGGACTTGTTCATATCCTTTTTAATAGTTCTAACTAGACTATTTCTCTTAATAACTTTAACATTAGGAGAAGTAACAGTAATTTTCTTTAGTGTACAACGCTCACTAAATATAATATATGATTTATAAAAATCTTCCTTATTAATCCCCAATGTATCTTTCAAAGCACTAATATGTCCTTTATT
>NZ_FQXM01000074.1 GCF_900129965.1 Clostridium grantii DSM 8605 | reverse complement strand
CGGATATAATAGAGATGCATTTTATAGAAATACCAAAATTGAAAGATGATAGTGATGAAAAAGATATGTTGGTAGCATGGACTGAGTTTTTAAAGGACCCTGAGAGTGATAAGGTTAGAAGCCTAGAATTAAGTGTGAAAGAAATAAGAGAAGCAAAAGATGAATTAATAAAAATGAGTAATGACAGCGAACAAAGAGAAATTTATGATATGAGAGCTAAAATACTTAAAGATAAAGTAAGTGCACTTAATAAAGCTAAAGAAGAGGGACGAGAAGAAGGTAGAGAAGAAGTAGCTATTAAAGTAGCTAAGAATCTTTTGAAAATGGGATTAACCTTAGAACAAGTTGCAGAAGCTTCTGAGCTATCAGTTGAAAAGATTATAGAAATAAAAAAATAAAATATAAAGAATATAAATTAAGCTTATTGATAAAGCATAAAATTAATATATATTTTTGGCGCTTATGCTAAAAAGGAAGTGAAATTGTGAATATTCCATTAAAATTTAAGGGTGATAAAGCACTATTTGTAAAAATTATGAGGTTTGCTAAAACCATAGATGAAAAATATCCTATCAGGTTTGCATATCTATTTGGGTCATATGCTAGAGGTGATAACCATAGTAATAGTGACATAGATTTAGCTTTTTATTTTGATAAGCATTATTCTGATATTGAGGATGCCTTTAATAGAGGAACAATTATTGAAGATGGTAAAGAATTTTTTAATAAAAATGTTGATATTATTTCGCTAAACAAAGCATCTCTTCTTTTAAAGCATGAAATTATACGAGATGGTATTGTAGTTAAAGATTTTATTGGTAGGGCAACATTTGAATCATTATTGATGAGAGAATACTTTGATTATAAATATTTTTCAGATATATATGATGAAAAAATGATTAAAAATATTAAGAATGGAAACTTCTTTGAGGAGGATTAGATTAATGGTACAAAGAGACGTTATTATATCTAGATTAGATAAATTAAAAGAGTATTTGTTTAATTTGAAAAATATTAGTGTATATTCTAAAGATGAGTACATTAAAAATCCTTTATTATATGGTTCTTGTGAGAGGTTTTTACATTTATCAATTGAGTGTGTTCTAGATATTGCTAATCATACTATTTCTGATATGAATTACAGAAAACCTGAAAATAATAGAGATGTTTTTGAAATTTTATATGAAAATCAAATTATAGATTTTAAACTAAAAGAAAATTTGTGTAACATGGCTGGATTTCGTAATATTTTAGTTCATGATTATTTAAAACTTAATAGAGGAATGGTATTTGATATAGTATTAAACAATTTAGATGATATAAGAAAATTTGCCAAAATAATAGCTGATTATTTATAAGGAATCGGATTAGAAAGATTAGTAATGAGAGCACTCAAAGAGAAATATATGACATTAGAGCCTAACATAATTAAAGAGAAAGTAAGTGCTCTTAATAAAGAAGAAGGATCTGAAGAAAGAGCTATTAAGGTAGCTAATAATCTTTTGAAAATGGGATTAACAGTAGAATAAGTTGCAAAAGCTTCTGAGTTGTCAGTTGAGAAGGTTATAGAAATAAAAAAAATATAAAGTGTAGACTGTAAATAGATTTGAAAAAATATTTGCAGTCTTTTTTAGAATTCAAAATTTTACTCAAGAAGTGTTGGGAGATGAGTGAAAGGATATTGTTTTTTAAAGAAAAGAAGCATGTAATAAAGCAGGATGTTTTTGTCTTATTACATGCTATTTTATCTTGTAGAAGTTGTACCTGAAAAAAACACACCATGACATTTTTACCCAAGTCACAGTTGACCTAGGAAATAGGTGCAGTTCACAGAAATATTGGATAGGATTGTTAAGAAAGATAACTTTGGGTATAATTAAAGTAGTTGAAGAAAAGAGGGTGG
>NZ_FQXM01000076.1 GCF_900129965.1 Clostridium grantii DSM 8605 | reverse complement strand
ATGAGTAAAGGGTTATTAGATCCAAAAGTAGATTTTGTTTTTAAAAATATATTATAAAGGTTAGACTGTAAATAGATTTGAAAAATATTTGCAGTCTTTTTAGAATTTAAGATTTCATTCAAGAAGTATTGGGAAATAATCGAAAGGACACTGTTTTTTAAAGAAAAATAAGCATGAATAATAAAGCAAGAGGATCTTGGCTTATTACATACTAATTTAGAAGTTGCAGCTGGAAAAACATACCATATACATTTTTACCCAAGTCACAGTTGCCCTAGTGAGGAGGCTTTGCCTAAGAACTTGCTAATAATTTATCTCCATACAAATGAGAAGTATAATATATGATATAATTTATATTATATGTTTAAATTCAATAGTTAATGAGGAGGGCAATAAATGCTGTATAATGAATCAGTAAAAGTGTGGAGAAAAGGTAATGTTGAGGATTTATTAAATAGGTTCTTTTTGAAATTCACTTATGCTTCCAATAAAATAGAAAATAATGAAACAAGATTAAGAGATGTAGAAACTGTTTTTAGGGGAGAAAAAGTTACAGATTATAAAGGAAATAAAAAGACAATTAAAGAAATAGAAAATCATAGAGATCTTTGCAAAAACATCTTACAAATAAGCAGAGATAATGAATCAAAAATCTCTCTAGACTTGATTAAAGAATTTCATTATGAGTTAATGAAAGATTGTTTTACAGAAGACTTGTTAATAAAAGGGGAAAAGCCAGGGGAGTTAAAAAAAGGTGACTACATAGTGGGGTTACATGATGTAGGGGTAAGTCCATTAGAGGTAGAAGAAAACTTAGTATCATTAATTAAAGAAATAAATGATGTGCAAGTAAATGAAGATAATGCGTTGCAAGTAGTTAGTTATTTTCATTGTTGGTTTGAGACTATACATCCTTTTGCAGATGGCAATGGGAGAGTAGGAAGAATGCTACTAAATTATTTGTTAATTGGCAATGAGCTCCCTCCAATTGTTTTATTTGAAAATGATAGAGAGGAATATTATTTAGCTTTAGAATACTTTAATGAAACACAAGAAATATATAAAATGGTTAATTTTTTAGATAATCAATCTTATAAAACATGGATTAAAGATTATAATTTTAAAGTAAAGAGTTTGAAAGATTTTTTATAAAGAGGTAGCAACACTGAGAACATACAAAAATTCATGAAATGAGAGCTAAGATACTTAAAGACAAAGTAAGTGCACTTAATAAAGATAAACAAGAAGGGAGAGAAGAAAGAGCTATTAAAGAAGCTAAGAATCTTTTGAAAATGGATTAACCGTAGAACAAGTTGCAGAAGCTTCTGAGTTATCAGTTGAAAAGGTTATAGAAATAAAAAATAAAATATAAAGGTTAGACTGTAAATAGATTTGAAAAAATATTTACACCCTTTAGAATTCAAAAATTAACTCAAGAAGTATTAGGAAATGATCGAAAGAACACTGGTTTTTAAAGAAAAATAAGCATGCATAAGAGAGCAAAAATTTTGTCTTATTGCATGCTATTTTATCTTGTCTTGTAGAATTTGTACTTGAAAAAACATGTAGTCACATTTTTATCTAAGCCACAGTTACCCTAGTGAGAGGGTTTTGCATATGAACTTGTTGTTACATTGTCTTGTAAGAGTATTATTTTGTTAACAATTGATATAA
>NZ_FQXM01000077.1 GCF_900129965.1 Clostridium grantii DSM 8605 | reverse complement strand
ACACCCGTTCCCATTCCGAACACGATGGTTAAGCTTCAACACGCTGATGGTACTGCATGGGTGACTGTGTGGGAGAGTAAGTCGTTGCCAGGTAACATGATTCACTAGCTCAGTCGGTAGAGCACTTGACTTTTAATCAAGTTGTCCGGGGTTCGATTCCCCGGTGGATCACCATAAAGCATCTCAATAGAGATGCTTTTTATTTTATATAAAAATATAAATTTTATAATCATGTAAAGTATAGTAGGAAATAAAGCAATAAGAAATTCTTAACATATCGTGAATAACTTTAGAAATTATTTGATATAAATAAATTTTATGTTATTATTAATAAAGTGAGTCTTTTATAGACTAAATATAGAATAAAAGGAGATACACATGGAAAATAAAGTCTTAGCAGTAGTTAATGGCGTTGAAATTACTAATGAAGAATTAGAGGCAGCTTTATCTAGAATACCTCAAGATAGAAAAGCATATTTTGCAAATGAGCAAGGTAGATCACAAATGCTTGAGCAATTAATAGCTTTTGAGTTATTTTATAATGATGGAAAAGATAGTGGTTTAATAGATGGAGAGGTTTATAAAGAGCGACTTGAAATTTTTAAAAAAGAATTGTTGGCTCAAATGTCAATGGAAAATACAATGAATGAAATAGAAATCAGTGATGATGAAGTTTTAAAATTCTTTGAAGAAAATAAAGAAAATTTTGTTCAACCTGAAAAAGTATCAGCAAAACACATATTGGTTGAAGAAGAAGCTAAGGCTGAAGAAATTTTAGCAGAAATAAAAGCTGGATTAGCTTTTGAGGAAGCTGCTGCAAAGTATTCTTCATGCCCTTCTAAAGCTGAAGGTGGAAATTTAGGAAGTTTTGGTAGAGGACAAATGGTAGGAGAATTTGAAGAAGCTGCTTTTGCAAGTGAGATTGGAGTAGTAACTGAGCCTGTAAAAACTCAATTTGGATATCATTTGATTTTAGTAGAAGAAAAAAGTGAAAAAGAGTATAGAAGTTTTGAAGAAGTTAAGAATGAAATAAAGATGAACTTGATGCAAAACAAGCAAGGCGAAGTATACTTTAATAAGGTAAATGAATTAAAGGGTAAATATACAGTAGAAATGAAATAATAACTTTAAAGGTTAAAATAGCTAAAAGAAACTTACTTTTAGTTATTCTAACCTTTTTTTAGATTATAAAGATATATCTTCATAATATTTATGTGCTTTGACAACTAAGTAAAATTTTTTATAGATAAGTATAATATGAAGGAATTAGCATGATAACAGTTACAGAACATTAATAAAAGATACACTCATCCTAGCGTGTTATTATAAGGAATACTAAGAAAAAGGTAGTAAAACATATGTATAGAGATCTCTTTTAAATTAATAGGCCAATTTATTAAAATATGAGTTAAATATAAATGATAAGATACTCCTTGTCGCCAAGAGAACTAAGAAAAACGTCGAAAGATAAGTAAAAAAAACTCTTGACAACATGAGAAACAAGTGATATTCTAAATAAGCTGTCGCAAGATGGTAACAAGAAATTCACAAAACAGAAATTGATCTTTGAAAATTAAACAGAGAATGATAGAATA
>NZ_FQXM01000079.1 GCF_900129965.1 Clostridium grantii DSM 8605 | reverse complement strand
TGGTGGTTGCCAGAAAATATAGAGAATAATATTTCAGGGATTTTAAAATTTAATATTAATGATGGTGCAAATTTAGAATTAATAGGAGAACTGGTAGAAGATGATGAACTTGAGGTTAATATTATTCTTGGTAAAACAGCAGATGGAAAAGATATTACGTTATATAAATGCTTTGAAACAAACAGAGTGTTTAATAGTAATGGATTTATTACGACAGTGATTTTTGCTAATATAATATTTGAAGGAGTTCATTTTAACAATGATGCTGATATAAAGTTTAATGAAATTAGTTATCATTATTCAAATCTAGATGAATGGGCTTGGATGAATGGAATAAATATAAGTTCTTCATCAAATGATGAGATTGATATAAAGTACAAGTTGCCCTCTAAAGTCACTACAGATATTAGTGAGGAATATTCAATTGAAATTTATCCTGTTACTCAAACACCCAACCGATGTATTGTTCAAAAAGAAGCAAATATTAAACAAAAAATATACGTAAAGATGATTAATAAGAAACTTAATTCATTTAAAGAACATACAGAACAATTACAGCATATACAAAATTTTATAAGCCTAGGTGTTGGTGAACCTGTCACAATTATAGATGTAATAGGTAAAACAGAAGTTAATAAACAAGAATTTGATGGAAAATTTTTATATCCTGATGTTACAGTCTATTTCTGTATTAAAAACTCATTAATGGACCCAAAGTCAATTTTACCACCTAATATGTTGTTTAATTTACAGAATATCAAAGATGAATTCAATGAAATTATAAAGAAATGGTTTGATAGATCAGATGTTTTAAAACCTGTAATTAACTTATACTTTGGAACACTTTATAATTCAGATATGTATTTAGAACAAAAGTTTTCAAGTCTTATACAAGCTTTAGAATCATATCATAGAAGAACTAAGATAAATACTGAGATTGATCCAGATGAGCATGAAAAAAGAATCAATAGTATAATAAACTCTGTTGACAGTCAATACGAGGACTGGTTAAAGGGGAGGTTATCATATAGTAATGAACCCACATTAAGAAAAAGATTAAATGATATGATTAATGAATGTGGTACTCTTCTAAATCTATCGTCATCAAAAAAGAAGAAATCATTTATTAGTAGAATTTGTGATACTCGAAACTATTTTACACACTATGATATTAGTTTAGTTGATAGAGTAGCCAAAGGGAGAGAATTATTAAGAATATGTCATAAGCTAAAGATTCTTATTGAATTTAACTTACTATTAGAGATAAGTTTTAAGAAAGAGACAATAATTAAGCTACTAGCAGAAAAATATAAACATCACAATATATTTGACTAGATACTTCCACTGAAAATACTCAAGTTAGGTTGATGAAAAACTACAAAACGCAATCACGAAATCAACTACAGTGACCCTAGGTTTTTCAGCATCTTGTATAAGAAATATAATAGAAAGTAATTATAAGTTCACTTCCTATTACATATAATTGGA
>NZ_FQXM01000080.1 GCF_900129965.1 Clostridium grantii DSM 8605 | reverse complement strand
AAAATATTTAGAATTGTGTGAACTTTACGGACATGGGGCCAGACCCTTGGGGAAAATTGGAAAAATAATCCAAGCCATTGTGAACGAAACGTGAACAACTGAGCGATAAGCTCTGCGAGGGATGGAATCCGATGCAAATAGGGTGAAGATGAAGTAGAAGAGAAAAAAGAGCATGTTTCTACAATAGAGAAGCGTGTTCTTTTTATGCTAAATAACTGTTTAGCGAAATTAAATTGATAATTACCTTATAATTTATAAAATAAAAAATTGAATAAATAGTGAAAAAGTAAAGGTAATTAGGTTATAATATAGGTAAGGAGTTGATACAATAATGAAAAGATTGAAGCCATTGAACGATTATATATTTAAGAAACTTTTTGGTGAAAATGAAGTTAAAGATAATTTAATTGCATTGTTAAATGCAGTTTTATAGACAAACTTTACGTAAACTTAATTTATACTTGTACAAAATCTCCATGTTTCTAGGAGTTTTGGACACGTATAAATTAATAGTTGAAGTAGTTTGTATTAGATAGAAAAGATAGAGATAGGCTAGTAACATTAGAAATAATTGATAATAAAGAATTAACAAGAGAATTAATTAATGATAAGACATCTATACTAGATGTAAGAGCAAAAACAGAAGATGGAACCCAAATAGATATTGAAGTACAATTAACAAATCAACATAATATGGATAAAAGAACTTTATTTTATTGGGGCCGATTATTTAATCAAACCATAAGTAAAGGAGAAGATTATCAGAATTTATCAAAAGTTATTACTATAAATATTTTAGATTTTGAATATGTACAATTAGATAAATTTCATAGTAAATTTCATTTGTGGGAAGATGAAGCAAAAGAGTATATGCTTACAGATCTAGTTGAGATTCATTTTTTAGAATTGCCCAAATTCTATAAAATGAAGGAAACGAATTTAAAAGAAGATAAACTTCAAAGGTGGATGACTTTCTTTAATAAAGATATTTCAGAAGAGAAATTAAAGGAGTTGATGGAAATGGATTCAGATATTAGAAGGGTAGAAGAAAGATTAGAGTATTTAAGTAGTGATGAAAAAACTATAGAATTATACAGAGCTAGAGAAAAATCATTGCATGAGAGAGCTAATATGATAAGTAGCGCTAAGAAAGAAGGTATAAAAGAAGGTATAAAAGAAGGTGAATATAGAAAAGCAATTGAAATAGCAAAAAGTTTATTGGATGTATTAGATATTAATACAATTGCTAAAAAAACTGGATTAAATGAAGAAGATATAAGTAAACTTATGCATTAGGAGCTAGTAGCAAGTGGTCCAACCAAGTCAGGCCCACAAAGGTGGCCCGGACATGGGGCCAGACCCTTGGGGAAACTGGTAAAATAATCCAAGCCATTGTGAACGAAACGTGAACAACTGAGCGATAAGTTCTGCGAGGGATGGAATCCGATGC
>NZ_FQXM01000084.1 GCF_900129965.1 Clostridium grantii DSM 8605 | reverse complement strand
CCTCTAGAACGGGTTTCTTCACCAATTGCTGAGTATATTTCTTCAACCAATTCTGTATCAAAAGAACCTGCTAATCCTATAGGTCTTGGGAACATAGTTGATCCATTTGCCAAATGTCCATTTAAACATTCTTCTTGTGATAAAACTGGAATTTGTAACCTAGTATTATTGATTATATGTTTTTGTAAAATATTCCTATATTCAGCACTTTTTTTTGGCGTAAGATTTCTACCTGGCAGCTGAAATGAGCCCATCCCATTTTTAATCAGCTCTTTCAATTTTTCATTCTGAATTTCACCAGTTGAGAATAATTTTTCACTTTCGCTTTCATTCACTGTAAGTGTTGTTACATCAACTGCAATAGTTTGTGCAACCTTTTCTTCTAATGTCATTCTCTCTAAAAGATCTGTGACACGCTCTTGTATCGATAAATTTTCATTTTTATATTTCATATTTCCTTCCATTTTATACTTCCTTTCATTTTATATTTCGTTTGTTTATTTGTATATTCTTTTAAAGAATTTAAAATATTACCACAACCTTGCTTGTTTAATAAATTATTGTTCTCTAAAATCTAAAATCATCTTATTGTTTTTTCAAGCAACTTTATTATTGATAATAATTTCTTTTCTTATCTCTTTTTATAACATGTCTCTCCGTTTTAGAATAAGGTAAATCATCAGAAGCTTTTATTGAACTTTTTAAAAGTTCTTCCAATAATTCAACTTTTTTAATCTCACAATCTTTATTGTCATAAAGGTCATTTAGCTCATACTTATCCTCAATCAAATTATACATTTTCCCTTTTCCCATCATATCAAATGTAAGCTTCCAATCATCTTTTACAACGGCTCTCATTTTCCCTGACTGAGTAACAGAATTAAGTTCATCAATGGTTACTGACTCTGCAATACCTTTATTTTCAGGTGTTAAATTATCTATATCTTCATTTTTAAAATAAAGTCCACCTGCCCCTTGCTCTATATAAACGCTTGTATATTGGTCTTTAGGATAATCCATATCCTTAAGTATTGGCAATATACTTTTACCCTGCACTCCTTCTGGCATATCTTCCCCTAGAATTTCACATATAGTTGGCATAATATCGCATATTGAAACATAATCCATACATTTTTCCTTTTTAGCTTTAATACCAGGACCAACTATAACTAATGGTATTCTACATAATACTTCTGGCAATCCTGGTCCCTTCC
>NZ_FQXM01000085.1 GCF_900129965.1 Clostridium grantii DSM 8605 | reverse complement strand
TGATCAGATTTTTGAGTTTTATTTTGTTTCAATTGATCTTCAGATTGTTCTAAACTAAGCTTATAGTTTAAATATTTTTCATAGTACTCTTTTTCAATTTCAGAGTTTTTGTCAAAGTAATCTTTACCATCATTTACACTCTCTTTAAACTTATTTAAATTAGCCAACTCATTTTCTAAATCAATAATAGAATTTTCATAGGATTCTTTCTGCAAATCAAGTTCATCATGGTTAATAGTAAGAAGTATATCTCCTTCATTTACTATTTTTCCATTTATGTAGTTGATACTTTCTACTTTTCCAGAAACCAATGAAGCAATTTTATATGTATCTTCCTCTGGCTGGATTACACCAGTAGCTTTTACTAAAATTTCTTTTTCCCCAAACCATGCCCACAAAAATCCACTAAATAATATAGCTATCAAAATATAAATAAATATAGTTGTAAAAGGGTGGGGTTTTGCTTCTAAGATTTCTCTACTATCTGTAATTTCATCTAGATTTTTGATTATATCTCTCACTATAGATTCACCCCCATAACACTTGCTGCCGCAATTTGTGCTTCTGTTAAATAATTTTCTGAGATAACCTCTTCTTTTTTCTCATAATAATCAGGCAATTGATCTTTCCACAGATTATAATAATGGCCGCCTTGTCCCATTAACTCTTTATGTGAGCCACTTTCAATTATTTTTCCTTTTTCCATAACAAAAATCTTATCACATCTCATAATAGTACTTAACCTATGAGCAATAACCACTGTGGTCATATTTTTGCTAAATTCATGTAAGGTTTTGTCTATAGCTTTCTCAGTACTGGAATCTAAATTACTTGTGGCTTCATCCATTATCAAAATATCTGGTTTCTTAAGTATTGCCCTTGCTATAGCTAATCTTTGTTTTTGACCTCCTGATAAATTCGACCCATTTTCTTCTATGAAAGTATCATACCTAAGAGGTAAACTATTAATAAAATCATGTATTCTAGCTTTTTTGCAAGCCTCTATAATTTGTTCTAGTTCAATACTTTTATCCCAGAAAGATAAATTCTCTTTTATAGAACCACTAAACAAGAAGATTTCTTGAGATATATAAGCTGTTTTATCTCTCAAAGATTCTATATTGATATCTTTTATATTATATTTATTTATTAATATTTCCCCTTTTTCACACTGATAAAAATTCAATAAAAGTTTAGCAATGGTAGTTTT
>NZ_FQXM01000086.1 GCF_900129965.1 Clostridium grantii DSM 8605 | reverse complement strand
ACACCAGTGCTTGATATTGGACGTGACCCTCGTTGGGGAAGGATTGAAGAAACCTTTGGTGAAGATACATATTTAGTTTCAAGAATGGGAGTATCGGTTGTAAAGGGGTTGCAAGGTGGAAGTGATGGGGTGAGAGAGAATCATATTATTTCATCACCTAAACATTTTGCAGGATATGCCCAGGTAGCCGGTGGAAGAAATTTTGCACCAACAGACATTCCACTAAGAGTTTTTAGAGATGAAATATTACCCCCTTTTAAAGCGGCTGTAATGGAAGCTAATGCTATGGGAATTATGCCGTCACACGCTGAAATAGATGGTGTACCTTGTCATGGGAACAAATGGCTATTAACAGAAATTCTTCGTAATGAGTGGGGTTTTAAAGGTATTGTTATATCCGATTATAATGATGCGGAGCGATTGGCAATCTTACACAATGTTGCAGTTGACAGAGAAGAAGCGGCAGTAAAAGCATTAGATGCAGGGCTGGATATGGATATTCCAATTGGGTCTGCTTATATTTACCTTTTGAATGCTGTTAAAAAAAATAAAAAGGTTGAAAAACTTTTAGACCAAGCTGTTTCAAGAATTTTAAAAGTTAAATTTGAACTAGGATTATTTGAAAATCCATTTGTAAATCCAGATGAGGCACATAAGTTAGTTAATTGTGATAAGCATAAGGCAATTGCTAAAAAAGCTGCAGACAAAACAGTGATTCTTCTCAAAAATGAAAATAATTTATTGCCCTTAGATAAAAAAACCATCAAATCAATTGCAGTTATTGGACCTAATGCAGACCCAATTGAATTTAGTTACTATAGTCATCGTCCTAATTTGGGAAATAGTATCCTTGATGGGATTAAAGCAAAAGCACAAGATGATTGTAAGATTATATATGAAAAAGGGTGTGAAATAACAAAAAAAGTTATGGTTATCGAGACAGAAACTGAGGTGGTTTCTAAAAATCCTGAATTATATACATTAGAAGAAGAAACCGAGAGTATAGCAAAAGCGGTAGAAGCAGCACGAAAATCTAGTGTTGCTATTGTGTGTATTGGTGGTTCGCCAATGTCTAGTCGTGAAGCAGTAACCCTTCAAAAAAGCTATGGAGATAATGCACATTTAGATTTAGTAGGACAACAAAATGAATTAGTAAAACAAGTATTAGCAACAGGAACACCTACTATTGTTGTCTTGATCAATGG
>NZ_FQXM01000087.1 GCF_900129965.1 Clostridium grantii DSM 8605 | reverse complement strand
CTATCTTATTAATAATTGTGGTTAAATTTCTTTAATTAACCAAAGAGATTGTTGCCAAAATATTTAGAATTGTGTGAACTTTACGGACATGGGTCTGGCCCCATTGCGAGCTTGCTCCCTTTGTGGGGACATGCTTTGCTGGACCCACTTGCTATTTTATTTTATCTATAAACTCCTGTAAATTCTCTGCTACTATAGAAATTTTTAACCACGTTCTTAGAGTTTCAATATTACTCTCTTCATTTACTCTTTTAATTATATCATCATTAACCGTGCCTATCTCATTTAAGTTTTCTAAAATATCTTCTCTTCTTGCTAAAATTGCACCTTCTTCTCTTCCTTCTTCTCTTCCTTCTTCTCTACCTTTTTGCTCATAGTGTATTTTCCTTATATCGTCAATTGTCAACTTAAATACACCCCCATTTAATTTTTTATATTCTTCATATTTACTTTCTAACTCTGGATCTTCGATTAAAAATAAGTACTCTAAAAAATCTACTAAAGCTCTTATTTGCTCATTGTTTTTTACTTTATGGTAATTCTTTAATTCTTCTGCTAGTTCTATTTTAGTTTTATATTTTTCTTCCACAGTAACTCCTATTTCAAGTAATCTTTTGGCCATTTTGAATACTAATTTTAATGGATTTTCTTCATCTATGTTTTCAAGTTTAATTTTTTCTACGTCAATAGTTTTAAAATTATACACAAGTATATCTTTTTCTATCTCTGGCAATTTGTATACATATCTTTTATCTTTTCCACGTTCACCTTTATAGGTATATATAGCCGCTGCTACTATTTCTGATTTATCTTTATATTTATATCTGAACTTATCCCAAATCCTATAGAAATACCTAAACATTCTCTCTCCGAAAATTTTGTATCCGCTACTATAACTTTGCACTTCTACATGTATAAATAGTATTTTACTTCCTTTTGTAAGGTATTACTTTATATTATATCAAATTTTAGTGACTATTACACGAGTATATAATTAAAGTTTTTCAAATTGTTTGTAAATAATTTTTAATCATGCAAATGATTTTTAATAGTATTTTGCTAAAAATTGAATCAAAGGCCAAAACTAATTTCGTTAAACAGTTATTTAGCATAAAAAGAACATGCTTCTCTATTGTAGAAACATG
Source organism: Clostridium grantii DSM 8605 (assembly GCF_900129965.1). Classification (GTDB taxonomy): domain Bacteria; phylum Bacillota; class Clostridia; order Clostridiales; family Clostridiaceae; genus Clostridium_AF; species Clostridium_AF grantii. The sequence continues at coordinate 55 of NZ_FQXM01000087.1, read as the reverse complement.
CTCTTTTTTCTCACCCTACGGGTCTTTTTTCAATTTTTTCTTCTTATTCTTTACT